>NZ_JACOOH010000001.1:0-912044 GCF_014287455.1 Butyricimonas hominis
ACCGTGTCTCAGTTCCAGTGTGGGGGACCTTCCTCTCGGAACCCCTAGACATCGTCGGCTTGGTGGGCCGTTACCCCGCCAACTACCTAATGTCGCGCGTGCCCGTCCCGTACCATTAACTTTTAAAATCAAGACCATGCGATCTTGAAGTTCCATGGGGTGTTAGTCCACGTTTCCGCGGGTTATCTCCCGGTACGGGGTTGGTTGCACACGTGTTACTCACCCGTGCGCCGGTCGCCATCAAGGTATTGCTACCTTATGCTGCCCCTCGACTTGCATGTGTTAAGCCTGTCGCTAGCGTTCATCCTGAGCCAGGATCAAACTCTTCATTGTAAAATATTATTCAGAAATTTTGTTCTGGCAGGGTCATGTGTTCATGAATCACGACTCTCGTCGTTCTTCGATTCACGCTCGCTACGTTGTTTTGTTCACGTCAATATTTTAAAGAACTCTTCTTCTCTCGTCTTCACCCTCGCCCTTTTCTCGAGGCGAAAGCGGATGCAAAGATAAAACGTTTTTCCCTTCCCTTCCAAATCTTTTTCAAAGTTTTTTCAAACTTTTTTCGCGGGGTGTCGTTACAACTAACTTTTACCCCCCTCGCTTCATCTCTACAACATCTAAAGAACCTCGCCAACCTCTCTCTTCACTCGCCCCCCCCTTCCGGTTTAGCGGGTGCAAAGATAACAGCATAAAATCCCCTTTTCCAAATTTTTTACCCTCTTTTTTTTAACTTTTTTACAAGACACTAGAAAACAAATATTTAAAAACAACACCACACGCCATCCCAAGTCTCAAAGTATTCCCGGTACTTGTCTTTTCAGGAAATTTCAATAAAATAGCTTCAGCCAACACGCGAGTAAAATGGATTCTTCACTCCTTTTCATATCGATTTCATTTTTGACAAAAGAATGAAAATATCTTTTCACTATCCATTTTAGACTATCTATTTTAGATAATCTAAAGTAGATTATCTAAAATATTTCATCAATCCCTATTAAAAATAGGGAACCGGCCTACTTGACCGATCCCCTCTTGGCATAGCAAAACGAAACAAATTAGGATTCCCCTAGCGTCAAGACTCTACTATCTGATGCTTGTCGCCCGTTTTTCGACGTGGCGAAGCAATACGCCTTCACGTTTTCGTTGTTCCAGTCCTCCGGTAACGCGTAACTCGTGCTACCACTTTCGCCACGGTCCCGCAAGGTCACCAATCTCGCGCGCTCCAGTACCGTTTCGTAAAGTACCCCGTAAACCCTGTCATCCTGCAATGCGAATCCATCTTCCTCCCCTTGCATCTCTTGCTCGAACGTGTACTTCTGGCTACCCGTGCTGTACGCGACCGTGACCTTGGGAGGGTAAAGTATCCCCGCGGCCAGCTTCAACTGGTCGAGATCTACCGTTCCCACGTGTTTCTCGTCCACGTTTACCGCCCCCATGTTTCGCGCCACGAAGGCGTTCGAGGTCGTTCCGTTACCGATTCCCACGAATCCTTTCCGGATCACGGGTATAATCTTCCGGGACAAGGATACCAACGCTTTCATTCTCGCCCGTTGGTCAAGAATCTCCGGCGTCGGGTTATCTTTCCTTGAAAACACCTTCGCTTTGGCGATGTTTTTACTTCTCGTGTAACACAACGTGATGTTACCCACTGATCTTCTCGCTTTACCTAACAAATAAGAATTAAATTCTGCCATAATAATTGAAAATTAAAAGTTGAAAATTGAAAATGAAATCACTTGATTACAAAATCCACGAATCATAAATCATAAATCTAAAATGCTTCCCCCAAGGCGAATTCCAGCGCCGGTCCCGGGTCTATTTTCCGGTTCGTGATGTCCGAGTGCCCTACCACGTCCCGGATCGGGTAATTGGATTCCAGCAACTTGCACACCTCGACCAACGTCCTCACCTGTACACTCGTGTAACGATGCCAGTATGTTAATTCCTCTCCCGAGCAATCGGCATGTACATCTTCCGGCTTCACTTTCCGCCCGCACTCCGCCACGAACGTGTTCCCTTCCACGCGAAGTTTTCCAAGGTTATCCAATTCGATACCGATTGAATAATGATTCAACTCGGCACGTCCCGCGTACCAGCTTCTCCCCGCGTGCCACGCCTCTATATTAAACGGCACAAGTTGAACCAGTTCCCCTTCCCGCCCGATCACCAGATGTGCCGAAGCGGCCACGTCCGGTCTGGTCAAGAAAAGAGCCGATGACATCGGGCTCGTTCCCCCGGTATAGTGCAAAACAATCATATCCGGACCAACCAACTTGCGCGTGTTTTTCGCGCATTGCAAGTGAACCACACCGTTCCCCGTCAACCGATGGTTGACGATTGAAATTTGAGAATTAAAAATCATCATGTTTATACATTTAAAAATCTAAAATTAACATCGTTTTCGCGTGACAGCCTCTATGATTTTCTCCCCGCTTCTACCCACCACGTACCCGCCCAACCCGATTTCCAGCAAATCCCAGAAACGGGAGGTTTCTGCCAGTATCGGCAAGCTAGTGAACGTCCCGACAAGAATAATCACGGCAAACATCAACATCACGAGCGGACGCCACGAGCGTTGCAGCCAGTTTCCCCGGGCTTCCTCCCCGACCACGGCAGCACTCGACTCCAAACGCTGTCGCTCGCGTTCGGCGATCACCCGCAGGATATCTGTTTCCAGCTTCTTTTTCTCCCGGGCGGGAAGCGTCAAGCGGTCGATCACCTCCCCGACCGAGTTGACGAGCCCCGCCACGGGTTTTCTTCCCCCGCTCATACCACCACGTGTTGAGAGTTAGAGAAAGCAGAAAACGACGGTGACACGAAAAAACAATACACGTGCACCGGCACATCTTTCACCCGGTATAGCGGGAACACGGCCATTCCCTCTCCTCGCGTGACTTGCACTTCCTCTACCACTTCCGGCGAGAACGCGCGATCGCCTCGCAACAAGACAACCATCAAGCGATCATTCTGATCCAAGTAGGCACTATCGTCGGCACCCGCCCAGCGAAGGGTTACCCGGCTCCCGTCGTCCACGGAAGCCGACAAGTCGTACACCCCGTCCCGGTTTCCCGTTGCAAGGCGTAAACCGTCATAATCAACAATTTTACCCCGGTGATCGAACATTTTCAGGTTCTCCCTCATGAACAGGGCGAACCCCGTGAGTTTAGCATTCTTGCCGGAACGACGCCAAACCTCTTCCAAGGGTGTTTCTTTCAAACGCTGGTAAAAACGAACCGCCACCCGGAAGCGATCACGAACCGCCTGTTGTTTCTCCGTGTTCGGGTTGCTCACCGATGCCGGTACCGCCCGGGCGTAATACTTGCCGTTCCGTCCGCTAAAAATCGTGTTACCGATTCGCCCTTTAATCTTGAAAATACTGCTTATTTCTGCCATCATCCTGCATTTTTAAGTGAATAAATTGTTTTTACTTGATTCCCGCCACGTGCAAAAAGCGGACGGGAAGAGATAAAGCCCGACCAAGGATACACGATCACGATAACGACCGTGCCACGCTTGTCCGGCAAGATGTTGTACAATACCCGTGTTGGAGTTGTGCCGGAGTTGTGGCTTGTTCTCGCCCTTTCCCCGCCTCCTCTTCGCCTTGTTCTCCCCGGGTCCCTCTCTTGTTCTTTAGTCCTGTCAAATAATAATTCCATATCGTTTAATTTTTGATTACACGACAAAAATAGTATGCCCACACACCACGCGCAACTAATTTATCCCGTACACCCGATCCACTGATCCCCCGTCCCGTTCAACTGACCGAACAGCCAAACCGGAACAGCCATTCCACGAAACGGTTTATAAATAATTTTATTCGAGCGTGTTCCTCTCTACTTGTGCAAGCCCTTCACGCTTCCTAAAAAATGGAAACGGGCGAGGAAACCCTCCCGGTAGGGTTGTCCTAGCGGGATTTCCTGTTTGCCGATATAAATCGTGTTCCCCCGTACACGTTCCACGTGCTCCAAATTCACCATGTAACCGCGATGCACTCGCGTGAACAGTCCCGCCGGAAGACCTTTTTCGAGGGTTAACAGCGGGAGCCCGACAAGAATTTTCGGGCGATCCTTCAAGTGCATGTAACAATAATTACGACTGGCTTCCAACCAAAGGATTTCCGCGTGAAAAACCCGGTCATAAGAATCTTTATTCCAAACGAAGAGCCGGTCTTTTTTGAAATCTATTATCTCCGCGACAGCGTTTCCTGTCGCGGACGTGTTTCCCGTCCCCGGGATGTATCTGTTTTCCATGATTATCAAGTGTTAGGTTTCATGAAATGACCATCCCGATAGATTTTTATATATCTCCACGAAAAAGCCGGGGTACACATTCCCTTCACGCGCAAAAGAGGTACCCCGGCTGAATAAAAACAAATAATCTTGATATTATTTTTTCTTTAACAACTCGTTAATTTTCTTTTGAAGAACTTTGATTTCAATATTTTTAGCAATGATGTAATTCTCCTCGTCCAGCAATATCGTGCAAGGAAGCGTCTTAACCCCATAGAGCTGAAAAGTCCTAAGATTCCGGTCAAGCCCATTCTGCTAGAACATCCCATCTGTGTTCACGACTTTTACCCACATCTGTTCGTTTGTATTGCTCGACACATTTTTCCTAACTCTAACCTGAGTTTACTCTGGATTACAGTAAACTTTTTTCAGGGTATACAATTACATCTTTGCTAGTTTTTCCTTACCCAAGGCAACCACTTCATCAACCTCCCCTCCTTTTTCGTAACCTAATCGCCTCTGATAGGCAAGTAAGCGATCCATACAAGCTTGCACACGCCGTTTATCATCTAACCGTGTAAACAAATAACGGAAAATAGTCGTGCGCAACCAAGGCACATCAAACAGAAAATTACAATCCTCAAATGCCATAAAACGTTCGTATACTTTGTCTGTATCCCCATCAAGCATAGCCTTTATCACCAGCAAATCAGCCGATATTTTGGGAAATTCTTTCACGGGATATTTACTTAATTCCAATAATTGGTCAACTTTTTGCTTCAAAACAAGCAAAGAATCCTGATTTTCCGTTTGAACGATTTTCAACATTACCACATTGGTCTCGAATCTCAGTACATCATATAATCGATCTTCCAATTTGTAATAATCTTCTATCTTCCCGAATCCTTCCAAGTGTTCAAGGATAAAACGGTACTCCCGGCTGTACATATCCCGCCAAATGAAACCTCCTACCATATCCCAGATATCCGGATTTAATAAGCTATCCATAGGAAATTGAGCGGCATAATCACCGGCCACTTTTTCAAACCTGCTCTGATCTGCCGCACACACCTCTAGAAACCACAAGTATCTTTTTATAAAATTCAATTCTCGATTCCCTTGCTGGTATTCTTTTTCGATCTCGTACAGGGGGTTCCCGGATAATCCGTCTTTCAATTTATCTAACAAATCATCGGCCTCCCGTGCCCCCCTTACCACGTGTAAAAGATTTCCATGAGGATCGGTGATAAACATGGTAGGAATTGCCACTATCCGATTAGGATATCGAGCTTCAAATTCTTTCCCGTTTTTCTGCTCTATGTCATATTTTACACATATGAATGTTGAATCCAGATAATCACTTACTATTTTTTGAGGAAAAATTACATTCATCAAGTGTTTACAAGGAACACACCACGAGGTGTAGCAATCCACGAACACCATTTTGTTTGCCTTTTGAGCTTGTTTCAACACATTTTCCCATGGTTCATTATCTAGAAACAATGCTTTCTTTTGTGGAAATGCACTCAACACGAGCATTCCGAATACAAATGCCAATAATGTCTTTTTCATACTTTATCTATATTATTTATTACTATATTTATTCACAAAATAAATTTCCGACAGTTTGAATATCAAAGCCATATTGCTCTTGTACCCAATTTCTTAAAATGTCGTATTTCTTTTTCACCAGAGGCCAAGTCAAATCGTCTTTCCATTCTTCCGATGATCGGGTCAACAAACACTCTATGAATGTACTCAGATCGGCTACTTCACTAATCGAGCCTGTGTTCCAGTCGTCAATATAATCATACCATAAAGAGGTTCGATTATATCCGTCCACAAACCCTCTTGCACGAGCATAATCAGGGGAAGATTCGTCTGTATCAGCCACTCCCACGTAATTACTCACTTCATAAAATTCGTCCGGAAGCTTGATATAGTTATAACTCCGCCAGAATGACCACAATTTTATTTGCAATTTATTTTTTAACTCCAGCTTCATTTCCGGGGTCAATTCTTGTAATTTTTCGGCACTCACACTCACTATTACCGAGAACGCTCCCGACCAAACAAATTCTTTCACAATTTCCCCATAGAAATCTTCGTACTGCAAATCACTCGCCAGAAAAACCTGATAAGGCAACGTTTGTTGATGAAACTTTTCCGGATAAAGATCAAACCAGATTTCATCCAATAAATCCATCATGTTCTCCACGTATCGCGGATCCAGTAGTTGGTAAACATATGATCTTGCCTGAGTGATGTCACTGTCATAATAAAAATCCTTATCCGAGTACTCGTACAAGATATACGATTCATACTTCTTATACATTTCTACGATACGATCATCTGCTGGCGATTTTCCTTGTGGTAATTCATAATCTAAACCTAACGGTTCCACCTCTCCTATTTTCTTGTCCTTCGAACAAGCCAAGCAGCCCAAGAGTCCTAATATGCTCAAGTATATTACTATTTTTCTCATCATTTTCTGTATTTTAGTTCGATTTAATTTCTCCCTTTCTTTCCGGTTCCCGGGCAGAAGGGTTTTGTTCCAATTGAATATTATTCTTGAATACGGTTGTCGGAAATGGCAACGTGTAGAGCGGATCCTTCTCCCGCAAAGTATAAGTTAACCACGAAAGATTTGGTCTTGCCTTGTAATCATGGGAAATGGAAGGCATCCCGTAACGGCGCAGATCAAACCAACGGTGTCCCTCGTAACACAATTCCACGTAGCGCTCTTCCCGGATTTCTGCCAACAACTCCGTTCCGTCCGCAATGACAACATCCTCATAACCCACGATACGGTGGCGGCGCAATTCGTTCAAATCCGCCAAGGCAAGCGTGTTTTTATTCGCCTGCTCCGACAGCACGTAGGCCTCTGCCCGGTTCAAGTAAGCCTCGGACACGCGAATCGTGTTGTTCGGAATTGTCTGGTAACTATAGACAATCTTATTAACTTGCAGGCCATAATAATCACTATCTTCAAACCAAAAAATTTCACGCCTGTCCTCTTTCCCCTCAAAATAAGCCATTAACTCCTTGGCAGGAGCAAATACATGCATACCCGGTTCCAAACTTACCGCACCATACACCCACTCCACCTCGCTATGGTCGTAAGTCGGCATGAAAAACTCCGTATCTTCGGGTAGATCAGTATAATCGGTCAACCCCTCGGCCGTGCGGATTGCCTTATCGGCAGCGGCGATGGCCTCGTCATATCGCTCCATGAAAAGATATACCCGGGACAATAGAATATCTACCGTTGTACTATTTATCCGGTAATCACCACGCCGTTTCGGGAGGTTACCAAATAACCTAGACGAAGCCTCCAAATCCTTCACGATCTGTTCGTGTATTTCTTCCACAGTAGCACGAGCGATACCGTTTTCCACCAAAGCCGCTGTCAACTTCAATGGAACACCAGGTGCATCTTTATTGTAATTATACGGTTCTCCATACAAGTTTATCAGGAAAAAATAATAAAATCCTCTCAGTCCCAAGGCTTCTGCTTTAATCCGGTCTCTCGTCTTTTGATCCCCGATAGCCTCATCAATCCCGTCCAACACGGCATTTACCCCCATGATTAACTTATACGTATCCTCGTAACCGGAATTGATACCAACCGATTCGGTTTCCCACATATCCGGCTGCCAGGTAAAAATACTTTTAATCCCAACGGCACGATAATCATCTTTATCATCAGAGTAAGCCCCCAATACTTTCTCCTCAATACCAGTCTCATCGCTTAACACGTAAAGCACTCTCCAAACATCAGTATATCCCATATAATTCAACAAAAGTTCACCGTAGTCTTCCACTGTTTTTGGAATCACCTCATCTTGAGACTTTTCTTCGAGAAAATCGGAACACCCGTTTAATAGAAAAATACAGATCACCCCTAACATCATTAATCTTAACTGTTTCATTTTTATTTACTTAATCGTTAAAAACTAAAACATTAGCGATAACGCAAATGACGTTATCCGACGAGCCGGCCAATTACACGTTTCCGGGTCTAACCCATCCCATTTCTTGTCTGATACCCACATGAAAGGGTTCGTCATGCTCGCTGACAATCGCAAATAACCCAATCCCGTGTTCTTCAACCACTCCCCAGTGAAATCATAACTGAGAGAAAGAGAACGACAACGTATAAAGTCCGTGTTGGCCACACGAATATCGGAGAGATTATACATGACATACCTACTCTGTTCCTGTTCTGCGGATGTCTTTGTTTCAGGAAGATATAGAATTTCATTTTGGGTGAAACTCGGCAAGGAGGGGTAAATGGTCGGGTCTCCCGGGGAACGCCAACGATTGATCAATTTCCGTGACACATTTTGCTCCGGCCGAGGAAGTCCAGAACCCAAAACTAAGCCGACAGACGGGTATAAATCCGGCAAACGATTATGTCCACCCCATTGCACGGCAAACAACGCATAAAGAGAAAGATTCTTGTATTTAAACATTGTGTTCAACCCGCCCGAGAAATCCGGGGTAAACTTACCGCTTTTCACCAAGAAATTTTTCGGGCTTTCAGCATCCTCGAAGGCAATATCCATGTGTTTGAACGTGGGCATACCCGTCTCCTCGTCCAAGCCATCAAATTCATAAGAGTAGAACGTGGAAAAAGGCTGGCCATCCACCACGGCAGAACCATTCAAGTAATCATCTAATGTATTGATACGTTGATTTTTATCCACACTATTTCTTGTCGTGGCGGTATTTAATGATATCTGCCACGTGAAGTCTTTTGTCCGAACCGGAACCACATTAATCACGAAATCATAACCGCTATTCTCCATCGTGGAACCGGAAACAAGACCATTTGCCATACCATTCTCGACAGCTATCCCACGAGAAGAAAGCACATCACTGATTTTTTTGAAATAATTGAACGTCAAATTCAAACGTCCTCGCAGGAAAGAGGCATCTATTCCCAAGTTCCAAGTTTTCGTTTTCTCCCAACCTAAATCAGGGTAAGGCAACGACTTAATCTCTAACCCGTACGCCCCATAATGGTTGAGGAATTTCTCTGCCGCTATCAATTCCGGACCGACATTAGACACCGCATTTCCCTGGTAACCGTAAGAGACGTAAATATCCAGATTATTCAACCACCAGGAAGCAGACCAAAACGGCTCACTGACCACATGCCATTTGAAACCCGCCGACCAAGTGGGTTGGAACCGTTTATTTTTATCTTGTCCGAAGCGATTTGAAGCATCCAATCGGGCACTAAAATTCAATACATAACGACTATCATACGTGTACACAGCCGTGGCAAATTCGCTCAAACTATTCTCTACACGATTCACGATGGTATGTTCCCCACTGACAACATCCTGATTATCTCTCTCGATAGACATGTCCCAATAATAAATAGCTGGGGGAGTGGCGAAAGATTCCCCGCGCTCCGGCATATACCCGTAGCGTTTATTGGTTTCTCCTTTCGTCTTTATCGAACTTGTCTCGATTCCCAATTGCAATGTCACCCGGTGTTTTTCTTTAAACAATCGATTATAAACTAAACTATTACGCACCGAAATACCCTTTGTGTTCGTCAAACTGCTTTCCAGCAATCCCCCCATGGGCAAACGAGTGCATTTTGTTTCATTTCCATTGGGCGCCACACTTCCGTACTCGTACCCTCGAAAACTGGAAATATAAAAAGAACGTTCCCCGGCATATTGCTTCGTGTCTGCTGAAGAGGAAGAGTAAGAGAACAATCCTTGATAACTCAATCCCGGCAATACCTCCCATTGTAAATCTACCGTGGCACCCCATGTTCGGGTTCCATTTTCGCTTCCCGTGTTTGCCAACTCATTTAAGATATTATAGTTATAAAGCGATTTGCTACCAATAGCCGTGCTTGAACTACCTTTTTTCTCGTGATAATACAACGAACCATCCTCATTGTAAGCCGGAATTGCGCGAGAAGTGTTGTATGCATAATTAAAAGGATCCACCCCGTAGGCAAAACCTTCCACATCTCGAATACTCCCGTTGAGCGACAAATTAACGATTACTCTATCCCAAAGTGACACCGTCGTGTTGGAAGACATCGTGAAACTCCTCATGTCGTTTCCTCTTGCCTCTCCTTTTTCTTGAGTATATCCCACGGAAGTACGGTTTTGAATCTTCTCCGAACCGCCACTGATGCCTAAATTATGGGAATGATTAAATGAATTGCGGAATAGAATGTCGAACCAATCCGTGTTCGTCCGAGCTAATTTCTCGTACTCTTTATTCATTTCCTCTAAGGTAATCTCACGACGTAACAATTTCTGTTGCAAGCCATAATAACCAATATCCAACATTTGAGATGATAAAGGATATTGCTTGCGTTCCTCGTGTATTTCCCGTTGAAATTGCATGTGCTCTGCCGAGTTCATCAAGTCATACAACCCGTAACGAGGACGCTGACCGATGGAGACATTTCCACTATAACTAACTTGCACCTTTCCCGCGGTGGCTTTCTTCGTGGTGATCACGATCACCCCGTTCGCAGCCTTAGAACCGTAAATAGCCGTGGCTGAAGCGTCTTTCAGCACGGTTATGGTTTCAATATCATTGGGATTCAACCACGAGATGGCATTTCCCGCCAATTGCTTGATATCGTCGGCATCCGTGGAAAACTTCGTGTTATCCTCCGGGTTAAAAGGTTGAGGATCCCGTTGGATTACGCCGTCCACTACCCACACGGGTTCTTGGCTCCCCAACAAGGTGGAAGTCCCCCGAACTCGAATCTTGGGTGTTGCCCCCACTTGCCCTGTCGTGTTCCATACTAACATACCGGGAACAACACCTTGTAACATCTGATCGATAGAGGAGACTCCCGGCATTAAAATATCCGCCGCCCGTACCGTTGTCGCCGCCCCGGTATAGTTTTTCCGGCTCACGTCACCGTAACCCGTCACCACCACTTCATCAATCGCTTGCACGTCCTCATGCATCGTTATCCTTAAAGTGTCGGCTTCCGTCTTTTCTGAAAAATGCACAATTTGGCCACGGAAACCGACAAAAGAGAATTCCAACTGTCCCTTTTCTACCGGTAATACCACGGAAAACCGCCCATTAGCATCGGTTGCCGTACCCACGGAAGTCCCTATCAATCTGACTGTCACACCCGGCATCGGTTGCTTCTTCGTGTCATACACGAATCCCTTAAGCCGAATTGACTTTTTCTCCGGTTCATTTGCCTGTGACATCGGCTTAATAATGACCATCTTGTCAACATATTCCCACGTGAACTTCTCTCCCAGTATTTGTCGCAACACGTCATCAATCTTCACGTTCTTCACGTCAAGCGAGACCATTTGCTTCGCATCTACCTCGTTAAAACTGTAAAAGAAATCCAATTGAGTTTGTCGTTTCAGTTCGGCAATCACTTTCGTGAAGGTAGCCCCATCCACCTTCAAAGTCACCATCTGATCTTGTGCTCTTACAGACGCCGAAAGCGAAAAGACAAAACCACACATCAATAAAAACGTCAGTTTCATAACCGTTAAAATTTTCGCACGTGATTTTTTTAACGGAAACCACGTGCCCGTTCGATTTTTTTTCATAATTTTGTCATAAGAGTTAAACATTACCTCCTTTGGGGTTTGACTAATCACTCGGGAGGTTTCACTATGCCGGGAATTGTTCGCTGCAATTTCCGGCGTTTTTTTATCTGTTCAGTTCCGTCACGACAACAGTCCTACCGTTCACGGTAAATTTCACCCGCGTGGTTTTCTCTATTATCGAGAATATCTCGTTTGCCGTGTACTCCTTCTTGATTACCCCGGCAAAGACAAAACGCTTCACACGCTCGGAAGCGAAGAAGAAATCAACATCATACCAACGCTGCAATTGCGCCGCAATATCCTCTAATGTCGCACCTTCTTCAAAATAGAATTTTCCATTTACCCAAGCCGAAACAGCTGCCGCATCCACTTCTTTCGTCGAGATTCTACCTTCTTCCCACACGGCTTGCTGTCCGGGTGCAAGAATGGTTGACGCTCTATCTTTTCGATCGCTTACCTGCACCTTTCCGGATACCAACGTCGTACGAATCACTTCGTCCGGAGTATAAGCATTCACGTTAAACCGGGTACCCAGTACCCGCACATCCACTTCACCAACGTCAACGATAAAAGGTTTCCCGGCATCGGGTGCCACCTCGAAGAAGGCTTCTCCCTTAAGATACACTTTGCGTTCCTCACCCGAGAAGAATGTCGGGAAGCGAATTTCCGATTCGGAATTCAAGTAAACCCTAGAACCGTCTGCCAGTGTCAACTGATACTCTCCTTTACGCGGGACTACAATCGTGTTGTATTCCACCTCGGTCGATTGCCCCTCTCCCTGTTCATAGGTCACGCTTCGAGCCGAATCCAAGCGAACACGCACGCCTCCTTTAGTTGTTAAAGTATCAACTTGGACGGATGCCAAATTTATCCGTTCTCCTTTCGCCATAATCAACACGGCTTGAGGACTGCCTGCCTCCAGTACCGGAACTTGTGCCACGGGAATCTCTTTTGTTTCCCGTAACGAGAACCATATCGTGCCACCCACGAATAACGGGATCATTACCGCCGCAACCCAACGCCACAACATTGCCACCCGACGCCGATTCTGACCTTCACCCCGGTATCCCTCGACAACTCTCCACATTTTCTCCCGGTCGAACATCACATCACCCCGCTCCATCATTCCCACTTCCCGCAACACGCCCCGCACCCTCGCGAAATCCGCATCCCGCCAAATTTTCCGCCACTCGGCATCACCCGGCTTCACTCTCCCTTCCAGCACCGCTCGTAACCATTCTTTTTCGTCTTTTGTGCTCATAGTTTTTCTGTTTTCTACCCTCTAAGCGAGAAGGGGTGAAAAAAGGGTGAAAAGAAAATGAGATTTTTTCAGAAAAATTGAAAAAAATCTTCGGCAAGCACAAAATTCTAAGACCAATATAGCACTAAATGTCTATAATAACATACTAATTCTTATTCACCACCTTGTTGCTCTTTGATTATCCAATGCCCATAAGTCTTTCCACCTTCACGTATAAGATTAATGCCAAGTTTCCTAATCGCAGAAAAATCACGCTGCACAGTTTTTTCTGATACTCGAAGTCTTTCAGACATTTCCTGTCCAGTCATCGTTGGCGTACAATAGATAAATTCTAATATAGATTTCTGACGATCAGTAAGTTCCTTTAGGACATCCTTTGAGACATTCTTTAAGACATTCTTTAAGACATTCTTCAAGACATCCGACATGTCATTAGGCTTCTCTTCTACAAGAGTTTCTATATGCAGTATCAATTTTACCTGCATTAATTCCGGTTGCTCAATGAGTTCCGGCTTCAACCAATGCTTCTCATTCCACGCACTAAGGATAAGCGGGAAGCCTGACCCAAGATTCTCCCCGTAACCAATCGCACGAAGCATTGCTTGCATACGCTGATTACGAGCTCTTGACTCTCCACCTGCATAAATTTGTTCTACAGGAAGTTTTAGTAAGCCCGGATTTGTAAGAACAAAACGATCATCATATTTTTCTACTTTCAATACACCATTAAGCATTAGGTCTGCATGAATGATAGCATTGGTCAAAGCTTCACGCACAGCCTTATGTTGAGGTGTATCATCTTTCCTGATAACCCCCTCCATCCTGAATGGTCGTGGTAGATCTTTTGTCAATTTAGGCAACACATTTTGTATGAAATTAAAAAGGTTATTTTCCCAAGTTCCATCGTATGTAAGGCGGTCACTATAACGTTGCTCTCCTATAAGATTGGTTTTATCAATATAATCCATACGAAGATTATCAAAACGGTCACGTACGGGTAAGCCCTTACCAAACATCAACAATCCTGCCATAGTCAATCCTTCAGTCTGTTCTTTACGATTCACCACATAGCCACCAATCTGCACTAGGAATTCCTTATGTTCAAGGCTATTCCATACATGCTCTGGATGATCTGTCCTGAACAACATACGATACCGTTCCAAAGAAGGAATGTCAATATCATCCATCGTATAATATTCTAAGAACATACGATCATTGCCTGTTTCATTAGAATCACGCACCATCATTCTTAGTTCTTGTTCCGTGCAATGATAATCACCTTCGTGATTTCGCTTGTAAGTTCCTCTTGAAAGATTATTGTTAATGTACACAGGGCGAATAGTATAATCTGCTCGTGGTACATTTATTACTATCACGTTCTTCCCCTCCACAGACACAACTTGCACATCCTCGTCACGCAACAAATTGATACTTACCTTCTCATGACTATTTATCGTGTTCCACAAGTCCTTACGCATCCTATCCGCCTCTCCCACACCGGTAATGACAAATCTCTTTGCCTGGCCCTCCCCTACCATGTTCTCGTCAACACCAAGAAGAATGGTACCACCATATGTATTAGCAAAAGCAGAATACGTTTCCCATAAAGAACTTGGCACACCTTTCTGTGCTTTCTTACATTCCAATGTCACACACTCTCCATCCGCAAGTAGTTTATATATATCTTGTTCTTTCATTTTTCCAATTTTATAAACATACCCAGAAAACTACATATCCTCCAAAGAGAAGAATTTCGTTTCAATGGAATATTTCGCCATTTCCTTTTGCTTCACGTGTTCCACTTTCTCCATGAACAACTTATGATTATAGTTATTCACATTTCGTTTCACCTCTGCCACCAATGCCTCGTTGCCTCGTGCCCGTAAAGCAATAATATCAATCTCAAAAGCCTCTATCTTTTGTTTACCGGACATACTTTTCATTTCCCACCATGAGCCGATTTCTTTGAAACCTCCGGCTTCCGCGAGTTTTTGCCTGAAATACTTTTCCAATACCCGTCCGGAATAAGTCGGATAATCAGCCTGCGCCAAGTGATACAAATCATCAAAATTTTGTAATTCGATATAGGAACGATTACCCTCTATATATTTGAACCAGAAACTCAAAAAATTATCTATTATAATATAGCGAACATTTTTTTTACTACCCGGCTTCGCGAAAATAGGACGTTCACGTGTGATCAAATGATAAACATTTTCCAGTTTATTCAAATGTCCCCCGATGGCTATTCCTCCCAAACGAGCTTCAATCTCGCCCTGCGTGTAATACCCGTTAGCCAATTCTTGGAGTATAGAAAAATATGTCCCGTAATTCTTCCCGAATTCCGTGATCAACAAATTCCGCCCCTCATCTAAAAAAGGCGACATTTCAGAGAAAACAAACCGATACATCTTCTCGACAGTCAATCGGTCGTTATCACAAAACAACTCCACGTATTTAGGGACTCCCCCGGTAATCGTGTACAGAGCAAGTAAATCATCGTTACTATAACCGGGAGCGTATTCTTCCATAATCTGTTTCAAAACTTCTACTTTGAACGGACGCAACTGTAAGATATTATCCGCCCGCCCGAACAGGGGTTCACTATGATCCGTGAATATCTTCTGCATCAAAGAAAAAACGGAACCACAAATGACCAGATTTACACGTGTATCCTGCCGATATGAATCCCACAAATTTTGCAAATCACTGAAAACTGTTTCATTAATATTATAGAACTCTTGAAATTCATCTATCACGAGATTGAAGGAACGTGTTTTACCCAATTCAAAAAGATATTGCATCAAATTTGAAAACGAAATCATCCCTTCCGGTACAAACACGGATAACACTTCACGCACATGTCCCACGAATTCGGAAACCAAAACACTTTCCGACTTCCGACCGACAAAGAAATAAAGCGTCACAGAACCATCATCCTTAAATGCCTGCTTTATCAAACTGGTCTTCCCGATACGCCTCCGCCCTGTTACAACAAGCATTCGGGAATTTCGCGTGAAAGCAAGTCCCTGCACCCGCTTCAATTCTTCAATTTCCTTTTCTCGATTATAAAACTTCATGTGAACCAGAATTATTATTTCAACCACGGTTGATTCAACCGCTGTTGCAAAAATAATAATTTTATTCGAAACTTTCCACGCATCCCTCCCCAATAAGTTCAAAAAACTTCCTCCCCAAATCATCGTTCATGGTCTGTGATGGAGAGGTATCGGTGCAGAGAAATTCTTTTTCTAAACGAGAATGGGGCAAAGAATTTGAAATTTCCCAAATAATCAGTATATTTGTCTATGATAATCAGATGATATTGTATAATGAAAAAAGACAACATACTAATTTTAACCAATTCTTATTGGGAAATACTGAAATCTCTCAGTAATGAAGTTAAGTTACGACTAGCAACACGCCTCACTGCATCCGTCATTGAAACAAAAAGCAGAACACCAAATCACACCGAAGAGATGCTCGCAAAATATGCCGGAGCTTGGCAAGACAACCGTTCAACAGAGGAGATCATTAAAAATTTAAATGATAGCCGTCATGGCAGTAAAGCCCCCTTAACCCTATGAATAACAAATATCTGCTTGATAGTAATATTTGCATATATTTATTACGCAATCGACTTGAAGTAAAAGCTCATATCCAATAAGTCGGCTGGGAAAATTGTTGTATTTCAGAAATAACAGTTGCTGAATTACTTTATGGAGCAGAATGCAGTGACAAAGTGGAAGAAAACATTCATTTGGTCCAACAATTTTGTTCTGATATCGAAATTATCCCTATCAGTATCATACTACCAGAATACGCTCGTCAAAAAGCATTCCTCCGTCGTCAAGGCACTTTAATTGATGATCTTGATCTATTCATAGGAACTACAGCAACAGCACTCGAATATATCATGGTAACTGAAAACGTCAAACATCTAGCCCGCATACCTAACATTCGTATCGAAAATTGGATAAAACCGTAAAATAATAATTTTACTCGAAAGCGACTAAAAGAATCATCATAAATCTCTTGTCCTTATCGCCGAATTCATCCTTAATTTTCTTGTACGCTGTTTTCATCTGTGTCTTTACCGTGTTCACGGAAATATCCAGTTGCTCGGCGATTTCTTTATAACTCATGCTTTCCATGCATCCCATGATAAAAATTTCCCTACATTTCGGGGGGAGGGTTTCCATAATGGATTGCAAACGGTCATAAAGTTCCTCGAAATTATCATTCTCGTCAGAATCATCCACACCGGTTATCATCATTTCCTGACGATAACGTTCCTCGACCTTCTCGTGAAGTTTGTAATCGATACATGAATTTTTAACGGAACGGCAAAGATAGGCATAAACGGAGCCCGTGTAAGTAATTTTATCCCGATTCGTCCACAAGTAAATAAAAACTTCCTGCACGATATCCTCCGCCTCTTCCCGATGCTTCACGAATCCCAAGGCATAATGAAATAGTTGTTCCGCATAACAGTCAAAAAAGGAGTTAAAAGCACTCCAGTCACCCTCTTGCATTTTCCGAAATAATATGTCCTCTCTTATCATCACACTAAACCACTGGTCCACGAAACAAATATCAGAAAATTACAATTTAGATGCAAGAAAAACATTACAATTTTGGAATAGCTACTTTTTATTCACAAAAGAAGTTTCAAAAGAAATTAGAATCGTTTATATTTGCAACACATTTAAATCTAAAGCTTAAAAACGAAAAATGGCACAGACTCCATCAATTCCTAAAGGGACAAGAGATTATTCACCGGAAATTATGGTGAAAAGAAATTATATATTCGACACGATTAAATCCGTATTCAAACTGTATGGCTATTTGCCACTGGAAACTCCTGCCATGGAGAACCTTTCCACGTTGATGGGTAAATACGGGGAAGAAGGTGATAAATTACTTTTCAAGATACTGAATTCCGGCGATTTTCTTTCCTCCGTTACCGATAGCGAAATGACGGAGCGCAACATTCCTCGCCTGACAAACAAGATTTGCGAGAAGGGCTTGCGTTATGATTTGACGGTACCTTTCGCCCGTTTCGTGGTGCAACACCAGAACGAAATCACGTTCCCGTTCAAGCGTTACCAGATCCAACCCGTGTGGCGTGCCGACCGCCCGCAAAAGGGACGTTACCGGGAGTTTTACCAATGCGACGTGGATGTCGTGGGTAGCGACTCCCTGTTAAACGAGGTGGAAATAGTACAAATCGTGGACGAGGTTTACAAACGCTTGAAGATAAATGTCCGCCTGTTGATGAACAACCGGAAAGTGTTAGCCGGAATCGCCGAAACCATCGGTCACCCGGAAAAATTGGTTGACATCACCGTGGCTATCGACAAAATGGATAAAATCGGGGCAGAGAATGTAAACGCTGAATTACGGGAAAAAGGAGTATCGGAAGAGGCCATCGAAAAATTACAACCTATCCTGCATCTGGAAGGAACGAACGAAGAGAAATTAGCCCGCCTACAAGAAATACTGCAAGGAAGCGAAATCGGTTTAAAAGGCGTGGCAGAATTAAGTACCGTGTTCCGTTACCTGCAACAACTCGATATCCGAATTGAAGTAAAATTAGACCTCACGCTTGCCCGCGGGTTAAGCTATTACACGGGTGCTATTTTCGAGGTCAAAGCATTAGACGTGGAAATAGGAAGTATCACCGGGGGAGGACGTTATGACGACCTGACCGGAATATTCGGGATGAAAAATATGTCGGGCGTGGGAATCTCGTTCGGTGCAGACCGTATCTTCGACGTGATGAACCAATTGGATATCTTCCCGAAAGATGCCACGGCAACCACTCGTATCCTGTTCGTCAACTTCGGGGAAAAAGAAGAGGCTTTCTGCCTCCCGCTCTTGAAAAATTTACGGGCAGCAGGCATTAACGCCGAGATATACCCGGAAGCCGCCAAGATGAAAAAACAAATGACGTACGCCGATAAGAAAAATATCCCGTACGTGGCATTAGTAGGGGAAAACGAAATCGCCAACAACATGGTAACCCTGAAAAATATGCTCACGGGAGAACAAGAAAGTGTCGCAATCACCGAATTGGCAGAGAAATTAAAATAAAAGCGTATGCAACTATACCGCAAAGAACAACGCCCGCTAAAAAACCACGGCTTCGATACTCGTTTTCCCTGACGGGAAAAGAGTTCATAAAGTTTATAAAGTTCATAAGGTTTATAAAGTAAAAAACTTTCAGAACCGCAGGTTCAACTTTATGAACCTTACGAACCTTATAAACCAAGGGGACCTCGTCCCCGCATGTGTGCAATCTAAAATCTAAAATTTAAAATCTAAAATTCCAATGACTCATTATATTACCCCGGAGTATTTAACCTTCGATCAAATAGAGAAAATCATTAATAAAAAATATAAACTCGCTTTATCTGACGAGAGCAAGAAGTTAATTAATGACTGTAAGGCATATCTGGATCACAAGATTGCCACTTCCGAAAAGCCGTTGTACGGCATCACGACCGGATTCGGTTCTTTGTGCAAGATCACCATTTCGCCCGAAGACCTGAGTCAACTGCAAGCCAATCTCGTGATGTCACACGCTTGTAGCGTGGGAAAACCCGTGCATCAGGATATTATCCGCTTGATGTTGTTACTGAAGGCTCACGCTCTTTCCTTGGGTAAATCAGGAGTACAACTAGTGACCGTGGAGCGTATCATCGATATGTTCAACAAAGACGTGCTTCCCGTGGTGAAAGAATTAGGCTCATTGGGTGCATCCGGTGACCTTGCCCCGCTTGCCAACTTATTTTTACCGCTGATTGGAGAGGGTGAAGTATTCTATAGAAACAAAATCTATCCCGCCAAAGAGATCAACCAAAAATTCGGTTGGGAACCTATCCAATTGGGTGCAAAAGAAGGCTTGGCCTTGTTGAACGGGACTCAATTCATGAGCTCACATGCCGTTTACGCTTTATTGAACGCTTTCAAGGTGGTTAAATATGCCGATATTATCGGTGCCCTTTCTCTGGAAGCATACGACGGACGCATCGACCCGTTCTTGCCACAAATTCACGAGGCCCGTCCTCATCCGGGACAAATCGAAACGGCACGCAATATCCGCACTTTACTCGAAGGTTCTGAATTCCAAAAGGTGGAAAAAACTCACGTGCAAGACCCGTATTCTTTCCGCTGCATGCCGCAAGTACACGGTGCAGTGAAAGATACCGTGAATTACGTGGCTTCCGTGGTGGAACGCGAAATCAACTCCGTGACCGACAACCCGACCATTTTCATGGACGACGACCTGATTATCTCCGGTGGTAACTTCCACGGCGAACCGTTGGCACTGGTCCTCGACTTCCTTAGTATAGCTATCGCCGAGTTAGGCAGTATATCTGAAAGACGGGTATACCGTTTGATTGCCGGTGACCGCAAGACTCCCGAATTCTTGGTTGCCAATTCCGGTTTGAACTCCGGTTTCATGATCCCGCAATACGCCGCAGCCGCTATCGTGAGCAAGAACAAACAACTGTGCAGCCCGTGTTCCGTTGACTCTATCCCCTCTTCCAACGAGCAGGAAGACCACGTCAGCATGGGTGGTAACGCCGCCGTGAAGACGGTACAAGTAATCGAAAACGTGGAACGCGTACTGGCTATCGAGTTAATGAACGCCGCACAAGCTATCGACATGCAACGCCCAACCAAAACTTCCGAGTATTTGGAAAACTTCCTATCTGAATTCCGCACTATCGTGCCGTTCAACAGCGAGGACCGCGTGATGTATCAAGATATTGAAGCTGCCGTTGAGTTCCTGAAACAAGGCGAATTCGCAAACTTCAAATAAAGTTGTCCAAAAAGCACTCATCTGCCGCGTTCCTACCTTGCATCTAAGTACTTTTTGAACAACTTTCTAAAATGAAAAAAAGGCTGTCCCTGAAAAGACAGCCTTTCTCATATAAAATACTAGAAATCAGCACAACAAACCTACAAAATCCCTTCAACTCCTTCCCTTCATTCGTTCTTCTCTCGTCTATCTTTCGTTCTTCAGCCACTCCCACATGTAGAAAGAACGACATAAAACGAACTGAAATTCATTCACCGGAACTTATTTCAACTGCAATTCGACAGAAACATTCCGGCAATAATCTATTTCCTCCAGAGATACATTAAAGAATTTTATTCGTACTTTTATGGAATTTCTGTTCCGTTTGCATCTATGTAATAACTTTCCCGTTGGGAATTGCGAATAACATAGGATGAAAAAGTATAATTCAAACAGATAACGATATGATAAAAAGACTACTAATTATTACGGTATTATTATTCGGGGTACATGTTGCGTTCAGTCAGCAGAATATCTCCGACAAAGAAAACGAGGCAGCCCCGAAAACGGCCTTGCTTCAAGCACTGAAAGACTATCGACAAGCGGTAAAAGAAAAAAACTCCCCGCTACTGATACAATCTCTGATTCGCCAAATCAAGTATCAGGCTTTGATTGACATGGATAGTATCCCTCCCATGTTACAGGATCTGGAAAAATACATCGGAGAAGACCGGAATACGGTGGAAAAAAGCATTCTTCATTCATTGATAGCGGAACTCTACCAAATGTATTACATGAGTCAACTCTCCCAAATATACAACAGGACTCCCGTTACCGGATATATCCCCCGCAACATGGCGGAATGGACCGGTAACATATATATCGAGAAAATATTTCAGCACGCACTGGACGCAGTGAAAGCGCAACCGCAACTTGCAGAAGTAAATTGTCTGGATTACAAGGAAATAATGATTCTCGGGAAAAACTCCCCGGCTCTTCGACCGACAATGTACGATTTTCTGGTATATCGCAGTATTGATATATTAAACGGCCTCTATAATATTTCACAATATTACAAACAGAGTCCGGTCACCGATAATCAATTATTTGCTCCCGTGGCGGATTTCGCAGGAATGACTATCGAGGCTAAACCCTTCGACGTTTCTTCAAATATCATCAAACTCTATCAATCTCTATTACAATCGGAACTAACAGCCAAACGTGCGGATGCCGTTCTCATTTCCGATCTGGATCGTCTGGAATATATTCGTAGAGTAATCAACACGAACGATAGCGATTCACTATATACAAGCGCTTTAGAACAATTGGCTCACCAGTATAACAAAAGCCCTTACAACGCGGAAGTTCTTTACAAACTCGCGCAGACTTATTATCAACCCACCAGATTCAATTATGCCAATCCCAGCACCACGGAAAAACCTGAATACAAAAAAGCACTGGATATATGCAATAAAGGTATTCGCCAATATCCGAATTATTTCCGGATCAACATATTGAAACAAATGGCTCAAGAGATAACACGAACGAACGTATTTTATACGATTGAACCCAATGTCTATCCGGGACATACTCAAAACATAAAACTCTCGTTCAAAAATTTATCCGACATATCGTTCACGCTATATAAAGTTGATGAAACCACATTAGACTATTTGCATCTTGACAAAAAAACACCGAAACTGAAAAAGATATCTACCCACACGTACCGCCTCCCCAAAGAACTGTATTCACAGGATACCGTTTTACAGATTCCCGTGACAAGTACCGGGCGTTATCAACTGACAGTTTCTTACGGAACGGCAAAACAGCAAGCGGATTCCTCTTATTTCAGTTCCAGTCGTCTGTCAACCATTGCCAGCAAAACGAGTGACAAAAACTACAATGTACTTGTATGCGATCTCGTCAGCGGAAAACCGATTCAAGGGGCAAAAGTGAAAATTTACAGCAGAAGCGGACGTAAATATGTTCTGGATACAGAATTCACTTCCGATGCGAATGGAATTGCCTCTATAAAAAACGTCCCCCAAGACCGTCTCTATCAAGTTACTTCAGGGAGTGACGACCACGGGGTTGTAACCCGCCTCCCGAATCAATATTTCAGTTCCTCGACACCGATAGTAAAAGAAACCAGTCTTTTTACCGATCGGGCAATATATCGACCGGGACAAATCGTCTATTTCAGCGGAATTTCTTGGGAAGCAACCGCCGAAGCCTCAAAAGCCGTCACGGGAAAGAAATACACGGTAACGTTATCGGATGTCAATAACCAAGTCGTGGCGAAAGAAGAAGTACAAACCAATGAATTCGGTTCCTTTGCCGGTAAATTCACGTTACCGCAAGACGTACTGAACGGACTTTTCTTCATTACCGCGGGTGAAGCCAATCACACCATTACCGTAGCCGAATACAAACGCCCGAAGTTCGAAATCACCTTTAACCCGATAAAAGGAGCTTACAAATCAGGTGACCGACTTACGGTTTCCGGTATCGCCAAAAACTATTCCGGCGCCAACGCGGGCAATAGTAAAGTCACCTACTCCATCCAAAGCCGCTCTTTCGCGTGGAGATTCCAAGAAAATACAATTGCCGCCGGTAAAACTCAAACAAACGAGAAAGGCGAATTCAGTATTTCATTCGACACGGAAAAAACAACAGACAATTCTCCCGGGGCTCTTTATAGAAATTTCGTCACGTACACGGTTTCGGTCACGGTCACCACTCCCAACGGGGAAACACAAGAGTCCAATTATTCGGTACAAGTAGCACCCCAAAACTATCGGTTGAATTCTTCCGTTTATCCTTACATGAATAAAGAGAAACCGAATAGTATTACAGTCACGACGCTAAACTATAATGAATATCCATTAACCGAAAATATCACTTACGAATTATCCGCATTAAAACCGCTACAAAAACTCGGGGAAGAATATGACCGGAGTAATTTACCCGTGGATAAAAAAGTATTGGAAGGCACATTTACTACCAATACGGACAAACCATTGGAGTTGAATCTATCCTCATTACCTTCCGGAGCGTATCTGTTAAAACTTTCCGGCACAGGTGACAATAGTAATATTACCGACGAAAATATCATATATCTTTATTCCCCTCAGGATAAACGCCCGCCTTATCTCACCTATTTCTGGAGCGTGGAAGAGAAAACAACTTGCATCCCGGGAGAAGATGCCAGAATCTTATTGGGCTCATCCGCTAAAGACGTGTATGTATTATATGAAATATACTCCGACCAGAAACTCATGGAGCGAAAACGATTGGTACTAAACAACTCCAATACGACTCTGACTATACCGTATAAAGAGGATTTCGGGAAGAAGGCAGAGGTAATTGTCAGCTTTATCAAAGACGGCGAATTTTTCACGAATAATTTCATGCTGACTCGTGAAGAAGCTGACAAAAAACTGGATATTATCACGAAAACATTCCGGGATCATCTTACTCCCGGACAAAAAGAAGAATGGTCATTCACCATTAAAAACGGACA
Organism: Butyricimonas hominis; assembly: GCF_014287455.1. Taxonomy (NCBI): domain Bacteria; kingdom Pseudomonadati; phylum Bacteroidota; class Bacteroidia; order Bacteroidales; family Odoribacteraceae; genus Butyricimonas; species Butyricimonas hominis. The sequence continues at coordinate 24,398 of NZ_JACOOH010000001.1, forward strand.
GGGAAAAGCTGTCATTGCAGAGATAATGGCAGATATGTATGATGCTTCTCTGGACAAAATCCGTCCAAATATTTGGAATTTCAACCCGGTTTACTACAATTACAGCACAACGCCCCGGTGGAGGTTCGACAACTATCCGTTAAGGGGAACTCTCGGCTATAATCAGAAACGCATGGAGGTACCCGGATTTGAATTTAATAGATTAAACCTCTACGGATTAAGCCAATACACATTCCTCGGTTGGGATAATGCTGTTGTCGCGGGATATGGCCATTCCAGAGGAGGGGCAAAACAAGAAATTATGGTAGAAGAAATGGCAGAAGAAGAAATAGCATTGCCCAGAAAGGTTGCCGGTATTGCGGAAGATAATGATAACACGAAATTTTATATCAGAGGGTTGAGTTCATTCAAAGCATCAGCCGATTCCGGTGTTCCGGGAGTCTTATCGGAAGAAAGCGTTACTGGCGCAACTCCGCAAATCAGACAAAATTTCCAAGAAACAGCATTCTTCTACCCGCAACTTTTAACGGACTCAACGGGTAACGTGGTAATCAAATTCACGGTACCGGAATCTACCACGACGTGGAAATTCATGGCACTGGCACATACCCGGGATATGCAATTCGGACAAATTGAAAGATCGGTTATCACGAGCAAAGAATTTATGGTTAATACCAATCTGCCCCGATTCGTACGCACGGGGGATAAGGTCGTGCTGCAAGCGACAATCAATAATCTCACGACAACCGCACAACAAGGTGAAGCATACCTCGAACTGTTCGTTCCCTCGACGGATGTCGTGATCAGTAAACAACAACAACCGTTCAACGTGAATGCACAAGAGAACCAAACCGTAAGTTTCGAGTTTACCGCCCCGGAAGATACGGATCTACTCGGGTGTCGTATTGTTGCATCTTCAGCACAATTCAGTGACGGAGAACAACATGTGCTTCCCGTGGTTCCCGATGCCACACTGGTGACTCAAACCTTACCGATATTCGCGAGCAAACAAGGGCAACAAACGTTCAAGTTGAATGCACCGAAAGGAATTACCCCATATCGCCTGACGCTGGAACTCACCGCCAACCCGGTATGGTACGCCGTTCTCGCCCTGCCGACAATAAACACGCCGCAAACCGAGAATGTAACCGAAATCACGGCGTCCTATTATGTCAGTACATTGGCGACGGCTATCGCAAACGGGAATCCGCGAATCACGGATGCCATACGGCAATGGATGCAAAAACCGGATGCCGCACTAACTTCCCCGCTGGAAAAGAATCAGGAATTAAAATCCATTCTGCTACAACTTTCCCCGTGGGTAACCGAAGCACAGAGTGAAACACAACAAATGCACTCCTTAGGTGAACTTCTGGACGTGAACCGCCAGAACTATATCGCCCGGCAAGCCATCAAAAAATTGGCTGAACTGCAAAACGAAGATGGTGGTTGGTCATGGTTCAAGGGATTCTATTCCAGCTCCTTCATGACTGAAAATGTCCTTGAGGCAATGGCACGGCTTGTCTCGTTAAACGCCACGAGCCACCCGGAAGAAGTAAAGATGATGCAAATCAAAGCGTTGAACTTCCTCGATAAACAAATCCAAGAATCCTACAAGAACATCAAAACTGCCGGATATTCCCAAATATTATACCTGTACACCCGCAGTTCATACCGGGATATCCCGTTGACCGATGCTCTGGAAGCTCACAAGTTCTATCTGGGACAACTGGAAACTTCATGGACCAAACTTTCACTGTACGAGAAAGCCTTGTCAGCCATCACTCTTTATCGATACGGTAAAACGGATGCGGCGAAACAAATCATACATTCTTTGAAAGAATACTCCACCACCACACCTGAAATGGGTATGTACTGGGCGAACAACCGTTCAACCCTTTTCACCAACTCCGCTATCCAGACTCACGTGGCGATCATGAGTGCTTTCCGTGAAATTGAAGGCAATTCCACGGATACCGAAGGGATGAAACAATGGTTATTGCGCCAGAAACAAACTCAAAACTGGGGATCAACACCCACTACGGTCGACGCTATCTACGCTTTACTCCTCACGGGAAATAATCAATTGGCATCCCAAGAAGAACTGGCGGTAAAACTCGGTAACAAGAAATTGAATATTACCCCGGAAGAATCCAAATTGGGATACATCAAACAAAGTTTCACGGGCAAAGAGATTACCCCGAAAATGCTGAATGTAACGCTCTCAAAACAACAACAGCAAGCAAGCTGGGGTGGTTTATACCTGCAATATTTCGAGAAACTGGACAAAATCACCAGTCATTCGGGCGGAATCTCTGTCAAGAAACAGCTATTCATCCAACAAGAAGAAGATACCGGAAGTACGTTAATCCCGCTGGCCGGACAAGAATTAAAAGTCGGTGATAGAATCTGTATCCGTATCACGGTATCCAACGATCAGGATATGCAATTCGTGCATCTGAAAGATCTAAGAGCCGGATGTTTTGAACCGACAGAACAACTTTCCGGCAACCGTTGGCAAGAGGCTCTCGTGTATTATCAGGAAACGACAGATGTTGCTACCAACTTCTTCTTCGACTTCCTCCCGAAAGGTACGCATGTATTCGAGTACACGGTATGGATCGCACAAAGCGGAACCTATCAAGACGGTATCAGTACTCTACAATGTGTATACGCCCCACAATATTCGGCAAACAGTGATGCAGGAACCATTACCGTACACTGAACAAATTGAAATAAAAAAATAGAAGTGAGGAAAAATCCTCACTTCTATTTTTTTATTTCAATTACCGGCTATTCAAGAATCAGACGGAATCCGGAACCATGCACGTTCTCGATCTTAATGGATGAGTCGTCTTTAAAATACTTTCTCAATTTCGTCACGTACACATCCATACTACGAGCCGTGAAATAATCGCTGGCACCCCAGATTTCATTCAAAGCCTTGTCCCGTTGCAACAGACCATCCTTGTGATAGTACAACAATTCCAGCAACCGGGATTCTTTCGGAGTCAATTTAATCACTTCATCCCCTTTCGTGATCGTGCGCAATTCCGTGTTGAACAGATAAGCTCCCAACTCGATCATTTTCGGTTTAACCTCCGTATCCTCGTGTTCGCAACGGCTAAGGATTGCTTTGATTTTAAAAATCAACAATTCGGAATCAAAGGGTTTTATAATATAATCATCCGCTCCAATCTCGTATCCCTGCTTCATATCATCTTTCATACTCTTTGCCGTGATATAAACAAAGGGCACGGTTACATCCAGTTCTCTGATTTTTTTCCCTAATGTAAAACCATCCATCTCGGGCATCATGACATCCAAAAGACACAAATCGAACTTCTCTTTGCGAAATGCCTCGAATCCATCCACCCCGTTCGTGCAATGCACTACATCATAATCGGATAATTCCAGATAGGATTTCAATACTGATCCGAAACAAGGATCGTCTTCTACTAAAAGTATTTTATGTCCCATATATTCAATTTTAATTTTCCATTTTAAAAATAATCTCTACCAAAGTTCCTTTATTCTTTTTCGAGGTCAAGTGAATCTCACCCCCGTGCAATTCCACGATCGATCTGGCGTAACTCAACCCCAACCCGAATCCCTTTACATTATGCACGTTACCGCTCGGCACGCGATAGAATCGTTTAAACACCTTATCCTGAGCCTCTTTCGGTATCCCGATTCCGGTATCCCGAACTCCGATGATAAAACGATTCCCCTCCCGCTTCGTAAATATATATATATTCAACGAATCATGCGAATATTTTATCGCATTATCTACCAGATTACATACCACGTTGAGCATATGTATCTCGTCGGCTTGCATCACGTATCCTTCCGGATCAAGGTCAGCCTTGATAACTCCGCCCCGTTCTTCTACCTGCAAACGGAAATGCTCAACCGTTTCATCCACCAGCACGTTCAGATTTACATTCACTTTCTTCAAATGTACTTCCCGACGATCAAGTTTAGCCTGCAACAGAATACGCTCCACGTACTTGTTCATACGTTCATTCTCGTTCCGGATCATCGAGTTGAATTTCAGCAATTGGTTTTTATCGTTTAGCACCTTTTCTTTCTCGATTGCAGCCGTTGCCAAAGAAATCGTGGCTAACGGTGTCTTAAACTCGTGTGTCATGTTATTAATAAAGTCATTCTTGATCACGGAAAGCTTCTGTTGCCTCATAATCACGACGATTGTTATAATAAACACGGACATCAAACCGATAATACAAAAACCGGAAGCTATGAACATCCACCCGATATTATTATAGAAGAGCGAATCTTTCGTGTCGAACATGATACACAAGTTAGCGTCTTTCTTGATTTGATCATTCGGGAAAAGATCCGTGTAATAGAACCCCTTCTTGCCGTGTTCCTTGATATATTTCAGCAATTCCTCGCCTTTCATCACCTTCCATTTGAAATGATTCTTTATTCCCGTACTTGCCATCTCATCTTTCAAATAGATATCCAAATCCACCCCCTCAAGCCGTTTGGCTACATCGGCATTATGCGGATCTTCCTCTTTCATATAACGGATCACTACTTTCCGAATCATATCCGACAAACGCTGTCCGTCCAATGAATCCGTCTGTTGTTTTACCTCTTCCTCTTCCGATTTTATCAACTGATGCGGAAAACTCCTGTCCGTGACTTCCCTTATCGATCTGGAGATTTCTTGAAGATATCTTGAATACTCCTCTAAAGGATCCTGATACCCGACACTCATATGCCTTATCGTCACCTGTCCGTTCGCCTGCTGCATCTCAATCGAAACACTCGCGGAATTTGTTCGCAAGCGCTGCTCTTTTCCTTTTTCCAAAGAATCCAACATCTGGTCAGTGGCCGCAATCTGTTCCTCCAAAATATTGTATTGTTCTTTGACCTCCTGATAAAGTTTTCGTTCACTGACCTGATCCACTAAACTGACAGCTTTACCTAACACGTCATACACTTTCGAGGTAAAACGTGCTTCTCCTTCCCGCATACTGTATTTCATCCAAATCCACTGCACGCTTACCACAGCAATAAAAGCAATAAGCATGACAATAGACAGTATCCTGATAATAATTTTCTTAATCATAAGCTGACATATACAATTAGCGAAGTTAGTGTTTTTTATGTCATCATGCAACGCCTGACACAAAAAATTAAAAAGAGGTACCCGGGTAGGTACCTCTAAAAAACAACTAAGTAATAAAAACGGGAAAATAAAAACCAATTAATGGTTTTATACTTTATTGCAATTTGGTTTCCAATACTTTATAAATATTGCTTTCTTTATTTTCGATCTTCATTTTCTTGAAAAGACGCTTTTGCAACGCTAGACTATCTTGTAACTCATCTTTAAGCAAGAACAAAGACAATTCTTTACCGGGATTCGCTTCAATCAATTGTTTCGTCCAATTAGCACGTTGTCTCAGGAAACGTTGTTTCTGTAACTGGTGGATACCTAACATCACCTCGTCGTCCTTCGTCAATTTATCTTTCTTGCTGATCTTCTCTATCAACCGATCTACTTTTCCAAGATCCTTTCCGTATCTCTCTTTATATTGCTTTTTCAGGTCATCGTACTCGTCCATCAAGCCGGAACCTTTAGCTTCAATCTGATCCGGGAACTTTATTTTTCCTTGAATCCAAATCATATCCTTGGTGTCCAGTATAGCTTCAACCGTGGTTTTCCCATCGATATCCACCCATACCCTACCCGGGATTTGGAATTGCTCTGTCCTCAAATCAATCTTTCCATCCGTAACATCCTGCTCGGCTAAAATAGTCAACCCGGGTTCTCCCGGCATTTCTGCCAATAACTTAACCTTCCCTTTTAATCCTTCAACCTCACCTCGCACTTTTACCGTATTACTGTCACAAGCACCCAGTAAAAATGTCACAAGCACTAAAAATAAACCAATTCTTTTCATACTAACTAAATTTTATACACCATTTGTGACCATAGCCACAAGTGTAAATTTCATCTGTTATTATACTTGCTCTAATAATTAACCTAACATTACAGCAAATAAATTTACCTGCCGTAAACATCGACAAATATACAAAAATAAATTATAACCCAATATTCTGCAAAAGTAATTTCATCGATCCTGAAGGTTTTGACGCATCAGCATCGGTAATCCTGCCGTCCGGGTTGATTAATATGAATCTGGGAGAATTGGTTATCATGTAAGAACGATAAAAATCAGGATCTTTTAACAGGAAATGTTCACCCGGAATATTTTTCACACGCGAAAATGCTTCCTCATCCGTGGCAAACGTCAGGAACCGTATATTTTTTTCTTTATATTCTTCAACAAGTTCTTTCCACGCTGTTGTTTCTTTTTCTTCCCCCATCGTACCGAAACTTGGCGTCAAAACACAAATATAAAGATATTTCCCGCGCATATCCTTCAACTGCACGTCCTTGCCCGAAGCATCGGTTAAAAGGACATTCGGTGCTGTTGCCCCGGCAGACAATTTTCTCCAACGGTCAACCAACTGACGGACTTTTACCAATTTACTGGTATCGGAGACCTCGTTCCAACATACCGAAAGCAAGTAATCAGAATCTTTCAATCCGTTTTGGGCAAAATAGACATACACCACCTCCGATAACAAGAAATCCCGTACTTTAAGATTCGTCACGTTGTTTAAAATATAATTCACGAGCCTTCTGCCACTCATGTTTTTCCCTTTGTAATAATAGAAATAATTCATCAGGAATTGTCTATAAAAAGGGAACGACAACAGTTCCTCGTTGTTAAAATCAAAACCGGTAATAAAATCCGTGAACACGATTCCCGGTTCATATTTCACGGAATCAGGAACTTGGTGCATACTCGGATATCCCACTGCCTGCAACGCTATCTTATATCTTATTCTTTCTCTTTCCTTGTTCGTGAAATCATCACCAAGATTTTTGGCTTCCAGCAAAAGAATATCCATGTTAAGCATATCCTGCATTCGCTGTATAAATTCTTCTTCTCCCAACTGATATACTTCATAAGGAAGATAAGACATCGTCCTCCCCTGCTCTCTCAAGTAATTATTAATCGCACTCAACGTTCCCTTAAATTGCGGAGACACGGTATTACGAACAATATTCACTTCCAAATCTTCTCCCGGGGAAAGATACACGTCAAAAGAGTTAGGCCTGTATACTCTTGCATAGACCCCTTTTTCCAGTGGTATTTTACCGGAAAAAAAGTATTTATTGTCCAACTTGAACTCGTACGACGTCCCGTTCACGTCAAAAGATATGACGGAATCACGAGTCATTCCGGTTTCTACACGCCCCGATACTTGTACACTTTTATTATGGACGCATGCAGCCAGAAGAACAATAAATAATATACCTACAAAACTCCTCATGCTCAATCACGTTAACTTTTGGAGTACAAAGATATGCATTCAAAACAAAAGTATGTGTTAAAGAAAAGGTAAATAAAAAAGGCGACCGAGGGGTCGCCTTTTTAGATATATTAACAATCACTTATTTTACGATAGAAGTGAAATCACTGTTTTCGAAATATTTAGCGAACTCCATATCGGTAGCAGCTAATTGTTTGAATGAAGCGTCCATAGCACATGCTTTGCTCAGATTACTCATTACAGCGTTAGCGTCATTGGTTCTCGCACCAATTACAGCTTTCAAGTAATAAGACATCGGGCATTCTTTGCTCTCTGCATTCAATTTCTTCAAAGCCTCGTTATTATTTCCGGCAAGTACGTTAGCCAAAGCGGCATTCACGCAATTGCATTTTCCGAAATAATTTACAGCCGCAGCGTAGTCACCACTCTTGATAGCGATAATACCTTTGTTGTAGTCAACTTCCGGACCCACACCGGTAGCGGCACCGAAATAAACTTCAGCTTGTTTCAAATCACCATTCTTCAAGGCCACTGCACCCAAGTTGTTTTGTACAACGGGATTGTTAGCTGACAAAGAATTAGCTTTATTGAAGTTTGCTTGAGCCTCTGCAACATTACCCATTTCGAATTGAACCATACCGGCGTCGTTGAAACCTCTCCAATCACTCGGGAATTGTTTCATGCAAGCCTGATAGATAGCCAACTTATCATTGTTATTATCAAACAAAGTAGCGGAATAAAGCAATTCGTCAACATTCAATTCAGCAGGATTGGATTTAGCCAATGCTTTCAACTCGTCGTCTGATTTACCTATCAATTCGGTATTTACCACGAACAAAGATCTTCTCAATTTCGGAAGGATTTGATCTGCCACAACGGCAAACACAGAAGCGATGTTCTTGATTTCTCTTTCTCTCACTTCAGGATCCGAATGCATTTCCAATACGCGAAGGATCAATTCTTTATCTTGGATATTTGATTCTTCCATAGCTTTCTTGAATCCGTCCCAGTCTTCAGCAACCACAAATTTCTTGAAGAAATTCTCGTCTTTGTATTGCTCAACTTTACCTTTTCTCATTTGTTTTTTCAAGAAATCAGAAGAACCGGCTTCACGTTTGTTGGCCAATTTATCATTCCAGTCATAAGAACCGTCGGGTGAAGCGTATGATCTGATATCAATACCATTCAAGTTCATGTTTTCTTTAGAAGCAGCTTCTTTAATATATGCTTCCAACTTCTTCATTTCTTCAGAAGTCATTTGTTTTGAACGGATATTAGCTGAATTAATCAAATAATAGATAGCAGCTTCCTCTTGTTGTTTGATAATTCTTTGGAATTTATCTTCACCGATAGTCGTAGCCGGAGCGTTAACAACCAACATTTCGGTAGCAATCACACCGTCACCGATCTTTCTCGGCTCGAATTTCACCACTTTAGCGCCTTTAGATCCGGTAATATCAATCTCCAAATCAGAAAGTCTCATCGCATCCTCAAAAGGAACACGGCTTACATAAGTAATCGTCTTTCCTGCTTCGTAAGGAATAACCTCTGCATTTCCCTGAACTTTCTCTCCTTGGATGGCTTTCATCTCGTAAGCCTTCTCTCCTCCTTTAAATCTTAACACGGGAGTAGCCTCGATAGCCACTTTCTTGTTAAAATATTTGGCAGGGAATGTCACGTCGATTTTCAAATCTACCATTCCACCTTTAGCCACTAATGTTTCCGGAGTTACAGAGTACGAAATTTCTCCTGCACGCTTCTTCATCTTGTTTAATGAAGAACAGGAAACAGTTATTAACCCAGACAAGGCAACAACAGCAACCAGACCTAATGTTCTTTTCATAATGATTTCTTAATTTTATTTGTAATACTCAAATTAGTTCACGTGTTTTTTCACAAAACAAATGTATAAAAATTTATCTATATACGAAATCCTTCGCACAAATTTTGTACCAAACTCTAATTAATTTTGTCCAAAATTAATTTTTCTGCTCTTTCAAGTGCGCGAGACACCCCATTCGGATCAGATCCCCCTGCTGTAGCGAAGAATGGTTGACCACCGCCGCCACCTTTGATTTCCACCGCCGCATCTTTCACGATCTGTCCGGCATGCAATCCATAATCCTTCACTAAAGTATCGTTAATCATTACAGTCAAGTGAGGTTTTCCGTTAAATACTCCTCCTAACACGAGTACCAGATTATCCAACTCCCCCTTCAACTGGAACGCAACATCTTTTGCCGCCGCCGGAGCCATACCGACCGTCCTCACGATCATGTTGATATCCCGAATCACGCGCTTTTCATTCTTCAACGCTTCCTTGAGTATTTTCAAACTCTCTTGAGTGAATTTCTCCACGTCCTTTTTCAGTCCCTCGTTCTCGTCCATCAATTCCTTGATATTCTCCAATATCCCGCGATTGGATTTGAACATGCTATCCATTTGCTTCAGCATCTTGAACGTGTTCAATATATAACTTTCCGCTTTCGCCGCGGTAATTGCCTCTATACGACGAACTCCGGCAGACACTGAACTTTCGGACATAATCTTAAAGAAACCGATCTGTCCCGTGGCATGGGCATGTGTACCTCCACACAATTCCACAGATTCCCCAAATTTCACCACACGTACCAGATCGCCATACTTCTCTCCGAATATTGCCATCGCCCCCATTTTCTTTGCCTGACCGATCGGAATTGCCCGACTCTCCTCCAGCGGATAGTTTTTCCGTATCTCCTCGTTCACGATAGCTGCCACTTTGTCCAACTCCTCGTCTGTCACTTTCTGGAAATGCGAAAAGTCAAAACGCAGATACTCGTCGCTCACGAACGATCCTTTCTGTTCCACGTGAGTTCCCAACACTTTTCTCAAAGCATAATGCAACAAATGCGTGGATGTATGATTATTCTCCGTGGCAACCCGTTTATCCAAATCGACCTTGGCGGTAAAGACTTGAGTCAAGTCTTCCGGCAAACGATCGGTGAGATGCACCGTCAACCCGTTTTCTTTCTGCGTATCCAGAATATTTATCTTTTCCGTTTCGGAAATCAACCAACCGCGATCTCCGACCTGTCCCCCGCTCTCTCCATAGAAAGGTGTTATATTGAATATCAATTGATAAAACGCCTTCCCTTTCGTACTCACCCGGCGATAGCGTGTAATCTGTACTTCCGTTTCCGTGTAATCATATCCCACGAACTCCTGCGTGTCGTCTGAAATCAACTCCACCCAATCATCCGTATTCACAGCCGCGGCTGAACGCGAACGCTCTTTCTGCGCCTCCATTTCCGCCTTAAACTCCCTGCGATTCACCACCAGTCCGTGTTCTTTCAGAATTAATTCGGTCAAATCCAACGGGAAACCGTAAGTATCATACAACTCGAAAGCCACGTTACCCGGCACGGTCAAATAATCCTCCGCCTTGGTTTTCTCTATAATCTTATCCAACAACTTGATACCCTTATCCAAGGTGCGCAAGAATGCATTTTCCTCTTCTTGAATCACACGCTCGATCAGTACCCGTTGTGACACTAACTCGGGGAAATGCTGTCCCATTACTTCAATCAGCATCGGCACCAATTTATACATGAAAGCATCTTTCTGATCCAAGAAAGTATACGCGTAGCGTACGGCTCTCCGCAAAATACGACGGATCACGTATCCGGCTTTCACGTTCGAGGGCAACTGCCCGTCCGTGATAGAAAAAGCTATCGTACGCAAGTGGTCGGCAATCACGCGCATAGCCACGTCCGCCGCACTGTCCTTTCCGTATTCTTTGCCGCTCAACCGGGCTATCTCCCCGATAATCGGGGTAAATACATCGGTATCGTAATTAGACGTTTTCCCTTGTACCGCCATGCACAAACGTTCGAAGCCCATCCCCGTATCCACGTGATGGCTCGGCAAGTTCTCCAGACTGCCATCCGCTTTCCGGTTATACTGCATAAACACAAGATTCCATATCTCGATCACCAAAGGATTATCCTTGTTAACCAAGTCACGTCCCGGCTTAATCTTGCGTTCTTCGTCAGGGCGCAAATCAATATGTATCTCGGAACAGGGACCGCAAGGTCCCATTTCCCCCATTTCCCAGAAATTATCTTTTTTATTCCCGTACAATATTTGTTCCTTGGGCAAATACTGCAACCAATACTCCAAGGCTTCATTATCCGCATCAAGATGATCCTCCTTGTTCCCCTCGAAAACCGTGGCATACAATCGGTTTTTATCCAACTTCATCTCTTCCGTCAGAAACTCCCACGCGTAAGCTATTGCCTCTTTCTTGAAATAATCCCCGAATGACCAGTTCCCCAACATCTCGAACATCGTGTGATGATAAGTATCATGCCCGACCTCTTCCAAATCGTTATGTTTTCCCGATACCCGCAGACATTTCTGCGAATCCGCCACCCGAGTCGCTTTCGGACGAACATTACCTAATATAATATCCTTGAACTGGTTCATTCCGGCATTCGTGAACATCAACGTGGGATCCCCCTTGATGACCATCGGTGCCGAAGGTACTATCGTATGTGATTTCTTCTCAAAAAAATCTAAAAATTTCTGTCTAATCTCTGCCGACTTCATACACTCAATATTTAGTAAATCCACCATTAAACAACGAATGTTACTTCTCACATTCAAACGGAAATATCATGTAATCATATTGATTGCCTGATTTCCCAAGTTGCAAAATTAGATTTTTTCTTTAACTTTGCATCGGAAATACTATTTTTTATTGAGTAACTATGCGAAAAGCAGGGTATCATTTTAATTCGGACACACTATCTTTTGATAAAATAGAATCAACTCTAAGGAAAAAAACTTGGCGGTTGTTCAAAAAATTCTTCTCCAGCTTCTCGTTGGCCATCGTCATGCTATACCTTGTGTATGCATTCATTGATTCCCCGAAAGAGAAACAGTTAAAACGCAAATACGAAGAAGTTCTTACCCAATACAGCCTTCTCAGCAACAAGGTAGAATACCTTGATAATGTTCTGAAAGACATGGAATCAAGAGATGACAATATCTATCGGGTGATTTTCGAGACGGAACCGATACCGTCCACCATCAGGCGCGCCGGCTCAGGTGGAGTGGACCAATACGAACATCTGAAACATCTGGATAACTCCGATTTGATTATCGGGACAGCTAAAAAAATCGACGAACTGTCCAAAGCCATTTTTGTCCAGAGCAAATCTTTTGATGCCATCGAAAATCTGGCTAAAAACAAAATAGAAATGCTGGCATCCATTCCGGCAATCTTACCCGTGTCGTTAAAAGAAGCTCATCAAGTAAGCTCCTCATACGGCTACAGGATGCACCCTATATACAAAACGATGAAGTTTCACGCCGGCATGGATTTCACAGGAGCCATAGGCACACCGATCTATGCCACAGGGAACGGCCTTGTCGTGGAAAGTCAGTTTGACAAAGGGTACGGTCGTCACGTTATCATTGATCATGGTTTCAGCTACAAAACGATGTACGCCCACATGGAAAAGATTGTCGTGAAGAAAGGACAAACTGTCAAGAGAGGGGATGTCATCGGCTACCTCGGTAATACCGGACTCTCTACCGGACCTCATTTACATTACGAAGTCCGGAAAAACGAAAAACCCGTAGATCCTATCAATTTCTACTTCAACGACCTCTCCCCTGACGAGTTCGAAAAGTTAGTAGAGATAGCGAACAACACGGGACAAAGCATGGACTAACAAATTGTAGATTTACGATTTTAGATTTAAAGATTGTATAACACTGGTATTGAAATCTGAAAATAATCTCATTTTCAACTTTCAATTTTCAACTTTCAATTATTATGGTGGAAGAAGAAGCATTAAAACTGTATTACTCTATCGGAGAAGTAGCCGAGATGTTTGGGGTTAATACTTCCCTCATCCGGTTTTGGGAAAAAGAGTTTGATGTAATCAAACCCCACAAGACCAAAAAAGGGAACCGCCAGTTCACGAAAGCAGATATAGACAACTTTCATCTGATCTACCACCTCGTGAAGGAAAAAGGAATGACACTGAAAGGTGCGCAACAACAGTTGAAAAACCGCAAAGAAGAAACCGAGCTTCATTTCGAAGTCGTGAAACGGCTGAAAAACATAAAAGAAGAACTGTTATCTATCAAAAATCAACTGCCATAATAATTTTAGATTTATGATTTTAGATTTATGAATTTCACAAGCTAATATCATAAAAACAGCAAGACCATGTACATTAAAGAAATTATTGCGCTAATAGAAGAATATGCCCCGCTAAAATTCCAAGCGAGTTTTGATAACTCCGGGTTACTTTGTGGAGATCCCAAACGGGAATTAACTTCCGTGCTTTTATGCATTGACGTAACAGAGGAAGTCGTGAACGAGGCCATTATCCACGGTCACAACTTAATCATCTCGCACCACCCGCTTATCTTCAGCGGGTTGAAACACATTACACCTGCCACGTACGTGGAACGCTGCGTTATCTCCGCTATCAAACATGACATCACGATCTACGCCGCCCACACGAACATGGATGTCGTTGCCAATGGTGTCAGCGGGCGCATGGCAGATAAATTACACTTGCATAACAGGCAAATATTACAACCGGAAGGCGACCTCTCGGAAGGCAACGGCTTCGGCATTATCGGGGAACTTGAAACTCCGGTCGAAAGCATGGCATTTCTCCGACAAGTGAAAGCGACATTCCACTGTGACAGGCTACGCTACACGCGACCTCACACACCCTCTATCCGTAAAGTTGCTGTTTGTGGCGGAGCCGGAGCCTCTTTTTTCAACCGGGCTCTAGCGAATGCCGCGGATATCTATATCTCCGGTGATTTCAAATATCATGATTTCTTTCTCACGGAAAACCGGATTATGATAGCAGACATAGGACATTATGAAAGCGAACAATTCACAAAAGAGATATTTTATGAGATACTTACAAAAAAAATATCTACATTTGCGGTTCAGTTTTCAGAGATTAATACAAATCCGATTAAGTATTTATAATATATGGTGACGAATAACAATGAGAAAATGCAAGAGCTGACAGTTGAAGAAAAACTGCAGAACCTGTATGAATTACAACGAATTGACACCGAGATCGATAAAATCAAAACTCTTCGAGGAGAATTACCTTTGGAAGTTCAAGACCTTGAAGATGAGATCGCGGGGCTAGAAACACGTATCGAAAACTTGAAGGCTGAATTAAGCGAACTTGATAAAACGACTTCCACGAGGAAGCAAGAAATCAAGAAAGCAGAAGAAGCGATAAAAAAATATAGCGAGCAACTCGACAACGTACGTAACAACCGTGAATACGATGCGTTGAGCAAGGAAATCGAATTCCAGAAACTCGAAATCGAATTACAAGAAAAAAGAATCCGTGAAGCGACCAAAGCCAAAGCGGAAAAAGACGCGTTAATGGAAGAATCCAAAAAGCGTTACGAGGATAAGGTTTCCGACCTCGAAGCCAAGAAAAACGAGTTGAACGACATTATCAACGAAACACACAAGGACGAGGAATCCTTACAAATAAAATCCGAACAATTGGCTGCAACTATCGACGATCGTCTATTGACCGCTTATCGTCGTATTCGTTCCAATGCACGCAACGGTCTGGCTGTTGTAACCGTGGATCGTGACGCTTGCGGCGGATGTTTCAACAAAATTCCGCCACAAAGACAATTGGATATCCGTTCCCGGAAGAAAATTATCGTCTGTGAATACTGTGGTCGTATCCTCATCGATAAATACATCTGTGATTACGACGGCTCGCAACAAAAAGCAGACCTTGACGCTCTCCTTGATGCACAAAAGAAAAAAGGACGAAGAATTAGAAAATCAGAAGAATAAATAAAAGTCAAAGGTCCATAAGGTCCATAAAGTCCATAAGGTCAACAATTGACACGAGGGCATAAACCTATAAACATTGACTTTACGGACATTATAGACTTTACGGACCAAAGGGGCTTTTTGAAAAGCCCCTTTTTACGAATCTAAAATTTTAATTTAAAACAAAATGATTCCAACAAACTACGATCCGCGAAAAAGCGAAGAGAAATGGTATCAATACTGGATGGAACATCGTTTTTTCCATTCCGTTGTTGATAAAAAGAGAACTCCGTATTGTATTGTTATTCCCCCGCCTAACGTCACGGGAGTCCTGCACATGGGACATATGTTGAACAACACGATACAGGATGTACTCGTCAGACGGGCTCGCTTGCAAGGAAAGAACGCTTGTTGGGTTCCCGGAACAGACCATGCCTCTATCGCCACGGAAGCCAAAGTGGTTGCCAAATTGAAAAGCGAAGGCATAGAGAAACGGGACCTTACCCGGGAAGAATTTTTGAAACATGCTTGGGCATGGACAGAAAAACACGGGGGAATCATCCTTGAACAATTGAAACGCCTCGGTGCCTCTTGCGATTGGGACAGAACCTGCTTCACGATGGATGAAATCCGTTCGGAAAGCGTGATTCGCGTATTTGTAGACCTTTACAACAAAGGATTGATCTACCGGGGTATCCGAATGGTGAATTGGGACCCGTCAGCCAAAACAGCCGTGTCTGATGAAGAAGTAATCTACAAAGAGGAACACAGCAAACTGTATTACCTCCGCTACAAAATAGAAGGCTCGGACAACGAGTACATCACCATTGCCACCACCCGACCGGAAACCATTCTCGGGGATAGCGCCGTGTGCGTGAACCCGAACGACGAGCGTTTCCGCCATCTGGCAGGTAAAAATTGTATCGTGCCGCTCGTGAATCGTGTCATCCCGATTATCCAAGACGAGTACGTGGATATGGAATTCGGTACCGGTGCGTTGAAAATCACGCCTGCCCATGATATTAACGACTATGAAATCGGTTTCAAGCATCATCTTGAATCCATCGATATTTTCAATGACGACGGAACACTGAACGAGAACGCCCAACTTTTCGTGGGCAAAGATCGTTTTGTCGTGCGTCAGGAAATCATCCCGGCATTGGAACAAGCAGGTAATCTGGTAAAAATCGAGGACTACAATAATAAAGTAGGCTACTCCGAACGTACCAACGTGGTTATCGAGCCGAAGCTCTCCATGCAATGGTTCCTGAAAATGAAAGATTTGGCTCAACCGGCATTAGACGCCGTGATGAACGACGACATTCGTTTGACACCATCGAAATTCAAGAACACCTATCGTTACTGGATGGAGAACGTGAAAGACTGGTGCATCAGCCGTCAATTATGGTGGGGACACCAGATTCCGGTGTACTATCTGCCGGATAGCAACGATTACGTGGTAGCCAATACTAGAGAAGAAGCGGCAAAACTGATAAGAGAAAAATTCGGGAAAAACATCCCCGCCGATCAATTGCGTCAAGATGAAGACTGTCTTGATACTTGGTTCTCCTCGTGGTTATGGCCGATCTCCGTTTTCAACGGCATATTGGAGCCGGACAACGAGGATATCAATTACTACTACCCGACCACGGATCTAGTTTCAGCACCGGATATTCTTTTCTTCTGGATGGCACGCATGATCATGGCGGGTTACGAGTACAGACACGAGAAACCATTCGGGAATCTTTACCTGACAGGTATCGTACGCGACAAATTGCATCGCAAAATGTCCAAATCACTCGGTAATTCACCCGACCCTCTTGACCTCATCAATCAATACGGGGCAGACGGCGTACGGGTAGGTATGCTTTTATGCGCACCCGCCGGTGGTGATTTATTATTTGACGAGAGTCTGCCGGAGCAAGGACGCAATTTCACGACGAAAGTGTGGAACGCCTTCCGTCTGGTAAGCAACTGGAAAGTAGCGGACATCGAACAACCGCGACATTCCAAGCTGGCTCTCGATTGGTTTGAACAATACCTCAACAAGTGTAAAGAAACATTGAACAACCAATTCGACCAATATCGCTTGTCGGAAGCTCTAATGACGGTATATACCGGATTTCGCGACGAGTTCTCATCTTGGTTGTTGGAAATCATCAAACCGGGATTCGAACAACCCATTGACCGGACAACTTACGAGAAGACTATTTATCTCTTCGAAGAGATGTTGCAATTACTCCATCCCTTCATGCCGTTTATCACGGAAGAAATATGGCAAAACTTACGGGAACGCAAAGAAGGCGAGAGTATCATGATTTCCGTACAACCTCAACCCGGCAGCTATGACGAAAACTTCCTGAGCGAATTTGAAAACACCAAAGAAGTTATCGCGGGTATCCGTACCATTCGTAAACAAAATAACGTTGCTTTCAAAGATGCCATCTCGTTAAGAGTAAAAAGCAACGACCGCTACCCGCTACGCTTCGAAAGCGTAATCATTAAAATGGGTAACATCAGCGACGTTGAAATGGTGGACGAAACCGTCAAAGGCGCATGGAGTTTTATCAGCAACACCGTTGAATACTTCATCCCCGCCGTGGGCGAAGTAGACACGGAAGAAAAAAGAGCCAAACTGGAAGCCGATCTGGCTTACGCCCAAGGGTTCCTCGCTTCCGTCATGAAGAAACTGAATAACGAAAAATTCATGAGCGGAGCCCCCGCACAAGTCATCGAAAACGAACGCAAAAAACAAGCTGACGCCGAAGCCAAAATCAAAGCTATCGAGCAACAGTTAGCTGAACTGTAAAAATCCGAAAAAAAGTCCCGGGAATCATATTCGCATTTCCGGGACTTTTTTTTTACATCAAACAGAATAATCGCCCAATTCAAGAAAAATATAAACAGAAATCAAACACCCGCACATATATTCCAATTCCATCACTATGCAACAACATTACTCCCCTCCGGTCCTATATAAAACACGGTCGGGAGTTGATCTGGCGTTGTTGCCCGTTCTCACCCTCATCACATCCCATTTTCATCTAAACTTCTCCGGATACGCTCCACTCGCTCCCTCCTTACATCAAATTCCGCAAACTGAAGATTATTTCGTATATTTGCACAAAAACCACAAATCTATTCGTCAGTGAATTTATTAAAGATGATAAAACATGAAAACATTGATTTCACGTATCGCATTACCGGTAATAATATTGCTACTTTTCGCGCAATGCGCCACCGTACCTATCACGGGGCGTCGTCAGCTTATCCTTTTCCCCGAAAACGAAATGGTATCCATGAGCCTGACCTCATATAGTAGCTTTTTAAAGGAAAACAAACTATCCACTGACGCGGTAAACAAAAAACGCATCAAAGACGTGGGGGCACGAATCTCGAAAGCGGTAGAACAATATCTTGCCGCTAACGGCATGCAGGATCAGATCGCCAACTTCCAATGGGAATTTAACCTTGTTGCCAGCAACGAACCGAACGCGTGGTGCATGCCGGGCGGGAAAGTCGTGTTTTACGAGGGCATCCTTCCCTATTGCAAGACGGATGCGGGGATAGCGGTCGTCATGGGACACGAGATCGCTCACGCCGTGGCACATCACAGCAACGAGCGAATGAGCCAGCAAACCTTGCTACAATACGGTCAAGCTGCCGCAACGGAAATTCTCGGGCACGACCAATCCGATACACGCAAAGCATTGCTCGCCGCGGCAATCGGCATGGGCACGAATTTAGGCGTCACTCTGCCCTTCTCCCGGAAACACGAGTATGAAGCCGATCGCTTGGGCCTGATTTTCATGACTATGGCAGGCTACGATCCTAACGAGGCTGTGGCATTCTGGAGTAGAATGGCAAACTCGGGAAGTGCCAAACAACCCGAATTTCTCTCTACCCATCCCGCTGACCAAAACCGTATCGCGAAATTGAAGGCCACGATCCCCGAGGCATTGAAATATAAACCTCAATAACCCCCGGGCTACCCGAAGGCTACCCCTTCCTGCCCCCATGGACGTAGCATGAACGTAGCACGAACGTAGCATCATCGACGGGAAGCGAATATGCTGGCAAGTTGCTACATTTATGTTGTCATCATAAGAGCGGGAAGAGGTAGGCAATCCATCAGGAACATAGGAAGGAAGACAGGAAATCGGGCAATAATTCACGATTTTCTTCATTTTCAATTTTCAATTTTCAATTTTCAATTATAAAATTCATACTTTTGTTGAATCATATCAATATAGTACTTTAGAATTATGGAAAACAAGTTGACGATATACAACACGCTAAGTCGAAAGAAAGAGTTGTTTGAACCGTTGAACCCCCCGTTCGTGGGGTTATATGTCTGCGGGCCTACCGTGTACGGGGACGCACATTTAGGACACGCCCGCCCGGGCATCACGTTCGACTTGTTGTTTCGTTATCTCAAATATTTAGGTTATCGGGTGAGATACGTCCGCAATATCACGGACGTGGGACACCTCGTGAATGACGAGGATGACGGAGAAGACAAGATCGCGAAGAAAGCAAAGCTGGAACAGTTGGAACCCATGGAAGTCGTGCAATTGTACACGAACCGTTATCACAAGAACATGGAACAACTGAACACGCTCCCTCCCAGTATAGAGCCTCACGCGTCGGGACATATCATCGAACAGCAGGAATTAATCAAAACCCTGATCGACAAAGGATATGCCTACGAGAGCGAAGGGAATATCTATTTCGACGTGGAGCGTTACAGTAAAAAATACCATTACGGGATTCTTTCCGGACGAAAAATAGACGAGTTACTAGTAAATACAAGACAACTCAGCGGACAGGAAGAAAAACGGAACTCCGTGGATTTTGCCCTATGGAAAAAAGCGACTCCCGAACATATTATGCGCTGGCCTTCCCCGTGGGGAGTGGGCTTCCCGGGGTGGCATCTGGAATGTTCCTGCATGAGCCAGAAATACCTTGGCAACACGTTTGACATTCACGGGGGCGGTCTTGACCTGCAATTCCCTCATCACGAGTGCGAGATCGCGCAAAGCACTGCCGCGCAAGGACATCCTGCCGTGAGATACTGGATGCATAATAATATGGTAACGATCAACGGACAGAAAATGGGTAAATCACTCGGCAATTTCATTACCTTGGACCAACTCTTTGCCGGAAATAATGCCGTTTTGGAACAAGCCTACTCGCCCATGACCGTGCGTTTCTTTATCCTTCAAGCACACTACCGTAGTCCGCTTGACTTCTCGAACGAAGCACTGAAAGCGGCAGAAAAAGGATACGAGCGCCTGATGTCCGCCATCGTGCAATTGCATAAATTGAAAGCATCAAACGAGAATACCGTGGATGTAAAAACATTACGGGACAATTGTTTCAATGCCATGAACGACGACTTGAACACGCCCATTCTAATCGCACACTTGTTCGACGGGGTACGCATGATTAACTCTATCGCCGCCGGAAGTGAAAAAATAGATGCTGAAAACCTGCAAACCTTAACGGAATTATTTGACAGCTTCGTGTTCGACATCCTCGGATTGAAGGGTGAAACGGATTCCAGCGCCAGCAATCAAGCCCTTGGTAAAGTAATCGACGCCATGATGAATGTCAGAAAAGCGGCACGGGCAAACAAAGATTGGGCAACTTCGGATAAAATCAGGGACGAATTGAAGAATGCCGGGATTCAGATCAAGGACACGAAGGACGGTTACGAATGGGAACTAGAATAATTCAACGATGCATATTATGACTTCTTGCTACTATTACATATTATTATCCATTCTTCTGGTTGCTGCCTGTCAGGGGACAAATAAAGCCAAAAACACCGGGAACACGCCTGTTTCTTCCACCACGGAAGAAGCACGCGGCACGGGTCCGAAATACGTGAAAAGCGTACAATTTGTCTATCCCATGAAAGGCGATACCTGTCAATTTGACCAAGAGTTGAAAATAGTGTACGCCAATAACAAACGCTACAAGATCGACTCAGCACATCTTTTTTTTAACCAGAAAAAGATTGCCACGCTTGACAGTACCACGAAAGAATACATATTCAAACTCCCGAAAGAAAAGTGCGGTACTAACACGCTGAAAATTATCGCCTTCCACCCGGATAGCAAGCAAGGAGTCGCCACCCAGTCATTTATCGTGAAGCCGGATAAAGCACCGAAAAGACTGAATTACAAATTAGTCAAGACATACAACCACGCGACAGACGCCTCCACCCAAGGTTTGGTCTACATCGACGGAATCATGTACGAGGGAACCGGGATAAAAGGTCAGTCCACGCTACGCAAGATTGATCTGGAAAGCAACAAAACGTTAGCATCCCTGAGCTTGGATGCCCGTTATTTCGGGGAAGGGATCACCGTGTACAAGGATAAAATTTATCAACTCACGTGGACATCCAAAAAAGCGTTCGTGTACGATTTGGCAACCTTCACGTTATTGACCACCTTCGACTATTCCATGCAGGAAGGTTGGGGACTTACCACCATGGGTGACAAGCTCGTCATGAGCGACGGGACACACCGTTTGTATCACCTAGACCCGGAACTGTTCACCGTGATAAAAACAGTAGAGGTTTACGATAGCAAAGGTCCGGTCACCAACCTGAATGAATTGGAATATATCAACGGTTATATCTGGGCAAACGAATGGCTCACGGATCGCATCGTGATTATCGACCCGGAAACAGGGGAAGTAACAGAAGAACTATTGTTACCGAATATGCTGACTCCCGCGGAGAAAGCCAAGTTAGACGAAAACGACGACGTGTTGAACGGTATCGCTTACAATGAAAAGAAGGGCACGATTTACGTTACCGGAAAACACTGGCCGAAATTATTTGAGATAAAAACTTACTAATTTACGATTTATGATTTCAGATTTACGATTGTATGAAAAGCGTTCGCCTCATGCGATAGAAATCTAAAATCTTAAATCATTAAATCTAAAATTGAATTGTTATGGTTGACGTGAAAATCGAGCCCTCTTGGAAGGAATTATTAAAAGATGAATTTGAAAAGCCTTATTTTTCAGAATTGATTCGATTCGTGAAACAAGAATATAGCACCACGAAAATATACCCTCCCGGCAAACTCATTTTTAACGCTTTCGACCACTGTCCTGCCGACCGGACAAAGGTTGTCATTCTAGGACAAGATCCTTATCATGGGCCCGGACAGGCACACGGGCTTTGTTTTTCCGTACCCGAGGGAATCGAGCAACCACCCTCTTTGCAAAATATCTTCAAAGAGATACAAAACGACTTGGGTACCCCTATTCCTACCTCGGGAAATCTGGAACGCTGGGCAGAACAAGGAGTACTCCTGCTCAACGCCACGTTGACCGTGAGGGCACATCAAGCCGGCTCGCACCAGAACAAAGGTTGGGAAACATTCACGGACGCCGTTATCAGAGTCATCGCGGAGCGCAAAGACAATCTGGTGTTTTTCCTCTGGGGCTCATACGCGCAACGTAAAGGTGCTTTCATCGACACGAACCGTCATCTGGTATTAAAATCCGTCCACCCTTCTCCCTTATCGGCAAACCGGGGCGGTTGGTTCGGTAACCACCAATTCAGCCGGGCGAATGATTATTTGAAGTCACACGGGCTGCAAGAAATAGAGTGGTAAACCACTCTATTTTTTTGTCCGTGTGACTTCAACCTACGACTCTGCAACTTGTAACTTGCAGAGCCGTAGGCTCAACCCGCAACTTGAAAATTCAAAGAATTTTCAATCTCCGCAAACGTTTGAAATTTTTCTCTCATTTCCTTGTGAAAGTCTGTTTTTAATATATAACTTTGATGCACGAAATATAAACAACATATCAGCTATGGTTAATTACAAAGACTTAGGACTGGTTAATTCCAGAGAAATGTTCAAGAAAGCAATGGAAGGCAAATACGCTATCCCGGCTTTCAATTTCAATAACATGGAGCAAATGCAGGCTATCATCGGTGCTTGCGTGGAAACGAAATCACCTGTTATCTTACAAGTATCAAGCGGTGCGCGTAAATACGCCAATCAAACGCTTCTACGCTACATGGCACAAGGAGCGGTAGAATACGCTAAAGAATTAGGATGTAATATCCCCATCTGTCTTCACCTTGACCATGGCGATACATACGAATTGTGCGTTTCCTGTATCGAGATGGGTTTCTCGTCCGTGATGATTGACGGTTCAGCCCTCCCGTATGAAGAAAACGTGGCACTCACCAAAAAAGTAGTAGAGTACGCTCATAAATATGACGTTACCGTGGAAGGAGAGCTCGGGGTATTGGCAGGAATCGAGGACGACGTGGTTGCCGCCGCGAGCGTGTACACCAGCCCGGACTTAGTGGAAGATTTCGTGAAGAAAACGGGTGTTGACTCGTTAGCTATTTCCATCGGTACCTCTCACGGGGCGAATAAATTCAAACCGGAACAATGTACCCGCAATGCTGACGGTATATTAGTACCCCCTCCATTACGTTTTGACATACTGGAAGAAATCGAAAGAAGAATCCCCGGATTCCCCATCGTTCTTCACGGTTCATCATCCGTTCCGCAAGATCAAGTTGCCAAAATCAACAAATACGGCGGTGCATTGAAAGACGCGGTAGGTATCCCGGAAGAACAATTACGTAAAGCAGCCACTTCCGCTGTCTGCAAAATCAATATCGACTCGGATGGTCGTCTTGCCATGACCGCAGCCGTTCGCGAAGTGTTCGCCAACAAACCGGCAGAGTTCGATCCCCGCAAATATTTGGGACCGGCAAGAGATGCTTTAAAAGAATTATACAAGCACAAAACCATTAACGTTTTGGGAAGTGCCAACAGGGTAGAATAAAAAAAGGGGCTCAATGAGCCCCTTTTCTATGAAAAAAACACTACCTTTGCGCCCTATTTGGATTTAATACCATAGGAGCAAAATGCAGAAAATTAGAAACATCGCGATTATCGCACACGTTGACCACGGAAAAACAACTTTGGTTGACAAGATGATCTTTCAAGGAAACCTTTTCAGAGAAAAAGAAAACACGGGAGATTTAATCCTTGACAACAATGACTTAGAAAGAGAGAGAGGAATTACCATTCTGGCAAAGAACGTTTCAGTTCATTACAAAGATTACAAGATAAATATTATTGATACCCCCGGACATGCCGACTTTGGTGGAGAAGTGGAGCGGGTATTAAATATGGCTGACGGAGTTTTATTGTTAGTTGATGCTTTCGAGGGAACGATGCCGCAAACACGCTTCGTACTTCAAAAAGCTCTCGCGTTAGGTAAAAAACCGATTGTAGTTGTAAACAAAGTTGACAAAACAAATTGCCGCCCGGACTTCGTGTACGAGCAAGTGTTCGACTTGATGTTCTCGTTGGATGCCACCGAAGAACAATTGGATTTCACGGTTGTTTACGGTAGCGCGAAACAAGGTTGGATGTCCACGGATTGGCGCAAACCGACAACAGACATTACTTCATTGCTGGACGCTATCATCAAAGATATTCCCGCCCCGAAAGTACAGGAAGGGACACCCCAAATGTTAATCACTTCTTTGGAGTATTCTTCATACGTGGGACGGATTGCCATCGGTAAATTAACCCGGGGCACGTTGAAATCCGGTATGCCCGTCACGCTTTGCAAAAGAGACGGCGTCACCAAAATAAAAACCCGTATTAAAGATCTGATGACCTTCGAAGGTATGGGCAAACAGAAAGTAGAAGAAGTTGAATGTGGAGAAATTTGTGCACTCGTGGGAATCGAAGGTTTTGAGATCGGAGACACCATCGCGGACTTCGAGAACCCGGAAGCTCTTGCTCCCATCGCCATTGACGAACCGACCATGAGTATGTTGTTCACGATCAATGACTCGCCATTCTTCGGACGGGACGGAAAATTCGTGACTTCCCGCCATATCAAAGACCGTTTAGACCGGGAATTGGAAAAAAACCTTGCTTTACGGATTGAGCCGGGGCAATCAGCCGATTCATTTATTGTATTCGGGCGAGGCGTCCTTCATTTGAGCGTATTGATCGAAACCATGCGCCGCGAAGGTTATGAATTACAAGTCGGACAACCGAAAGTAATCATCAAAGAAATCAACGGCGTGAAATGTGAACCCGTGGAAGAATTAACCATCGACCTCCCGGAAGAGGTTTCCGGCAAGGCCATCGAGATGGTCAACCGCCGCAAAGGAACTATGACAAACATGGAGCACCGTGACGAACGGGTACACTTGACTTTTGATATCCCTTCCAGAGGCATCATCGGTTTAAGAAGTAACTTGCTGACCGCTACCGCGGGAGAAGCTGTCATGGCACATCGTCTGAAAGGTTTCGAGCCCTACGCCGGAGATATCGAGATGCGCATCAACGGGTCGCTGATTGCCATGGAAACAGGAGATTCATTTGCCTACGCGATCAACAAATTGCAGGATAGAGGTAAATTCTTCATTACCCCGGGCGACGAAGTATATGCC
The DNA here is from genome assembly GCF_014287455.1 of Butyricimonas hominis. Taxonomy (NCBI): domain Bacteria; kingdom Pseudomonadati; phylum Bacteroidota; class Bacteroidia; order Bacteroidales; family Odoribacteraceae; genus Butyricimonas; species Butyricimonas hominis. The sequence continues at coordinate 50,083 of NZ_JACOOH010000001.1, forward strand.
GGACAAGTAATCGGCGAAAGTTCACGTCAAGACGATATTGTTATCAACGTCTGCAAATCCAAGAAATTAACGAATATGCGTGCCAGCGGTTCGGACGAGAAAACGAACATCGCTCCCCCGATATTATTCAGCTTGGAAGAAGCACTGGAATATATCAAAGAAGACGAATACGTGGAAGTCACCCCTAAAGCCATGCGCCTTCGCAAGATTTACTTGGACGAAAACGAACGTAAAAGAAGAAGTAAAACGATAGAATAAGTTCATAAGGTTCATAAGGTTTATAAAGTTTATAAAGTATATAAGTTTTTTCAGTAAGATGCTTGTGGCGGTAAAGACTTTATGAACTTTATGAACTTTATAAACCTTATAACTTAACAAACCCACATATGTTGACAAACATCCGTCTGCAATGCCAACAATTGACAAATTCACGATTCGAAACACCGAAAGAACTCGTGACATGGATGGGTGCGATACAAGCTCAAAACTACCCGATGGTAAAACGGGCTATCGGAATAAGACTAAAATCAGGTTCTTTATCTGTCGTTGAAGAGGCTCTACAAAAAGGAGAAATCATCCGTACCCATGTCATGCGTCCCACGTGGCACATTGTCGCGGCAGAAGATTTACGCTGGATGCTGAAACTATGCAAACAACGTAATATAGCAGCATTCAAGTCATGGTGTAGCCAAATAAATATTGGCGAGAAAGAATATCAAAAATGTAAACAGGACATAGAGAAAATTCTTGAAGGCAAGAGTCTAACCAAGGAAGAACTGGAGAAAACTCTTGTGCAAATGAGCCATAGCGGAGATCCCATATTCTTGAAATATTGTTTGAACCGCTCAGAATCGGAAGGTATCATTTGCAGCGGCATTGACAGGAAACAAAAACCGACTTACGCTCTCTTGGAAGAACGCATTCCCCCCGTAAAAGAGCTACACAAAGAAGAAGCTCTGGCTAAATTAGCTACTTATTATTTCAGAAGCCATTCTCCTGCCAGCCTAGAAGATTTCACTTGGTGGTCCGGTTTGCTCATCTCGGAAGCCAAACAAGCGATAGAAACCATCAAATCGGAGTTGCACGTGGAAAAATACGGCTCTTTCGAGTTACACGTGCATGAATCCTGCTCTAACGCACCTTCCACGCGACCACAACTTCATCTCTTGCCTTCCTATGACGAATACCTCATCAGCTATAAAGAGCGAGGCACAGTGATAGACCCCGTTCACCACCCGAAAGCATTCTCTAACAATGGCATATTCTATCCCGTCATCTTGTATAACGGCAGAATTGTCGGGAATTGGAAAAAGATTGCTCAAAGAAGCCAGATAAAAATAGAAACCACTTTCTTTGAACGTCAACCGAAAATCGAAAAAGCATTGCTTGAGGATGCAATTGAAAGATACCGAGAATTCTACAACACACGGGAATAAGTGCAATTTCACGTGATTGATATCTAAAATTAATTTCATACCTTTACAAAAATATAATTACACGCACTAAACCACAAGGCCATGAAAACAGAAAAGGAATCTTCCGATAATGACATCATTGCTTCCACGGAAAAGAAGCTGCGGAATGTACGCACGTGTCTGTATATATTGATCTTGGCCGCAATCGCTAAATTTGCCATGACGGACTTCTACGAGTCCAGTTTCCGCACGTGGCTCAACGTCGCAATACTATTTCTAATCGTTTTCCTTGTACTTGCCGTCGAGAAAGGATTGCGCAAAAAACTCCGTGCAGAAAAAAAGAAAGCAAAGAACAACGCATACGAACACACCTCTCTATAATCTCGGCACGGTAAACCAGAACGTGGAACCTCGTCCCTCTTCCGATTTTACACCAATCTGCCCTTTCCATTTCTCCACGATAGTGGAACATATTGAAAGTCCCAGTCCCGTACCTTGTTTGAAAGAATCCAATTTCACGAAACGCTGAAAGATAGACTCCTGTTTCTCCCGCGGTATTCCGGTACCTGTATCCTCGACAAAGAAATACACGTCATTCTCCCGGACTTCATACCCGAAATAAATATGTCCTTTCGCGGTAAATTTCAAGGCATTATTCAAATAATTACATATCACTTGACTCAACCGGTTTTTATCTACAAACAAAAACTGCAATCCGGTATGTTTACTCACAAACTCAACATTCACATTTTCCCTGACTTTCATCTTATACAATGCCTCGATGCCCGACAAAAGTAACTCCAAATCCACTTTCTCCGGGACAAAATCCAACACTCCGGCTTCAATTTTCGACAGATCGAGAATATCGTTTATCAACTGCAACAATAAATCCGTGTTCGTCCGTATCAACTTGATATACTCGTCCCTCTCCTCTTTTTCCACCTCCTCGTCCGTGGTAAGCAACTCGGAAAAACCGACGATAGCATTCAAGGGAGTCCGTATCTCGTGCGACATATTGGCAATAAAAGCAGATTTCAAACGGTCGGACTCTTCGGCCTTCGCTCTCGCCTCCACCAGTACCGTGTTATCAATCCAAACCATCATATACCCGAGAGTATTATCAACCTCATCTTTCAGTTCTTTCACGTGAACCGTGAAATAACAGGAAGAAACCCGACGGGAATAAATCCCGTACGCCTCTTTCCATGCCTTGGGAGAGAACACGTAATCCATTACCAGTTGTCCCGTTCCGTCCAGCACTTTCCAACGCTCATCGGAAAGGAAACGAAGAGAATAGAGAGATAGTCCCAACAAATCTTTTTTGTTCATGATTCCCGTCGCCTCGAGGAAACACTCGTTCACTTCCTGCAAAACCCCTTTAGTGTCAAAAAGGCATATCGCCAAGGAGGTATTGCGATAAAGATAACCGAAACGCAATTCACTCTCTTTTTGAAGTATTTCCGAACGATAATGGGACATGCCGATACACAAAACATGCGACAACGTGCTGAGATACAATTTATCCTGTTCCGTCCACACCTTCTTTTCCCGCACGAAATCAACACCCACGAATCCCCATGTACGATTGTTCGAATGTAAAGGAGCCACGAGAATAGACTGAATACCCTGATTCGCCAATATCTGCCATTCCTCCTCCGGTATGCTTCCGCGGGTAGCCTCTAAATCATCCACGGCAAGCAACTCATTCTGCCATACCATGGAATAAAAATTTCCCGAGTTTGCCAAAAGTATATGTTGCAAGTATTCTTTTTGAGGTTCAATACCTTCCGCCACAATCTCGTACGTGTTGTCACAATATTGCCCGGAACGGTCCAGTTCGAATATATACGCCCGATCTGCATTATACTCTTCCAACATCCGCAACAACATTTGATTCACCGCTTCCGCTTCGGTTTTCTCCTGTAAAAAAGTTTCCAGTGTCTCTGAAACATGAAGCTGGTTCTCCAAAGAACTCTTCAAACTCTCGCTTAACTTCTGTTGCCACTTCAAATAGTTCTTTGTCCGGTAAAAATAGAAACCGATCATTACCACCAAGACAAAAACCAACGAACCGATCAACGCATTTAGCAGTACTCTCCTGTTCTCTTCCCAGAAAGAAAGAGGAACGTTGAAATAAGTCACCGGTTCTCCCACGACTGCCGGGTCCAAGTTATACTTCACGACCAAACTCTTGTTCAGATGCGCCCCGAAATCATCACTGGCATTGTGTAACGGTATATTTTCCGGTTCAACCCCATGCAACAGTTCGACAGCAATTCCGGCTAACCGTTGCCCGTAATTCATGGACGAATAATAATAACCACCTATAAAATCGTCGCCTTTCCCGCCCCAATCGGAAAGAGAAAACACAGGCTGCCCCACCAGCGCAAGAATGTTGTCGTTCATTCTCTCGAAATCATTCGTCTGTCCGGTAACATCCTGCAACCATGACGCGTACACGATACCCGTGTGTTCCGGTAATTGCCGTAAACGCCGCAACAAAGAATCCGTCGTGAGGAAACGACCGTCCAACGGTATATAATTCAATTCCGGATGCTCTCCCGGGATAAACTTCTGGGCAAGTAAAGAGGCAAATATCCCGTAAAAACAATTATCCCCGATAAGGGCAACATTCTTCGTATCCGGGAACAATCGTTTCATCATATGTATCGTCTTATTCACCCCCACGCGCTCCGTCAATCCTGTCGCGTTATACCGCTTGCACAAATCGGCCGTTGCCACGAAATCATTCGCGGACAAATGTTGTTTGTCACAGTAACGGTCAAAATCCATTCCCCAATCCTTGACCCCGCCAAGCAGTACTTTTACATCCCCCCATTCCCCGGAATAGGCTTTCCGGTAAGCCATCCAAGCCCCGTCGGCTATCAGTACGACAATTTTAGGAGGACGGGAAGCATGATTCCGAATAATCATCCTCATCCTCTCCAACCATATTTCAGAGGAAGAAAACCTGTCGCAATTCAGATACTCGCTATACACTTTAACCCTTCCTTCCACTCTTCCCACCTCGTCACGAAAAGTATTCTCTATCATCTTCGGCCAAGGATAGCGACTACTATACGAACTAATCAATAGAATATATTCATCCTCTTTTTCTTTCTGTTCACCAAAAAGATTCACCGTGAATAACAGGCATAAAACAATAACAATATTTCTCATATTGTAATCTTGATTTGAGATCCGTAATCCACATCATCCGTGAAAGCTTGATTAAAATTGTACTTCCCGGCATAAATCAATGCCGCCCGGATTGTTCCCCCGTGAGTGAACACGCAGACACTCCGGCTCTTCGTTTCTTTCAAATCATCCATGAAACTTGAAACCCGGTTGTATTGTTGTAAAAAACTTTCAGCCCCTCCCGCCGGCATACTTAACCAATCGTCATACCACTCCTGCAACCGGGGATCCTGAATCTCGTCCCAACGCTGTCCTTCCCAACTCCCGAAATTCAATTCTCTCAATCGCTCGTCCAACAGCATATTCTCGTACCCGCAATAAAGAGCCAGTTTACGACACCTTTGCAAAGGACTCGAATAAATAGCGTCAAACTCATGCTTTAATAATGCCTGCCGTACACGCTCCGCCTCTTCTTCAAACGAAGAAGCCACATCCACATCCGTATTCCCGTAACACATGCCCGGCACGACATTTACTTTCGTATGTCTTACCAAAATTACTTCCATAATACAATCTTTCACTTTGTAAAAATCGTCTTTTTTTTCCTATCCTGCTAGAATTTTGCCAATTAATTTATATTTTTGATTCGATTAGAAGTAAATCTAACTACAATGAAAAGTTCTATTTTATTTATACTAAGCGTTTGTTACATAGTAATTGTATGTTCATGCCAAAATAATTACAACTTCACGGGATACGCCCACCAGCTTGCCAACGGTAAATGGGGATTCATCAACGAGAAGGGGGAAGAAATCATTTCCTACAAATATGACCACGCTCTTGACTTCCAAGAAGGTTTGGCGGCTGTCAAAATGGGCAGCAAATACGGGTACATCAATATGTCCGGCGATATCGTTATCCCGTTGAAATACGATGCCGCAGAATCTTTCCAAAACAACGTGGCAAAAGTCTATTTCAACCGCTGCCAAGGAATTATCACGACTACCGGCGAAGAAATTATTCCCTGCCTGTATGATGAAATCGAATTTCCGGGAGAAGACACGATTATCAAAGCGAAAAAACTGAATAAATACGGCTATATCACCCTTACCGATCAAACCGTTATTCCCTTCCTGTACGACGACATCGAAGAGTTCGATTCTACAGGTATCGCTCTCGCGAAACGGGAACAAAAATTCGGGTTCATCAACAAAAAAGGGAAAGAAATCCTTCCTTGCCAATACGATAAAATCCGTAAATTCGGTCCGATTCTATACCTCACGACACAAGATTCCCTTCATGGACTTCTCGATATAGACAGGAAAGAAATTCTTCCCTGCCAATATACCTCCCTCACGCTATGCGACGGGAGAGTGAACCTATTCAAGGGCAAACTGATACGCGTGGAACGGGACAATAAATTCGGGCTTATGAGCGGGGACGGCAGGGAACTGACCGAATGTAAATATGACCGGATAGAAGACTTCCAGAATTACGAAACCGCTCCCGTCAAACGAAACGGGAAATACGGATACATGAATCGTTCCGGAAGAGAAATCGTCCCTGCCGAGTACGAGGACATTCAAGATTTCGGGAACGGACTATTTCGCGTGAAAAAAAGTCAAAAATACGGGCTTATCGATAGTTCGGGCAACGAATTACTTTCTTGTATTTACGAATCCATCGGGAAATTGGGAGGTAACCTGTACCGCATGTCTCAAAACAAACACTTCGGGATGGTCAACATCAGGGGAGAAGTCATGCTTCCATGTAAATACAAAGACATCTATTGGCTAAGTCTGAACCTCGGACGCCTGCTCGTCATGGATGACGAATTCATGGTCGGCTTACGAAATAGCGAAGGCAAAGAACTTATTCCTTGCAAGTACACCTATATCGGAGAATTTACCCCCGAGGGATACGCTATTGTCAGGCATCAAAACACAGAGGGCTATATCAACACGGACGGAAAAGAGATTGTTCCCTGCAAGTACAAAACCGTCTACCCAATCGGAGAAGACGGCACCTTGCAAGTTCAACAAACAGACGGACACATTATCCGAATCAAAATAGAGGACTAAATATCAATCCTTAAACTTGATCTTCAAGAATTGAAGACCTTATTATTCGGCGAGTTGTACAATACATGAGAAAATCTAAAACAAAAATTGATAGCGACACCAGATCACGAGTACTCCCAAGTAAAATACCTGTTCGATAATCAAGACGGAGGCCCCGCAACAATCGCCGGTATAGCCTCCTATCTTTGCCTTAAAGAAGAAGCGTAGAGCAACAGCCGCCAATATAGCGGGAACCACTGCCCAACAGAATGACGCGTCTTTTAGAAAAAAGAAGGGAATCATCGTGATAGCCCCCACGAGAACGAAAATAAGTATTCGTACCTTACTGTAAATCACCTTTGTTTTACTCTCTTCTTCCTTGCGGACATAAGATAACGTGTTTATCATTACCGCTGTACACAATTTGGAAAAACAATCAGCGGCTATCACGATAGGAAAAATCATCGCGGGGTCGAAACTCGATAATAAAGCATAATACAACATGAAATAAAGCACCAAACCTATGGTCCCGTAACACCCGATATGGGAATCTTTCATGATTGCCAGAATCTTCTCTTTAGAAGTTCCTCCCCCAAAGCCGTCAAAGAAATCTGCCAATCCGTCCTCGTGCAAAGCCCCGGTCAATAATATTCTGGCTATAATCGCCAACACACAAGCCACTCCCAACGGCAACACTTGTGCCGCCAACCACAGCACACCGCCGGTTGTCGCCCCCGTCAAAAATCCCACCAACGGCCAGAACTTAATCACATCCGCGAAATAGCGTTTATCCACGTTTACCAATCTCCATAATGGTAAACGCGTAAACATCATCACTGCCGCCAAAAGAGAACGCATAGTAATTTATGATTTTAGATTTATGATTTATGATTCCAGCCGCACGAACCAACGCTTATTCTGTGATTTCAAATTCCGTGATTCACTCTCATTTTCAATTTTCAACTTTCAATTTTCAATTATTTAAAGTACTTCGTCACCGCCGCGGACTTAAAAGAAGCCATTTCGTTTATCATGTTCACGGCTGAAACCAGTAAAGGATAAGCACAGATTGCCCCGGTTCCCTCCCCCAAGCGTAAACCAAGATTCAACAGAGGTTCCGCCTTCAGGTAATCCAGCACAAGTTTATGCCCGCACTCGTCGCCCTGATGCCCGTAGATACAATAATCCGTCAATGCCGGATACAAAGCCCGTCCCGCCAACACGCAATTCGTCATGATAAAACCGTCCACGATAATAATCATCCCCAATTCGGCAGCCCGAAGCATTCCTCCCACGGCAGCCAGCATCTCGAATCCGCCGAAATAACGAAGAATATCTTTAGCAGAACCGTCACCCTTGTAATTCTCCATGCAGCGACGCAAGACATTGTACTTGTGTTCCACACCTTCACGTGACAACCCGCTACCCGCTCCCACGCAATCCGATAAAGGAATCCCCGTCAAGTAAGTCATCCACAGGGAAGAAGTTGAAGTATTCGCGATTCCCATCTCCCCGAAACTCACCACATTCGTCCCCTCGGCATACACCATATCCACGATCTCCGCGCCAATCTCTATTGCCCGGTCAAACTCCTCTTCAGTCATGGCTGCCTCGTGCAAATAATTCGAAGTGATCTTCCGAATCTTCCGGTCAATCAATCCTTCCATAGGTCCGAAATCACAGTTCACCCCACAATCCACCAACTTAATCCCGAAACCGTGTTGACGGGCAAACATATTCACCCCGGCGCCCCCTTTGATGAAATTGGATATCATCTGTGCCGTCACCTCGGGAGCGGAAAAACTAACCCCTTCCGTCACGATACCATGATCTGCGGCAAAAATAATATTCTGTGGTTTTCTCAACTCCGGGGAAAGAGTTTGCTGTATCAAACCGATTTGAGCCGCAACCTTCTCCAACAATCCCAACGACCCTTTCGGTTTCGTCAAATTATTTATCTTATCAATCAAATCAGGCAAAATCGCCTTATCCGTTTCTTTTATAACAAAACTTCTCATACAATTAAAAATTGAAAATTGAAAATTGAAAATGCACGCGCACTTCCGATATTCAATTCGGATTATATTTTATTTACTTCACTCTCATGGCAATACCGGACACCATCAACACCACCTCATCGGCTGCACGACCGATATACTGGTTCACCCATCCCTGCAAATCCGTGAAACGGCGCTGCACGGGATCGACAGCTATTCCCCCCATTCCGATCTCGTTGGTCACGAATATAAACGTCGCCTCTTGCCGGGTAAACCGGTCGAACTCTTCTTTTATCTCTTCCAATGATTTATCCACGTCCGAATCATTATCAAAAAAGAAATTCGTGCTCCACAAAGTCACACAATCAATGACAACCACCCTCCCCCGCACGTCACATTTACTTATAAACTTCTCTTCTTCCAGATTCGTCCATTGTGCTCCCCGGTCTTGTTGATGACGCTTTACCCGCTCTTTAAATTCCTCGTCCCACACCCTTGAAGTAGCCAGATAAACCGGGTTATCAGACAAATGTAACGCTAATTCTTGCGCGTACCTGCTTTTCCCGGAACGCTGTCCGCCCGTAACCAATATTAGTTTTCTTTTCATCATAGCGACAAATTTCTCTGTTTTTTCAAGAAATTCAAAACATTATTCCGGAAAATATAAAACATTTATTTTCGCCCCCATCCCGGCAAGGAATCCACCCAAAATCCAAGAGTCACTCCCACCGTATAGCACGCGATATCACTCCACAGGAAACCGAAACCCAAAACCAACCCTCCCAACGTCGTCGCCCGGATAGAGTCTATCCAAGGTGCATGATATAACTGACTAACCTCTATCAAGTAAGAAAAGCTCAACGCAACACCAAAAGACGCACTTTTTTTCAAACTCACGAACAACAACCGGCAACCGAAATACACCATCATCGCCCAAAGCACATCCCCGACATACATTCTCACGAAGTCGATCGAGCAGATACTCGTCTTCCGGGAAAGCAATCCCAACACAACAATCCCCAATGTCAATAATAAATATCTTAACCGCACACTTTTCTCCATATTACATCTTTTCATTTCCTTCCGGGAAACACCGAAAGACTTAACAAGACAACAAATCTCTCTATTTTTTCAAGAAAAGCAAAGTATTACCCCGAAAAATATACAATATTTTCTATAACTTTGACCAAACCAATATCCTGAATCACAATGAACATCACATTTGAAAAACTAGGAAATACACACCAGAAAGAGGTTATGGACATCTTCAATTACTACGTTGAAAACAGTTTCGCGGCCTTTTCCGAAACCCGATTGCCGGACATCTTCTTTGAAAAAATAATGGAGAAAATACAAGACTATCCCGCCTACGCCATAAAAGATTCAGACACGGGAGCCATCGCGGGGTTCTGCTATTTAAGTGCTTATCACCCGTTCCCCACGTTCAAACACACGGCACAAATCAGTTATTTTATCCTCCCCCATTACACGCATGCCGGGGCAGGCAAAATGAGTCTGGATATACTGGAAACCGACGCGAAAAAACGGGGTATCCGGACAATCCTCGCCGACATTTCATCCAAGAATCCTCAAAGCATATCGTTTCACGAGAAATACGGGTTTAAACGTTGCGCGCAACTTGAAAAAGTGGGACATAAATTCGGGGAAGACTTCGACGTCATTATCATGCAGAAAGAACTGTAATCCTTGGGTTATCCCACGGTAATCCTACCTCATGGTGCTTACACCCCACATTTCACCCGCTTACACCTCCACCGGAAAAGGGCAAAATAACGGTGCAACAAGAGAGTTGTAAGCGTGTAAAGGTAGTATTACAGTAGAATCACCCCGGGAATACCGTGAGAAATGAAATTGTTTACTATTTTTGTATCGTGGATAATAAAAAATAGTGATGATTGAACTTATACTCTCCCGACATGGGGAAACACTGGAAAATCAACAACATATCCTGCAAGGACAACTTCCCGGCACACTCTCCCCTTTGGGCAAAGCGCAAGCGGAGAATCTGGCGGAAGACTTAAAGGATGAACAACTTGACGCTGTCGTGTGCAGTGATTTGGCACGAAGCTATGATACCGCACTCGCCGTGGCAAAACATCACGGACTAACACCCTTGCAAACTCCCTTATTACGGGAAATGGATTGGGGGGTATATACCGGGAAGCAATTGGACGATGTCGATTGGCTACATCTTCCCCCCAGCGTGGAATCCGTCGAGGCTCTCTTTCAACGTGCCATCGACTTTATCCATTACCTGCAAGAGAACTTCCCGAATCAACGCATCGTCGCCATCGGTCACGGGGCATTCAACCGGGCTATCATCGCATACCTTGAAGGGAAACGCCCTATCGACATGATAGACCTCCCTATCATGGAAAACACAACCCGGGTTTATTATAAAATATAAACAATAATCGAGAATTGGAAATCCCATTTTCAATTTTCAACTTTCAATTTTCAATTATTATGAGGATATACACGAAAGGAGGAGATAAAGGAACCACCGGAATACACGGGGGTAGCCGGGTAGATAAAGATGACATCCGCATCGAGGCAAACGGAACGCTCGACGAACTGAATGCGTCGCTAGGTGTCATCCGGGCTCTTTTGAACGAAGAGGACGAACGCCAAGAAGTATTAGCATACCTTCAACGCTCGTTAATGATTGTCATGTCACAAGTGGCAACCCCTTCCGCTATCCGGGCACAGAACCCGAACAAACTCCCGGAGGCTCTGGATACATTTTGCGAGCAACAAATTGACCGGATGAATAACGAGCTGCAACACCCCTCTACACATTTCGTGCTACCGGGCGGAACCATGATTTCAGCCCAATGCCACGTGGCACGCACCATCGCCCGGAGAGCCGAAAGACGTTTATGGACACTAAACCGTACAGACGAAGTCCCCCCCCTCATCCTCCGCTTCATGAATCGCCTGTCCGATTTACTTTTCACCATGGCACGCTGGGATATGGATAAAGAAGGCTCGGAAGAGGAAAAATGGAAAGCTTTTCTTTACAAGAAAAAGAAATAATTTACGATTTATGAATTACGATTTACGATTGAAAGAGCGTTGGTTAGTGGATGGGAATCATCTAATCTTAAATCATAAATCAAGAAATCAATAGGTCTAAAATTTAAAATCTAAAATTAACACATGTTTCTTCGCTCTATCATGTTTGTCGGTACCTGCTCGGACGCGGGAAAAAGCATCATCAACACGGCATTTTGCCGTATATTCAAACAGGACGGTTATCATCCCGCCCCCTTCAAGGCACAAAACATGTCCTTGAACTCTTTCTCCACCCCCGACGGGTTGGAAATAGGACGAGCCCAAGCCGTACAGGCGGAAGCGTGCAGTATAGCCCCGGAAAGCGACATGAATCCCGTGCTACTGAAACCCACGAATGACCAGAACTCGCAAGTGGTAGTAAACGGGAAGCCCGTCGGCAACATGTCCGCGAAAGCATACTTCATGTCCGACAACAAAGCCGGATTATTCAACGAAGCCTATGCCGCTTACGAGCGTTTGCGTGCCCGGTACAACCCGATAGTACTGGAAGGAGCCGGCAGCATATCCGAATTAAATCTCCGGGAGCGGGATATCACCAACATGCGCATGGCACTGCGCACCGATGCCGCCACCTATTTGGTCGCAGATATCGACCGGGGCGGCGTCTTCGGTTCCGTCTACGGTTCCATCGCCCTACTGTCGGAAGAAGAAAAACGCCAAATGAAAGGAATCATCATCAACAAGTTCCGGGGGGACAGCTCCCTTTTCGACGAAGGACGCCGCTTACTGCACGAATTGACAGGCATACCCGTTGTTGGGGTCATCCCTTACTTCCGGGATATCTATATCGAGGAGGAAGACTCCGTTTCCTTGGAAACCAAACACGCAAAAGCGGAAAGCGGGAAAATCAACGTCGCTATCGTACTGTTGAAAAGGATGTCCAACTTCACGGATTTCAACGTGCTGGAAAGAGATGAGCGATTCCACGCTTATTACACGAACAACACCGACGAAATCCGTAAAGCCGATATCATCATCCTGCCCGGCACCAAAAACACGATATCGGATTTACAAAATATCCGGGCAAACGGCATCGCCGAGGCAATCATTCGTGCCCACAAAGACGGGAAAAAAGTAATCGGCATCTGCGGCGGCTACCAAATGCTGGGCGCCCTCATCGAGGACCCCGACCAGATTGAAGGCGACATACCCGCCATACCGGGCTTGGGTATCCTTCCACTCGTCACGGTCATGGAACCGGAGAAAGTCACACGACAACGCCAATTCAACTTCCGCGATTACCCGGAAACTTGCCAAGGGTACGAAATCCACATGGGACGCACCCTCCTGCTCGACGGGGCAACCGCCTCGCCTCTCAATCGGCTACCCGACGGACAGGCGGACGGCTACCTGCTCAGCGACAAATGCTGGGGCACCTACCTCCACGGCATTTTGGACAACAACATCGTACTGAATGACTTGGCGACAGGTCTAACCCAAGCCTCGCCGAAAACATTCGACTACGCCGAGTTTAAGGAACAACAATATGACAAACTAGCCCGGCACGTGCGAGCATGTGTTGACATGGACTATATATACTCCACACTTAAAACCAAATAACAATGCTAAACGGACATGGTGACGACCTGTTCCAGACAGGAACAAATATTAAAGCCAATTTCTCCACGAATGTATGGTACGACGCGGACGCGGACATCATCCGCTCCGTCCTCAAGACACAAATCGACACGATATTCCATTACCCGGAACCCGCTGCCGAATCCTTTGTAAACGAAGTGGCAAACAGCCACAACCTGACACCGCGCAACGTGATTGCCGGAAACGGTGCTACCGAGCTGTTTTACCTCATCGCCCACGCTTTCGAGGGGGCGAAAACGATACTACCGGTACCTTCCTTCAGCGAATATGAAGACGCTTGTACATTATACAAACACCAACTCTCATTCATCCCTTTGGAAAACTTCCAACCCATCGCGGGAGATTTGATGTTTATCTGTAACCCGAACAACCCGAACGGGTACATCTGGACGCAAGAACAAATAGAATACATCCTGCAACAATTCCCGGACATGACGCTTGTCGTGGATGAATCGTTCATCAACTTCGCCCCGACAGCAGAAACCTGCGAACCGCTATTGTCCCGCTACCCGAATCTATTGATAATACATTCCATGACCAAGAATTTCGCCATCCCCGGCTTACGCTTGGGCTACATGCTGGGAAATGAAGCCTTGATAGAACGCGTCCGGGCTTTCAAATCCCCGTGGAGCGTCAATTCGCTGGCTATCGAGGTCGGTAAATTCTTACTTAAAAACGGGAAATACCTACTCCCCGACACGAGCCGACTGATGAAACGAAAACAGCAATTGGTCAACCAACTCGACAACCTCCCCGGTTTCATCCCGTTGAATTCAGGTACTTCATTCTTCCTCGTGCACACGAAATTCGACACGAGGCAACTGAAACAACATCTCATCGAACAACACGGGATTCTAATCCGGGACGCCTCCAACTTCCGCGGATTGGATGAACACTACTTCCGGATAAACACCCTCTCCGAAGAGAAAAACCAAATGCTCGTGAACGCGCTAAAAAATTTAGAATTAAAATGAATTCATTTTCAATTTTCAATTTTCAATTTTCAATTATAATCGTTCCCCTCGTCATCGGGTACCTGCTCGACTTACTTTTCGGCGATCCGAGAAAGTTGCCCCATCCCATCGTGGCTTTCGGGAATATCATCGCTTGGTGCGAACGACATTTAAACAAAGGGAACCACCGGAAAACCAAAGGTTGTTTCATCGCTATCGGGTTGCCTCTCGCCACACTCTGCACGGGGGGAGTGCTCGCGTGGGGTTCTTGGCTCATTCATCCCGCCGTCTATTACATCGTTGCCTCCGTTTTCGTCTTCTACGGTCTGGCAAACCATAGCCTTATTCAAGAAGGCGGGGAAGTGATTCGCACGCTCGAAACGCAAGGATTGGAAGCCGGAAGAAAACGCCTTTCATGGATAGTGGGACGCGACACCAGTCAATTGCCCCCGAAAAAGATATACACTGCTGTACTGGAAACGATGGCGGAGAACCTCAGCGACGGAGTCGTCGCACCGCTATTCTTCTACGCCTTGGGCGGCTTTCCCGCCATGATGATGTACAAAATGGTAAACACCCTCGATTCCATGCTCGGGTACAAAGATGCCCGTTACAAGGACTTCGGCTGCTGTTCCGCACATCTCGACGACATTTTGAATTACATCCCCGCCCGATTGACAGCTCTCCTGATGGCCTTATCCGGCTATCGAAAAGGCATTTTCAGCTTCATTCGAAAATACGCCCGGCAACACGCCAGTCCCAATTCCGGCTACCCCGAATCGGCGATGGCAGGCATCTTGAATTGCCGCTTCGGCGGACCCAACATCTACCACGGTATCCTCGTCGAAAAACCCTATATCGGCAGCAACGACCGGGAACTATCCGGCAGGGATTACAAACGAGCCGCCCGCGTCAATCAAACCGTGTGCCTCGTTACCGTCTTACTGATTTGCACTATTTATTCCATCATATAAAGATGGTGTGTCGCAACACACCATCGCAGACTTTAAGAGCCGAAGGCTCAACTTTACGAACTTTATAAACTTTATGAACCGGAGGTGTGTTCCGACACACCTCCATTAATTTATTTCCGTCCCCCCAACTTATCGTCCATATACACAAGATTGTGCCCGTCCAATTTCCGAAGACGCTCCACGATTGTTTGCGCGGTATCTTCCTCCTCCACTTGTTCGTTCACGAATCCATTGATAAAATTCTGGGCGGCTTTATCACCTTCCTTGATAGCGACATCCAACAAATCATCAATCAATTTAGAAACATGGCACTCGTGTTCATAGACATGCTCGAACACCTCCAACGGCGTCCCCCATGCCACGGGTACCACGTCGATTTGCCCAATCTCGATATTTCCACCGCGTTTAATCACGAAATCAATCATCTCGTAAGCGTGCTCCAACTCCTCTTTAGACTGTGCTTTCATCCATGATGCCATCCCGGGATACCCACTCTGGGCGAAATACACGGACATTGACAAATACAAGTTAGAAGACCACATCTCGGCATTCACCTGAGCGTTAAACGCTTTCACTAAATTCTCTTTCATCATATCTCTTTTATTTAAAGTTTATTCTATTCTCCGAATAAAGCTGAACAAAACATATGCCACGCGATGCCCTCTGTCAAAAATACCCGCCACGGGACAAATTGTCATTCCGAATCCCGTAACGCCATATTCAACAATCGTTCCATCCCGCACTCCCCCCAGTAAAAATGGACGTAACTCGCTATTACATTTTTGTAACGGTAAACAGGTGTATCCACCCTTCCCCCTTTAGCATTGTACACTTCTCCCACGCGAACCACCTCTTCCGTCCCCGGTTTCACGCGGGAATAATGAAACTCATGCCCCCGAATCGCCTTACCGTTCAAGACCACTTCCCGGTACCCCAGCTTCAACTTCATGGGTTCCATGGTCGCTTCCCGACTCAAAACCCCAACCATGGGATAAGCGACACCATCCGTTCCGGCAATAGATTCACACAAATACATCATTCCCCCACACTCCGCCAACACACGCCCTCCCGCCTCGCAATAAGCACGAAGAGCCTGTTTCATCTCTTCATTTCCGCTTAATTCGGCAAGAAACAACTCGGGATACCCGCCCGGCAAATAAATCAAATCGGCTTCCGGCAACACGGTATCATGCAACGGGCTAAAAAACACGACCTCCCCCTCTCGCTCCAAAGCCCCGATATTCTCCCGGTACATGAAATTAAAAGCCTCATCCCGCGCGACCGCAATCTTCATCTCTCCCCGTTCCGCGTCCCCGTTCACTCCACATGCCGGGAAATCCGTCGTACAAATCTCCAACAACCGCTCCACGTTCACGGTTTTAGCTATCACCTCCGCCACCCGATTGGCAAACTCGTCAAAACAGCAACTCCCGTCAATCGACAATCCCAAATGACGGGAAGGAATCACAATCCCTTCATCCTTGGGGATATACCCCAGAGCTTCAATCCCGACATCCTCGCAAGCACCCCGCAGGTAAGCGTAATGCGACTCCGACGCCACGAAATTAAAGATAGCCCCGACAACACGAATCCCCGGGTAAAAATGCTTGAACCCATGTAACACGGGCGCCACGGAATAAGCCGTCGACTTGGCGTTCAACACCAGCACCACGGGAATCCCCAGCAACCCGGCAATCTCGGCACTACTTCCCCTCATCTTGTCATACCCGTCAAACAATCCCATGACTCCCTCCGTCACGCAGGCATCAGCCCCCGTCCCGTAACGGGAATAGATTTGCCGCACGTGTCCCGCCGAAGCCATAAAAGTATCCAGATTGACAGCCTCCTCCCCGGCAGCCATCGCGTGATGTTTCGTGTCAATATAATCCGGACCACATTTGAACGGCTGCACTTTCATTCCCTTGTTCCTCAACAATCGCAATAATCCCAACGTGAAAGTCGTCTTCCCACTACCGGAAGTCGCCGCACCAATCAATACTTGAGGTTTACGCATAATCATCCATCATTTGTTTATCGCAAAGATACAACACCCGAAGAATAAAAAATAAATACGAAACAAAATAATAGCGTAAACACAGTACTCAAATCCCATAAAAAGGATTCACCGTTCTCACTATATATTAAATCTGTTTAAATTATAGCTATATAGATACACTTTAGTGTTTTTATATATAACTTTGCATAAACATTAAAAGCCAAAAGAGGATGAAAATCAACAAGAGCGTGTATGTGCTTTACCTATTTATTGGTGCACTAGTATTTGGGGGATGTAAAAAAGACGTTTATGACCCCAATAAAGACGAGTCGAAAAGTAATAATTCTGACTATTTGACTCGTGCAGAAAAATCACTGGATATCGATTATGGAATAAAAGGCTACAAAGCCGTATTCGAAATCTATACAGAAAACCCTATCGTTACTGAAAATGGCGTAAGCAAGAAAAAGGAAGGGGTAAACGCACCATTCAAAGTTTACACGAACGACGATTGTCAATACACGGGTTCTATCAGTTTACCCACGGCAACAGATAAAGTTTATCTTTATTCCGAATACATCGGTTTACCTGAATGCGTGGAATTGGAAGTCGGCGAGAGCGGCATCCGGTTCAATATGAAAGAATATAGAGAACAACAACAGTCCTCTGGAGCCAAAGCAGCAACCACTCTTGCTAAAAACGTATCACTTTCCCGTGCGGGAGGAGATAATCCATATAATATTTCTGCCCCTCTCGGCACATGGAGTAATGGTGATTATTTTCAAAAAAATGGAATACCGAACTATTTGTTGAAAGAATATGATATTCCGGAAGGATTATTGAATCGAATCCAAAATACATTAGAAGGAATCGATAATTTTAAATACGTGAGATCTTCTGACGTTGTAAACATCAAAGTAATAGAAAATGCCAGCATAAAACTTATTTTCTTGGACGGGAAGGGAGAGTATCGTAATGCAATGGGGTATTACTATTATAACTCAAAAAAAGAACTAACTGCAGAAGAATTTAACGCTTTACCCAAATATTTAGCTTTTCCAAGTTGTACTGAATACAGCCGTCCCGGAGGAACTTTATGGGGAGGTGATAGAATCAAACTGATGTATTATGGTGAAGACGGGAAAAGTGAAGGAAGTGAAACATTCCCGCAAGGAACAACTATCGGCTGGTTCTTACTTGCAAACGGATTTGAGGACTATGGTTACAATTGTAAGGTTAATTACAACCCGAAGAAAGGCACTTGGTTCTCGAATGACGAATTTAATGAAGGAAAGATAAAAAGTTGCATAAGCATATATGACAAGGAAAGCAAAAAAACGATTCTTGGCATTGAAGACGGAGGTGATAAAGATTACAAAGATATTCTCTTCTACGTGGAGGCAACTCCGGACGAGGCTATCTATGATCCCAATAAACCGACCACCGACCCCGAAGTGCCTTTCGACCCCGAAACAAGTGGTGAAACCGTCGGTACATTAGCATTCGAGGACTTGTGGCCTAATAAAGGGGATTACGATATGAACGACGTGGTAATCACCTACAAGAGAAGTTACACCTTTGACAAAGACAATAACATCCTTGAAATCCAAAACTCTTTTACCCCTTACCATGAAGGGGGTAAAATCCAAAGTGCATTCGGGTACCAGATTGACCTACCCCAAACATACGTGGACGAGGTAAAAATGACAAACAACAATACCTCTTCAGCCCAGCTTGATGCCAAAGGAATGGAAAAAGAGCAAGATAAAGCAACATTTATCCTCTTCGATGATTTGGGACAAGCCAAGAATAACGGAGAAATCACGTTGACAATCAAACTCGCTGCGTCAGCAGGAGTAAAAGTGGATGATATTCAGAAGAATAAATTCTACAATCCATTTATTTGCGTCAGTAGAAGCAAAACAGGAAACCCCGTAACCTCACTTCCCCGACGGGAAATACATCTCACAAATTACCCGCCGACCAAACTAGCGGACATTACAAATGATTTCGGACGATATGATGACCGGAGTGGTATTGACAAAGAAGGAAATGCTATTGGTCCTAAATATTATGTGGGTGATGAAACAAATCCCTACCCGTTCGCCATCGACCTTCCCATCACGGACTATGTAGTTCCGGATGAATCCGTGAAAATAAACATATTCTATCCCGATTTCTTAAATTGGGTCAAAGAACCTACAAAATACGGGGATTGGTATAAAAATCCAAAGAAATAAAACAATTCTTTTCTTTCATAAATAACGAAACCGCCCCATCACGAGGCGGTTTCATTTATAATAAACTTACATTAAATTCCTAACTTCTTTCTGATGTCCTTCGGAATCGCACTCTTGTGTACCAGAATATCCATCGTCTTCAACGCCATATAAGGATAAGAAACGTAGAAATACCCGCCGAACCGATTGTACTTGTTCCACGAGTTCTTCACGATAAAATAAGGTGTCCCGTTCTGGTCCATCGCCTTGCCGATAACGTGCATACCATGGTCGTCGGTCGTCAAGTAACGGTCGAACTCTTCCTGCCGCATCTCTTGGGTAATCTTTTTCTCGGGAGCCGGAGCCAGCTTGAAAGCATCCAACGTCTGTTGTTCTTTAGGCAATTTCTCCCATTTGGCAATTTCAGCCCCGGTCATCTCTCTCGTGTCGGTCGAGGGCACCACCGCCACCCCGGCATCCTTCGTTGCAAATCCTTTCTCACTCACGTCAGCACCCCAAACGAAAGTGTACCCGTTATCAATCGCACTCTCCATCACCCGCATCAACTCGTTGAGCGGGATATTGTAAGCCTTATCCCACGACCAATTGTCTTCCACCTCCAAGGCAAACTCCGTGTAAAAAGGATGGTGCGTGAACGAGGTCAGATTCACGTAATCGTCCATGTTCAACCCCACCACCTCGTCGGCAAAAGTCCGGGGTGTGTACTCTTTTCCCTTGTACTCGAACTTCTCGGGCTCTTCACCAAGATAAACGTCCAAAATTGCATCAAACCCTTTCTTCCAAGCCGTACTCAAACGTTTATTCCTATTCTCGACCACCGCTTGCACGTACGCTTTCAACACGGCGTCAATCTCCCCGAACACGTGATTCGGTTCCCCGTAATTCAACCCCTCGAACACCTCAAGAGGCACAATCCCGTACTTCTTCGCCATGTTAATGACATCCGACGAAGCACCACCCACGGCAAAATTCAACACGCCATGCAAACGCACATACTTGTCCGCCTTGTCACTGTAAGCGTGTTTCACGAAATAAATAGCCGAAAGATTAACCGAATCTTTTCCCTGTCGCATCATCTCCGACTCCAGAAAAGAAGCCGTAGACCACGACCAACAAGTCCCGGCACGAAACTGGTCCTTCACCGAAGTAGCGGGCAATCTCTTGATGTCCGTAAACTTATACCCTTCAGGTTTCACGGTATCCTGCTTTACCGTATCTTGCGCGTAAACGCCCGCGTGGGCAGCAAAGACCAAAACAAATAAAAACAATACAAACTTTTTCATATTCTTATATTATAATGACTATTCTATTTTTTGACAAAAGTAGCCAATAAGTCTGCATTCTGACGTCTACCCCTCAAAATATTTCCACAGATTTCATAAACAACAAATTAGCAGGTTACAAATCAATACTAACTTGTAACCTGCCAACCTGTAACTTTCGCCTTCGGCGAAACTAAAAAGTATATGACACGGATGCCTGATAATTCCGGGGTTTTCCCAGTACAGTTGTTTTCTCGAAATACTCTTTGTCAAACAAATTATTAATATTCAAAGCCAGATTCACATGCCCCTTGATCGTGTAATATATTCCCGCATCCATCAGCCACAACGCCGGAGTGTAAATTCGTTCCTTGATATCGGAGAACACCTTATCCTTGAAATTTCCGCTTAATTGGAACGACAAGTTCTTCAACACCCCCGTGGGAATCGTATAATCGGCATACGCGTAAAAAGTTGTACGAGGCACACCTGTTTCACGCACATTCTTATTCTCTTCCTTGTATTTCGAGAATCGTCCGCTCTCCGCTATCTGTCGCAAACGATATTCCGCCCAACTCAATCCCGTCGTAAACCGAAGCGTCGGAAGAGGACGAACCACAATCTCAAAATCAAATCCCTTTGACATTCCTCGACCTACTTGCCCTTGAATATTCTTCGTCACGGTACTGCCGTCAATCACCACTGTAGTATCACCCAAACTTTTCACGACATTATAGCGGCTCGTGTAGAAAATCGAAGCGTTGACATCCACCCATTCATTCAACGTGTAATGCCCCCCGACTTCTGCCGAAATTCCTTTCTCCGGCTTAAACACTTCTCCGCCATCCGTGTCGGGATTGAACTCGTTCCCCTTTCTATCCAAATACATAATATCCGGATTATAGAACTTCACCACCGGATTGAAGAAAGAAGAAGCGGAAGCATAAAATGACAATTCCGGCACCGGGAAATACACCACTCCCGCCCGATACGTGAAAGCGGAAGTCTTCACTTTATTCCATTCCGAACGGTTCTCCTTCTTGTAGTCCTGTTTCCCGTCCAAAACCTTTGCTGTTGCCGTTTTATAGTTATAAAAATCCACGCGTCCGGACAACATCACCTTCCATTGGTCGCTAAATTCCATCACATCATGCAAATACACGGCATGCGTTCTATCGGTTTTCAGACTTGCAGCTGAAATTTTGGAATCCCACCAGCCTTGTACCAACTGCGGATTCTTCAATGCCAACACAGCACCCAATCCGGGTCCCCACAAATCATCACTCCCGTACCCGTTATACTGTACAAAGTCAAACGCGAAATACGACCATCCCAATGTATAATGGTGTTTCACGAATCCGGTCTCCACGTTACCTGTCAATTCCAGCACATTACTCAATTGTTTATGCTCCGGGTTAAAGTTCAACGGTTTATTTCGCACCACAGAATCCAGATTTATATAGGTCGTTTTACCTTTCGAGGTATAATACCATTTATAAATAGATTCCTCCGAAGTCCGGTACCCCAATCCTTCCACGCAGCAATAATCCAAATCGCTATGGAAATAAGTAAACCTCTCTCGCAATGTCATGTTCTCGGATATCACGTGAGTGTACCGTGCCGTCACGTCCCATACTTTACGCTTCATCCGATTATTCGCGTAATCATTATATATCTCGTGATAATCGGCATAAGGATGCCGTTCTCCGCTCTTCATAAAAGGCCCGGCATCCTTACCGACTTCGTACACATCATAACGCACGGTCGGTGCGGCCCCTATTTCAGTCGTGTACTTATCATCCGCGTAACTGCCACTCACTTCCAATCTCCCTACTTTGCCGACATTCGCGCCTAAAACCCCATAAAGGGAGAATCTATTCGCGTTCGTGCGCCGGTAACCGTCGCCCGTGGAATAATGGATATTCGCCCGGTAATCAAGCGGTCCCGCCAACTTTCCCCCGAAACCCAATGTAGCCCGTTTTTCTTCCCAACTACCATAACTAATCCGGGCATTAGCTGAAAAATCCGGTGTTACCTTCTTGCGCACGATGTTCAAAACCCCTCCCATGGCAGAATGTCCCGCCAACACCGAAGCGGGTCCCTTTATCAATTCGATGGACTCCACGGATGACAAGTCCCCGTAAGGAACATTCTGGCTAACCGTTCGCTCGTCCCGCATCCCGTCGATCATGATAAGCGCGCTCCCTTGTCCCCGGATAGAGAATCGTTGGAACGCCCCCAGTTGATTTGTCTTGTGAATAATCCCGGGCAAAAACTTCACGGCATCTTCCAGATTCACGATACCTTTACGCTCCAGCATCTGCCCGGAAAGTTTACTTACCGTTATCGGGACAAAGCGCAACGGTACATCCAACCCCAACAAATCGATACGTTTTCTTTTTTCAAGCACACTTACTTCATCGATACGAAAAATCGTATCCGTGATACTTTTCTTTTTGCGCTTGTCTTTATCCTCGGCGAAAAGCGAGCCGACACACGCGAACAGCAATACTGCCAATACAACAACTTTTTTCATACAAACTATATATTAATAATGAATAAAGCATTATTAACATAGTCTTTAGGGTAACATGAGTTTCAAGGTAAAATCCGTATTTTTCCTCTCGCTTTTTCTCCCGAAAGCTATGGTTATCATCGTTCGGCAGGTCTTCTGACTTGTTCCGGATTTTGTTGCCTTCCCAGTTATTACACCAGTGACATTTGAAGTACAAAATCCCTTGTAAAGGAACTTACAGCTGCGGGTACAGTCCCGGATTCACACCGGATTCCCTATTAAGCGTCGCCTTCATGACCGAAGGTTCCGCACCAAAACGGGGGCAAAAGTAATATATTTTTCTATATTATGCATTTCTTGCATGACTTTTTTATTTTCTTTACAACACTCAGATTTTCAACACAATCAAAGGAAATGTAATTTCTCTATATCCTATTTTACCACTAATTCCCCTACAAATTATTAATTAATTTTTTCCCCGTTTCATTGTATTTTTTAATGGAATCTGCATACATTCGCGGAGTCTTTGGTGATGTGTTAATATCCCATTAGCGCACAAGAGGGAAGTCGGTTAGAATCCGACACAGTGCCCGCTACTGTGATGCCCGTTTCCCCGGGAGGGGATTCAAAGAAAGGTTCTTGCACCACTGTCCTCGCGGACGGGAAGGTACTTTTCTTAGGCGTAGTCAGGAGACCTGCCAAAGCAAAACAGGTAATAGCGTATTCCCGGGGTCAGGAGTACCATTATGAACTTTTAAACTTAATCTTACATGAAGAAATTTGTAGCGCTGACTACATTATTCGTAGTAGCATTAGCGAGCGTCGCTTTTGCAGAAATCACCTTAAAGGGGAAAGTTGTAGATGCCAAAACCGGTAAAGCCCTTGCCGGGGCAAATGTTCGGTTAGTCGGAACAAGCATCGGTATCGCCACGAATAACAAGGGCGAATTCATTCTGGAAAAAATACCCGACGGGACTTACACGCTTCGTGCCAGCTACTCCGGCTACGAGGTCGGTTCCATGAAAGTGAACGGAAACAAAAGTGACATATTATTCCAGTTACTCGCCACCCCGGTAAACTTGAATCAGGTCGTGGTGACGGGAACAGGAACCCACCGCCGATTGAAAGATTCGCCCGTCCCGGTAGAAGTGATTAGCGGGTCGGACTTAAGACAGGCAGGAGTAAACTCCTTCGAGGACGCCCTCCTGTTGCTGAACCCCGCGTTCAATATTCGCCCCACGGTCATGGGCTCGTACTTCACGCTCAACGGCATGAGCAACAAATACATCTTGATTCTCATCGACGGGAAGAAAGTGGCGGGAGATGTTTCCAACAATACCGACTTGTCGCGTATCGACATGGGACGGGTGAAACGTATCGAGATATTGAAAGGCGCTGCATCAGCCCTTTACGGTTCGGACGCCATCGCCGGGGTAATCAACGTTATCACCGAACAACCGAAAGACCCGATTAGCGTGCAGTCGAAAACCCGTTTCGGGGGAGAATCCAGCTTCTCGCAAAACGCCAGTGTCGATTTGAATTTCGGCAAATTCACCTCCTCCACCTCTTACCAAAGGCGGCAGATGGGCGGATGGCAATTAAACCCCAATGAAATCAGCGGCGACACGGTCATCCCCACGAGAAAAGAGTCATCCAGCAAATTCCATTCCAATATTGTTACCCAACACTTCACTTACGCTCCCAACGAGCAATTGAAACTCTACGCGCAAGGAAGTTATTTCGACCGGGAAGTAAACCGTCCGGTACAAGAAAAGAAAAACGACGGGGGGTACCAATACGACCTCACCTACATGGACTATAATTTCGGCTTGGGCGGAAAGTACTTCATGAACGATGGAGCGTACATCTCGCTCGACCTTTACATGGACAACTACGAGTACAACAAATTATACACGGTAGCGCAAGTTAGCAAAAAAGACACCACTTTCCATGTCGGCGACGAAGATTTAACCAAACGCCAAAAGTACTACAACGGCAACCTGAAAGGAGTGTTCAAAGCCGGGAAGTACAATAAAATTTCCGTGGGCACCGAATACACGAACGACTACATGAAAAACCCCGGAAGCCTCGACGAACCGAAAGAAATTTACACGTTAGCCCTGTACGCGCAAGATGAAATCCGAGTTTGGGAAAAATTACAAATCCTCCCGGGATTCCGTTACGTGTACAACGAAATGTTCAAAAACAGTTTCACGCCAAAAATAGCCTTGATGTATTCCCTCGGCTCATTCAATTTCAGAACGTCATACGCCATGGGATTCAAAACCCCCAGCATTCAAGAACTGTATTACGACTATGAAAACAGAGGTTCTATCACGATAGGGAACCCGGATTTAAAACCCGAGAAATCCAATTACTACAATTTAAATATCGAGTACACGGGCAAGCATTTAAATGTTGCCTTGAACGGATACATCAATGACGTCAAAGATATTATCTCCGACTACAAGGTAGACCCTACCGAAGAGGAAAAAGCAAACGGGATAGCGAACAAAAAACTGTATCAAAACCTCGACAAAGCCACCATCAAAGGCTTCGACATCTCCGTGAACAGCTACCTCGGTGCCGGATTCTCCGCCGCGGGGGCTTACAACTGCGTTTACGCTGCCGACGGGGAAGGACGCCGCCTAAGCGAATCGGTAAGACACGCCGCTACCTTCCGGGGAGGCTGGACACACGAGTGGAACAAATACCGCCTGCACGTGAATGTCAACGGGAGAATACAAGGTTCGAAATACATCTATAAAAAGACAACGGACAAAAAGACCGGGGAAGACACATACACCGACGTCAGCGCCCCCAAGTACCAACTTTGGAACCTTGCCACCACGCATACTTTCGCACCCGTGGGTAACTTCCTGTTTGAACTGAACGCCGGGATTGACAACCTCTTCGACTGGACGGACGACCGCCCCAACGGCGTGAACTACGCTACCCTGAACCCCGGCAGAACATTCTTCGCCAGTCTTGTAATCCGTTTCACGAAATAAAACCGATATCATGAAAAACATATTAATAGCCTTTCTTTTATTGACAAGCGTATCCGCCTTCGGTCATGGCGAAGGTTTCAAGGAATCCGATATATTCAAAACCCTCGGGCCGAATGACAAAATAGCCCTTCTTATGGTTCACTTCGGGACGACACACGACGACACCCGCGTACTCACCATCGAGGCTATCAATAAAAAAGCGGCAAAGGCATTCCCCGGCATCGAAGTCCGGGAAGCCTACACCTCCCGCATGATTATGCGCCGTTTGAAAGAAAAAGGCATCGTGAAACCGAATCCCGTGGAAGCAATGAACCAACTCATAGCGGACGGCTACACCCACCTCATCATCCAACCCACGAACATCATCGAGGGCATCGAGATGGAAGCCTTGCGCAAGGAAGTGGCTCTCTACCGCGACAAATTCAAAGACATCCGGCTGGGCAACGCCCTGCTCTATACCCCGGAAGACTACAAGGCAACCGTGCAAGCCCTTACCGCATCGCTCCGGGGAAAGGCGAAAGGCGATTGTGTCTTCGTGTGCCACGGCACTTACCACCCGGCAAACTCCACGTACGGGATGCTCGACTACGTGATGAAAGCACAAGGCCACAAGAACTACCACGTGGGAACCATCGAAGGCTATCCCGCCATGGATGACGTTATCCGGGAACTGGAAGCCAACAAGGCACAGGAAGTCACCCTTGTCCCCTTCATGTTCGTGGCGGGCGACCATGCCAAAAACGATATTGCCGGGGACTGGAAAGAGGAACTGGAAAAGAAAGGTTATAAAGTCAACGTTATCCTCGAGGGGCTGGGACAAAACGAGGCGATACAAGACCTGTTCATCCGTCACGCAAAATTCGCCTCTACCCACCAGCGGGAAGACATCATCGTGAAGAAAAAGAAATACGAAAAGACCGACGACATCGACTAACCACATGATTACAAGATTACTCATCCATATCCACAGGATACTGGGAATCATTCTCTGTATCCTGTGCTTCTCGTGGTTTATCTCCGGAATCGTGATGATATACCATTCGTTTCCCCGTGTAAGCCAAGAAGAACGCTTCGCCCGCCAGCAAGCCCTTGGCACCGCGTCATTACCCGCCATGCAAGACGTGCTCCGCCGCCTGCCCGCTGACGTCCGCCCGGGCGGAATCAGCCTCGACAACCCGGAAGGACAAAACGTGTTCCATTTCGGGAACCGGCGAAAGAGTCATGATTTATACGCCGACACCAACGCCGTGGCACCGACAGTGAATTACGCCCTCTGTGAATGGCGGGCAAAAAACTGGTGCCCGAACAACAACATTACTCGGGTAGACACCCTGCACGCCCTCGACCAATGGATACCGCTTGCCCACAACAAACGGGAACTGCCCGTGTACAAATTCTTTTATGACGGACCGGAAGGATATCAACTGTACATCTCCTCCCGAAGCGGCAATATCTTGCAATTCACGGATTCCGACAAACGATTCTGGGCATGGTTCGGGGCAATACCCCACTGGGTATATTTCACGGTCATCCGGGAAAACCAGAACTTGTGGACGCGATTCATGTACTGGTCTTGCTACCTCGGGATGTTCATGTGCTTCACGGGATTCATTCTCGGCATTCGTTCCTACTGGCTGAACCGCCGGAAAGGCTTCCTTCGCACCCCCTACAAGAAACCGTGGTTCAAGTGGCATCACGTCACGGGCTTCTTCTTCGGGATATTCGTCTTCACGTGGATATTAAGCGGATACATGTCCATGGCACCGCTTCCCTCGTGGCTGTTCGGCGAACAGAAACCCCGTGGCATGACGCGGCAAGGCGCACCGGACAGGGGGACTCCCTCACCCGATACCTACACGCTGGACTATCGCGACGCTATTGCCGCCGTCAGCCGGACACACGGTCCCGTGAAACAAGTGGAATGGACACATTACGAAGGCATGCCCCTGTATAAATTGAGGACAGAGCGAGAAACCGTTACCCTCGACGCTTCTGCCGACAGCATCCGTCCCTTCCGTATCACGGAAGAAATGGTTTACGCCGCCATCAAACGCCTCACCCGGGATACCGTCCCCTACACGGTGACAAAAATGGAGGAGTACGACAATTACTACATTTCCCGCCGACGCCCGCTGCCGTTACCCGCGTACAAGGTCGAACTCGACAACAAGGCGAAGGATTGTTATTACTATAACCTCGAATCCTTCCAACCCGCGCACTACGACACGAACGGACGCTGGAAACGCTGGCTCTACCGGGGATTGCACACGCTGGACATCAAGTTCCTCGTCGAACGCCCCATGTTGTGGACTGTCGTTATCTGGACTCTCCTTCTCGGGGGAGCCGCCGTGTCATTCACGGGAATCGTGCTCTCGGTGAAATACATCATCCGGTTGTGCAAAAGGCGAAAGAGATAAATTCACCTCTATTAACACTTGCTTGTAAATCACCATAAGACGGCGAGGAAACAGGGGAGTTCTTTTGAAGTTCTTTTGAAGTTCTTTTGGAGTTCTTCTGACGGGGTTAAAAGAACTCCAGAAGATATTTAATAAAACACCAGAATATCATACCTTTTTCCCCGCCGTTTACTCCGGAATTTAGACCGGATTTGATTTGCAATCCAGCCGGTAAAAGTGTAATTTTGTCCGATACTTCAAAATTATGACAATGAACCAAGGAAAAATATACGTCGTCGGCATCGGACCGGGCAGTGAAGAAGACATCACTCCCGCGGTCCGTGCCGCCATCACACGCTCGGATGTGGTTGTCGGGTACAAATATTACTTCAACTTCATCCAATCCGTCATTCACCCGGGTACCGAGTGTATCGACACGGGCATGAAGAAAGAGAAAGACCGTGCCGCGCTCGCTTTCGAGTACGCCGAACAGGGAAAAACCGTTTGCGTCGTCAGTTCCGGCGATGCCGGTATATACGGCATGGCACCCCTCGTCCTCGAGATGAAACGCGAAAAAGCGAGTCCCGTCGAGGTAGAGATACTACCGGGGATAAGTGCCTTCCAGAAAGGAGCCGCGCTACTCGGCGCACCCATCGGGCACGACTTCTGTATCATCTCCCTCTCCGACCTCATGACACCTTGGGAGAAAATCGAACGCCGGATAGAGGCAGCCGCCTCCGCCGACTTCGTGACTGCCGTCTATAACCCGAAAAGCGAAGGACGCTATTGGCAACTCCATCGCCTGAAAGAAATCTTCCGCCAATACCGCTCACCGGAAAACCCTGTCGGTTTCGTGCGTCAAGCGGGACGGGATGAACAGGAAATCAAGATTACCACGATAGCCGACTTCGACCCCGAGGAAGTGGATATGTTCACTATCGTGATTATCGGCAACTCGCAATCCTACGCGTGGGACGACAAAATCATCACCCCCCGCGGCTATTACCGGGAACAGCGCACCGACGAAGTGGGCATCGGGCAGGAAATCATGATGCGCAGCTTCCGCACCATCGAATCGGAATTACAGAATAAAGATATACCCCTCGGGCGAAAATGGGCATTGCTGCACGCCATCCACACGACCGCGGACTTCGACATGGAGAATATCCTCTACACGGACGACAACGCCGTGGAAACCCTCCACGCCCTCTTGCACGACGGGAAAACACGCACCATCGTTACCGACGTCACCATGGCGGCTTCCGGCATCCGCAAGGGAGCCTTGGAGCGGTTGGGCATCGAGGTGAAATGCTACCTCTCCGACGAACGTGTCGCCGAAATGGCAGCCCGCATGAAAATCACCCGCACGCAAGCAGGCATACGTCTTGCCGCGGAAGAACACCCGGACGCCCTTTACGTGTTCGGCAACGCCCCGACGGCTCTCATGGAGCTATGCAAACTCACGCGCCTCGGCAAAGCACACCCCGCCGGAGTTATCGGCGCACCCGTGGGCTTCGTCAACGTGCGGGAATCCAAACACATGTTGAAATCGTTCACCACCATCCCGAAGCTCATCATCGAGGGACGCAAGGGCGGAAGCAACCTCGCCGCTACACTCGTCAACGCCATTCTTTGCTTTGACGACGCGGAAGGACTGCGACCGGGAAGGGACGTGTAAACAATTGAAAATGCAGAATTGAAAATTGAAAATGACAATACTGCATTTCTAAATTATAACCGATAATTGAAAATTGCCATGAAGTCTTCCTTCATTTTCAATTTTCAATTTTTAATTTTCAATTATCTTATGAACTTTATCATTATAGGAATTGACGACAACGGGCAACAGGAGTTCTCCCGGGAAATACGCGGGCACATCGCTTCACGTACCGTATTCTCGGGGGGGAAACGTCACCACGGCATCGTGCGCCCGTTCTTACCGGAAGGTTACCGCTGGATAGACATCACGGTGCCGCTTGACAACGTCTTCCGGCAATACGAGGGTGAGGACGAGATTGTCGTTTTCGCTTCCGGCGACCCGCTTTTCTTCGGCTTCGCCAACACCATACGCAAACGGCTCCCGGAAGCGGGCATGCGGTTATACCCCTACTTCAATTCCTTGCAGATACTGGCACACCGCCTCGTGCTTCCCTACCACGACATGCACGTCGTTTCCCTCACCGGGCGACCGTGGCATGAATTTGACCGGGCACTCATCGAGGGACACGAGAAAATCGGTCTGCTTACCGACGAGCAACACTCCCCGGATGCCATTGCCCGCCGGATGCTGGCTTACGGGTACGACAATTACCGGATGCACACGGGTGAAATCCTCGGCAACGAAAACGAACGCGTACGCACCCTCTCGCCGGATGAGGCAATAGGACAACGTTTCGTCGCTCCCAATTGCGTCATCCTGCAACGTACTCACGCGCACCCCCGTCCTTTCGGCATCCCGGAAAGCGAGTTTGAACTACTCGACGGACGCACCCGCATGATTACCAAAATGCCCGTCCGCCTGCTCACGCTCGGCATGCTCGACTTACGGGAACGCCACACGCTCTGGGACATCGGTTTTTGCACGGGTTCCGTTTCCATCGAGGCGAAACTCCAATTCCCCCACCTTCAGGTGGTAGCTTTC
Source organism: Butyricimonas hominis (assembly GCF_014287455.1). Lineage (NCBI taxonomy): Bacteria > Pseudomonadati > Bacteroidota > Bacteroidia > Bacteroidales > Odoribacteraceae > Butyricimonas > Butyricimonas hominis. The sequence goes on from NZ_JACOOH010000001.1 coordinate 81,376, forward strand.
GAGCAACGCCCTGAAGGAGAACATCTCATGAAAACCAATGCCGCCCGTTTCGGCACGCCCGGCATAGAAGTACACATCGGTGACTTCACCGCGACCGACCTCTCCGGCATCACGCCCCCGGATGCCGTATTTATCGGCGGACACGGGGGTAAAATGGAAGAAATCATCTGCCGTCTGAACGAGGTTATCGTCCCCGGCGGCGTTATCGTTTTCAACTCGGTATCGCCCGAAAGCAAAGAACTCTTCATCCGCGGTGCCACCCGACACGGTTTTTCCGTCACGGGAGAACACCGCCTCACGGTAGATACCCACAACCCGATAGATATCATACAAGTACAAAAAACATCAGCACATGAATAAGATAGCTATTATCATATCCTCAAAACAAGGCTTACAAATCGCCCGCACCATACGGCAAGAACTGCCCGGTACCGAACTTTTCACCAAAGGAGAACAGGCGGATTGCACCAGCATCACGTCCATCACCGCTTTCGTGTCCGAACATTTTTCCCGGTACGATGCCCTCATCTTCATCGGGGCCCTCGGTATATGCGTCCGTGCCATAGCCTCGTCCGTGCAGTCGAAATACACCGACCCGGCTGTCATCAACATCGATACCACGGGGCGACACGTCATTTCCGTCCTGTCGGGACACGTCGGGGGAGCCAACCAACTCACCCGCCGGGTAGCCAACATCTTGGGTGCCGAAGCTGTCATCACGACACAAAGCGACAACACGGGCTTGTGGGCTCTCGACACCCTTGGCAAAGAACAGGGATGGAAAACCGAAACAACCGCACCGATGAATGACATCATCACGGCATTCGTCAACACCCGTCCCACGGCTCTGCTCCTTGACACGCGGGACGAAGGCACCCGTTATCTGGAACGTACCGCGCCGGAACACGTGAAAATATTCTACCATTTCGAGGATATCGACTTCGGCAAATTCCAACTCCTCGTTGCCGTTACCCCGTTCCGACACGAGAGCCCGATACCCGCGTTGTACTACCGCCCGGCAGTGCTCCACTTGGGCGTCGGCTGCCGCAAAAACTGCAATCCCGAGGGAGTAACGGAATATATATTCCATAGTCTTGAGGCAAAACACCTATCTCCCCTCGCGTTAGCAACCGTATCCACTATTGATTTAAAAGAGAAGGAAGCGCTCGTTGACGAAATCACTAGAAAAGCCGGTAACATTCCTGTACATATTTACGACCCGATAGAACTTGCTGAAATCAAGATACCCAATCCCTCGAAGAAAGTACTGGAAGTCACCTCCGTACCGAGCGTTGCAGAAGCTAGTGCATTAGCAACATCTTTAAACGACAGATTATTAGTAGAAAAACAGAAAGGGAAACTATCCGAGGGCAACGACTTCACCTTTGCCGTGGCTCTCGACCGGGCGGCAGAACGCCGGGGATTTATCGAAATCGTGGGTGCCGGACCCGGTGACCCGGAACTTATCTCCGTGAAAGGCAAAAACTTCCTTGAAGCGGCAGACCTTATCCTTTACGCCGGAAGCCTCGTGCCCGTGGAATTGACCTATTACGCCAAACCCGGTGCCACCGTGCGCAGTTCCGCCACGATGACACTCGAGGAACAATTCAGCCTCATGAAAGAATTTTACGACAAGGGACTCTTCGTCGTGCGCCTTCACACGGGCGACCCGTGCATATACGGGGCAATACAGGAACAAATGGCATTCTTCGACGAGTACGGCATGGACTACCACATCACCCCCGGCATCTCTTCCTTCCTCGCCGCCGCTGCCGCCCTGCAATCGCAATTCACCATACCCGAAAAGGTGCAGACCATCATCCTCACGCGAGGCGAAGGACGCACCCCCATGCCCGAGAAAGAAAAACTGCACATGCTGGCACGCTCGCAAAGCACCATGTGTATTTTCCTCAGTGCCTCCATTGTCGACCAAGTACAAAGCGAACTCCTGCAACACTACCCGCCCACCACTCCCGTGGCAGCATGCTACCACCTCACGTGGAAAGACGAACGCATCTTCCGGGGACAATTGCAAGACCTCGCCCGTATCGTGAAAGAAAACAACCTCACCCTCACCACCATGATTGTCGTCGGCGATGCCATCGATAACCGCGAGGGACTGTCAAAACTATATTCACACCAATTCAAACACCTGTTCAGAAATTAGATAATCATAAATCGTAAATCATAAATCGTAAATATCATGGTCCTCATATTCGGCGGAACAACAGAAGGCAGAACGGCTGTCCGGGTACTCGACGAGGCAGGCTCCCCCTATTACTACTCGACCAAAAGTGACACGCAACAAATCGAGTGTAAACACGGTACCCGTGTTGCCGGGGGCATGGCTACAAGCGAGATGCAAAACTTTTGCACCCGCCATGACATCCGGCTTATCGTGGATGCCGCACACCCCTTCGCCTCCCAACTGCACGCCAATATAGCCGCCGTGTCCGAACGCTTGGACATCCCCGTCATCCGTTTAGAGCGCCTCTATCCCGAGCGGGACGAATCGCTCGTCTGGTGCGACACGTTCGACGACGCCATAGATTACCTTGAACACCACCACATCCGCAACCTACTCGCCCTTACCGGGGTACAAACCATCGGCAAGATGCGCCGCTATTGGGAAAAGACACCTTGCTGGTTCCGCGTACTCGACCGGGAACAATCACTCGACCTCGCACTTCGGGCAGGCTTCCCCCGGGAAAGATTACTCTTCTGGCAGGATAAACAGGACGAGGCGGCTCTATTCCGGGAGATTCAACCGGACGCCATCATCACCAAAGAGAGCGGAGAATCGGGTTTCTACTCCGAGAAGATTACAGCGGCAAAAGCCCTCGGCATCCCCGTGCTCGTCATTCGCCGTCCCGCGTTACCCGAAAGTTTTTACACCGTAAACGGGGAACACGGGCTACGCTACCGGGTGGAACGACTCGTGCCGGGATTCTTCCCCTTGCGAAGCGGATTCACGACAGGCTCCTGCGCCACAGCCGCCACGGTAGCCGCCCTGCAAGGACTCCTCACGGGCGAACCGCAACAGCAATCGACAATCACCCTCCCCAACGGTGAAACTATCACCTTTCCCGTTGCCTCCTGCACGTTTGCCCCGAACTCCTGCACTTGTGGCATTACCAAAGACGCGGGAGATGACCCGGACGTCACGAACGGCTACACGATATACACGGAAATTACCCCGTCCGCCACTCCCGGCGTCCATTTTCTACAAGGCGAAGGAGTCGGCACCGTCACGCTTCCCGGTTTGGGCATACCCGTGGGGGAACCAGCCATCAATACCACTCCCCGTACCATGATGACCCGGGAAGCGGAACGCCTGCTCCGGGAGCATAAGGATATACTCGGCATCAACATCCGTATCTCCGTACCCGGCGGCAGGGAACTCGCCACCAAGACATTCAATCCCCGCCTCGGCATCACGGGCGGTATTTCCATCATCGGCACCTCCGGAGTAGTACGCCCTTTCTCCTCGGAAGCCTTCGTCAACAGCATCCGCAAAGAAATACAGGTAGCCAAAGCCCTTGGCTGTAACCACATCGTCATCAACTCCGGCGCCAAGAGCGAAAAGACACTCCGTTCCCGCTTCCCCGAACTGCCCGACCAAGCCTTTATCCACTACGGCAACTTCATCGGCGAAACCCTCAAACTGGCAGAAACCGAGTCCATCCCCTCCGTCACCATGGGCATCATGATAGGCAAAGCCGTCAAACTCGCCGAGGGCAACCTCGACACGCATAGCAAACACGTCGTCATGAACAAAGCCTTCATCACCCGCCTCGCCGCCGAAAGCCAATGCCCCCCTTCATCCATAGCCCGCATTGCCGACATCACCCTCGCCCGCGAACTATGGGACATCTTTGCCCACACCCCCGCTTTCTTCGATACCCTCGTGCAACATTGCTACACCCAATGCCTTCCCCTGCTCTCGCGGACACGTTTAGAGATTATTCTTATTCCGGAAGAATAAGTCCGTCAAAAGATTAAGCAATCAGCAACGAGGACAGGGCGAAAAGCGTTTTGACGCATTTGCCCTGCAACGAGAAAATCAAGTGATTAGATTATCAAAATAATTGCGTATCTTTGCCGAAAATAAATTATAATGAAAAACAAAACCAAAATTACTCGGGAAGACTACTTGAAAGCAACGAGGAAAGCCCGAAGGGAAGAAGAGATACGGGAGCATCTCCATCCCGTGAACATCAGCAGGGTTCACAAATCAAAGAAAGTTTACAACCGCAAAAGAAGCAAGGCGGCTCTGAATAAGGAGTTGCCTTATTTTTTACCCTTCCGGCAAGACAGCAGGCATAGCGCTTAACAACTCTTCAATCGTCTGCACCTCTATCACGGGCTTTCCCGGCACGTTAATCCTGAAACCCGAAGTTGTCAAATCACCCGTTTCCACGTACACCTCCGACTCCACGTTCCGGTTAGCCAACATTCCGTTACGCTGCAACGCCTTCCGCACCATGGCATACTTTTGCCCGTGTCCCTGCAACCGCACGCGCGAAGTATATTGATTCTCTATCCGGAACAACCCCGTTTCCATATCAAAAACAATCCCCTTACGGGCAAAAAAACTACTCAGATGTCCCTCCAACGCCAAATCTTCCGGTGTGCCTATCGTGATGCCGTGTTGCTTATCCATCAGCCATATCTTGTCGGCAATCTGCAAGGCGAGTTCCAAATCGTGCGTCGAAAGAAATATCGTCTTCCCGGTTTCCCGTGTCAACTGGTGAAGCAACTGCATAATCTCCACCTTACTCGGGAAATCCAAAAATGCCGTCGGCTCATCCAAAAATATCACGGGTGTCTGTTGTGCCAACGCTTTCGCTATCATCACCTTCTGCCGCTCCCCGTCACTCAGCGTGTGTACCATACGGGAAGCCAGATTCTCAATCTTCACCAGCGCTATCGACTCCTCCACTATCCGGCTGTCCTCCTTGTCAAGCGTTCCCCAGAAACCGGTATACGGACTTCTTCCCATCCCTATCAACTCCCGGGCACTCATGTTGCGCACGTCGCATTTCTCGGTCAGCACCACGCCTATCGTCTTCGACAACTCCTTGTCTGAATAAGTACCGAGTTCCCGCCCCATAATAAAAATCTCCCCTCCCAACTTCGGTTGAAACGCCGACAAGGTGCGCAAAAGCGTGGACTTCCCCACCCCATTCGCCCCCAAAAGACAAGTCAACTCCCCCCCGTTTATCTCCGTGCAAATCCCTTGAGCCACCACCTTCGTGTCGCTCTTACCCCTGTACCCGATAGAAAGATTTACCAAACGAACCATAACCCAAATTTAAAATCACAAATCGTAAATCATTAAATTTCCACCTCATTCCTCTTCCGTTTCCCGAACAACACCGACGCCACCACCGGCGCCCCGACCAATGCCGTCACCGAATTCACGGGCAAAGCCCCCTCGAACCCCGGCAAACGGGCTATCAGATTACAAAGCAACGCCAGCGAGGCCCCCACCAGCATCGAGGTCGGCATCAATATCCGGTGGTCCGAAGTCTGGAATATCGTGCGACACAAGTGAGGCACCGCCAACCCCAAAAAGATAATCGGACCACAATAAGCCGTGACAATCGCAGTCAACACCCCGGAGCAAGTAATCACCCACACCCGGGCACGATTAATATTCAGTCCCAGATTACGGGCGTACCCGTCCCCCAGCATCAACAGATTCAACGGCTTAATCAACAAAAAAGACAGCGGGATAATCACCGCCATAATCGTCACAAACAACATCATCTGGTTCCCCGAAACCCGGGCGAAACTACCTAATCCCCAAATCACGTACGCCTTGATATCCTCCTCCACGCTGAAAAACTTCAGTACCCCGATAACGGCATTCGCGATATACCCTATCATCACCCCGATAATCAAGAGAGTAACACTCCCCCGTATCTTCCGGGAAGCGAAAACGATTAATCCCATCACGGACAACGCCCCCACGATAGCCGCGACAGACAGCGCCACCTCCCCGATAAATCCCAGACGACTCAAGGCCACTCCCCCCAGTTTACCGGACAACAACACCACGAAAGCCACCCCCAGACTCGCCCCCGAACTGATACCCAGCACGGAAGGTCCCGCCAACGGATTACGGAAAATAGTCTGCATCTGCAACCCGCTGATAGAAAGTCCCGCGCCCGCCACCAACGCCGTCAACGCCTGCGGCAACCGGGACTTCAAAATTATATTCTGCCAAGCCACCGGTTCCTCCCCGCTACCCGTCAGCACGTTCCAAACCGATGAAAACGGGATAGCCACCGAGCCCAACAACATATTCAATAACAAGAACACCACGATAGACACCGTGATAAAAAACATCCATATCGTATTTCTCCCTCGTCCCATGCACTCTTATTTATTAAGCAAATCGTAATACACCGGTTCATGGTCGGGCAACACACCCGGGTGAAACACCCGAATCATATCGGCAAGCACCACCTCCGGTTCTGCGGGCATACTCTCGTAAAACGGCTTCTCCCGCATGTTACAATAAATGACACGTTTATCCTTAAAAGCCTTGAAATCAGCGTAACGCTCGTCTTGCGCCTTCAACGCCGCATAACAATACTCCCCGGCAAAACTATTCGCGATTCTCCAGTAGTCGGCACTCTCCGCCTGATTGTACACCGTCTCGAAATCCAACGTCACCCCACCCGAACGGGGGTCGTCTTTCAAGAAATAATCCGCACCCGCGTCATGGAAAAGCTGTGCCAGAAAACTCTTTCCCCCCACGGCATACCACACTCCGCCTCTCAACTCCCCGCTAAATACCACGGGACGACGTTCCACGTCACCGACCATCGCTTTCAACGAATTATACCGGTTCTCTATCCGGTCAAATTCCACCCCCGCCTTATCCTCCATTCCCAGCAACAACCCCACGAACTTAATCCATTCCGCCTGCCCGAGAGGAGTCATCTCCTTGTACCCGAGATGCGGCACCAGAGGAATCCCGATATCTTTCACGGCATCATACCCCCCGCGTTTAAAAGGCGAAATCAGCATCAGGTCGGGATTCAGGCTCATGATAATCTCGTTATCAAAATTCCCCTCTATCCCGATACGGCGAGTCTTCCCCTCGTCCACCCGCTTCTGCATCTCCCCGTTAAAAAGGAAACGGGTACTCGTGATACCCACCACCCGGTCCGTTGCGTCCAGTTTGATAAAATTAGACAACTGCAAAGAAGTCATGCACACCACGCTCCGCACCGGAACCTCCACCACGGGCACCCCCGCCGGGGTTTGCACCTTCTTCCTCCGGGGAATCAAAGCGTACTGGTAACACGTGTGGCTACTCTCCTGCGGGTCTTTGACATTCAACACGGCATACCCGTCCCGGTACTCCAACCAAAACCCTTTAGCGTATTTAATCCGAACCCGGGGAATCGAATCGCTCCCCGCCTGAACGGTCTGTTTCTCGACCGACTTCTTACTCGTTTTCGACTTGCAGCAACAAAACACTCCGCAAGCACACAAAATACACAATAAACGTACTAATCCATTCATCTCTTTTCCTCCGAAAGTATTAATCATTCGTGTCATCTGGCAGGTTTTCTGGCTTGTCATCTTTTCTCCTTCCCGGATTCCAATCCAGTGGCTTTATAGAAAAAATCTGCCCACCCTCGAGGCAGGAAACGACTTTACAGCTGCGGGGACAGCCCCGGAATTTCACCGGATTCCCTTTTCTTCCAACACGGAAGCACCAAGACGCCTGCAAATATATAAATATTATTTTGAGCGTATCCGTTTTTTAACGACTTTTGCACCCGAAATCAGTTCAAAAGGTCCATAAAGTCCATAAGGTCCATAAAGTCGTAAAGTCCCAAACACCAGAAACATCACGACAACTTCGAGAACTGACCTTATGGACCTTATAGACTTTACGGACTTTATAGACTTAATAGACTATGAAAGTAATCAGCATCTCCCTCGGTCCGGGCAATCCGGAGTTAATAACGGTCAAGGCATTAAAAGCCTTGCAGGAAGTTGACGTAATCTATTGCCCCGGTACGAAAAGCAAAGAAGGGACTTTCAAATCATACTCCCGGGACATCATCCTGTCCCTACCCGTCGAGGCTAGTAAAATCCGAGTCTTCCACGTCCCGATGTCCAAAGACCGCACGTTTGCCAACCGGGCTTACGATGAACTCTGCCTCGAAATCGCGGCACGGATTGCCGAGGGGAAAACGGTTGCCGTCACTGCCGAAGGCGATTCCGGCTTCTACTCTTCCGGCAACTACATGTTCGAGAAACTCGCCTCCATGCACATCCCCACCTCCGTCATTGCCGGAGTACCCGCGTTCATCGCCGCGGGAGCGGTATCGGGACTTCATATCGTGAAACAAGAAGAAAAACTCATCGTCCTACCGGGTAAAACAACGCTGGAAGAACTTCACGAACTCACCACCACGAACCACGTTATCGTCATCATGAAATTATCGCAATGCACCGATACCGTCCACGAATTCATCCGTCAACACCCGGATGCCGAATACCACTATTACCAAAACGTGGGTACCGCGAACGAACAACATGAAACCGACCGGAACGCCCTCGTGGAAATCGAATTCCCTTACTTTTCCCTAATGATTATACGACCTGCCAAAAGAATCTCTGTCGGCTAACCCAACAATTGGCACAAATATTGCGTACAAGGAAATCACGAGATGAATGATTGTTTAATCTATGCTAATTTAACTTTATCAATCTGAAATGATTCGACATACACTATATATCGCGTTATTATGCGTCCTGTCGCTTTCCGCCAACGGGCAAGACACGGTCACCGTTGACACCACACCCGTGAAGACCGGATTCTTCCATCGGTTCTACCGTTATTTCGCGGACGCCAACAAAGAGAAAGCCGAAAAGCGATTCGACTTCTCTATTATCGGGGGACCGCATTTTTCGAGCGACACCAAACTGGGGCTCGGACTCGTGGCATCCGGGCTGTACCGTATCGACCGGCACGACAAAACCATATCCCCCTCCAACGTCGCCATCTACGGGGACATCACCACCACGGGTTTCTACCTGCTGGGAATCCGGAACAATAGCATCTTCCCGCGTGACCGTTTCCGGCTCAACGCCAACATGTACTTCTTCTCCTTCCCCAGCGAATTCTGGGGCATCGGTTATGAAGCCGGCAGACATGAAGACCGCAAAACCGAATATAAACGACTGGAACAACAAGTCAAACTCGAACTCCTGTGGCGTCTGGCTCCCAACCTCTACGTGGGTCCCAACCTCATGTTCCGCAACGTGAACGCGAAAGATTTCGACGACATCAGCTTCCTCAACGGGGCACCCAAGAACGTCACCACCTTCGGACCCGGAATCATCATCTCGTATGACTCGAGAGATTTTATCCCGAACCCTTACAAGGGAATCTACGTACAACTGGAGCAACAGTTCTTTCCCGGCTTCCTCGGTAACGATCAGGATTTCAAGCGTACCAGCTTCGACTTCCGGTATTATCACAAAGCGTGGAAAGGAGCTATCGTTGCCACGCAATTACAAGGAATATTCAACTACGGGGACACCCCGTGGAGTATGGTTGCCCTGATGGGCGGTTCGTACAGCATGAGAGGTTACTACGAGGGTCGCTACCGGGACAATGACCTGATACAGGCGCAAGTAGAACTCCGTCAAAAAATATACAACCGCCACGGCATAACCGCGTGGGCAGGTGCCGGAAACGTGTTTCCGGACATGGACAAGTTTAAATGGAGCCACACCCTGCCCACTTATGGCATCGGCTACCGTTGGGAATTTAAAAACAGAATTAACGTAAGATTGGATTATGGTATCGGCAAAGGCGTCAAAGCATTCTACTTCAATATTAACGAGGCTTTCTAAAGGACTTGTCAACTTCGTGAAAAAGAGCAAAACCCTGTTCTGGCTCTTCATCGTGTTGAACCTTGTCCCCAACTTCTGCCTGATATTCACGGAACCTCTCTCCGCGATCGGGAAGATCATACTGGTCCTTGTTCCCTTGAGCATCTACATGATCGTCTTCTCGCTCTTCAAACGGGCGGGACTCATGCAACTCATACTCATCCCCGTGCTTATCCTGCACGCGTTCCAACTCGTGCTATTCTACCTCTTCGGGGAATCCGTCATTGCCGTGGACATGTTCCTGAACCTGCCCACCACGAACGCATCCGAGGCGGGCGAACTGCTGGGCAACATCTGGCCCTCCATTATCATCGTGTGCGTCCTCTACATCCCGGTCATCGTGCTGGCTTCCATCGCGGTCCATCACAAGGTAGTCCGCCCTGCCGCTTTTCGCCGGAAAATGATCACGTGGGGACTCGTGTTACTCATCATCGGCTCCGGTCTTACCGCTTACGAGAAAAGACGGGACAACACCTACGAGGTAAAAACAGACCTCTACCCGGCGAACGTGATGTACAACTTCTACTTTGCCTGCAAGAAATGGAACCGCAGCATGGATTACCCCGTCACCTCCAAGGACTTCACGTTCCGCGCCACACGGGATACCGCCCATGAACGCCGGGAAATATACGTCCTCGTCATCGGGGAAGCCGGACGTGCCGAGAATTGGAGCTTGTGGGGCTATGAACGGGAAACCAACCCGAAGTTGAAAAACGAGGCTAACCTAGTCCTGTACAAAGACGCTATCACGCAATCGAATACCACGCACAAAAGCGTGCCTCTCATCCTGTCTGCCGCCGACGCCTGTCATTACGAGCGCCTGTACACCCAAAAAAGTGTAGTGACCGCATTCAAGGAAGCCGGATTCAAGACCGTGTTCCTTTCCAACCAAGTACCGAACCGCTCGTTTACCGACTATTTCGGCGAGGAAGCTGATTATTACAAAAACATCCGCCCCACCGAGGACGGCGGTTTAATCACGCTCAACAATTACGACGAAGCCATGTTACCTTTCATGCAGCATTATATCGACTCGCTGGCAAACGACAACCTCCTCATCGTGTTCCACACTTACGGTTCACACTTCAATTACAAGGAACGCTACCCGGAAGAGTTCGCTCACTTTACCCCGGCTGACGCCACCGAAATCGAATACAAAAACAAGGCACAACTCGTCAACGCCTACAATAACAGTATCATTTACACGGATCATTTCCTGCACAACGTGATCGAGATATTACGCGCCTCCGGCAGCGACGCCACCATGATTTACTCCCCCGACCACGGGGAAGACCTGCTCGACGACAGCCGGAAACGCTTCCTGCACGCCTCGCCGATCCCAACCTATTATCAGCTACATATCCCGTTCATGATCTGGTTCTCGGACAATTACATCGAGGCACGTCCCAATTTCTATCAAGTGGCACGCTACAACAGCAACGCACCCGTTGCCACGAACCATATTTTCCATACCCTGCTGAACCTTGCCGAGATCAACACCTCGCACTTCGAGCCGGAATTTTCGCTAATCAACCCGGTTTTCAAACGACAACCGCGTATGTACCTCGGTGATCACGATAACCCTATCAATTACTACGAAGTCGGTTTGAAAAAACAAGACAAAGAGATGGTGCAACAGCGAGGCATGGATCACACGGTAAACACTTCCTGCAAAAACTAGGGATATACTCCTGTAAACCAACTGTTACATAACCCCGGCAGGTGACTTTCGGGTGAGTATTGGGCGGGTATTAGGCGACATCGCCTACTCATCGCCCACAGTTTACCCACTCTTCGCCCACGATTTAGTAAACAATAGGCTTTTTTAACACCAACAACATGCCTGTTCTCGCGATGATTCACCGGACAATAAATTTGCACGTGCCACAGATTGGGATTAAAGAAGGGACATTCAAGGGTATGTCAACCGTTCTGTTACAATTTTAACACGGGGACACAATATTGAAAAAATACCTCGTTCCTATTGCCGAAGCAATGCTTATTCACTATTTTTGACCCGGTAATAAAACAACTAACTTATATACAAGAAATGCCGTAACAGGCTTTCAAACAATTAAAAATCCATTCGAAATGAAAGTAGCAGTAGTAGGCGCAACAGGTCTTGTAGGAAGAAAAATGTTGCAGGTTTTGGAAGAAAGGAATTTTCCGGTAACAGAATTGATACCGGTCGCCAGCGAGCGTTCCGTGGGTAAAGAAATCACCTTCAAGGGAAAAAACTATAAAGTCATGGGAATGCAGGACGCTATCGACATGAAACCCCAAATCGCTATTTTCTCCGCCGGGGGGGACACCTCCCTCGAATGGGCTCCCAAGTTTGCCGCAGCGGGAATAACCGTGGTCGACAATTCCTCCGCGTGGAGAATGGACCCCACGAAAAAACTCGTGATACCGGAGATTAACGCCGACACGCTGACCCGGGAAGATAAAATCATAGCCAATCCCAATTGCTCGACGATACAAATGCTGGTCGCCTTGGCTCCCCTGCACAAGAAATACGGAATCAAACGCGTGGTGGTATCCACTTACCAATCCGTCACCGGAAGTGGTCTGAAAGGCATCAACCAACTGGAAGGCGAACGGGAAGGCAAAGAAGTAAAGAAAGCCTACGCACACCCCATCGACCGCAACTGTCTCCCGCACTGTGACTCGTTCACCGAGAACGGGTACACGAAGGAAGAGATGAAACTCGTGAACGAAACGTGCAAAATATTAAACGACGACACGATTAAAGTAACCGCCACAGCCGTGCGGGTTCCCGTCGTGGGCGGACACTCCGAGAGCATCAACCTCGAATTCGAGAAAGACTACGACTTGGACGAGGTTCGCACCCTGTTGGCTCAATCCCCCGGCATCGTCGTGCAAGACGAGCCCATGCAAAATCTCTACCCCATGGCAATCACCGCCAACGAGCGGGACGAGGTCTTTGTGGGACGCCTCCGCCGGGATTTCTCCCAGCCGAACAGCCTCAACCTGTGGGTCGTTTCCGACAACCTCCGCAAGGGAGCCGCCACGAACGCTGTGCAGATAACGGAATACTTGAACAAGCATAATCTAGTATAACACGAGGGCGTGTTTCGACACGCCCTCTCGTCCATAAGGTCTAAAAGTCCATCATGTCGTAAGGTCAAATGCACAAGTAACCAGCACATTATAATACTGGCCATCAAAGTATTATCAAATCACTGACTTTATAGACTTTAGGAGCCGAAGGCTCGACCTTATGGACTTTATAGACTAGAGGTGTGTCAAAACACACCTCCATGTTGCAAATTTTTCTTCTCTCTCCTGTCACCCTCTAGCATTTTTTGGGATTAGTATAAGTAGTAAATCACTTAAATAAAATCTAAAACATGAAATGCTATTATTTCTTTCTATTTTTCACGCTAATCTCTTGCGCCAGCTCACCACGTCACGGAAACAATATAAAAATCTCCATTGACGTCGACGAACTACCGGAAATCGGGCTGGGCATATCAACAACAGAATATGACGTAAGAGTCATTGAATTCGACTCCGCCAAACACGGAGAACGTATCATAGACAACGCCGAGGCAATCTACCTAACTTTACACAACGGATTCAGTGAACGCAAACAAATTTACGCGGAGAAAGGGGATCATATCCACCTTACATTCGATGGTAAAAAACTTCACGGCACGTCTAAGCTCACAGGGGACCGTCCTCCTATCACGGAATACCTCTCCCGCTGGAAAGCCGTATTCCCTTCCCGTAACATTTATTCTTTGCCCTTGCCAGAATTTGAAACAAAATTGAAAGAAGCGATACAGGAAAATTCACGCTTGCTAGATTCTTGCGAAAACACACTGAAAAAAGCAAGCAAGAAATTCGTGAAACTGGAACACGCTCGTATTAAATATTTACTCGGCTCCGTTCTTTTGAATTATCCTTACGCTCACGGCTGGAAAAAGAAAGAAGAAATCGAAGCCAATTATTACACCACGCTCGAAAATTGGATCGAGGAAGACAAAGATTACCTTGACCTTCAAGAATACCAGAATTTTATCACGCACGCATGTTCTTTCCTCAGCGCACAGAACGAAGCTAAGGCAACAACGCCTTACGAGAACGTGTTACAACGCATACAATACATCTCTCGAAATTTCAAACAAGATGAAGTGATTCAATACTTCATCTCCACTTGGGCAAATGAATACGTGCAACGCAACGGAATTGTACAAATAGAGGAACTGGATAAAATAACACGCGAAAAACTAACGAACCCGGAATTATTATCCCGATACACGGACGTTTACGATAGCTGGGTTCGCATTGAACCGGGTAACGAAGCGATAGATTTCTTCGCAAGGGACTCGACGGGAAAAGAATTTTCCTTAAAAGATTTCCGGAACCAGTACGTCTGCCTTTATATCTGGCAGAACGTTTTTCCTTGTATCGCCGAATTTTCCTACCTTAATAAATTAACCCCATTATTCAAGGAAAAGAATATTCAACTGGTTAACCTTTCCATTGAACCCAAGAATGAATATTGGAGGGAAGTTATCAGGAACAAAGATATCCAAACAGGCACACACCTGTATTTGGAAAAGACAAGGGAATTCCTCGCAGGATACCACTATAATCCCCAGACTATTTTCCAATTTATATTAATCACCCCGGACGGGAAAATCGCAAGGATTAATCTTCCCAAACCCTCATCCGGCGAATTTGAAAAATACCTGTCAGAGCAACTTTAAAACAATAAATATAATGACAAAGTACAATCATTAACATGGTTGTATTTTGTCATTTCTACTGTTTTTTGTTTATTTGCAAATAGAAGAACAGCCGCAATCATGACAAAGCCCGATAAATTCATACAAGGAATAAACAGCAAAGACCCACTCGCGTGGAAAGAATTGTATCGCTTTTATTACGGGGCATTGTGCAATTACTCGTCTTCTATCATAAACGAAACAAACATAGCGGAGGACATTGTTCAAGAATGTCTGGTTACAATCTGGAAATCAAGCCTACATTTTCAAGATGTCAAAATATTGTCATCCTATCTATACCGCTCGGTGTATAACAACACGCTAAAATACATCCGGGACCAAAAAGTGGAAGACAGGCGAAAAGCGGAATGGAGTTCGGTGCAAGCGGAAGAAGAGGAAGATGTATTCTATCAAGCTATCGAGGAAGATGTCATTCGCAAATTACGGATGGTCATAGCGCTTCTCCCCGAACAACGCCAAACCATACTACGGTTAAGCATAGACGGGCTTTCCATTCAGGAAATCGCATCACAACTTGGCATTAGTGCTAACACTGTCAAAACGCAGAAAAAAAGGGCATATTTATTTATAAAAGAAAATTTAAAAGAGTATTTCGGTTTATTGTTGTTACTGGAAATATTAAAATAATCACGACAAGAAAAAAAAATCACGTCAGCTGTCACCCGCCAAACCACTTTTGGGATATAGTGTACAACAAAAATGACTATATCATGAAGTGGAACTCTTTACATGAAAAATCCGATTGGCTGTTTCGCCAAGTCTTGAACAAGGAAAAGCAATCCTCACACGAGGATTCCCGACTGGAAGATATTGCCCGGAAATTTTCCGATGACCGATACCTACGCCGGAAAATAGAGGCTCAGGAACGGTTCGATTATTTGAAAGCTTATCACAAAAATATCACCCCGACGAAAATAACGCCGAAGTATACCTATGTAAGAATCGCTGTTGCCATTCTAATTTTGATTGGTTCGGGAACATTTTTATTCATGCATCAAGGACACAAGCGACACGAGCATTATAAGGAGATATATTTATCGGACATTCATCCCGGAAAACAGCAAGCGTTACTAATCACACACAACGGTCAGAAAATCAAACTGAATCGCACGACCCACCAAACCATAGAGCAAAACGGGACAAAACTCCAAATCGACACAACAGGTTTGCAGTACGAACCGACAAACCTCGTTCCAACGGGAACTATCCACAACACGTTGATTGTACCCCGGGGTGGGGAATTCACGCTGACCTTGTCTGATGGTACAAGAGTGTGGCTGAACTCCGATTCGCAACTCACTTACCCGGTTAATTTCACCGATTCTACCCGAGAAGTAACCATATCGGGAGAGGCCTATTTCAGCGTCAATCGCTCGACGGCTCCCTTTATCGTGAAAACAGACAGGGGTGACATCACCGTGCTGGGTACGGAATTCAACGTGAACAATTACCCGGGAAACCGGGAAACCATAACAACCCTAGTAAACGGAAAAATAGCCTACCTCACTCCCGACGGGGAAAAGTTTATCTTGACTCCCAAGCAACAAATCGTTATAAAACAAGACGGGCAAAAAGAAATAAAAACCGTGGACACACGTTACGCCACCTCATGGAAAACCGGCATGTTCCTATTCCAAGAAATGAGGCTGGAAGATATTATGAACCAACTCGAAAGATGGTATGACATTCACGTGTTCTACACGGAAGAACGGGTAAAAGACCTACACTTCTCGGGTGACTTAAGTCGTTTCAAAAATATCGGTACATTCATCGAAATGTTCGAGAAAAGTTCGGATGTAAAAATCGAAGTCAGAGGGAAAAATATCATCGTCGGAATATAATACACCAGAGGTAACTCTGGATAATCATACCAAATAATAAAACAACATTATGAAAAAGAAGAAAAGAACAGCGTACATCTTTGTCAGTTTTTTATTCTTATCCGTTTCATTATTGTGCAGTAAAATAACTTACGCACAAGATACAACGGTAAACCTAAACTACAAGGATGCCTCTTTCGTGGAAGTCATTAACGAGTTCCGTAAACAAACCGGTGTCAAATTCATGTATAACCTCGAAAAGGTAAAAGACAAAAAATGCAAAGACCTTGTGGTCAAGAATACTCCCGTGAAACAAGCCATTGACATCGTACTGAAGCATTTCGGGTTAGCTTACTCGATGGTAGAAGGAGTGGTCGTGGTTAAAGAAAAAGCAGAAGAACCGCAAACGAAAAGAATCATTAAAGGGACCGTGGTTGACGAAAACGGGGAACCGCTTCCCGGGGTGACGGTTCTCATCAAGGGAACAACCGTGGGTGTTTCCACTGACGTGAACGGAAATTTCAGTATCGCCCTGCCCGGGAAAAGCGACAACAGCCTGATATTCTCTTTTATCGGGATGGAAACGAAGGTAGTGAAATGCACGGATGACACCCCCCTGAAAGTTACCTTAAAGCTGGATGCGTCACAACTGGACGAAGTGACCGTAGTGTCTACCGGGTACAGTAGCCTTCCCCGGAAAGACATGGTGGGAGCATACACTACCGTAAAAGCGGAAGATATCATGATGCCGGCATTCAACTCCATCGACCAGATGCTGCAAGGACAAATCCCGGGAATGGTGGTGGTTAACTCGTCTTCCCGAATCGGCAGTAACCCAAAAATAACGATTCGGGGTACATCTACCGTTCTCGGTAACTCTGACCCGTTGTGGGTTGTAGACGGAATTATCCAACCTGACCCGCTCCCGCTAGACGCCACTGCCGCAGTCACGGAAGACATGAAAAACCTGATCGGTAACCAAATTTCATGGTTGAACCCTGCCGACATAGAAACCATCACGGTTTTAAAAGACGCTTCCGCCACCGCGATATACGGTTCCAAAGCCTCCAACGGCGTTATCGTGATTACCACCAAGCAAGGAAGCGCCGAGCGAACCAGCATCCGCTATTCTAATAATTTTTCACTCCGTACCCGCCCGAACTATGGCATGTTCAATTACATGAACTCGAAAGAACGTATCCAGTTCAGTAAAGAAGCTTACGATTCGGGAATCCGGTACCAGAAAGATCCCCTTCCCCAGATCTATACATACGAGGGCTTGATGGCCATGTTTAACAATCGCCTGATTGGTGAAAGCGATTTCATGAAACAAATGGAAAGACTGGAAACATGCAACACGGATTGGTTTGATTTGCTATGTCGCAATTCATTCAGCCACAACCATAACTTAAGTGTTTCCGGGGGAACAAAAAAAGTGACTTACAACGCCTCTTTCGGCTACTCGTCAAATCATGGTAGCCAGAAAGGTGATGATATGACACGCTTCACCTCCCGCTTGAACATCAGAGCTCAATTTATCGAATCTTTAGCGGTTACTCTCAATATAAACGGTTCTGTCGGGGAGAAAAAAGGATACGGTCCGGGGGTTAGCCCGGAAACTTACGCAAAAAATACCAGCCGGGCAATCCCTGTACACGAAGAGAATGGAGAATTGGCATTCTACAAGCAATACTATCAATACAAGCTAAATAGAACGGGTGTACTGGAATACGGTTATAACATACTGCACGAAATGGAAAACAGTTATTCCAAAAACGATTCCAAAAATTTTAATATTTCGCTCAACGCCGATTGGAGTATCACGAATTGGCTGAAATACCAGTTCGTGGGAAGCGTAGCGTACGGGATGAATAATGCAGAGTCATTCGCGGGTGAAAAAACTTCTTATATCGAGCTGAACTATCGCGGTTATCCTTATAATTCGGAAATTGCAGGTTCCGACAGGTTTAATGCAGCCATGTTACCGTTCGGGGGAGAGTTAGCCACAAACGAGACGAACACCACCTCCTATAATATGCAAAACAAAATATTGGTTTCCAAAACTTTCAATGATATTCACCGCATCAACGGGATGGCTGCCATGGAAATTCGTTCGGAGGAGAATAAAAATAACACGAACACTGTATGGGGATACATACCCGAACGCGGAGAACTTCTGGTTAGCCCTACAATCCCGACAGAAATTATACCCGTGGGAGGCGTCGAACCGATTAGCTGGGGAGCATTGGATAAACTCTATCAAGGTGGTTGGAAAAATACGTCTATAACGAACAATTTCGTTTCTTTTTTTGCCACATTCGCCTATTCCTTGAAAGACCGCTACGTAATCAACGCTAACGTGAGATCCGATGCCTCGAACCGATTCGGACAAGATGCCAACAAGCAATTCGACCCAACATATTCATTCGGTGTATCTTGGAGAATGGCAGAAGAGGAATTCATCAAAATTCATCTCCCGTGGCTCAATCAATTGAATTTCCGTGCCACATACGGAGTTCAAGGAAACGTGGTAACTTCCGTAAGCCCGGAGCTTATTGTCCGCCATCGAGGAATCCTCCAACATTACAAGGAGTATTACTTGACAATATCCAGCATACCCAATCCCCTGTTGAAATGGGAACGGACAAAAACTTGGAATCTGGGATTAGACCTACAATTATTTAATGGCATCAACATGAGCCTAGAGTATTACGGCAGACGTTCAAACGCTATTATCAGTCAAGATATCGCTCAAGAATACGGAATGGCTAGCATGAAACTGAACGGAGGACGTATTCACAATCACGGAATAGAGTATTCCATCAATTTAACCCCCTACAAGAGAAAAAATTTCGCATGGACTATCAATATCAATGCTTCCAAGAACTGGAACAAAGCACAAAATGACGATATCAGAACAAGAGTGAATAAAATCAACAAAAACGATTTTATTAACGGGAACCGCGAGCGTTTATTGAAAAAAGGCTATCCAATCAGTGGCTTCTGGTCTTACTCTTTCGCCGGCCTAGACCCGGCAACCGGATACCCGACCTTCAACAAGATTGATTTTGAAGAAACGGATTCCGATATCGACCCAACCACCTTCCTCGTTTATTCCGGACAAACCGACCCTTACTTTTCCGGGGGAGTTTCCACACGTGCCCGTTATAAAAGTTTATCCGTAGGAGCAAGTTTCTCTGTGTTGCTGGGTGGTAAAAAACGTCTTCCAAACCCTTATAGCAGTTTTAGTCACGGGAAACTACCGGAACCTTATAACAATCTATCAAAGGATTTGTTAAAACGTTGGCAAAAACCCGGAGATGAAAAACACACGATTTACCCGGCATTGTACACTTCCGTCGAAGATGTTATCAACATACAACTCCCGGACGGCACCACGGCAAATTCCATCTATGGAATGTGGGCTAATTCTGACGCGATGGTGGTAAACGCATCTTTTTTACGTTGCACGCAACTTTCCCTAACATGGAATCTTCCGGTACAGTTATGTTCCAAATTCGGTGCCACCAACTGTTCCGTTAGCGCAAACGTAAATAATCCGTTTGTTATCGGTAGCAGTCGCTTTAATGGCTTTGACCCGGAATTAGGAACCAGCGTTATGCCCAAAGTTTTCTCGTTTGGTTTGAGTGTAGGATTTTAATAAAAGCAGTCATGAAACAAAGAATTATATTTACCCTTATTATCAGCTTGATATTTGGCGGATGCGGAGATTTTCTTGAACCCAAATCCAAGAGTGAATTCGTACCTAAAGACGCAACCTCCTTAAATGAACTTTTGCTGGGAGAAGCTTATCTACGTTATACCAGCACGGGACTAAACCTCTTCCTTCAATTATTGGACGATGACGTCACCGCCGCTCCTTACCAAGAACCCAAGGTTGGTGCAGATCCAAATCAATGGTGGGCACCCTACTCTTGGCAATCAAATTTGTACGAGGTAATGAAATCTACCGGACAAAATCATACCAACATTTATAGCGCTTACTACTCCGTGATACTAGGGACAAATGCCATCCTAGATTATATTGTTGATATAAAAGATGATATAAACATTATCAATATCGTAAAAGCTCAAGCATTTGCCCTTCGCGGATTCGCATACTTCAATCTGGTAAACCTTTTCGGAACTCCCTATAATAACGATAAAACGGCATTAGGCGTTCCCTTGAAATTAAACAGTGGTATTGAAGAATCTGAGCTAAAAAGAAATACGGTAGAACAAGTCTATTCACAAATACTAAAGGACCTTCAAGAAGCCGAACGCTTGTACAAATCATTACCCGTAGATCAACAATGGCAACCGAATAGAAGAACAAGCCTCCCCATGGTACAACTTCTTCTTTCGAGAGTTTATTTATACATGGAACAATGGGAAAATGCAGCGACTTACGCCAATTACGTCATTCAAAACGAGAATTTTCATTTACTGGATTTAAACACGATTGCAACTCAACGTCCTTCATATCCTTACGATCCCACGTATTTGGATTATCATTCATACACCAATTCTCCTGAAACGATATGGGTCTATGGAAACATGAGCGATGTCACTTACTATGTCTATAACACCAGTGCAGGAAAAGAAGGACGTCCTTTTTTCAGAGCCTCGGAAGAGTTGATGAAATGTTTTGACGAAACTCCGGGAGATCTCCGCAAGGAGCGTTATGTTATTCGCCATCGATATGAAATCGTCAACGAAAATAATGAATTGGAAAAAATGCCGCAAGCATTCGGGAAATTACATGTAAGTTCCTCATTGTACTATCAACCAACTTCAGGTAATGGTATCTTTAGTAGAAGTTTCCGTTTATCGGAAGCATATTTGAATTTATGCGAAGCAAAAGCCATGTTGAACAGAGCCGGGAATGCAAACGCGGGAACGGAAGCCCTGCGTACACTGAATGACTTCCGGAAATATCGTTTCCCCGCCGACTACCAAAATGAAAGCATATCAGACCCAGACGAGTTGATCACGTTTATACATAACGAACGCCGTAGGGAATTATGTTTCGAGGACCACCGCTGGTTTGATCTACGTCGCTGGGGAATGAAAGAAATAAAACACACGTGGTATCCGGATGAAACATCTACGCTCGTGTACACACTTCAAGAAAATGATCCCGGTTTCACTCTACCCTTGCCCGATGATGCATTGGAACTGAACAATTTACTAGAACAAAACCCGTTAGCTCCCGCTCCACGTGACGGTAATTTAACCTCTAATTAAAACAACTATTTATGAAACAGCATTTATTTATAGTACTAAGTTGTATTTTCATGATAACATCTTGTTATCATGAAAATGATGTGACACCTTCCGGCAATTACTCCGTTCTTCGATTCGAATTTCCTCAAGGCAATAATCCATGGGATACGGAAATTAAAGAGATTCATGATACTTATGGAGTATATTTACTTTACAAAGGTATTACTCCTCAAGACCTTAATCGACAATGGACCTCTTTAGGAACAGGTAAACTTTATTATGGCAACGATCTTACCGATGAACAAGCACCTTACTATCTGGGCTTTTTGAAAAATCACGTCTTCAATTACGTGACTCCTAAAATTGCACAGCTTGTATTACCCGCAAAAATATATATGCTCGATAATCTAAGAGGGCTACAACCGGGGGAAGATCCTGACGCTGATAGTGGTTCCGGGACAGGAACGGGAACAGGGACGGGAACAGGAACTGGCACAGGAACTGGGACGGGAACTGGGACGGGAACAGGCACTGGAACCGGCACTGGAACAGGGACAGGAACAGGGACAGGAACCACAAATCGGAATTTTGTTGCATTAAAAACCGACGGTTTTGATTATTGGGCTATCAGTTTCACAGATGATGAAATAGCGCATCCGAATGCTCAATCACTTAAAATCAGACGCGCAACTTTCCTCTACTTAATGATTGAAGCCGCATTACAAAATGGAACTTTTATAGAACCAAACGATTTCAAGAATGGCATTGATTACACGAAGAATCCAATTCTTTCTAAAGACTATGAAAAAGACGATCCTAATTATTATATGAACCGAGGATTTATAAATATCGTTCACCGCAGTTTTAACCAAAAAGAAACTGTTCCAAGCAGTTTATCCCACTATACAAACCCAAATTGGGAAAAAGAAGCTTACCCTTACCGGGATTTCCTCAGTTATATAAGAGCAGCCATGTTCTACACCAGAAAAGAGTTTCAAGTAAAATATCCACCGGAAACTTACCCGCTTATTAATCAAAGGTATGAAATCGTGGTGAATCATTTAAAAAACAATTGTGGCATTGATCTAGAAGGAATAGCTCAAGGTCCTCAAAATTAATCATCTAAATTTATAAGGTATCAAAAGTTCTAATAGAATTTTTGATACCTTGTTTTCTCTTATTATAAAAACATGAAAATAAAGATTCTCATTTTCCTACAACTATTTCATTTTTCCCTTTTCGCACAGAACAATAATTTTTATCAACATCTTAAACAAGAATGGACAAAAGAATTTTCCGATGCAAAAGATATTATAAAAACCTATCGTGAAAATATGAAAGAAACGGGTAAAAGAAATACACCGTCAGCCATTCAGAACAAGTGCTTCATGCTTATCCAAAGTGGAAGATATATCATCCAAAACAAAGGTGAAAAGGCCGATATTAAATTTTTACTCCGGGAAATTCCTCCCATCAAGTTAAACAACCCGACAGTTACAGCCTTTATCCAAGAGAATAACCCGGGACAGTTCACGGATTATTATTACATGATTCAAGCATTGAAAAAAGGGGAATCTTTCGATGAAGCAAGAGATGGAATTTCCTTTTCCACACAATTTCCCGTCAGACCCCTCAATCACAACGATTATACCAAATTGAAAGAGATTCTGTCCGGCAATAATACCTTATTACATCAAATCTATCTGAAAAAGCTGAAATTCTTATTCCAAAACAACGGATGCCCGAAAGAAATCGCAGACTTACGTCCGAGCATTGAATCTCACGTGGTAGATTCCCCCTTGAAACAAGAAATATTGAGCCTTTACGAACAATACGCACCCTTACGAGAAGGAATGCCCGCCCCATTGTCTTCACTGCAAGACGCAAATGGCATACTTTACACTTTCAATGACTTCAAAGGCAAGGTTATTGTTGCAGATATATGGGCAACATGGTGTTGTAGTTGTATCGAGAAAATGCCAAAATTCATACAATTGCAAAATGAATTCCGCAATCAAAAAGACATCTTATTTATAAGCATTTCCATTGATCAAAAAAATGCACGCAACAAATGGTTAAAAGCCTTGGAAGAAAATAAAATGACAGGGCTTCTGAATCTTATTTCCTATCCAACGGAAAATTCTCATTTTGAAACAGATTATCATGTCATCGGGGTACCCCGCTACTTTATTATAGATAAAGAAGGAAAAATCGTAACCGTCTTTGCCCCCGGTCCCGGTAAAGAAATGAAAGAATTAATACAAAATATATTGAAATAATAACTATGAAATCTATTTATCTTATTGGTTTATTACTATGCCTTTCCGCTACTTGTACTGCCCAAGAGGGAACAAATTTTGAAGATTTAACCTTCAACGAGGCTTTGGCAAAATCGAAACAAACAGGAAAAAGATTATTCATCGACTGTTACACGAAAACCTGTGGTCCATGCAAATACATGGTCAATTTCATCTTCCCGTTGAAAGAATGTGGCGACTATTTTAACAGCAATTACATCTGCATCATGAAAGACATGCAGGAAGGAGAAGGAATTGATATCGCAAAAAAATATCAAGTACAAGTCTATCCGACTTATCTGATCTTAAATCATGACGGAAGCCTTTTCTGTCGCATGGATGGCGGTGCGGTATCCAAACCTGAAGACGATTTCGTGCAGAAAGTCAAAAATGTGGTAAAGTTGGCCGAAATGAAACAACAATACGAGAAGGGAGAACGAAGCGATTCCTTTTTAAAAGAATACATCGCTTTTCTGCAAATACACGATAAAAAACAGTTACAGAGGGTTTTGAGCGGAACAATGCCTTTGCTAGGAGTAAACAAGTTGTGTGAACCGGAAAACTGGAAGCTAATCAAAAATGAAATTGAAAATGTTGATACCCCGCTTTTCGGTTATCTCGTGAACAACCGAAAAGCATTTAGTCGAAAACTGGGACGCCAAGAGGTAGAAACTAAAATCATGAACACGTACAAAAATGAATTTCGTATGATGAAAATGATGAATATGAATTTCGACAGCCGGCTGACAGATCTAAAACAACTGGAAAAGGATAATTACAAAGGGGCACGAGCATTAAGATATAGTATGCTATTCCGACAAATCATCAACAACAAACAAACCAACCGAGTCAACGAAATCCTCAAAGTGCTACAAAGTCTGCCTCAACAACTCCCGGACGAACAAGAAATCGTAAGCGTTTTGCAAGAATTAAAAAATTTCGAACAAATCGCCAATCAACAACAATTGGAAAAAACTCGCACCTGTTTGCAGGAAATAAGTAAACGTGTTCAACCCGAAAATAAAAATCAAATAAACCGAATTATGGCAAGCCTTTCAAAAGGATAGATACTCGGCATTTAGGATGTGTCAAAACACACCTCTAGTCTATAAAGTCCATAAAGTCGAGCCTTCGGCTCCTAAAGTCTATAAAGTCAGTAATTTGATAACACTCTGATGAACAACATTATAATATATTGGTTACTTGTGCATTTGACCTTACGACATTATGGACATTTAGACCTTATTGACGAGAGGGCGTGTTTTGACACGCTCTCATTCTTTCGAACCACTCAGCATATCAATTCTTGTAAGGAAACGGCACAGAGTGCAGGCTTCTCATTATATTCTCCGCAAACATAACAAGCATAACCAGTATCTATCAAACAAGGATAAACATACAAAGGCAATTCCCTCGTTCCCTCTGACAATGAAATTTTCCCATCTGAAAACCGCACGACAAAACTATTCAATGGGCGGGTTAATCCCGTACCGGTATATTTAAGGAAACTCTCCTTGACCGACCAGTAATCGTAGAACAATTTATCTTGTTCAACTCCGGAAGCAACTTCCAATTCCCGTACTTCCCGCGCGTGAAAGAAACGCCCGGCAACCTCCATTCTCGCCTTCGACCGCTTTTCAATATCTACACCGATCTCCCCATCGGAAACGGCACACACCACGTAAATCCCCGAATGAGAAATATTAAAAAAAACACCCTCCCGCTCCGCAACAAAAGGCTTTCCTTTCTCCCCCCGGGCAAACCGATAACTCCCGAAGGGCATTCCGAAATATTTCCTTAACGCAAAAACAGTTAAGGCTTCGCCAAGTACCCGACGTATGACAACACCCTTATTTCTAAAGCTCCCCGCCTCAACCAAACACTCTTCCGACACTTTATCTTGCAAAGAAGTGAACACCTCGTCATACATTTCATCTGACGGAACCCGGATAAATAATACTTTTATCATGATGCAAAGTTAGAAAAGATATAAATAACACCTCCCTCCAATGAACAAATATTCCAAAAAACCTAATAAACACGGGACACTTAACGTTATTTTAAAATACATCGCTTAAAAATTTAAGAAAATATTCACATTTCTGATTCAAAAACTTGTTTATATCATTTTTATCTTCTACTTTTGGAACATCAAATTAACGTTTAGATAACATTTCAAAAACGCAAGGTCATGGAAGCAAAAAAAACATCCCGTTCCAATTTGGAAAACAAGCGGTTCATTTTCCGCGAGATAGGGCTTGTTGTAGCTCTTGCAGTCGTGTTTTTTGCCTTTGAGACAAAATTCTACCAAGAAGAAACAAAAGAAATCATTCTCGTGGATACAGAGACCATTGAAGATGACGTTCTTCCAATAGTAGTACCTCAACAAGCATCCAGACCGTTACCCAAAATCAAAATGATGCCGATCGATTATATCGACATCGTGAACGAGGAATTGGAATTGGATGATCCGGACATCATTGACGTTACCGAAAGTCAAAACGGCTCGATAAACGGCATCGAAGGTATAGAAGATCAATATTCGACCGGTACGGGAGATGAAGAATTTGATGAAACTATACCATTTCTTAACCCGGAGCTCATGCCCAAATTTAACGGAGATTTAAACAAATGGCTTAGGAAAAACTTAAATTACCCGGAAAGAGCAAGAGAAAGCGGAGTTCAAGGAAAAATATTTATTGAATTTATCGTTGAAAAAGACGGTAGCATTACTGCGGCAAAAGTGTTAAGATCCGTTCATCCGGACTTGGATCGCGAAGCACTTCGAGTGGTAAACTCCATGCCGAAATGGAAACCGGGAATGCAAAGAGATAAGACCGTAAGGGTGAAATTTACTATCCCTATCACATTCCGCATCAGTTACTAGAAACATACAGTGATTTACATACAATACGAACATCCCGAAAAAGGACAATCCAAGTGGTTGTCCTTTTTTACTTCTCTTTATCCATGAAGTTAAATCTAACATTTCCAATAAAAAAAGAGCAAAAAAGTTTGCATTTCCCACTAAATTTTATTATCTTTACAAATACATTATGCGAGAGTTACAGAATCTAAACAGCAAGAATATGGAAATCAAAAAAACACCCAAGGCAAACCTCGAGGGGAAGAAAGGTATCTTCTTCGAGATCGGTTTGGTCGTTGCTCTAGGTATTCTACTTTGCGCTTTCAACTGGAAGGCGACCACCGAAGTAGAAGAAGGTTTCAATACCGTGATAGATATTCCGATAGAGGAAGAAATTATCCCGTTTACTCATTCGTACTTAAAACCTCCTCCACCCCCTCCACCAGCCCCTAAATTAACCGATCTGATCGAGATCGTTGACCAAGAACTGGACATTGACGATGAACTAGAAATCGAAGATGCCGAAGCGGACGTGGAGAATCGCACAAATTATTCTTATGACGAAACCGGAAATGGCTATGCCGACGAAGGTGATTACGAAGAAGACATATTCCGAATCGTGGAAGATATGCCCACTTTCCCGGGAGATATCAATAAATGGCTAGGTAAAAACGTGAAATACCCAGTTATCGCACAAGAAAACAATATTCAAGGCAAAGTTATCGTGCAATTCGTGATAGAGAGAGACGGAAGCATCACCGACGTGCAAGTAGTAAGGCCTGTCGATCCTTCATTGGACAAAGAAGCCATTCGTGTAGTAAAATCCATGCCCAAATGGAAGCCCGGTAAACAAAGAGGTAAAGCTGTAAGAGTATCTTACACGGTACCGATCAATTTCAGATTACAATAAAAATCCAATACCTTCTGAAAAAGAGACTGCCAATACAGACAGTCTCTTCTATTTAAGAATATTTAAAGGAAAATCAATCCTATATTTAACATTTTCTTCAAAAAAAAGAAGAGAACTATTGTGGTTTATACCGAATTTGATTATTTTTACCGACGCAAATTGAAGAAATATAGAGCTTATAATATTAAACTAATAACATGGAAATCAAAAAAACACCTAAGGCAGACCTAGAAGGAAAGAAAGGTATTTTCTTCGAGATCGGTCTGGTAGTGGCTCTAGGTATTCTACTTTGCGCTTTCAACTGGAAAGCCAACACGAAAGTAGAAGAAGGTTTCGTTACCGTAGCCGAAGAGCCCGTGGAAGAGGAAATCATTCCAATTACCCAACAGATGATGAAACCGCCTCCACCTCCTCCTCCAGCTCCCAAGTTAACAGACTTGATCGAGATCGTTGACCAAGAATTGGATATCGATGAAGAACTGGAAATCGAAGACGTGGAAGCTAACGTGGAAAACCGCACTGATTATAGCTATGACTATGACGGAACCGGTTATGATGAAGGGGATTACGGTGAGGAAGATATTTTCCAAGTAGTAGAGGATATGCCCACGTTCCCGGGAGATATTAATAAATGGTTAGGTAAAAACGTGAAATACCCGGTTATTGCACAAGAAAACAATATCCAAGGTAGAGTTACCGTACAATTCGTGATCGAGAGAGACGGTAGCATCACTGACGTGAAAGTATTGAGAGGTGTTGACCCTTCTCTGGATAAAGAAGCCGTTCGCGTGGTAAAATCCATGCCGAAATGGAAACCCGGAAAACAGAGAGGTAAACCCGTACGAGTATCTTACACTGTACCTATCAACTTCAGATTACAGTAAGAAAGACACTTTAAACTAATAAAGGGGCTGTCGTTCATCGTCAGCCCTTTCTTTTCCTTATATATGAGCAATTATTTTTACACGAAAAAAGAAGCAGAAAAAGCAATTCTTGTAGGCGTAGCGCTACAATCAGAAAATATCAGCTACGATACCATGTGCGAATACTTGGACGAACTCGCTTTTCTGGCAGAGACAGCAGGAGCGGAAACCGTGAAAATATTCACACAAAATTTGGATAAACCGGTAACGGCAACTTTCGTAGGGAAGGGTAAGCTGGAAGAAATCAAAAACTATGTTGAAGAAAACGACATTGACTTGATTATTTTCGACGATGAACTCAGCCCGACACAACTCCGGAATATCGAACGGGAATTAAAAGGCAGGAAAGTCCTCGACCGCACGAACCTTATCCTTGACATTTTCGCTAAAAGAGCCCGTACCGCGGAAGCAAGAGCCCAAGTGGAACTTGCCCAGTACCAGTATTTACTCCCGCGACTGACAGGTATGTGGACTCACTTGGAAAGACAAAAAGGAGGTATCGGTCTACGCGGTCCCGGGGAAACGGAAATAGAGACCGACCGACGCATCATCCGGGATAAAATTACCCGCTTGAAAGAACAACTGGAAAAGATCGACAAACAAATGGTCACGCAGCGCAAGAACCGGGGTAAACTGGTACGTGTGGCTCTCGTGGGATATACCAATGTCGGCAAATCCACCTTGATGAACCTTTTAAGCAAATCGGAAGTGTTCGCGGAGAACAAACTCTTCGCCACGCTCGATACAACCGTCCGGAAAATCGCTATAAAGAACGTACCGTTTCTTTTAGCCGACACAGTAGGGTTTATTCGTAAACTTCCTCATCATCTGGTAGAGTCCTTTAAATCGACTCTGGACGAGGTGAGAGAAGCCGATGTAATTCTCCATGTAGTAGACATATCACACCCTCAATTCGAAGATCAGGTAAGGATTGTGAATGAAACTTTAAGTGAACTCATCGACACCCCGAAACCAACGATCACCGTGTTCAATAAAATAGACGCCTTTACCTACACGAAAAAGGACGAAGACGACCTGACACCCATTGAGCGCAAAAATTACAGTCTGGATGACCTGAAACAAATGTGGATGTCCAAGCAGGGTGAGGAAACGGTCTATATCTCGGCAAAGGGAAAAGAGAACATTGATGAACTAAAGGAAAAACTATACGATATCGTGAAAGATATCCATTCCGCACGTTTCCCTTTCAACGATTTCCTGTATCAAGAATACGAAGAAGAATAGTTCGGGCAACTGTTTTAACCGTAAAATCCTTATAATTTATAAAGTCCATAAGATCAGCACCAATCGGCTATCTTATGGACTTTACAGTTTTACAAACCATAACAATTCCAGAGTTTTTTGACTAATTCACTTCTTTTACGGAAAAGTAAACCAATATATTTGGCTTTTCGGCTAACTTTTTGTATATTAGAGGTAAAAGCTTAACTAAGACAATTAAGTTATGGAAGTAAAGAAATCATCTAAAGCGAGTCTCGAAAACAAAAAGGGTATCTTCTTCGAGATAGGTCTAATCCTAGCATTAGCCTCTCTACTCTTTGCTTTCGAATGGAGAACTAACGTGAAGGTTGAAGAAGGCTTCATAACGGTCGCGGAAGAGCCGCTGGAAGAGGAGATTATTCCCATCACCCAACAATCACTGATGAGACCACCCCCTCCCCCTCCTCCCGCTCCTAGGTTGACTGACCTTATGCAGATTGTTGACGAAGAATTGGATATCGATGACATGCTCGAAATCGAAGATGCCGAATCTAATGTCGGGAATCAAAACTCATACGGTAACAATTATTCCGGAAGTAGTATGGGAGACTATGATAGCTATGGAGATGGTGAATACACGGGAGAATCGGATATATTCGTGGTCGTAGAGGATATGCCCAGATTCCCCGGCGGAGATGTACAGGCTTGGCTGTCGAAACATGTCAAATACCCGATTATAGCGCAGGAGAACAATATTCAAGGTAGAGTAGTCGTGCAATTCGTTATCGAAAAGGACGGTAGCATCACGGATGTAAGAGTCATCAGAGCTGTCGACCCATCACTTGATAAAGAAGCTGTGCGGGTTATTCAAACCATGCCGAAATGGATCCCGGGGAAACAAAGAGGCAAAGCCGTAAGAGTTTCCTACACGGTACCCATTAATTTTAAACTACAATAAAAGAGAGGCCGCAGCCTCTCTTTGTTTATAAAGTTTATAAAGTTCGTAAAGTTCATAAAGTAATAGAACCTTATAAACTTTATAAACCTTTCTATTTCACCGTAATCAAGAAATAATTCTTTTTCCCGCTCTGCAAGAGGATGAACTTATCATCTATCAAGTACTCGGGAGTAACAATCAATTCCTGATCCTGCACTTTCTCTTTATTAATACTAATAGCATTTCCTTTTAGAGCGCGCCTAGCCTCTCCCTTGGAAGACATCATGGAAGTCTTTTCCGCCATCAAGTCCACAATATGGATACCTGCCTCCAAATCGGCTCTCTCGACATCAAATTGAGGCACCCCCTCGAACACGGACAATAAAGTATCTTCATCCAATCTCTTCAAAGCATCTGAAGTAGCATTACCGAAAAGGATTTGTGAAGCTTCCAATGCAGACTCGTAGGCTTCTTCATCGTGAATCAAACAAGTCACCTCTTTCGCCAATACCTTCTGCAATTTTCTCAAATGCGGAGCCTCTTGATGTTCGGCAATCAGCGCATCAATTTCAGCCGGAGGCAATATCGTGAATATTTTAATATATTTAGCGGCATCCTCATCCGTACTGTTCAACCAGAACTGGTAGAACTTGTAAGGAGAAGTCCGTTTCGGATCTAACCAGATGTTACCCGATTCCGTCTTACCAAACTTCTTTCCGTCACTTTTGGTCATCAACGGCCACGTGAATCCGTAAGCCTCACCCCCGTCCTTGCGGCGGATCAACTCACCCCCGGTTGTGATATTTCCCCATTGGTCGGAACCTCCTACTTGTAACAAACAATTATAATTCCGACGTAAATAAAGGAAATCATATCCCTGCACCAATTGATAGGTAAATTCAGTAAAAGACAATCCTTGTGTAGAATCAGCACTCAACCGTTTTTTCACGGACTCTTTTGACATCATATAGTTTACGGTAATATGTTTTCCCACCTCCCGGATAAAATCAAGGAAAGAGAAATTCTTCATCCAATCGTAATTATTCACCATAATCGCAGCGTTGGATGCATCCGAGTTGAAATCAATAAACTTGGATAATTGAGCCTTGATCCCCGCCATATTCTTTTGGATCGTTTCTTCATCAAGCAAATTACGTTCCAAGGATTTGCCGCTAGGATCACCGATCATTCCAGTGGCTCCCCCGATAACAAAGATGGGTTTGTGACCTGCCATTTGCAAATGCTTCATCATCATCACCGAAACCAGATGCCCGATATGTAATGAATCAGCCGTCGGATCGATCCCCACGTAAGCAGTCGTTAACTCTTTTGCAAGTTGCTCTTCAGTACCCGGGATAATACTATGAACCATCCCTCTCCATCTTAGTTCTTCTACAAAATTCATCGATTCTTAAATTTATATGTTCGTATTCGTTCCAAATTATTTAAAAGCGCTCTCGTAAACGCCATTCGCGAAGTTAACAAAAGGTTGATACAATAGACTATCACTTTTTGTTTTTACTGAGATAAATTCATAACGATTGTCCATCGCATTCACGATAAAAAGAATCACGCATACCACGATTGCCGATTTCAACACGCCCATCACGATCCCGAACAGTTTATTAAACAACCCAAGCGAAACCATATCAATCAACTTCGTGAGCAATTTCCCCAACAAATGAATCACAATAATAACCAGCAAGAAGGTAACCGCAAAAGCGATATAATAGGCATACGACTCCGGCATCGCTATAAAGTCTTTCAAAAAATCCTCCATGTTCACGGCGTATCTCAAAGAGATAAAAACCCCCAAGACCAACGCGAACAACGTTGACATCTCAACTATCAATCCTCGACTAAACCCTTTATAAGCCCCGTATACTAACGGGAGCAATATTATCACATCAATGTAATTCACTGTTAATTATTTAATCACATCATTTCAGCTCCCAAAGATAAGGAATTGTCTACTCTTACACGAGTATTCAAACCAAAATTATTCAACAAAAATATACCCGCGTTCAATTTTCGGCA
Source organism: Butyricimonas hominis (assembly GCF_014287455.1). Taxonomy (NCBI): domain Bacteria; kingdom Pseudomonadati; phylum Bacteroidota; class Bacteroidia; order Bacteroidales; family Odoribacteraceae; genus Butyricimonas; species Butyricimonas hominis. Next base: position 114,321 of record NZ_JACOOH010000001.1, read on the forward strand.
GTTTATGTCTTTAAACTGACAAATTCTTACTATTTTCGCAGGATATTTATGCCAGAATCTAAATTTGATAATTATGTATAGAACACATACTTGTGGGCAATTAAGGATAGAAAACGCGGGAGAGAGCGTTTGTCTTAGCGGATGGGTACAAAAGGTAAGAAAACTGGGAGCCATGACTTTCGTGGATCTACGTGATCGTTATGGCATTACCCAATTGGTGGTTGAAGAGTCCGCTCCCGAAGAAATTAAAAATAACGTGGCTAAACTCGGACGGGAATACGTGATTCAGGTAAGAGGAACCGTGATCGAGCGAGCCAGCAAAAACAATAAAATTCCGACGGGAGATATCGAGATATCCGTGAACGAGCTTACCGTGCTGAGCGAGTCGGAAACTCCTCCTTTCACGATAGAAGACCAAACCGACGGCGGTGATGAACTCCGTATGAAATATCGTTACTTGGACTTACGCCGTCCCATTGTACGCAAGAACATCGAGTTACGCCACCGGATGGCGCAACTGGTAAGAAATTACCTGAGCAACCAGAATTTTATCGAGGTAGAAACTCCCGTGCTTGTAAAAAGCACACCGGAAGGCGCACGTGATTTCGTGGTACCTTCCCGTATGAACCAAGGTCAATTCTACGCTTTGCCGCAAAGTCCGCAGACGCTAAAACAACTGCTGATGGTTTCCGGTTTCGACCGTTATTTCCAGATCGTGAAATGTTTCCGGGACGAAGACCTCCGCGCAGACCGTCAACCCGAATTCACGCAAATTGACTGTGAGATGTCGTTCGTGGAACAAGAGGATATTCTGGATACATTCGAGGGATTGATCAAGCATTTGTTCAAAGAAATCCGGAACGTGGATATTCCCACGCTACCGAGAATGACGTGGATTGACGCCATGGAGCAATACGGCTGTGACAAACCCGATATCCGTTTTGACATGAAATTCGTCGATTTGACAAACGTGGCAAAGGGAAAAGACTTTGCCGTGTTCAACGAGGCGGAATACATCGGGGCGATCTGCGCACCGAAATGTGCCGGATACACCCGCAAACAAGTGGACGAATTAACGGAATTCGTGAAACGCCCGCAAACAGGAGCAAAAGGATTGGTTTACGTGCGTTACAACGAAGACGGCACATTCAAATCATCCATCGACAAATTCTATACCCCGGAAGATCTGAAGATTTGGGCGGATGCCTGCAAAGCAGAACCGGGCGACTTGCTGTTGATTCTCGTCGGACCGAAATTCAAGACGTTAGCTCAACTTTGCGATTTACGCTTAGAAATGGGTTCCCGCCTCGGTTTAAGAGATAAGGATGTATTCAAACCTCTGTGGGTGGTAGACTTCCCGTTGTTGGAATGGGATGAAGAAACCCAGCGTTTCTACGCAATGCATCACCCGTTCACCTCCCCCAAGCCGGAAGACATTTCTTTGATGACAACCGACCCGGGTAAGGTTAGGGCAAACGCTTACGATATGGTAATCAACGGAGTGGAAGTCGGTGGTGGTTCTATCCGTATCCACGACTCTGCACTACAATCCAAAATGTTTGATTGCTTGGGAATCTCGCACGAGACAGCGCAAGAACAATTCGGTTTCCTCATGGGTGCGTTCAAATACGGGGCTCCTCCTCACGGCGGTATCGCTTTCGGATTTGACCGTCTTGCTTCCATGTTCGCCGGACTTGATTCAATCCGCGACGTCATCGCTTTCCCGAAGAACAACTCCGGTCGTGACGTCATGCTCGACGCTCCCTCCGAGATCGCGAAAGAACAATTCGATGAACTAGGCATTCAATTGAAAACAAATTAATTTACGATTTATGAATTACGATTTACGATTACAAAAGCGTTGGCTTGCGGACGAGAAATCTAAAATCATAAATCTTTAAATCTAAAATTGATAAGGTGTTTTTTAAAGACGTCATAGGACATGAAGAGATAAAGCAACGACTGATATCTTCCCTGCAATCGGGAAGAATCAGTCACGCTCAACTTTTTGCCGGGGAAACGGGAGCGGGTTCACTGGCTTTGGCCTTGGCTTTCACACAATACCTGTTTTGCACGGGAGATAAACACGAAGATGCCTGCGGTGTCTGTCCCGAATGCAAAAAAATGCAGAAGTTGATTCACCCAGATCTGCATTTTGTGTATCCTGTTGTAAAATCCACGAGGATAAAAACACCTATCAGCGACGAGTATATCAACGAATGGCGAAAACTCTTGCTCGAAAGTCCCTATATAGACCTTGAAAAATGGTTAAGTGCCATGGGAGCGGACGAGAACGCCCAAGCCATGATATACACGGAGGAAAGCGGCAACATTCTCCGCAAACTAAACTTGAAATCATTTGAATCGGAATACAAGGTGATGATCATCTGGTTGCCCGAAAAAATGAAAGCGGAATGTTCCAACAAACTACTCAAGATACTGGAAGAGCCTTACCCGAACACGCTTTTCCTATTAATAGCGGAACATGCGGAAGAGATTATCAACACGATCCTTTCCCGCACGCAGCGAATCAATATTCCGCCATTAACACAGAAAGATATCGCAGAACAACTGGTACTGCAAAAACGCCTGGTTCGGGAATCCGCCGAGGAGGTGGCACACGTGGCCTCCGGGAGCTGGCTGAAAGCACTCCGGATGTTGAACGAAACTGACGAAACGATATATAACCAAGAGAAATTCGTACAGATGATGCGCTTGTGCTGGGAACGCAAGATGCTTCCTGTCAACGAATTTGTCAACGAATTGGCCTCTCTCGGGAGAGAGAAACAAAAAAGTTTTCTAATCCATTGCACCCGGATGTTACGGGAGAATTTTGTCCGGAACTTTGGGATAGAAAAAATTGTATACATGACAGAAAGAGAGAAGACTTTTTCCACGAAATTCTCTCCTTACGTGCATGAAGGAAATATCATTCCTCTTTTCGAAGAATTCGAGAAAGCATACAGCGACATCATTCGAAACGGGAACGGGAAAATTATCCTCACGGATCTTTGTATCAAAGTGATGCAAAACATCAGACCGTGACGGGAGAACTATAAAATAAAAGATAAAAACTAAAAATTGAAGCATTGGAAAAACGAAAATATTTACTCGAAAGACAGAAGTCCACTCATTTTCAATTTTCAATTTTCAATTTTCAATTAATACACTATGAGCGAAATAACTGAAGATAAACAAGAAAACATTGAAAATAAAGATATAAAGCAGCACCCCACGGTTGTTCCGGTAATTGACCATCGCCTGTTGGCAGGGAAACTTACCGTCTACAACTGGATGCAGGACATTCCGGAAGGTTGTACCCCATCCGATATCGTGGAGGTAAGATTCAAAAACACGCGCAAGGGCTTCTTCCTGAACAACAGCAACTTGAAACTGAATATCGGGGACATCGTGGCGGTTGAAGCGGCTCTCGGGCACGATATCGGAATCGTATCGCTCACGGGTGAACTCGTGAAAGAGCAAATGCAGTTGAAAAGGGTTGACTTGGAGCGCAATCCCTTGAAAAAGGTATACCGGAAAGCCAAACCGCACGACATCGAGAAATGGCAACAAGCCATCGCGTTGGAACACGATACCATGATCCGGTCGCGAATCATCGCCGCAGACCTCAATCTTGACATGAAGATCGGGGACGTGGAGTACCAAGGAGACAAGACCAAAGCGATATTCTACTACATTGCCAACGACCGGGTGGATTTCCGGAAGTTAATTAAGATTCTGGCGGAAACATTCCATATCCGCATCGAGATGAAACAGATCGGTGCACGTCAGGAAGCCGGACGTATCGGTGGTATCGGTTCATGCGGGCGTAAACTATGCTGTTCGACCTTTATCACGAATTTCATTTCCGTATCCACATCCGCGGCGAGATATCAGGATATTTCATTGAATCCCCAAAAACTCGCGGGACAATGCGGTAAATTAAAATGCTGTCTTAATTACGAGGTGGATGCCTACATTGACGAACAAAAGGACTTCCCCTCGTCCAATGTATGGTTGAACACGGGCGAAGGTATGCTCTATCACCAGAAAACAGATATTTTCGGACGGAATATGTCCTATTCGTTTGACAAAGAAGGACGCGGCGTGCTGATTAAATTACCCGTGGCACGAGTAAAAGAGATCATCGCCTTGAACAAGAAAGGGATCATTCCGGCGAAAGCACTCGAAATCGACAAGAACGAAGCGGTAAATATCAAATATACCGACGGTGTCGGCGAAGAGAGTTTGAATCGCTTCGACGAGAAGAAGGAACAAAGTGGCAGACGCCGTAATAGAAACAGGAACCGGAGAAATCCTCAAAAAGAAAATAACAACGAGGAAAACAAACCGAGAGAAAAAGACGTAAATGCCTCCGGGGAAAAGACCGAAAAGAAGACTTTGACCAAGAACGAGAACAGACCCGGCAACAGGCAAGACAATCGCCAAGGCAATAATCGTCCGAACAACCGTCAAGGTAACAATCGGAATCCCCGAAGACAAGGAAATAATCAAAATAACAGACCGGAAAACAAAAACAATAATAAACCGGAGAATAAAGAAAACAACAAACCAGCTGAACAATGAACAACTATAGACCATTCGCAGGCATGACTCCCGCAGTAAAGGTTATCATCATTATAAACGTCATCATATTCCTATTGATCAACACGGTAGGACAGAAACTGAATTTAGATTTGGTGAACATACTCGGCATGCACCTGCCGCAATCCCCGGATTTCAAAATATACCAGTATATCACGCACATGTTCACGCAACAGGGGCTCGCGCACCTTTTCTTCAACATGTTTGCCGTATTCATGTTCGGTCGTATTCTTGAATCCGTGTGGGGTACCAAACGATTCGTGATCTACTATTTCGTTACCGGTTTGGGTGCCGCAGCACTCCATTCACTGGTAAGCTGGTACGGGGTTCATAACATGCAGGAACAATTCTATGCCTTTCAAAGCACTCCCGAACCGGGACTGTTGGCCGAGTTCGTCCGGGCGCACGTGAGCAACCCGAAATTCGTGTCATACGCGATGCAGATCGTGGATCAGTGGAACCAATATCCCTCGAACACCCAGTTCGCGCAAATGGGTGAAGAAATATTCAAAAATATCATACAGGCATACCAGAATACTCCTACGATCGGGGCATCCGGTGCCGTATTCGGTATATTGTTAGCGTTCGGAATGTTATTCCCGAACACGGAACTCTTCCTGATGTTCATCCCGATTCCGATCAAGGCAAAATATTTCGTGCTCCTTTACGGTGCAGCCGAATTATTCTTTGGGCTTCAAAATTCAGTAGGGGACAACGTGGCACATTTCGCACACCTCGGTGGTATGTTATTCGGATTCTTCCTGATCCTCTATTGGCGGAAACATAGTAAACGATTTTATTAGAAATAAACGGATATGTATAACAACTCGTATGGATCGAACTTTTCAGAAGGAATTTGGGGCGGGATAAAAAGCTCGTTCAGACAGGGTTCTGCACTGACCAGACTTATCTATATCAATATAGGAGTCTTTATCATCATCAAGTTGATTGCCGTCGTGATCACCTTGACAGGAGGAAAAAATGTCGACGCCATGCTGTTGCCTTACATGGGAGTTCCCGCCCTACCGGAAAATCTTCTCCATACCCCGTGGACCATCATCACCTACATGTTCACCCAGTTCGGATTTATCCATCTACTGTTCAACATGCTATGGTTATACTGGTTCGGGTCTATTTTCCTGAATTATTTCTCCGGCTCGAAACTCACGGGAGTATATCTTTTGGGAGGTATCAGCGGGGCAATCGTGTATATCGCCGCTTATGCCATATTTCCGGCATTCGAGGTCGAACGGTTCTACTCGTGGGCTATCGGGGCTTCAGCCTCCGTCATGGCTATCGTGTTTGCAGTCTGTACCTATCTCCCGAATCACAAGATATACGTCTTCCTGATCGGTCCCGTGAAGTTAATCCATCTGGCCATTTTCACGGCAGTAATTGACCTTATCAGTATCCCGTCGGGAAACGCGGGGGGACATATCGCCCATTTGGGAGGTGCCGTATTCGGCTATTTGTTCACGCTGTCCATGCGTCGCAACTTTGACCTCACGGGCGGTCTTATGTCACTCCTCGACAAACTGGGTAAACTTTTCAGTAAACCGAAAAAGAAAATGCATGTCAAATACAAAAAGAAAGTATCCGATATGAACGACATAGAATACAACGAGTACAAGAAACAAAAGGACAACCGCATCAACGACATTCTGGATAAAATCTCCAAACACGGCTACGAAAGCCTGACAAAAGAAGAAAAAGAGATTTTGTTCAAATCAAAAAATTGAAAACGAGTCAATTTACGATTTATGAATTACGATTTACGATAAAAAAAGCGGTGATTGGCAGAAGGGATACTCAATCTTAAATCATAAATCAAGGAATTAATAGAATTTAAAATCATAAATTAATTTGGTTCGTCTATTTAACACGGTTATGAGGATCATCACGATTGCGGCAATGATCGGCTTGCTGGGAAGCTATACTTCCCCGTATGTAAACCCGAACACGTTTTATCCCTCGTCACTACTGGGACTCGCTTACCATTACCTGTTAATAGCAAATATCATATTATTTCTTTATTGGCTCTTCCGGTGGAAGAAGATTGCCATTCTTTCTTTTTTAGTCATTGCTTCCGGGTACCCGTTTATCACAACTTACTATGCCTTAAACCCCAAAGTAGCACCGGACGCACCCCACGATCTTTCCATCTTGACTTACAACATCCGGCAAATGAACGCGAATAACTGGATGCAGGAAAAAGACGCACCAAAAAAAATCATGGATTACATCAACAACAGCGATGCAGACATCGTGTGTATACAGGAATTTCCCAACCGGGACGCTTCCTTCCAGAAATTTCCGGAATACAAATACCGCTATCGCAACAAGGATGTTGCCTTGATCTCCCGTTATCCTATCATCCATAAAGGAGTAATCAAATTCCCTCCCGGCAATGCCGCCGCTTGTATTTACGCGGACATCGACGTGAAGGGTGACACCGTCCGGGTATACGCCATTCATTTGGAATCCTATCGCCTTGGCAACAAAGAAGAACAAATCTATAAAAACCTGACCAGCGGTAACACGGAAAACGCCACGCAAGGCGTCAAAAAGATATCCTCACGCCTCGTTCACGCGAACCGCAATCGAGCCAACCAAGCCGTTGAAATCAAAGCCCACATGCAACAATCCCCCTACCCCGTGATTATATGCGGCGACTTCAACGACACGCCCCTCTCCTATGCCTACCATACTTTATCCACTGGAATGACCGATAGCTTCAACGAAAAAGGACGTGGCCTCGGGAACACTTATATCGGGGAATTCCCCTCGTTCCGTATTGACCACATCCTGCACACACCATCATTCAAAACAGTATCCTATACCCGGGATACTGTCAGGTATTCAGACCATTACCCCGTGAAAACGAAACTAAAATATGCCCCTTCGCATAGATAAAAGAAAGAAATTATCATGTAATAAAACTTTCGTTATATCATATTTTAACTAAATTCTGTGGTTATAACCGCAGAATTTATATGAATTTTGCGGTTACAACCACAGAATTTCATATATTTGTCCAAAAGAAAGTTTATATGATAAACAGGGAAATCTACAATTCAATACTCGCCGATTTTAAAAGAAAAAAAGTTATTGTACTTCTAGGTGCAAGACAAGTCGGAAAAACAACATTACTGGAAGGGCTATCTTCCAAAGAAAAGAAATGCTTATTCTTAAATTGTGACAACCTTGATGACAAGTTGTTGTTAGAGGAAAAAACATCGACAGAACTCAAGTTATTGTTATCATCTTACGAGATCATTTTTATTGATGAAGCCCAAAGAGTAAAGAATATAGGTCTGACAATTAAAATGATCGGTGATTTAAAACTAGCCGGACAAGTGATTGTTACAGGTTCTTCTTCTCTTGATATGGCAAATGAAATAAATGAACCGGCGACAGGACGTATCATAGAATATCAACTATTCCCATTCTCGTTATCCGAACTTGCAGCTCATACATCCGAAAGAGAAGAACAACGTTTATTGGAACAAAGAATGATTTACGGTCTTTATCCTGAAGTTATTAACGAACCGACCGATGCCAAACGAACTCTAGTAACTCTTGCCAACAATTATCTCTACAAAGACCTTTTCACTTACAAGGGAATGAAGAAGCCTGACATCTTGCAAAAATTAGTCAGGGCTTTAGCATTGCAACTAGGTAGTGAAGTATCATATAACGAATTAAGTAATTTATTAGGAGTGGACAGGGAAACCGTGGAAAACTACATCAATCTCCTTGAAAAATGCTTTGTTGTCTTTAGACTGGATTCATTCAATCGTAACCTTAGAAACGAAATAAAAAAAGGGAAGAAAGTATATTTTTACGATAATGGAATCAGGAATGCTGTCATTTCTAATTTTGCACCATTGGAACTACGGAATGACGTGGGTGCGCTTTGGGAAAATCTAATGATATGCGAAAGAGTAAAACGTAATTCTTATTCCAAAAACTTTGCCATTCCATATTTTTGGCGTACCCATAACCAAAAAGAAATTGATCTAGTAGAAGACCAAGACGGAATACTAACAACCTTCGAATTTAAATGGAACACTAAAAGTAAAACTTCCATACCGAAAATCTTTGCAGAAACTTATCCAAACTCCATTTTCAAAGTGATAACACCAGACAACTTTTGGGAATTTGTCAAATAAACGGGAAAACCGATAGCTTCAACGAAAAAGGACGTGGTCTCGGGAACACTTCATCGGGGAATTCCCCTCGTTCCGTATCGACCACATCCTGCACTCACCATTATTCAAAACCGTATCTTACACCCGGGATACGGTCAAGTATTCAGATAAAGCACACTACTTTCTATAAACCTTCCATATATTGTTTTATCATCCGTTGCATATATTGCATCTGCATCTGGTCAGCAATTCCGGCACTTACCACGAAAGCTTGGTTCAAACATTGCTTGGCTTTCTCCACGTTGTCCGTGTTCTGGAAACATTGAGCCAGTATCACCAAAAAGCGAGTATGCATTTCCGCATCCATATCTTTCTTTTCCAAAGCCTTCGTGATCCAATCAATGGACTTCAGGTAAGCATTCTTTGTCAACTGCCCGTTATAAGCCATCGATAAATCCTCTAACGCCTGCCCGTAATCTCCCGACTCCACTTGATCACCTTTTCCGGCAAAATATTTATCCATGTTTTCGAAAAACTTTGCCTCGTCATGCCGGTACAAATAATAAGTAGCGTCCGCCAGCAGCGTGATAGCATCCAACACGCTCAACGAACCGAACGAGATCTCGGAATACACCGGTTTCAAATCCTTGTTCACCCGATCCAAACGAGCCTTGTAAGCCAAATCGCCTTTCTTACATAACTGAACAATATACCCGTTATTCAAGGCGATCAAGTACCCCGCAACCTCTTCTTTTTTCACCTCCTGAGCGAATTTATCATAATTGGCGGCAACGAAATCGAACACCGGATCCTCTTTAGAAGTCTGCGGATGATATAACATCAATATCTGAAAGTCCTTCTCGTTAATCATGTCCTCCAACTTCTTATTTTTCAAATAAGTTGTGAAAAGGCTCTCGATCCGGGTCGTCCACTTCTGCCGGTCATATTCCTCCTGTGTCGGCAAGAAAAGGGGAGCATCCAATAACAGTTGTTGATGTAAATCCAAATCGTTCTTTTTCTTCTTGAACTTTTCATACAATTGCGTGAAACTCAACTCTTCCCCTCTCGCGATCTTCGCTTCTTTCAGAAGAGCTGCCGCCTCCATGGCTCCCTGTACCCGTCTCAACTCTTTGCCTTCCCCGCTGATAAATACCATCGTGGGTAAAACCTTCACGTCATATTTTTTCGCCACCGCGCTATTCTCCTTTGCCTCCACGTTCACCTGCACGCAAACAAAATGAGCGTTAAAATACTCTCCCACCTCCGGCAACGTGAATATCCGTGTAGCCATCGCCTTGCAAGGTCCGCACCAGTCCGCGTAAAAATCAACGAACAAATCCTTTTTCTCCTCCTTCGCCTTCTTCAAAGCCTCGTCAAAAGAGCCCTTGAACACCACCATCTGGGCGGACAAATTTCCCAGCATCCCGATCAGGAACACTAACATATAAAATAATTTCATCATAAACTCTGATTTAATTTACTAAAGAATCAAATTCAAGATTTATCATACTATTCCTCCAGAATAAACGTAAACGCATCCTCCAAAACCGCACGTTGTCCCTCGTTTTCAACGACAACCGACACGGTATAAGTTCCCGCGGGAGCCTCTACATCAAACGCGACAAACATGATTCCTCCTCCCATGATCGACAGGGATTTACGGAACAACTCCGCGTTTTCCGGTTTTTCGTTCTTTATCTCGCCAATAGAATAAGTCATGGGTTGGGTTCCCAATATTCCCCCTAACGGAGAGGTATTCCACGGTATATTATACTTCAATGTATTCTCCAACTTTGCCACCCCATCCGTAATCTGTGCGGCAGAATCGAAACCCAGTTCCTTTGCTATTCGCTTAAGTTCGTCCCGCTTGTCCCATCTTTCATTCTCTAGTTTTCTAATTTCAGCATTGATACCTTCACGTTCCTCCATTAGCCTGTCATATTCAGCCCGCATCTCATCAGTTGCAGTTCCCGCCTCTATCTCGTAATTAAGATCATACAATATATCATCAATATCATATATTTCATATCGTTTCTCTTCTATCTCCTCTTCTATCGCTTCAAGCCGCTGATTTATAGGACCTGCCTGTTCATTAAATTTTGCCTCATATTCCTTATACTCCACCAGCCGCTCCTCCACATTGTAAAGGAATAGCGTGTCTATCGAATAAACGGCATTATTAGTCTCCAGATATCCCACCTCCACCTTTTCACAAGCAGAAAGGCCGAAGACAAAACCTAACATCAATACATACATAATTCTTTTCATAACACACCTGTTTAAAAGTTTTTGAAGTCGAAATCGTAATTCAAAGCTTGCACAATCCCGTTCGTGGTCTGTATATCCGTTGAAGCGACTACTTCATTTTTACCACCTATCACGTTATGGCTGGCAACAAACAAACTAACGGCTCCGACATCCTGTACATTTTCCCATGTACTTCTCACTGTCCAAAGAAAAAGTTCACCCCGGATACTCTGTAAAGTAGTTCCTTCCCTCTCGTCGTAATCGTTTGAAATTCTCACCCGGTTACCCCTGGGAATATCTTTCAACATCACTCGTTTCGGGACAACCAACTTTTCCAATACATCTTTGCATTTAGCAGCAGAAATATCCGTCACCCGATGCAAGAAATTCGGATCATTTTCCTCCAGATTCTTGTTAATATCCAACATATACCCGCGGATACTGTGATTTGTCAAACCGAAAAAAGTAATCTCTTTGTACTCTCCCGTACCGTCGAAAAGAGATTTTAACCCGGCGTGCTCGATCATAATAATCGTGGAGTCCCAATCATAACCATCCGTGTGAAAATACTCCCACATAGAACAATCATGCTTCCCGTTCGCCAAGCCGCCATCGATATAATTGTACTTCGTGCAGGAACTTCCTAACACGACCATCAGGGCAACAAAGCCCATAAATGAATATCTTAATTTTGATGCCATAACCAATATGTATTTTGTTTCACTGATGTGTTCTCTTCCATAGATTTTCTCGCTACCGGTAAATATAACGCCCCGTTTTTCACGTCTTCATCCGTCAATGCCGCGTACTTGTATGACAGGAAATAACTTTCCCCGTACATATCCGCATACGGGTATTCCTCCCGGTAGTAACCATTTCTCACGATGTCAAAATAACGTTGTCCTTCCCCGAAAAGCTCCCGCTCCCGTTCGTAGAAAATCTCCTTTCGCAGGATTTCCGAGTCCGTACTTCCCGAGTATTTTTCCAATCCCGCACGTTCCCGAACCCGGTCTAAATCCTCCACGGCAGTAGCCATTTTCAAACGTGTCCGGCATTCCGCCCTTAGCAAAATCAAATCCGCCAACCGCCATACCACCCGATCGCCGTCCATCGCCAACAAAGAAGACTCTCCTCCCTCAATAATAGTAGGATTAGTAGAATTAATCACCTTATCCCACTTGTTTAAAAAGGCGTATTGAGAAATAATTTCCACTTCTTCTTCCACGTAATCATCTAACTCCGGGTCATAAACCCAGTCTATACTCGGGAAAGTCACTTCTCCCAAATCTTTCCAGTACACCGCCTTTCGCGTATCGGCAGGATCCGAATAAATATTCTCGACGGTTTCAACCGTTATCTTCGGCACGTAAGCATAATCGAAATCTTCCACGGTAACACCCGTGTAAGGCCAAGCCAATAAAAGTAGCCCCGAATAACGACACTCGAAAAAATTATTCCAATAGCGATCTTCGTCTCGCGAATTTATCGCGATACTAAAAATCGTTTCATCGCTATTACGACCGACACCCAATGCTTTATCTCGCATCTCCCCAATCGTTTCTTCCAGAGCGTAAGAACCGACCTTATTATCGATAACAAGCGAAGCATGCTCTTCCGCTTTTTTCCAGTATTCCTCCTTGCCGTAAAGTCCACCCATCCAGGCATAGATATTGGCTAGCAACGTGTGTACCGTACCTAAACTGGCATACTGTTTCGAGGAAACACTATTTCCGTTAGCATCCGTCAGCTTGTCATGCGTGGGAAGAATCAAGGCTATTTCCGCGCACCGTATCGCTTCCCTCAAAATCGTATCCACGGAACTTTTTGGCACCTCGCTGATCGATTCCGTTCCGGGAGCCAAGGGAACATCCCCCCAGTTACGCGCCAAATCGAAATACATATAGGCTTTTATAAAATTAGCCTGGGCAATCCAGTAATCCGCTCTTTCTTCGGAAATATTTTCAAAACGGAAACGATTTTCTTCAAGCATATTGGTTAGATAAATAGCGTTATATTGCAGGGCCCAATTCTCTTGCCTTTGCATATTAAAAAAGCTATTTTTATCCAATTCCCGGTATCCGTTCCGTTCTGCCAGATCATCACACCTTAAACCCGTGTAGTCGAATGTCCGAGAAATGACATCCCCACATACTCTCTTTTCATAACCGAACATCGCTATCAACGTACTTTCCAGATCTTGTTCACTCTTGAAATAGTTCAGATAAGTAACCGACTTCTCCGACTCCACGTTCAACCAATCATTACATGAGAACAACGGCAAGAGCAATATCATGACAAATATCTTTTTCATATCCATACTCTTTAAAAATTAATGGTTAACCCAACGGTAAACTTTCTCGGCAACGGGTAAGCTTGTAAAGCATCCACACCCGAAGTAATATCCACGGTTTCCGGATCCAAACCGGAATAATTCGTCAACAAAAACAAATTCTCCATCGTCAGGAACAACCGCACACCCGAAAGACCGACCTTCTTGGCTATCCGCTCGTGCAAGTTATATCCCAAGGTGAGTTGTTTCAATCGAATGAAATGCACGTTCTCAATCGCTTCATCATACGTACCAACGTATTGGTTATTCAGAGTCGAGTACAACTGCACGCGAGGAAAATCATGATGCTTGCCATCCGGTCCCGTCCAGACATTATAGTTACGCACGTCCCCAAGTAAAGGACTTCCATCCGTCATTGCCACGTCCGCATTCAAATATTTATACGAATTGATCGTGTGCCGTCCCAAAGAATAAGTGAACAACACGTTCAAATCAAATTGCTTCCACGTGATTTCATTGATAAACCCGCCATGTGCCAAAGGAAGAGGGCTATCCGCGTAATACATATCATCACTACTAATTTTGCCGTCGCCATTCAAATCAAGGATTTTCCGGGTTCCCGGGAAAAAGATAGCGTAAGCCCCTTCAGCCGTCAAAGGCTTGGGTATGCCGTTCGATTCCGTGAAATAACGCGGCACCTCGTCCATGCTATTGTAGAATCCGTCCGTTTTATACACGGATATCCGGTACAATGGTTTTCCCAGCACATTTCCCTGTAAATCGCGGTTATTGGCACTTTTAACAAAGCGATTCCAGTTCCGGGAAATATTGAATTTCATCCTCCATTTCACAGCCGTTTCCCGGAAGAAATCGGCGGTCAATTCCACTTCAAACCCTTGGTTCTCCACGCCTAAATCATTTCTCCACTGGAAATTATGGAAGGAAACATCGGTAGGAAGTTTCATTTGATTCAATTGTCCGGTAGTCTTGCGGTAGTAATAATCGGCAGTCAATTTAACCCGGTAATTGAACAAACTGACATCCAAACCCAAGTCGTACTGATCTGTCTCCTCCCAAGTCAACTTCCTGTTAATAACACCCCCGGAAGCATCCGGCTCAATCCCGAAACTCCCGTTAAAAGAATTCTCACTATCCTTCATCAACCCGTGAGCCAGATAACGCTGTCTGAATTTTTGTCCCGATTTCCCCCAGCTGACACGTACTTTACCGAAACTCAACCAATACAAATTCTTCAAGAAAGGCTCGTCCGAAAAAGCCCACCCCACGGCTACCGACGGGAAAGTCGCCCAACGCACTTTTTCACCGAAAACAGAAGAACCGTCCCGGCGAATTGTCGCCTCAAGCATATATTTCTCCTTGTAATTGTACATGAAGCGACCGAAATAACTGTTCATCCGTTCTTCCTCGAAATCCGAAGAGTAAGTATACGCGGAACCATACATCGGCTCCTGTTTATCCTTAAGTGCAGGATCAACCAGATTCACCAAACCATTATTATCCCCCCATTGCCCTTGCACGTATTGCACGAAATCATTCGGCCCATTACGACCGGAACCGGCGTTTGAATAAGCTTGATCTTTCTGGAACGATAACCCCAGTAATATGCCAAAATTATGATTCTGTCTAAGCGTAAAACTATAATTTAACAAGTTTTCATTCAAAATCGACAAATTACGACCGATATTCCCGTCCGATACAGACCAATGATAATACTTATCCAAGGCACTCGGCTGGAACTGGTTCAAATTTTCCTGGCTATAGTCCACGCTACCCGAAATCTTCAAATTCAAATTACGAATAATTTCATAGCTCAACACCATCCCGTAACGAGCACCATACCCGTGATTTTTCTGGGAAACGGAATTCAATCTCTCCAGCATATATTCCTTAATATAAGAACTCCCGGGATACAAAGTCGTCGTTTGCATGGGATTCACGACAATTCCTTCCACCTTTTTGGCAGAAGACGTGTTCCCTCCCCGGCTCCGGTCCGTGTAAGACAGAGAAATCTGGTTATCCAAAGTAAGACGTTCCGTGGGATGAACCGAAACATTCGTCAACACGTTCACCCGCTGGTAATCGCTACCATTCATGATACCTTCTTCCTTGTAATAACCTGCTCCCAGCATATACCGCACCTTTTCCGTTCCCCCGCTTGCCTGAATATTCGCGTTGTACACGTTCGCCGTGCGATAAGTGTACCTCCACCAATCCGTGGAATTGTTATAAAACTCGTTCAAACTATCCTGCAAGAAAAGTGCGGTATTACAATTCCCGTTTGTCCCCCAGAACCAATCATACTCGGGTTGATTGGTTGAAGTTCCCTTAAAATTATAAATCTCCTCGTAAGAAGTGGGTATTTTCCAGTTTCCATCCTTGTCTTGATAGGGGGTAACCGTATTCCGTAACCCGTAAATATTAAACTTACGTTCCAAGTTTCCTCCCGTCTGCGTGGGCGTCTCCGGCAACCATGATGCAGAATAAGAAACGTTTACCGAAAACTTAGCCTGTCCTGAACGTCCTTTTTTCGTGGTAATCAAAATTACCCCGTTACCGGCACGCGACCCGTAAATTGCGGCGGAAGCCGCATCTTTCAACACTTCGATTGACTCGATCATCGACGGGTCTAAGTTCGACAAGGTATTCGTTCCCGTGATCGGGGAAGTAAACGCCTGAATAGGCACCCCGTCTACCACGTAAAGTGGCGTCCCGTATTTCCGATCATCTCCCTCTGCACTACGCTCTCCCTCTTTATCGACAAAAAGAGAATTATACCCCCGAATCGCCACGATTGAACCACCTCCTCCCGGAGCCCCGGACATATTATTCACTTCTACACCTGCCATATGTCCCTGCAACAAACTCTCCAAACTATGCGTCGGCAACTCCTTTATATCGTCCGCCCTCACGGAAGATATCGCACTAATCACCGTCCGTTTCTTCTGTTGCCCGTAAGCGATTACCTGTACTTCATCCAACCCGGCTACATCCTCTTTCAAGATCACCCGGATAGAATCCCGCGTACTTTCCGAGAATGCGATTTGCTGTGTTTTGAAGCCCACGAACGAGAACTCCAGCGTTCCCTTCGTGATCGGCAAATGCAATGCAAACTTACCGTTCTGGGCTGTTGCAGTACCTACCGTAGTTCCCATGAGTTTTACCGTCACGCCCGGCAAAGGCTGTTGCTTCTCGTCCAGAACCACACCCGAAACCAGTAAGCCCTTCTGCCCGGAAGCCGTCATTTGCACGAACGGACGCACGACAACCACGTTTTCCTCGATCTCGAAACGATAATTTTTCCCGAAAACCAAGGGAAGTACATCCTCCAAAGACTTAGCCGTCACGTCCACGGTCACCTTTTGATTCGCATCGACCTCTCGGTTGCTAAAAAGGAAATCTTTACCGGTTTGTTTTCTCAATTCTTTAACGACATCCCCCAGCGGCATATCTTTCACGTGGAGAGTGACCTTGCTATCTTGGGCGTTTACCGGCATCGCCGTCATGCACAAGCCGCAAAACAACAAAACCCAAAACGCTCTCGTCACCCGAAAAGACCGCAAACAGAAACTCCAGGGAGCCTTTTGTTGCATGGTTTGATTTTTTTCCATAACTTTGTATTAATAGTTTAACATCACTAATCCCGAATCCTACTTCGGATTAGTTTCTTGAACAAGACGGTATCTGCGCTAACAGATGCCGTTTTTCCTTATAATGAAGCTGTCACCGTCACCGTGCGACCGGAAACCGTGAAGCAAACATCCGTCGTTTTCTCTATCATATCCAATGTCTGCCGGATAGAATTATCTCTCCAAACCGCTCCCGTGAACTCGTAAGACTTCAACTCCTCGCTCGCCCAGAACACGTGCAAGTCGTACCACCGTTCCAGTTGCAACAATATCTCTTCCAACGGCATTCTTTCAAAATAGAATCGTCCATTAATCCACGTGATATAATCCTCCGGATTTACCTCTCGCACACGGATATTTCCCCCCGACAAAGCCGCCTGTTGACGAGGTTGTAATACAACAGCCGTATCGGACATCATACCCGCAACCTTCACGCTCCCTTCCACCAATGTCGTGAAAATTTGCCCGTTCTCCGGATAAGCATTGATATTAAATTCCGTTCCCAATACCTCTATCATAGCATCCCCGTGCACATCCACCCGGAACGGGCGTGTCGTATCCCGTTGCACCTCAAAATATCCCTCGCCTTTCAAGAATACCTTTCTTTCCCCCGAAGCAAATTCTATCGGAAAACGCAACTCGGAATCAGCATTCAATCGTACCCGACTGCCGTCATTTAACACCAGCGTGTATTCTCCTCCCCTCGGAACGATAATCGTGTGATAAGACAACTTGGGATTCTCAGCCTTCACCGTGTTGTACATCAACGTTCCCAACGTATCTACCGCTAAAGCGCTCCCATCCTCCCGCCGGATCGTGTCCACGTGAGGTTTTGACAACTCCACCTTTGTCCCCCCGTCCAGCACCAAGTAAGCCCCGTGCAGACCGGTAGTGTCCGCGATAGTATTCTCCGCGACAAGTTTCGGCATCTGCCCATCCTCCCGGTACAACAAAAACAATATTCCCAATGCTAACGGAAGCATCAACACGGCGGCATACCTCGCGAAACGAAGTATTTTCCGCTTCCTCGTCTTCTGCCTCAAATCATCCTGTATCTTTTCCCATATCCGCTCGTGATTCGCCTCCAGTCGGGTTTCTCTCAAACGAAGCAATTCCTTTTTCACGTGGGCATATTCATCCTTTCCCAACTCCTTTCGCAGTTCATCCCACCTTACCGCTTCCCCTTTCGTAAGGAAGCGGCGTAGTATATTTTCAATATGAACAGTATTCTCTTCTTTCATTTCTTCATCTTATACCCCATTAACAAGATGAGAAGAAAAAAGGGTGAAAGAAAAAGATATTTTTTTCAGAATAAAATCAAATTATATTTACCTCATCACGATGAACACCTCTATTTCAATAGAATAGTCAAAAGTACAATCAATACTTTTCCCGGAATATTCAAATCGGAACGTAATTTTTTATACCCGAAACGCACTTGGGTCTTTACCGTGTTGATCGAAACACCCAACTGGTCAGCTACCTCCTGATACTTCAACCCTTCCACGCAACTAAGAATAAACATTTCCCGACATTTCTCCGGCAATCGGTCAATCGCTTCCAACAACTGCCGCCGCAATTCTTCCAGTTCATCGTCGTCTTCCCAACAAAATTCATCCTCGTCGGAATGTAAAACCGCCTGCCGATATTTTTCCTCCACTCGCTCACGCACTTTCTGGTTAATGCATATATTTCTTACCGTTCGTTGAAGATAACCGTAAATCGATTCCGAGTAAGACAACTTCTCCCGCATCGTCCAAAAACGCACGAAAGCCTCCTGCACCAAATCTTCCGCCACGTCCTGATCCCGGCAAAAACCCATAGCATAAGCATACAACATATCCACGTACGTTTTAAAAAAATACTCAAACGCACATTTATCACCTTGCTGCATTCGTGAAAAATAATCCCGTTCCTTCTCTACTGTACTCATTTACGCCAATTTTGGAAGGCAAATGTAACAATAATAAGCAAATCACGAAACACATTTCCAAATATAAATACCAATCAACATGTCAAAGAACTTCTCCAATACAAAGATACTACCCGCCTGACCCTTTCTCCAACCATTTTTCATAAAGAGCCCACGTGTTTTCATAAACACCCCCGTTCAAGACATGAACACACCTTCAAGCTACCGATGTCCCGCACAGAATCCGGCCTAATCAGTACACACGCCTACACCACACCCTGAACATTCCCGCATCAAAAACACTCCCAAGCGCCTTTGATGCGGGAGTGATTCGAAAGTGATACGTGTTTGATACGGGAATTCCACGGGTTCTCTTCGGATTCTATCCGAATCCTAATATACCACATAACCCCGCAACCACCTATCAACTAACCGAAAAGAAAAATCCCGAACATAAAGGTCATCTTTCCCCTAAAGTAGGCTCCTTCATTCGATGTTCTACCGTTATTGATCCGCCATAGATATACCCCGAAGCATCTCTACACTGTGTATACAACAAACGCACAACCACATTACAACTCAAGTATTACCCATTTACATCACGACATTAGGCGGAATAAACCAAATGTAAATCAAAAGTTTACTTCACCACCCGGAAAATTCGTATCCAAGAATTTTCTATTTTCAATAATTTATCTATATTTGCATCCGCAAACGGGGAATTAGCTCAGTTGGCTAGAGCGTTTGAATGGCATTCAAAAGGTCGTCGGTTCGATTCCGATATTCTCCACAAACAGGGTTAAAAATACTGAAAATCAACTAATTACACCTTGAGTGCTGTTTTCGGATTTTTCTGTTCTCTTTTTAGGTTTTGGAATGACATTAAAAAAAACAGGAAAAAATGAAAATAAGGATTGCTAAAAAAAACAAGTTGATCGAATCCCAAAAATAGAACGAGGAATCAAAGTGTGTAAAACCAAAGAAGAAAAATACACTCTGGCCGAAAGATTAATCAAAGAGATTACAACTAAATTAAAAATTCCCGTTTCTTATCTATTACTTAGATTGTAAATTCCGTTCTCCCGTTTTCGTGTCAAACATCCATTTCAAGCACTTCATATCCTTTTTCCATTCCGACTCTATCTCTATCGACGCACAATCCAAACATCTCAACAACACGTTTCCTCTACCCGCATTCCCGATCAACCTCTTCCTAATCTTCTTCGCCATAACCTGCAATTGTTCGTAACTCTCGAACTTATCTTCCGGCGAAGTCGACAATACTCCAACACGAACAAAAGCACCGTGTTATTATCTCCCATGCTATCCTCGGTACAACCTGACGGGTACACTGCCGCCAAGATCACACATAATACGATAACTGAATACCAAAAGCGATAAATAAAAAGTGGGGCAGGTCACCATCACGGCCCTACCCCTATAAACTGAAATTTTCAAAAAAAATTGTCACGGAAATTGTAACAATATCTTTATATGTAACGTATGCCCTTACTTGTAAAGAGCCTCCGGTCTCTTTTCTTAAATCGTTTGCTCGATGAAATAAAAAAAGAACGCTAATAGCATACCGGAGGCTAACCCTTCTTATGCAACTAGCGTTCTTTATTTCATTCGAGCACTACAAATATAAGTATTAATTCTTTCGGTTGTAACAAATTGTTGTTATTTTTTTCTACTTTATCGTAAACCACTGTAATAAAATGACATCCTAAAATCAAGAATCAGAGTTCATCCATTATCTTCCAATCAAAGTCACCATAGCCTAACTATACACAAAATTCCATATCATAATAAAAGCATCAACTTCCAACAATGGAATCATGAAAATTAACAATCGTAACAGAAACAAATGATACAAACATCTTTTCTCGGAATTATTGTATCCTCGGGTATCGCGGTAATGACGCAAGATAACACCATTTTGTCGTAAATCAAGCCGCACAGCATACAATTGAGAATATTCTTATCTTGTTTTCAAATTTAATTCTTATATTTGTGACTTCATAAGCCATGATTTTTTTGGTTTAGTTAAACGCCGATCCTCGCACGGGAGAAACCCACACACAATACTTTTCAGTTTCTCCCGTGCATTCTTTTAATATAATACATACCCCCTCGCGCATCTGCTTCCCAATCACCCGTATAGACATATCGACTTGTCTGAATCTAAAATTGGCACAGAATATGCTGCAATTATTTCCCGTAAAACCTAAAACAACAACAAAATGGAAGTTATTGCAGCACGTTCGATGAACGCTCTCTACATGTATCTGGACTTCGCTTTCCTACTTTTCTTGGGTGCAACCCTTGTTTACACCAAAAGACACCTTGCCATTATCGTGGGGTTACTTGCCGGAGTGCTCTATTTTATAGTCGATTATGGCTATTTCTATCTTTATTTGGGTACCCGTTCGGTAGAAGGAGCTGATCCCTTTTGGTTTTTGCTCTGGTTAAGCATGAGTTACGGTTTCACGAACTTCGTGTGGATCTGGCTTTGGCTCGACCGGGATAAAAGGGCTCTCGAATGGTCGATACTCATCATCGCCTCATGGTTCACCTGCTCGCTTCTCAGCCAGAACTTCGGGGGCGGGTTCGCCCCGATATCCATATCGCGGGGAACCGGAGCGTATCACGGTATTATGGCATTAATCCTATTTGTCGGCTACGCCATACTCTGCATACATAATATAAAGACCAAAGACGAAAGCCAAAAAATCAACATCGTCTGGATACTCGCCATTGGCATTCTAGTGCAATTCGCGTGGGAGTTCGTGCTTCTGGTAACGGGTATACGCAATCCCAGCTTCATGACCATTGTAGTAAATTCACTTCTGGAAACCAATCTCGGTTTACCCTACATGTACTTTATCCATCGGGCTGTAAACAAACGTTACCATGAAGATCTGACGAAAAGAACAAATACGCTTGCCGCGTAAAATACAATTTCGTAATTTAGCCAAAAATAAACGAACGAAGTTATGGCACAGGAGAGCACGGAGGAGAACCGGAAACTAACAAAGAAAATCAGGCCTTACAAGATCATATACCCCATCGTCATCGGTTTGGCGGTGGTATCCTACATGCTATACCGGGAATTCGACCCGAAAGCATTCGACATGATCACCTTCACATGGAACACCGTGTTCTGGCTGTTCGTGGCTGTGCTCTGCATGGCAATCCGGGATTTCGGGTACGTGGTACGAATCAAAGTACTTTCGGGCGATAAACTCACGTGGATACAATCACTCCGCGTCATCTTCCTGTGGGAATTTACCTCGGCGGTCACCCCCTCTGCCATCGGGGGAACCAGCCTCGCCATCCTCTTCGTGCACAAGGAAGGTATCGGTGTCGGGAAAAGCTCGGCAATGGTCATGGCAACCTCCTTTCTCGACGAACTGTACTTTATCATCATGTTCCCGATCATCCTTTTATGCGTGAACCATCAAGCCTTGTGGTATATGCCCGACACGACCAAGGCGGTCGCGGACAGCTTGATCGCTTTCGCGGCCATCGGTTACGGGGTGAAATTAGCCTACCTCCTCATATTGAGTTACGGGTTATTCAAAAATCCCCGGGGCCTCAAATGGTTGATCATGAAATTATTCAAATGGCGGATTCTTCGCAAATGGCGTCACGATGCCAACGAGGCGGGAACCGACATTATTCGTAATTCCCGTGAATTGCGAAAGATGCCCTTCTCCTTCTGGTTAAAAACCTTCGGGGCTACATTCTTCTCGTGGACTGCCCGTTACTGGGTTGTGAACGCCATTCTTGTAGCTTTTTGGTTCGGACGCTATGATTGGGCGCAACATTTTCTTATCTTTGCACGACAACTTGTCATGTGGATCATGATGTTGGTCAGCCCTACACCGGGAGGTAGTGGTTTCGCAGAATTTGTTTTCTCCAAGTATCTCGGGGAATTTCTACCGAGCGCGGGAGTTGCCATCGCGATGGCCATTCTCTGGAGACTCATCAGCTACTACCCTTACCTGTTTATAGGAGCGTTTATCGTACCCAAGTGGGTTGCCCGCAGTTTCGGGAAATCCGCCAAGCAAACGAAAAAATAAACAATTAAAGAGGAGAATGAACCATGGGACTATTTAAACAACCGGAATACAGACGCTTCAATCTGAAACCCCGTTACTGGGACCCCGAAGCGGAAGCCCGTAAAGAACGGGAGAAACGTATCCGTGCCGAACTGGGGCTCGCTGAAAACGGAACGGAATACGTCCCCGACGTGCGTGCCGGATTACAACGGGAATTTAATAAAAAGAGAGCTACACGTCCAAAGGCTGGATTAGGATACTCCACACGTTTGTTTCTCATATTAATTATCCTGCTCATGGTTGCTTTTTATCTGGTGACCTACAAGCTGGATGTAATCATGAAATTCTTCTAGGAGCGCAGGTATGGCAGATGTTATTCAATTATTACCCGATTCAGTGGCAAACCAGATTGCCGCAGGAGAAGTCGTGCAACGTCCGGCTTCCGTCGTGAAAGAATTGATGGAAAATTCCATTGACGCAGGAGCGACAAAGGTTCAGGTAATATTAAAGAACGCGGGAAAAGGATTCATTCAAATCATCGACGACGGCAAAGGAATGTCGCCGAGAGATTCCCGTATGGCATTCGAACGACACGCCACCTCCAAAATCTCTTGCGCCCAAGACTTATTTAACATACGCACCATGGGGTTCCGCGGAGAAGCCCTTGCCTCTATCGCTTCGGTGGCAGAAGTGGAATTACGTACCCGTCGGGAAGAAGACGAGCTGGGAACTTATCTTTTTGTCGCCGATTCCGAGTTAAAGAATCAGGAAAGCATCAGTTGTCCCCGCGGAACGAATATGCTCGTGAAAAACTTGTTTTACACGATCCCCGCCCGCCGGAAATTTCTGAAATCGGACAACACCGAATTGCGTAACATCACGACCGAATTTCTGCGGGTAGCCCTTGCCACGCCCGAAGTGGCATTTACCTTGGCAAACAACGGGAATGAAATATATAATCTTCCCGCATCCGGACTACGGCAACGTATCGTGAACGCCTTTGGCAAGGCGATCAATTCTAAACTACTCTCCGTGAATTGCGAAACCGGTATTGTCACCATCAACGGTTTTATCTGCGTGCCGCAACATGCCCGTAAAACTTACGGGGAACAATATTTCTTCGTGAACGACCGCTTCATGAAGCACAACTTCTTCCACAAGGCACTCACGGAAGCCTACGCGGGACTGATCAGCGCAGACATGATCCCCTCGTATTTCTTGTATTTCACGGTAGACCCGTCTATTATAGACGTCAATATACATCCGACCAAAACCGAAATTAAATTTCAGGACGAGAGTGCTATTTTCCAGATTATCCTTGCCAGTGTCAAGGAAGCATTGGGAAAATTCAACGTGATCCCGACCATCGATTTTGACACGGCGGACAAAGTAGACTTCGTGCTACCCGACACCCCAATTGTGCCGAAAGTACCAAAAGTAAGCTATAACCCGAACTATAACCCGTTTAACTACTCCACCTCCATTTCAAAAGAGGATTCGGATTTCGAACAAAAAGCGAGAACGAGCGGAAGCAGCGGGGGCGGTAGCCAACGGGAGTACGAGCACCACCGCAAAGAACAGGTGCCCGCTAATTGGGACGCCCTCTTTGCCGGACTGGAGGATAAACAGGAAGAAATCCAAACCGAAATCCCGGAAATGGCGGAAAAACAGGAAGAGCACGAGGGCGTCATCTCATTCGTGCAAATGAAAGGTCGTTACATCGTGACCCCTGTTCATTCCGGACTCATGTTTATCGATCAGAAACGGGCACACGAACGCATCCTGTTCGAGCGTTACAAGGAAACATTGTCCCACCAAGCCGCGGGAGGACAGAAAAGCCTGTTTCCCGAAACACTGGAATTATCGGCAGAAGATTTCATGCTCGTGAAAGACATTCTCGACGATCTCATGCTTTTAGGATTCGAGCTGGGAGAATTCGGGAAAAATTGTTATGCCATATATTCTACACCTCCCGACTTATCGACCTCACGAGGGAAAGAAGTTCTGATGAGCCTGATCGAGCATTACAAGAACACGGAAGGTTCCATCCGGGACAAGATGCGGGAACGAATCGCTCTCTCTTTGGCAAAAGCCGCCGCACTGGACTATAACACCCCGCTGGACAGACAAGAAATGAGTGATCTTTTTGACAACCTCTTCTCTTGCCGACACCCGAATTACACGGCCGACGGCAAAACTATCATCCACATCCTGAAAAACGAGGATGTGACCCAGTGGTTCAAATAAAAATCACTTGCTACTTTTCAGATAAGCGCGCAATACCTTCGCCGTTTCGGGATTCGATGGACGGGACATATCTGAATCGATAATCCGCCCGTCGGGACTGATCAGTATAAACCGCGGGATCCCCCGTATCATGTAAAAGTCCATAAAGGAACGATCGCTTCCCATGTACAATTGCACCTCGCCCTTCGGGTTCTCTCGTACCCGTTTCTCCCACATGGCACGGTCTTTATCACAGGCAACGGCAATAAACACGATATTCTCGTTCTCGAACTCTTTTTCCAACTTCTCCCAATAAACATTTTCCGCCCGACAGGGTACTCCCCATGTCGCCCACACGTTGATAAAGAGATATTTCCCCCGGAAATCATCCAGTCTGAAAGCCTGCCCCGCCATATCCGTGAACACGAAATTCATAGCCGGCCTACCGGACACGATCTTCATACATCGCTCGTACCCGTCATAGAAACGCTGCCGCATCTTCACGTCTTTCACGTACGTGTCATACGTTCTCAAGATCGTTCCCATGTGTTCGTCCACTCCCGCACCCAACAAATAATTATAAGCGTAATGATCGATCAGAAATTCTATCAACGTACTGTTTGTCAGATTGTGAATCACGTAATCGAATTGTGCCATCACCCGTTTGTAAGCGTCATACTCTTTCAACCGGGAGGTACTGATTACCGAAACCAAAGAAGCCATACCCTCTTGGTATTCTTTCAATACCAACAATTTCTCGTCTTCCTTTATAAACCCTTTGACACTGTCAAGATAGGACGTATCAAGCTGATAATCCTTATTCCCCGTGCTCCACGCGTGATACAACGGATAATTTTCCAACACCGTGTAAGCCGAAAATTTTATCCGGTTACGCTCCATATCCTTGAAAGCCTCGTCAAACTCCATCGTATCCAGATAATAAATCTGTTCTGCCACATGCTCCTTCAGTTGTTGCAAAAACTCTTCCCCATCCAACTCATACTCGAAGGACTTATTCCTCGATTCCAGACTGTTCAAATAAATTGTTTTGGAAGCCCCGGTTCCCTCGAAACGCGTATTTCCTTTCGCGTGGTCTCCGTACACATAAACGACCAATGATTTCCCATCCTCTATAAATAAAGGAATCCGGTCTTTCCCGTACCTCAAAGTAGCATACCCGTTTTCACCCTCTTGCATGACCAATTTGGCATACCCCATCTCGTTCACGTCTATCACACGCTCGCTTCCGTTCATCACTAACTCCGGTTTCATCCCGGAAGTACCGACCAAATTCAACTCCATGACAGTTTTGCGGGTATTACAACACCACATCAAACAAATCATCACCAACAATATACCACCAAATTTACCCATCATCTAGCCTGCCTAGTTTATAATTTGCTAAATTAATAATAACTTCTTTTAACCTCGATTAATATTTAAACTTTAACTTTTTATTAACATTCAACACCTTGTTATTTGTATTAAGTCTAAATAGTTTTACGGTCTATTAAAATAAGCAACAACATGAACAAAATGGACAAAAAACAAGCCTTGCATTACCATGCCATGGGGCGACCGGGAAAGATAGAAGTCATTCCCACTAAGCCACATAGCACTCAATATGACCTTTCATTAGCCTATTCCCCGGGGGTAGCCGAGCCCTGTCTGGAAATCCAGAAGAACCAGACCGACGCTTACAAATATACCGCCAAAAGTAATCTTGTGGCAGTCATTTCCAATGGAACCGCCGTACTCGGCTTGGGGGATATCGGGGCCCTCTCCGGTAAACCCGTTATGGAAGGGAAAGGCCTGTTATTTAAAATATTCGCCGACATCGATGTATTCGATATCGAGGTAGACACGAAAGACGTTGACAAATTCATCGAAACGGTCAAAATGATTGCCCCGACCTTCGGTGGAATCAACTTGGAAGACATCAAAGCTCCCGAGTGTTTCGAGATCGAACGCCGCCTGAAAGAGGAACTGGATATCCCCGTGATGCACGACGACCAACACGGCACGGCAATCATCTCGGCTGCCGGCCTACTCAATGCGCTTGAACTGAACGGCAAAAAGATAGACACCGTCCGCGTGGTTGTCAATGGCGCCGGAGCCGCGGCAATCTCATGTGCCCGCCTGTACAAAGCTCTCGGGGTAAAGAAAGAGAATATGCTCATGTGCGACAGCAAAGGAGTCATCTACTCCGGCAGGGCGGGACTCAATGCCGAGAAAGAAGAATTCGCCGTGGAAACTTCCGCACGCACATTGCAAGAGGCTCTCGTCGGGGCTGACATGTTCCTTGGACTTTCCGTGGCAGATATTCTGTCAGAGGAAATGATCCAAAGCATGGCAAAAGACCCGATCGTCTTCGCCTTGGCAAACCCGAATCCGGAAATCAGCTACGAGAAAGCCATTCACAGCCGCCCCGATATCATTTTCGCCACCGGACGTTCGGACTACCCGAACCAGATCAACAACGTACTCGGCTTCCCGTATATCTTCCGGGGTGCACTCGACGTGCAAGCCCGGGGAATCAACGAGGAGATGAAATTAGCTGCCACTTACGCTCTGGCAAAACTGACCAAAGAACCCGTGCCCGAGAACGTGAAAATGGCGTACAACGATCCTTCACTGGCATTCGACAGGAATTACATCATCCCGAAGCCTTTGGACGGCCGTCTTATCAGCCGGATTGCACCCGCCGTGGCAAAAGCCGCCATCGAATCGGGTGTTGCACGCAAGGAAATCACCGACTGGGAAACCTATCAGGATCAACTGGAAAAAAGGATGGGACAAGACGAACGTTTAATGCGGAGAATGACACGCAAGGCAAAAACAAATCCCAAACGCATCGTTTTCGCGGAAGGTGCCGACATCAAAACCCTCATGGCAGTACAGGAAATCCTCTCCGAACAGATAGCATACCCGATACTCATCGGCTCCCGCGAAGAGATCAAAGCCCTGCAAAAGCAATACAAACTGGAACTGCCGGAATTCACGATATTCGATCCCGCCCGGGAAACCGAAAGAATAACCCGTTACACCCAACTTTACTACGAGAAAAGACAACGCAAAGGAGTGACTCTGGAACAAGCCAGAACAGGCATGAAAAACCCGAACTTCATCGGACTCATGATGGTGGAATCCGGTGATGCCGACGGCTTCATTTCCGGTGTTCATTCCGACTATCATGACGTGCTTCGTGCGGCAAAGGATATCATCGGTCTGCGGGCTTGCTGCAAATATGCCGTGGGTATGCATATCGTCACGAACAAAAAAGGAACCTATTTTCTGGCTGATACCACGGTAAACAGTCACCCGTCAGCCGACACGCTGGAATGTGTTACCGTCCTGACTTACGAGGCGGTGAAACAATTCAACGTGGAACCCGTGGTGGCACTTACCTCTTATTCCAATTTCGGCGAGTACAAACTGGGAAGCCCGGCACAGATACAAGAAGCCGTGGAAGTCCTGCAACGCAAATACCCGGAGATACTCGTGGACGGGGAGATGTCCGCTTCCGTTGCCTTCAACAAAGAGCTGCGACAAGCCCGTTATCCCTTCTCCCCGTTAGCAGACAAGGATGTAAACACCATTATTTTCCCGAACCTCAGTTCCGGTAGCATCGCCTTGGGCGTACTGCAAGAACTCGGCAACAACGAGATCATCGGTCCCGTGCTATTGGGCTTGAACAAACCCGTGCATATCTTACAAATGGGATGCAGCGTAAGGGACATCGTTTACATGACTACCCTCGCCGTCACCGATGCCCAAAAGGAAACACCGGTGGATATGTGCAGAATTTAATGATTTATGATTTTAGATTTACGATTTATGATTCAAGTATTTCCTTCAATCATAAATCGTAAATCTAAAATCACAAATTACTTCACCGGAATCTTCTCTATCCTCCTCTGGTGGCGACCGCCTTCAAAACCGGTAGCAAGAAATGTATCTATTATCGCCTGTGCTTCCTCGTAAGCGATAAAGCGGGCGGGGATACTCACCACGTTAGCGTTATTATGCTGGCGTGCCAAAGCGGCAAGTTCCGTGTTCCAGCATAAAGCGCAACGGATTCCCTGATGTTTGTTCACGGTCATGGAAATACCGTTACCACTTCCGCACAACACAATCCCTTTCTCGTGTTCTCCCGCTTCCACGGCAAAAGCCAACGGGTGTGCCGTATCCGGGTAATCCATACTCTCGGTGGAGTGTGTCCCGTAATCTTTTACTTCATGTCCTTTCTCCCGAAGATATTTCACTAATCTCTCTTTGTACTCGTAACCCGCATGGTCACATGCTATCCCTATTTTCATCTTATTTAAAATTAACGCTACCCCAGTAGCCATATTATACATTCCCTACAAAGGTAAAAAATAGTCACAAATTAACAGGTTGCAAACCACAAGTTTTTTCTCGAACTTGTAACCTGCAACCTGTCAACCTGTAACTTAAAAAGGGTTCCTCAAGAACCCTTCTTAATATCATCAAAGAATCAATTTATATCCTTTTCCGTGAACATTGATGATCTCCACTGACGGATCTTTCTTCAAATGCTTACGCAACTTCGTGATATAAACATCCATACTTCTGGCATTAAAGTAATTGTCATCAGCCCAGATATTTTTCAAAGCATAGTTTCTCTCCAGCACTTTATTTACATTCAAGCACAATAAACGGAGCAACTCTGATTCTTTTGTAGTCAGCTTTTGTTCTTCTTCGCCGTCAAACAAAGTTTGTTTCTTGGAATTGAAGGTCAATTTACCAATTTTAAAGATTTCCTGCTCGTCTTCAGGTTTCAACCCGGTTGATCTTCTCAACACGGCCTCGATACGAAGCAATAACTCTTCCATACTGAAAGGTTTGCTCATATAATCGTCGGCACCCAGTTTGAATCCTTCCAACACGTCCTCTTTCATTGATTTAGCTGTCAAGAAAATAATTGGAATTTCGCTATTAATCTGCCTTACTTCTTTTGCTAGTGTAAATCCATCTTTTTTAGGCATCATCACGTCGAAAATGCAAATATCAAACGGTTCGTTCAAGAACGTTTCATACGCGATTTCTCCATCCTCACATAAAATAGTTTCAAAACCTTTAGCTCTTAAATACTCTTTAAGAAGCATACCCAGATTGGTGTCATCCTCTGCCAATAAAATTTTAATTTTCTCATCCATAGCTATGTTGTTTTTAATAATTCGTGTTGATTTTCATTATTCTCTTTTCTAATTTGTCTGAAAAAATATACGAAATTAGAAAAATAAGGTTCTCTTTATCTTTTGCTTTTTTACAGTTAATGGTAAAATAATATCAAAACAGCTACCCTTTTCCGGGGAACTTTCCACATCAATCCTTCCACCGTGAGCCTCAACAATTTTCTTCACGTATGACAGTCCCAAGCCGAAACCTTTCACGTCATGCAAATTTCCTGTTGACACCCGGTAGAATCGTTCGAAGATTAGCTTCTGATCTTTCTTAGCAATTCCTATGCCATTATCGATCACACTTATTACAATTTCTTTATCTTTATTACGTGTATAGATGGTAATTTCCGGTGGTTTTACACAATATTTAATAGCGTTATCCACCAAATTAGAAATCACGTTTGTTACATGTACCTCATCCGCCAGCACCTCATCCTGCTCCGCCTCCAAATAAGCCGAAAACTTTCCGCCTTTATCTTCCACGCGCAAACTGAATTTAGGCAACAAATCCTCTATCAGTTGATTCATATTAATATTCTTCAACTTCAGCTTCATCCGGGTTTCCGTGAATAAAGCGGTCTGCAACACACGCTCGACTTGGAAGGTCAGACGCTTGCTCTCGTCACGGATAATCGTCGCTATCCTATCGACCGAATCCGGAGTATTCGTCACCGCACCGTCTTTCAACATCTGGGATGCTAAAGAGATCGTGGCAATCGGCGTTTTGAACTCGTGTGTCATATTATTAATAAAATCATTCTTGATCACTGACAACTTTTTCTGCCGTACAATGACAATTAGGCAGAACACCCCACAAAAGACAATCACGATCGTGATAATCAATCCCGGCAATATCATCCAGAGCGAACCCGCCGTGTCGGAAGAAGCATCCGGGAATTTCAAGTACAACACGGCAGAATTTACCTCACCCGGGAATATCTTCCGGTTAAAAGTGACATCGGACGCCTGACTCAAAAAATTGGCGGAACTCAATATAAACTTACCATTCTCTTTTATACCGAACTCGAAACGGGAGCGCACCCCCGCATCTTTCAACGTATTACCGATAAAACCGTACAGGTTGTCCAAATCCACCCGACCTTCAATCTGATGTTTATCCTCTTTCCCCTCGGGCACTAATTTGTAATCTTCTCCCGTGCGTTCCTTAAGCGCTTGCCGCAATTTCAAAATAGAAGTTTCCAGATTATCCTCTTTAAACTTACTTCCCACGAAATCGCTTATATCCTGCACGTCAGAATCGTCGTCCACCGAAACTAAAGTTGACCCCAACATCAACGCAACATCATTCTTTGACGCCACCAAACGCTTGGGATCGATATACGTGGGTGCATTCAGCACGAGTCCCGACTTTTTTGCCTGCAACAAATTCTGATCCTGCACAAATCTCCCCGACTCTTCTTTCTGGCGGATATAATCGACGACTTCATCCATGGCACGGTTCACCGTGAAAAAGAATTGCTCTCTTTTCACATCGTAAGCCGTCTGGAAGTAACTCGCTTGGAGAATAACCAACCCCAGCAAAGAAATGCCAAACACAATCCCTAATATGATTATCTGTTGCTTTCTCATACATGCAAATTTAACAATTCGATTTTAACAATTAGCACGCTTAATAAAATTTAACTAAACTATAACTATTTGACATTCTATCAATTTTTATCAAATTCATAAAACAACGCCATTTTCAGCACTCGTACTTAATATTTAACATTTGTGAAACTTCTAAAAACACTCAACGGTTCAACAACTTACACTTAAAAAAGTGTTGCTTGCCAATCATCTTTCCTTCTATCTTTTCTTAAATGCTTATAAGCCAAATCCGTGACCTCTCTACCTCTGGGTGTCCGCTTCAAAAATCCTTCCTTGATCAAAAATGGCTCGTACACCTCTTCCAATGTACCCGGATCTTCACTCACCGCCGTGGCAATCGTGGTCAATCCCACGGGACCTCCCTTGAATTTATCGATAATCGTCAACAATATCTTATTATCCATATCATCCAACCCGAACTTATCGATATTCAACGCTTCCAAAGCATACGTGGTAATCTCGTGATCCACCACCCCGTTCCCTTTCACCATCGCGAAGTCACGCACCCGACGTAACAAAGCGTTCGCTATACGAGGCGTACCCCGGCTACGGGTTGCGATTTCTTTGGATGCCTGACTCGTGATCTTTGTCCTCAATATGGCGGCAGAGCGCTCCACGATTCCGGTCAACACGTCCAGATCATAATATTCCAGATGGCTGTTAATCCCGAAACGAGCCCTTAACGGGGCTGTCAGCAACCCGCTACGAGTTGTCGCCCCAATCAGGGTAAACGGACTCAATTGAATTTGCACCGAACGAGCCGCAGGCCCCTTATCAATCATGATATCGATCTTGAAATCCTCCATGGCCGAGTACAAATATTCCTCCACGATCGGACTCAACCGATGAATTTCATCAATAAACAACACGTCATTCGGTTCCAGATTGGTCAGCAACCCGGCCAAATCTCCCGGCTTATCCAACACCGGACCGGAAGTAATCTTTATCCCCACACCCAACTCGTTGGCTATAATTGCCGACAGAGTTGTTTTTCCCAACCCGGGAGGTCCATGCAACAGGACATGATCAAGCGATTCACCCCGCATCTTGGCAGCCTGCACGAAAATCTCCAAGTTCTCAACAATTTTCTTCTGTCCCCGAAAATCACCGAAACTCAGAGGCCGTAACGCTTTCTCCAGCTCCTTCTCACCATCAGGTACGCTCCCGTTTCTTATATCAAAACTTCCCATGAAACTAATCCATTTAAGATTTACGATTGTCTTTGCAAATTCGATTGGTAAATGTACAACAAAACAATTGAAAATGGAAAATTGAAAATGGAAAATGAAATTACCCGATCGGAAATCACAGAATCAGTAAATCTTAAATCATAAATCATAAATAGCGTTAGCACGCGCACAGGCTACCGTTCTCTTTTTCTTGCAAAAAACTCCTTCACCAAATCCCCGCACTCTTCCGCCAGCACGCCTCCGCTGACTTTCGTCTTCGGGTGCAACACCGAAGGGGTAAGCCGGGCATATCCCCGGTGCGGATCGGCAGCCCCGTAAACCAATTCGCCTAATTGCGCCCACGCCAACGCCCCACCGCACATCACACAAGGCTCCATAGTCACGTAAAGCGTACAGTCATTCAAATATTTTCCGCCTAACATAGATGTTGCCGACGTTATTGCCAACATTTCGGCGTGCGCCGTCACGTCATTCAGCCGTTCGGTTTGATTATGTGCCCGTGCTATCACCCGATCCTTGCATACCACCACGGCACCCACGGGAATTTCCCCTTCCTCTTCCGCCAGTTTAGCCTCTTCCAAAGCTTTCCGCATAAACATCTCGTGCTTATCCATCATACCTATATATTATATCATTTTTTATTCCGAATTTTTACCCACACAATCCACGTGTAAACCATAAGCACGCCAAGCACCCCTATCGTCGCGACCAACGCGAATATCAACCACCAATTCGTTTCCTCCTGCTTTTGACTCATGGCCTCGATCTCTTGAAGCAACTTCCGATTCTTGTAATTCTGCAACACGTTCCTGTAACGCCCCTCCTCGTTCAACACTTGATACAGATCCATTATCGAATCATGCCGACGGAATGCCTCGTGCAATTCCGCCTTTCCTTCCAGATGTGCATAATACTCGCACAACTGCTCCAACACGTCCATCTGCGCCCGCAGACTTTCCGGCGTCTCCGCCTCTCTTCGACTTACTTGTTCAAGATGCTCCAAAGCCTCCGCCTGTTCCCCGTTATCCCATAAACAACGGGCATAATTCAAATGGTTTTTGAAACTCACTCTGGGTGTCCTTAAGCCTTTCTCCCGGGCATATTGATCATATAAATCTATCGCGGACTTAAAATAAACCAAGGCGGAATCACGCGTTTCCTCCTTCAAAAAAGAGTCGGCAATTCGCCCCAACAACGTATTACGCAGCCCCGGTCGTTTTTCCTCTCTCAATGCCTCTTTCAATATTACCCTAGCCTCCGCGTGTCTTCCCAATCCGGTATAAGCCTCAGCCACCTGTATCCCGTAACGCCCGAGACCGGCCGTATCCGGCAAATTCTTCAAAACCGCCCCGTACAAACGCAACGCCTCATCGTAACGTCCCAATCTCTTCAAGCTCGCCGCCATTTGCTCGAAAAAGGGACGTACATCTTTTTTATACCTCACTTTTCCCAACAACCGATAGGCCTCTTCATAACAAGCATATTGCTCTTCAAACTCCTCCAACACCCCGTAAAGCGTTGCCTTAAAACACCACATCTCAATCTCCTCCTTCGTATCCCCCATCCCCCGGTACATCGTTATCGCTTTCTCGATAGCGCCAAACGCCCGTTCAATATCTATCGCCTTGTAAAACCGTGCTTTTAAAAAATAGAACTCCGCCTCTTCCTCCTGTACAAACACCACCTTTGAATTTGCCCTGCCTATAAAATGAATCGCCTCTTCCACGCAATCATCTCGCAACACGAGAGTCCCGTACAGTCGCACCAGTTCCAAAGTCGCTCTGTTCTTCACCTCCCGTGACCCGAGCCGGTTTGCCTCCTGCAAATACTCCTTCGCTTTTTTAAGTTGTTCCGTCTTCATGGAATAATTCGTTCCCGCCACCAATAACACTTTTGCCCGCAGAAACTTAGGCAACTTCGCGGAAGACTCAACCAATGAATCAAACACAGGCGTCATCATGACAGAGTTCTTCAACTCGTCACACAACTCCTCCATTTTAGCTTTCTCGCTTCTCCGGCACCCTTGCAAGATCAAGAAAACAAACAGACCTATAAGCAACAAAATGCCATTTCGTCTCATACTGCATTATTTTCGTAACGGCTACAGACTACTGTCTTCGCGCATCGATACACACGACCGGTATTCATCAGGCTAACCTTTTTACCTGCAAATCCGTAACATCTTATACGGGTGGTAAAAATCTGCATTTTCCTTGACTGATGCAAATTTTCGTCCCTGTTTTTTCATTTTGATATAATTTTATACGTATCTTTATCTGTCAATTAAGTAATCTATTCATTAAAATAACAATTGCTATGCAGACAATTGATAATTACAACTTTAAAAACAAGCGGGCACTTATCCGCGTGGACTTCAACGTGCCGTTAAATGACAAATTCGAGATCACCGACGATACCCGCATGCGGGCAGCCGTTCCCACGATCAAAAAAGTGTTGGCAGGCGGTGGTTCCGTCATCTTGATGTCCCACCTCGGACGCCCGAAAAACGGACCCGAAGACAAATTTTCACTAAAACATATCTTGAAACATCTGGAAGAATTACTGGGTGTTCCCGTGAAATTCGCGGATGACTGCATCGGCGAAAGCGCGAAAGAGCAGGCTGCCGCGCTAAAACCCGGCGAAGTACTCTTGTTGGAAAACCTCCGTTTCTACAAAGAAGAGGAGAAAGGCGACGAAGGCTTTGCTCAAAAACTGGCTTCCCTTGGCGACGTGTGGATCAACGATGCATTCGGAACCGCCCACCGCGCTCATGCTTCTACTGCCGTTATCGCCAAGTTCTTCCCGAATGACAAACTATTCGGTTACGTGATGAAGGGAGAATTGGAAAGTGTTGACAG
The DNA here is from genome assembly GCF_014287455.1 of Butyricimonas hominis. Classification (NCBI taxonomy): domain Bacteria; kingdom Pseudomonadati; phylum Bacteroidota; class Bacteroidia; order Bacteroidales; family Odoribacteraceae; genus Butyricimonas; species Butyricimonas hominis. The sequence continues at coordinate 150,329 of NZ_JACOOH010000001.1, forward strand.
AGTGATGCACAATCCCGTTCGCCCGTTCACCGCTATCATGGGTGGTTCAAAAGTATCTTCCAAGATCGACATCATCATGAACTTAATGGATAAGGTCGACAACCTCATCCTCGGTGGCGGAATGACCTACACGTTCAAGAAAGCCTTGGGCGGTCATATCGGAACCTCTATCTGCGAAGATGACAAACTCGACTTGGCTCTTGAAATCATGAAAATTGCCAAAGAAAAAGGTGTAAACCTCGTGTTAGCTACCGACACTGTCGCCGGCGATGCTTTCAGCAACGACGCCAACACACAATTGGTATCTTCCATGGAAATACCCGACGGCTGGGAAGGCTTGGACATCGGTCCGGAAACCATCGCCACGTTCTCGAAAATCATCGAGGAATCCAAAACCATCCTTTGGAACGGTCCCGTGGGAGTTTTCGAAATGCCTAAATTCGCCGTGGGAACGAAAGCAATCGCTGACGCCATCGTGAAAGCTACCGCCAAAGGCGCCTTCACGCTCATCGGCGGCGGTGACTCCGTGGCTGCCATCAACCAATTCGGGCTTGCCGACAAAGTGAGTTACGTATCCACCGGAGGCGGTGCATTGCTCGAATACATCGAAGGAAAAGAATTACCGGGTATTACCGCAATCCGCGGGAAATAATCCCAAGTAAAATACTCAAAGAAATAAAACAGGGGCTGTCAATTCATTTTTGAACAGCCCCTGCTTTTTTACTCCAACAAAGAATACGACTATCCAATTAAAAATAATCTAATATCACCTATTATTTCAACTCCTTCAGCAACAATTCCCCCAGCACCGGATCAGAGGGGCGGCGGGAAGAAGCGTCCCAAACCTTTCCGTCAGGATCCAAGATAATGAAGCGGGGAATACCATTGACAGCCATACGTTGCATGAAAGGATGCTTACGGGAGCGGGTGCACAATAATTGTACCCCAGTCATGCCTTTTTGTTTCATGAAAGCCCGCCATGCATCTGCATTGGAATCCAAAGAGATAGACACCCAAGCCAAGGGAAGAGAGGCCAAGCGCTGCTCCAAACGTTTGACATAGGCGATTTCCGCCACGCAGGGATTACAACCGGTAGACCAAAGGTCAATAAAGACGTACCTGCCTTTGAAGTCGGACAGATAGACGGTATCCCCCTTTTCGTTGGGGAATCCATAGTCACTCAAATCCACACCTTCCATGGCGGGATAAGTACTTTCGGCCAACCGCTCGGCGTAAGCCTTCAATTGCTCCTTCCCGTCTTTAGACTTCACAATTTCGGTTGCTTTTTTCAGCCGTTCCCCAAAGTCTTTGACGTTTCCCCGCAGCACTTCTCTCCAAAGTGCCCCCAGCAAATAAGCTTCCCGCAACTCCTCGTTTTTTATAGCGGCAGCCATATCGTTCAAATAGCTCTCGCGGGAACCTATTTTGAGCTTTCCGGTTTGCACTTGGGCAAACAACCATTCTTGAAAAACGGGAAACCAATCCCCGGCAAACACCAATTCGGGTAGCCAATCGATATTCAAAAGAGGATCGCTGTAATCGGTATCGACCTCCGGGGCGGCAAAAGCCTTCCCGAAAGCCTTCGAGAGATCAATCATCATATACATATCTCGCAACAACTGGTACTGGGCAACCCCTTGCACGACTTTTTGTTCTTCCGGCAAGAGTCCGGAGGCTTCGACTTGTTCCACGCGCCCTTGATAAGCACGAACCAATGCTTCCGCATACCCCCGGGAGTACTCCTTCAAACCGGAGGTTTTCGGTTGATACTCGTCGGTAAACAAGCGTGACAACAAATTATTGATTCCGGCGTGTGTACCTCCGAACTTATCCTCACGAGAAAAATCCACCTCGAGCTTTGCACCCGGTGTCAAGAAAACGGTATTGGAAATAGTTTGCCTGCCCAAGGAAAGAGAAACAATCATCGGCTCCTTGACGGTCAGGGATTCACGATAATCCCCCTGTACCTTAACTTCCAGTAATCGTTGGGACATCCCCATTTGCCGTTGGATAACCAACATCACCGGATTCTCCCCTTCCACTCGTCCCGAAACGACAGCCAAGGTATCTTGTGCCCGCATAACACCCCAGCAGGCGAAGGACAACAATAACATCATCAATATTTTTCTCATACCTATCATATATAAATCAATTATCGATTCGACCAGAACGATATTTAGCGAATGTTTCCTTTACAGCCTTTTTCAAAGGTTCATTATCCATCGCCTCAACCATTTCATTCTCCATGCCTATATAGCGGTCTACCTGTTTCCGGCTCCCTTCCTTAACAATAAAATCCAAGAAAGGAGCCTGCCACAGGAAAGCACGAGGCAAAGCCCGCAAACTCTTTTCCATGATATCGAGCAAAACATCGATATCCTGACTATTACGGGCTTCCACGTAGCGAAGAGATAAAACAATCTCCTCCTTTTTCTCGAAATCAACGGAAGCAATCTGTCTTTTTATCAAGGCAACCGACGCTGAAACCGGAACGTTAGCTTTAAGAGCCGCCAATCTTTGAAAATAACTATCGTATATTCTCTTATCCACGATCTCTTTCCCCACCTGTTTGTCAAATTCAGTCTTGTGGGCTATCAAATAAACAAATCTCTCGTCCTCAAAGGTGATCTCATCTTGGTCGTAAAGATACCAGTATTGGGACAAACACCTCTCCACGTCAGAGAGTTGTTTAAACTCTTCCCCGGTGATATGTTTCAGTTCGGCATTTCTTTTCGCGTCCTTCAAGGCTACACGATAAGAGGGAAGTTGTTCCTTGCTCAAATTCCCTTGCCGATAGAGTTCGTCCAAATAAAATTGGGAAGTTTCCTCTTTCGCACCCCGCTTCACGCATTCCAGAAAATCCGTCCCTTTCCGCGCACCCACGATACGATGTTGCAAAGTGCCGTCGGGACGGAGAATCAAAAAGGTGGGGTAAGCGGTGATACGAAATTTTCCCCGTAACCGAGGCCCTTCCCCCTTCTCCATATCATACTTGACATTAATAAACTGATCATTGAAAAATTCGCCCATCTCGGGCAAAACGAACACCGTGTTCAACATATGTTTACAGGGACCACACCAACTGGTATAACAATCCATGAAAACCAGTTTGTCTTCCGCTTTCGCTTTATCCAAAGCCTCCTGAAAAGTTAGGTCTTGAAACTGTACTCCTTTCTCTTGCGCGTTCAGTTGAATAAAACACAAAACGATACCACACAATATAACTATCCTCTTCATGATATTTTCTTGTTAAGTTATTTTCCTATTTATCCAATTCCCTCTCCAGCAACGCTTTCAACGCCGGTTCGGAAGGACGGGGAGCGTCTATCATAATCACATTGCCTTCCCGGTCGAAAACCATGAAACGGGGAATGCCTTTAATCTTGTAATCCTTCACGATCTGGCTCCACCCGTCGGCAAAAAGTTGTACGCCTTCCAGCCCTTCCTTGTCGAGAACTTCCAGCCATTTCTGGTGGTCTTTCTTCTCGTCCACGGAAACCCCGATGAAAACGACATCTTTCCCGTGCATCTCTTTTTCCAATTTTATCAAAGCGGGAATCTCTTTCCGGCAAGGTCCGCACCACGTCGCCCATACATCAACCACCACGATTTTTCCCTTGAAATCAGACAAAGAAACCATTTTACCATTCCGGTCGGGATAAGTGAAATTTGCCGCCTTGTCACCCTTGTTCCCCACGTAAAGTTTTGCACTGAGTTCATCCATACGCCGGTGATGACTCTCGGTGGTCAGATAACGTGCAAAGTAAGTGACAATTTCATCGTATTTCTCGTACGTCTTTGCCCGCCCGGCATGCCGCAACACAATTTCTGCCTTCAACAAATCACAAGGCACCCATCTCAATTGATCGGCAATCGTACTCTTTCGATTTTCCAGCTGTAACGCAAGGGTTGTATATTTTTCTAGATAATCGGTCCCATAAGGTTGTTTCAGCAAATCCGCATTTTTCAATTTATCTTTCGTTACCAAAGTTTTATAATAAACCGGATACTCATCCAAAGTCGGCCGACACCCTTTCCTCACCACCCGATCAATCTTGATTGCGGTCAAGGCGCGCAAGGCAAAATATTCAACATCATAATCCACAGTCTGCTTTAGCAATTCCGCAAACGAACGATTCCGACAATGAATCTTTGACTTAAAAGCCTCGGTCTGAGGCAAAAATTCCATATAATACGGGAATAATTCCTTATAAGTAAAGAAAATATAATCCATGTGATCCACCCTACGACGGACAGGCTCAAACAAGCCTTCCCATTCGGCAAGCAACAGGTTTTCAGGAGAATTACGAGAGGTAATAACGAGAGAATCTTCCAGAATATTAACCTCCGCGTTCATCCCTGCCTCCAAGTAAACACGAATACGCTCACTCGTTTTCTCCCCTCCCACGGTATAAAAACCGGGAGTGGCAACCTCCACGGCAAAACCATACCAACCATTCGCGCCGACACGGGTTTTGCTAATCAAAGTCTCGCCCCCGTCTACCGCTTCATACAAACCGACTTCCTGCATTTTGTCGCGACTGACCAATCCCTTCACTTCCGCGAAAACACTCTGCTCCCGTGATTGAATACGCCGTTTCCCCTTCTCTCCCGCCCAAAGCCCCGGACAGAGAAAAGCACAACACGACAAAAGTGCCAATAATACACCAATCCTTCTCATGATAATCAAACTTTTATGAGTCCGTAAAGTCTATAAAGTCCGTAAAATCACAGATGTCCTTCGGACTATATTTATCGGCAGCTTCACCGCCGTAAGCAAAGTGTCCCGCAGGGGTCCATCGACCTTACGGACCTTATAAACTTTATGGACCTTATAGACTCATTTTTTCAATTCCATTTCCAACATCTTTTTCAAAGCCGGGTTCGAGGGACGAGGGGCATCGAACGACGCCACGTTTCCTTTACGGTCAATCACGATAAAACGAGGAATCCCGTTAATACGGTAATCCTTGGTTATCTTACTCCAACCGTTGGCAAACACCTGAATACCACCTAATTTCTCGCTTTCAATAAAATCGAGCCATTTCTGTTTATTTTTGGCTTCATCCACCGATACGCCCAAGAAAACGACATCGGTTCCTTTCATCTCCTCCTCGAGTTTTTTCAAATGAGGAATCTCTTGCTTACAAGGTCCGCACCATGTCGCCCATACATCGATCAACACGACCTTCCCCTTAAAATCGGACAAGGACACATTCTTGCCCCGCACATCCGGATAGGTGAAATCAGCAGCTATCCCCCCGGAACGGGTTTGGTATAGTTTAGTTCCGACAGCCTCGGCACGGGTCTTTAAAGAAGGTGATAGCCAATATTTCCCGAATTTATTCATCCCATCGAGATACTCCTCGTAAGTACGATATTGTGAGAAAAAACGGTCAACAACAAACTCCCCTTTCAACCGATCATTAGGCAAAGCCTCCAAACAGGCTTGCTCGTAAGCCGCCTTGTCGGAAGGAGCGACATTTTTTTGATTCGAGGCAAAAATCGCGTACAACCGCAACATAGTAGTCCCGTTCGGAAAGGCCAGCACGCTCTCATCAGCAAACTTCTCGGGATTTACAATCTGGTTATAATATGCCGGGTAATCGGATACTTTCGGATGTTTCGTGCGAGGCGTGTAGAGAAACACTATACCGTAATAATCCGCCGAATAATCTATCCACTCTTTAAGGAGCGCATCGAAAACTTTATTACCGCTCTTCACGTTTGCTTTGAATGCCGGCAACCCATCGACAAATTTCTCGTACTCGGGGAAAAAATCTTCATAGGTAGAAATAATCTTCTGAAAGAACACACTTTTCAACCAAATATTATAAGCATATTCTTGCCACTTATACAATTGCACGTTCTCTTTTGTATTCTTACCCGTCAAAGTAGCTTTATTCTCCCGCAACTCGATGTTAATCTCTTCTCCTCCTTTCACGTAAACAGGGAAATTCATCTTCTCGTCTTCTCCCAACACATAAAAACCGGGCTTTTTCGGTTTCACCAGAAAACCGAAACTGCCATCGGGTTCCACTTTAGCCACAGCGCATACCACGGGTGCACCATCAATGGTTTCGTATAATTTGACTTGCGGCAACCACCGATCCGCGACCTTTCCTTTAATTGCCGTAAACTCTTGGGCAACAAGCATCCGGGTGCAACAAAGCACCAACATCAAAACGAATATCTTTTTCATCTTTTTAAAACATTTATTTCTCTAAAAACAGACAACTATTTTCAATCAATCTCCGACCGAATTCGTTGAATATCAAATCCGGCATTCTTCAGCACGTGTTGTACAAGAATATAGCGTGCTTGCACCAAAGGATACTTCTCGTATTTTGCCTTGAACTCCTCCTCGCTATAATCCAACATGGCATCCAAGTAAGCGGCAAAATCCTCTACGGCAGTCGGAACAAAATAGGCCAATTTATCACCGACTTTACCTTGTGTCAAACCCAACAAACCAAAATTCTCGGGACAATACAATTCCAGATTTGCTTTGTACTCATCGTAATTACCCAATTTCCCCTCCACGAAAGTAAGCATCATTTCAGCGGAACTAAGTTTAGTTTCCCATTTTTTCCGCTCTGCCTCGGTTAAATTCTCATTTTTCAACTGCTCCAGCGCCTCCTCCTTTTGTTGTTCATACTGCAATTTCATGTTTGCATACACTTGCAGATTATTCACACTGGTAAGCCAAGAAACATAGGAAGGTACAAACGTTTCGTAATTCACCCCCCAACACTCTTTCGCTACCGCGGGAGATGCTGATGTGTTGTTTTCAAAAGCATTAATAACAATATCTTGATAAGTAGACAAATTTTCTTGTAAAGCCACATAACACACCTCATGCAAAAAAGTCCGTTGGATAAGAGAATCCGCATTCTTTTGCTCAAAACAGTTCAAGGCAAAACCGAGTACCCCGAATCCCCGGTACACATACAAAGGCTTCTTCGCTCTCTCCATATCTTGCACGATCAGGACGGCAGGCACGTGCACGTCCGCTCCCTCAATCCATGCAAACAATTTCTCATCCATCAATTCCAACAAAGGAAGCATAGCCTTCTTGCTCTCGAGAGTCGACACATCCACGGGAGTGTAAGTGATTTTCGTTTGAATATTATTTGATTCCGTCATGTCATAACTTAACCGAAGCACCTCGTAATAAAGTTTCGGGTTTCCGTTCTCGTCTTTCCAACCCCGGTCTTCAGAGCCGATCGTATCCTTGTAAAACACAGCCTTATTGTACTTTTCATACAAGTGATAAATCGCTTCATCCACCTCGTCCATATTCTCCGTCGGGGTAATCACGTACCAATCTTTCACCTCCGTGGGGGTCAACGCATCCTCCTCTGAACACGCCAAAAACATCCCCAGCAACAAAATACAAATAAACCTTTTCATAATGTTTCCTCCTCTTTTTCTTCTTCAAGTACAAAATTTGCAGACACCCCTCTCCGCTCCGGATTTTCCATGTTCCCGTCGCAAAAAGTGATTACACTCTGCGGTATCGGAATCATCCACGACCCCATGCTATTCTCGCTATATGCTTCAAGAGTTGTTTCTCCAACCTTTTCAGCCACGGCCACCCCCTTGTCGTTGGTTGTAATTTGATAACAAACATGTTCTATCGGCTTTTTATCCGGGTAAACCGAGTTCACCGCGTAACGGCGAAGGTCAAACCAACGATGTCCCTCGAAACACAACTCCTTGCGCCGTTCCAAACGCACGAAATCCACCAATTCCTTTCCCCCGCCGGGAATCGTCGGCATCACTTTGTAACGAGACCGGAGCAACTCTTTCAACGTGTTGGCTGCATCACCCTGTCCCAAACAAGCCTGTGCCTCCACCTTATTCAAAAGCACCTCGCCATAACGCAACCACCCCGCGGAAGCTGCAGGACTTCCCGTGTTCGTGCACACCACGGTATCCATACTCACCGGATCATATTCGGCAAAAGTCATACTCGCCTTATACTTCCTCGGTACCAAATTTTTCTTGTAACGGGTGCGACTGAAAAAACGATTCAATCGATAATCATTCTCGTCAAACAAAGATTCAAACGTGGCAGAACAAGCCCACGACCAAGCATTCTGCTTCACCTCCTGTGTCTGGATCATGATAACTTCTCCCGTTTCCAACAAATGGTCTATATCAATCTTGTTAACCGTTTCTATTTCAGCATCCTCCCCATGAATCCAATACATCACGTACGGTCCGTGGGAAAATATCGTTTCCACGGATTCTATCGTGGCAAAAGATTCGGCAACAGGCAACGAACCAAGTTCCCTTACCCCAAAACCTTCTATCTTATCCGCCGCCTCGATACAATCCTCATACCGTTCCATGTACAAATAAACCCGGCTCAACAAAGCGTAACAAGCCTCGGCACTCGCGATGCGTTTCGACTTACTTGGCGCACTCATCCGTTCAAAGAATTTAATAGCGGTCTTCAAATCGGAAACGATCGTTTCATAAACTTCACCTACCGTGTGGCGGGAATAATACATATCAATCACCTCCTCCGACAACTTCAATGGCACTCCCCATTTGGCATTCGGGTTAGCCTTCTCGTAAGGCGCACCGTATATATTGGTCAACATGAAATAATACCAAGCCCTCAAAAAATAGGTTTCTCCTCCCACTTGATTCAATACCTCCTCTTCCCCTATTTTATTTTTCTCCCTCTGTCTGGGAATCTCCGATATAATAGAATTCAAGACAGCAATACGCTTGTAAAAATCCTCCCACACGGGATCGATATACGATGTACCCAGTATATTCATATTCGGGTCATCCGCCCAACGATAGAATCCGGACATAGTCTGCCAAGGTCTGTTATGAGTGTCTTTCTCTTTAGGATCGGGCGCCTCTTTTAGATCATCATCCATCAAATGAATATACGTCATGAAATCTTTCATCTGCGTGTTGTTCCACGCCTGAGCGACATACTCTCCACCCGGTCTTACAGTCACAGCGGGATCCTGATACCCGCTTCCCAACAACAATTCCTGCAAATCCGCTGCCGTTTCTATATAAGAAAGACTCTGCGAGTACTCGTTCAAGAAATCCTTACATCCCCCGCTTAGCCAGCAAAGGAGCACCGTAAACCACAAAATACTGTATCTTTTCATCATACATCCATTTTAAAAAACAACATTCAAACTAAACGAATACTTCGGTCGAATCGAAATATTTACCACGCTGGAAGTCCCCGATTGTTCCGGCGTCTGCCCTTTCAACTCCTTGCTCGCCCAAGTGTGCAAATTAGAGCCGGACAAAGACAAATACCCGGAAGACATTCCCAACTTTTTCAACAACTCCTTGGGTAACAAATACCGCAAAGTAAGAGATTGCAAACGCACGTAATTACCACTCGCCACTCTGATATCCGAATCATCATACATCGAATATATAGTAGCATTCCCGCTCGGTTCCCAATGATTTCTATACTCGTTTTTATACCACCACCCTTTATCTTGTCCACCGTCAATAGACAATGCCGGTATATCCGTTATCTTCTCGTCACCCGGATTTCTCCAGCGATTCACGAACTCCCGACGCAAATTCTGCATCGGTTTCGGTGACACGGCGCTATATTCCCCGGAAGCGATACGCAACAATCGAATCTTGTTCCCGAAACTATACGTGAAATTAACAGACAACGTGAAACTCCGGTAACCAAAATAGTTACTAACCCCACCTTGAATCACGGGCACCCGGCTTCCGGACTCATCCAAAACCGCCAACCACACGTCCTTCTTACTCAAATTCTTGTACTTTTCATGCAACTCGTCAGCCCGGTCCGCTTCCAAGCCTTTGAACGTAGGCTTTCCCTCGCCGTCCAATCCCGCGTATTTATAAGAAAAGAACGTATTCAAAGGTGTTCCCGCCAACTGAACGGAACCACTCAAAAATTGTGACAACGACAATTCATCCTGCAAAGTTTTGTCATTTTTACGCAATTGGTCGTTCAACAACTTATTCAACGTCTGCCCGATCTGGGGATCACACCTCCACACGAACCCTCTCTTTCCGTTAGACGATACCGACTGGTTTATCGGGACAAAATTCAACGTCAACTCGATACCCTTATTCTCAACATTACCGGAATTAACCACGTAAGAATTTACCCCGTTCACGTTACACACGGTTTTCGACAGGAACGCGTCAATCGTTTTCTTGTAAAACCATGAAACAGAACCTTGAATCTTGTCTTTCAACAAACTGAAATCCAAGCCGGCGTTAAAAGAGTGTGTCTTTTCCCATTTCAAATCGGGATTCGGGAACTTGCTAATCGTCGAAGTATATCCACCCTTAGAGTTACTATATCCACCCTTATTGATAATCAAACGCGTAGGCTGATCGTTCGACATATTTCCTTGGATACCGTATGACACACGCAATGCCAAATTATTGATCCAATTCACGTTCCGAACAATATCCTCCGTCATGTTCCAGCGTCCGGAAAACGACCACACGGGAAGCAATTTCTCGTTACTACGGCTACCGAAAGCATTAGACCAATCCGCACGGGTATTCACGTTAAAAATATACCGGTCTTTGTAACTATACGTCAACGTGAGATAAGCCGACATCGTGTTTGTCAACGATTTAGTATATTTCGGGTGATTGGAAACACTCCACTCGTAGAATTTCGGGTATTTCTCATAATCACCATCGGCAAATCCGGCAAAACTCATCCCGCGGTCTTTATAATACCCCCGTTCCGTGTTCGCCTCTTTCCGATAAGTTGAGGACGACAACTCGTAACCGACAGAAGCATTCGTGAAATGGTCGTTATCCTTATCCCAATACCGGCTATAATCCGTTTGCAAACGAAGCATATAAGAACTATTACGCGTAGCATTGGTTTTCAGCTCTCCCCCGAAAGGGCACAAACTCTCGGACAACTTATTGCTCTTGTTCTTCAATTGAAGAATATAATTGGAATTTTCCCCGTACCAAGTTTCATCATCAGAAGTACCCATGGAATAAGAAGCCGTACCGACCAATTTCCACGCCTCCGACACCCGATATTGCAACTGCGCATTCACGCTCGCACTCTTTTGGGCTATCTTGTATTCAGACTCCTCCATCTCCCGAATGATATTAAACGGCTGATTATTCTTTTGGTACGTGTACAATGCACCCGTTTCCCAACGCAAAGGGATAGCACGGGTCATATTATAAGCATAATTCATAATTCCCAATTCACTCGGATTATATAACTTATCCTGCACGTTACCGGATATCCCGAATTGCATCTGGAATTTATTATGCTGCACCGTTACCCGCACACTTGCCGTGTAGCGTTCGTTCTTTTCCCCGCGAATCTCCCCTTGGTCGTTCGCGTACCCAAATGAAGCGTAATATTTTGCGCTGGTACTTCCCCCGCTGATACTCAACGAATGGTTGTGCGAAAAAGCATCCCGACACAAGATATCAAACCAATCCGTGTTCAACGTTTCATAATAAGCCGAACGTTTTTGAAACTCTTCAAAACTGATCGCACCGTATTTATAATGATCCAAATAAGCCTGCTCGTAACCGATCCAATCCGTGAAACTGTTATACGTTCCGGTATAACGCACCCCCCGCTCCATCAACTCGCGGGAAACATCCACTCTCTCCTTGGAATTCATCAAGTTCAACCCCTTGTCCGTGTACCTTGGGCGAGTCGAAAAACTTCCCGTCAACGAATAAGACAACTTGGGAGGTCCCACCTTCCCTTTTTTCGTGGTAATAACGATCACCCCGTTAGCAGCCCGCACGCCATACAATGCCGTTGCCGCGGCATCCTTCAACACGTCGATCTGCTCCACGTCGTCCGGGTTCAACCCGGCAATAGCATTACCCAACAAATTCACGAAATCGAGGTCGTTCAACTGTTGCGGATCAATGTTCACCGGATCCTGTTGAATAATCCCGTCTACCACCCACAACGGCTCCTGATTCCCGAGGACAGAAGAAGTGCCACGTATTCTCAACTTCGGGGTAGCCCCCACCTGACCGCTATTCTGCATAAAAGTCATTCCGGGGATACGCCCCTCCAGCATCTGGTCAAGACGGTTTATACCCGGCACATCAATATCATCCATTTTAAGCGAAGTCACCGCCGCCGTCAAATGCCGCCTGTCAATCTGTTGGTAACCGGTAATAACGACATCTTCCAACTCGTTCACCTTCTCTCTCAACACCACCCGCAAACTATCCGTCTTCTCGTTAAAACTCACCTTCTGGCTCTCGAACCCCACGAAAGAAAACTCCAACGTACCCTTCGTCACCGGAAGTACCAACTCGAATCGCCCCCGGTGATCCGTGGAAGTCCCCATCGTCACGGAAGCCCCCGAGGACAACTTCACCGTAACCCCCGGCAACACTTCTTTCGTACTCTCGTCAACAACCGTACCGAAAATCCGCTTACCCTTCTTCTCGTCCTTTTTCTCGTCTTCCTGCTGAATCACGATCAGATCCCCGCGAAACTTATACGTCAACCCCGTGCCTTCCAACACCTTCTTCAACACGTTCTCCACCGTTTCGTTCTCGACACGCAAAGACAATTGCCCCAACTGATCCGTCTGCTCCGTGTTGAACACGAAATAAAGATTCGTCTGGCGTTGAATCTCATCGAACAATGTCCGTACTGCCACATCCTTCAAATTCAAGCTGACTCGTTCCTGTTGAGCAAATGAATTTGCCGAAACAGAGAAAGTAAAAGCGCACATTAAAATCCAAAAAAATTTCATCACTCTTTCAATTTTTTTTCTCGTACCACAGGGTAATCGAAAACATAATCGTTTTTTTTTCATACATTTGTCGTAATATAAATTAAACACTCAATAAACCTTCACGGTTCCAAGGCGAGGTTTATTGTTTAAATGAGAATGAAACGGAGGGTTTGCCGACCTTCCGTTTTATCTTGAAACACAAACTGTTTTCCCGTTTATAGTAAACACGACACCCGTCGCGTCCGTAATCGCGTGCAAAATCTCGTCTATCTGCTCGTAACGCTTCATATGCCCCGAGAAATGCAACCGCTTCGCGCTCTCCGATTGGAAAAACACTTCCACATCATACCATGCCGAAAGTGTTTCCATAATACTTTCCAAAGACTCCCGCTCGAAAACAAACATCCCTTTCCTCCACAACGTGTACAAATCCGTATCCACTTCCCGCACGTCTACCTTTCCCGAGCCCCGGTCATAGAAAGCCATCTCACTAGGCTTCAACACGTATTCCCGCTCGGAACCCCGCACGGTCACCCCCACCTTTCCCTCGACCAACACCGTGCGCACCCCGTTCTCGGAACTCGTGTTCACGTTAAATTCCGTCCCGTACACCCTTGCCGTCATCTCGTCCGTGACAACAAAAAACGGTCGTTCCGCGTCCTTCGCCACCTCGAAATAAGCCTCGCCTTCCAGATACACCCGCCGTTCTTCCCCCTCGAAAGCCACCGGATATTTCAATTTTGTCGCGGAATTTAAATACACCCGTGTCCCGTCAGCCAACTGCAATTTAAACTCCCCACCCTTGGGCACTCGCAATATATTCGTGTCAACCCGAGTATTCCCCACGGAATCCGAGTACACCAACTCCCCGGCTGCCTGCTTCACGACTAATTTTTCTCCCACTTGAATCATTTTCTCCTGCTTCCCCTTCAGAACCATTTTCTTCCCGTCGGCAAGTTCCAGAATCACGTCTGTCTTCCGCAACACAGGCAAAGACTTTTGCGCCACCAACGGCTGCTTCTCCTTCCGCCCGGAAGAAATTCCCCACCAAATCCCCCCGACAATCAAGGGTATCATAATAACCGCCGCGTATCTCACCCACGTGCCTATCCTCCGTCTACGACCTAATCCCTGTCCCTCGCGAAAACGCTCCCACGCCCGCTCCGTATCCACTCGTCGAAACACCCCATACTCCTCGGCAAATCGAGTGTCATTATGCAATCTCTCGAAAAGAACCCGGTGTTCCTCCCTTTCTTCCAACCAACTATCCAGCCGTATTTTCTCCCCCGGGGACAACGTCCCGGAAAAATACTTCCGAAGCAAACAACTTATTTCATTTTTATTGGCACTGCTCATGGCGTAATTTCTTATTTACACCAAATACGACCGAGGGTACAAAAAGAGGGTATCCGAATCAAATTATTTTTACCGCGTTCAATAAAAAATACAAATCACCCAATCTTTTCTTCAAATAATGCATCGCGTTTTTCTTGTACGATTTCACGGTAAGTACCGACAATTCCAGCAATCGTGCGATCTCCTCGTTTTTCTTCCCCTCCAGATGTAACTCGAAAACTGCACGGCTCCTTTCCGGCAATCCCTGCACTGCCAAATGCAATTCCCTGTACATCTCTTCCTCCACCAAATCCATCTCCTCCCATTCCTTCCCTTCCCGCAAAGCGACAGCCACGTACCGGTCTACCACCTTCTGGTGTTTCAAATAATCCAGACAACGATTCGACACGGCATTATACAAAAACGCCTTCAACCCGACAAACGAATTGAACTCCTTGTCGCCCTCCCACATACTCACGAATACTTCCTGAACGACGTCCTCCGCCACATCCTGCCGTTGCACCCGCCTCATGGCATACACTACAAGGTAATTATAAAACCGCCGGAACAACTCATGATAAGCTCTTTCCTGCTTCCCGTTTACCTGTCGTACAAAAACATCATCAACGTCAGCCATGACACTCCGGATAAATAAAACATCACTTCAACGTCACAAATATATAACCTTTTTTCTATCTTTTAGACTCCACCTTCACATTTCAGGCATATAAAACAATCATCACCAATGTTTAATTTCCCCCTACCATTTCATAGAAAAAATCTCAAGCAACTGTTTCCTTTCCAAAGGTTTCGCCAAAAAGGCGTTGCATCCGGCATCCATGGCGCTGATTCTGTCAGAATCAAACGCGTTTGCCGTGAGAGCGATGATGGGTATTTCCGCGTCAAACTCTCGTATTTTCCGAGTTGCTTCCAGTCCGCCCATGACAGGCATTTTCATATCCATAAAAATAAGGTCGAACTTCTCGTCACGACTCATCTTTACAGCCTCAACTCCATTCAGCGCACGAACAACATGATACCCCTTAAGAATCTGTCGCACCAGCAAATAATTACTATCATTATCTTCAGCTACCAAAATTTTCAGTTCCCGTGATTTATCCAAAGAAGAATGTTTTTCCGAAAATTGCGTGATAACCGGATCACCATTCTCCTCCATGGATATGGCACAAGGCACCCACGCCCAGAAAGTCGAGCCGACACCGGGAGTAGAAGAACACCCTATCTCTCCCCCCGCACCCTCGACGATAGCCTTGGAAATAGCCAGTCCCAACCCGGTCCCCTGCGCGAACTCGTTCAACTTCTGGAACCGACCGAACAATCTATCCTGCAACTCCCGGGGGACTCCGACACCGGAATCCTCGACATACACCCGGATGCCTCCCCTCTCGATAGAGTATCCCATTTTAATATATCCCGACCGCGTACATTTCACGGCATTGGAAAGGAAATTCATCCACACCTGTTTAAGCCGGTTCCTGTCCAGAAATATCCAACAGTCCGGTCCGGGCTCCAATAAAAATTCGACATCAGGATTCGTGATCTTCTGCGAAATCATCATGTACAACTCATTACACACCTTCGTCACGTTGAAATTCTCTCTCCTACGCTCAAGAACACCCGATTCAATCTTGGAGAGATCAAGAATATCATTAATCAATCGCAACAACAACTCATTATTAGACCGGATAACATTCATGTACTCCTCTTTTTCCGCCGGATCGTCACAATCCACCATCAACCCGGAAAACCCGACAATGGCATTCAACGGCGTACGTATCTCGTGACTCATATTAGCAAGAAAAGCCGATTTAAGCCGATCGGAAAGTTCGGCTTTCTCTTTCAGTTCCTTTAACTCCCGTGCCACGTTCTCCGATTTCGTGTTATTAAACTTGATTCCGGTATAACGAAGTACACGCCCTCTTTTATCCCTTTCGACCTGCACGCCGGTCACCAGCAAAGTCTGCCACTCCTTATCCCACCTCGTCTTGGAGCGGTATTTAAAAGCGAACTCTCTATCTACCCCCCGGAGCATACAATCGATATTTTCACGAACATGCTCTATATCATCCGGGTGGGTTACATTCAGATACTCCTCGGGAGTGATTGCCTTTTCCGAGAGGAAATCATTTACCGGATCGTTAAACGCCCGGAACTGCTTGCTCTCGACATCAAAATCCCAATAAGACATCCCGACAGTCTTAAAAGTAAGTTCTATCCTGTAATTCCTTCTTCTGAGTTCTTCATCCAACTGGTGAAGTTTGGAAATATTCTGTCTGAATCCCGTGAATCGCACAATATTACCCTCTTCGTCCCGTTCGAAAGGAACACCCGTAACACTGAAATATTGCCATGTTTCATCGTACTTGGTTTGCATGCGACAAGTAAAATCAATCGTAAGATCTTCTCCGGACAACATCGACTGGATAGCATCATTGAAAACAGAACAATCTTCCGGGTGGACTACCTCCATGTATTCGGAAACAGTCACAAGCTTATCACTGGCATAATCATTAATCGGGTCATTATAGGCTTCAAACTTCCGTGTCCGTATATCAAAATCCCAATGAACAATACTATTGAATTGCATCGCCAACTCCCGCTTCGCGAGCAAATCCTGTGTTCTCTTTACCATCCGCACTTTATCCGTCACATCCATTTGCGTTCCGACAATCAACCGCTTTCCGAAATGCTCCATCGACAATCGCATCCGGCTCTCGTAATAACGGTATTGTCCCTCCCGCTCATCATAGAAACGCACCGTTATCTGCCCTTGTTGAATTTCTTTATCTATCAATCGGGAAAAAAGTTGCATCAACGGGACATGATCCTGAGGATGCAATTTCACCAGTAACTCGGCAAGAGTCACACCATCTTCCACGATAGCCTTGCCATATAAAGTACCGAATACCTTCTTATCCACATCATACACCCAAGACGACATATTAGCCGTATCCATCGCCATCTCCATATCCTTCTTGCTCTCTTCCGTGTGAAACTCGGCTTCCTTCACGGCAGTAACATCATTCGTGAGTAATATATGCCCTATAATACTTCCCTTCTTGTTCCGCACCGCGACAATCCGCACCGCGTAAATCATGGTATCCCGATTTTTACTCTTGAAATAGGCATTGCTATTTATCTTGTCGAAGTCATACTCGAACTCCAGTTCAATCTCCTCTCCTCCCCGGACTTTTGCCTCCAACACTTCATCCATATAAGGACTATTGAAAAGATTAACCGTACCGACCACGGTATTCCGGTCGTCAACACCATATATACGCAAGGCACTATCATTTATAAAACGCAATATCCCCCGTGCATCATAAATCTCAACCCCCATGGGTAAATCAATACATACACTTTCCGTGAACAAAAACTGTTCATCCATTAATTCGGACACTTCCTCTTCAAAAGACAAATTACCATCCTCCCGAGAAGGCATTTCACGTTCTTTCATTATTCCTCTATTTTCGCCGGCACAACAGATGTGCTATATGTTTACACTCAAAATTCCTTCCATCCCCTTACGACAAGGGCATCTATCGTGCAAAGATAGAACAAAATAGGATAAATTCAGTCAATCACGAGTGATAATTATGAAAGATTACCTTCTCCAATTTACAAGACAATTACCCCCATACAAGATATTCCATTTTTAGCACCCGACTTTTCTATTTTTTATCCTTATCTTTGTCCCGTCAATTAAAACATATTATTCTTCGATTTATGGATTTCAGCATCAATATAAAAGAAATATTCACCGCCTTCATGGTACTCTTTGCCATTATTGATATCACGGGTTCCACCCCAATCGTCATCGGTCTTAACAGTACCGGGAAAAAAGTCAACGCAGCCCAAGCGTCAGGAATATCTCTGGTTATATTTATCGCTTTCTTTTTTGCCGGGGACGGGTTATTGAGATTATTCAACATCGACATACCTTCTTTCGCGCTGGCGGGAGCGTTGGTACTCTTCGTACTTGCCATAGAAATGACCTTCAACATCGAAATATTTCAAAACGACGGTCCGGAAGGAGCAACCACATTCATCCCCGTCGTGTTCCCGCTTATCGCCGGGGCAGGAGCCTTGGCAACCACCTTAACCCTCAAAGCCGAATGTAGCCCCTTGAGCATCATCATCGCCATCATCCTCAACATGCTCGTCGTCTACGTCGTCCTGCGCAACGTCTACCTCGTGGAGCGCGTCTTGGGCAAAAGCGGTGTCTACATCCTGCGAAAATTCTTCGGCATCATCCTGCTTGCCATGTCCGTGAAGATTTTCACCTCCAATCTTAATATTCTACTGGAATCCCTGCACTAATCAAAAACAAGAAATCCCTGTTTCCCCGAAAAAACATTATATTTAACATCTTTTAATATCAAAATCGGAGAAAAAGTGCTCCAATTTATATTTTAATAGAAAAAGGAAGCTACTAATTCCCGTGAAAACACGTCTATCACAATGCCGTTCCCTTCGACGGGACAAAAAATCTACCCGGGTCAACACCTTCCAAAGCAAGCAGATGAACTTTTTTAGCAATACCTCCCGCGTATCCGGTCAAACTGCCATTACAACCGACAACACGATGACACGGTATAATAATACTGATCGGGTTATGCCCCACGGCACCTCCCACCGCTTGAGCCGACATATTCCGCACCCCCTTTTGCCGGGCAATTTCTTCCGCGATATCCTTGTAAGTTATCACTTTACCGTAAGGAATTTCCCTTAATATTTCCCACACGGCAAGACGAAAAAGCGTGCTATCCAAATGCAAATCGGGAGTGAAACCGGGCTCCTTACCGCCGAAATAACAATCCAACCACTCTTTTGTCCGCACGAAAACAGGCAAAGACTTCTCTTCATGCTCCGCCGACAACGTATCGGCAAAGTATTTCTGACCGTCAAACCATAGTCCTGTCAGACTATCGCCATCACTGGCAATCGTTATTCCACCCGCGGGCGAAAGATATTTACAAGTGTATTGCATAGCGTTATAGATTAAAAAAACATCTGATACTTACAAAAGTAAAGATTAATTCTTAACAAACAAATTTCTAATTTTTTTTCCAATACTTATCACCCTTTGTAACTTTTCACTACCTTTAAACGTCCCATTAAAAAATAATAATCATGAAAAAAATTACATTCATCCTCTTCATGTTCTGCTTCGCCATCACCGGAGCCATCGCACAAGAACAAATCACGATTTCCCATTTCCAAGGAGAAAAAATCACCGGGATTGAAGTCCACGGGGCATTCAAAGTTACCGCCAGACAAGGCGAATCCACCGGGGCATCGGTCACCATTCCCGCCCGACTGGAAAAGCAACTAAACTTCACGCTAAAACAGGACGGGATACTACTCATTACCTTTGAAGGTAAAATCAAAGGAAAAAACAACGATAAATTCACCGCCGAAGTCAACCTGTCCGCGTTAGAAAATGTCGAATTGACCGGAGCCTCCTCCCTCACTTTAACGGGAGAAATCACCGCGAACAACTTCAAGGCGAAAATTGTCGGCGCTTCCGCCATGAAGTCAACCGACCCCATCCGCGTAAATCAAGAAGCAGAAATACACTTGGCAGGAGCGTCAAAAATATCCGGTGAACTCACCGCCCCCGTGATAGCTTTCAGAATATCGGGAGCCAGCAACCTCACCCTCGCGGGCAAAAGCACGGAAGGCAACATTGAAGTAAACGGAGCCTCTCGCGCAAACCTTGACAACTTCCGGATCGACAATGCCACCATCGAAGCCTCAGGCTCCTCCCACGTCAACATCAACGTCGTGAAAGAACTCAGCGCCAAAGCCTCCGGGGTATCCTCGATCACGTACTCCGGCAACCCGAAAATCATAAAACTCGATGCCACGGGAGTATCCAAAATAAAGAAAGACAATTAATAACACACGAAAGAAATTATACCAAAACAAGACTCCCCGCGAATCTCTTCGCGGGGAGTGAAGGTGGTCCTAGATTCGGACCTACGTTCTGGTTGCAAATTATTTAGTTCGGTTTTACAGTTACCGTTACCTCTTTCGTGATCGTCTTCCAATTATTCTCTATCGTGATCACAACAACAGCTTTCACTTCTTGGGACAAAGCAGTACTTGTATTTCTCCAAGTCAACTTGCCCTCGTTAATAGAGAATCTGTCATCTGCACCTTTCAACGAGTATGCAATAGCAGAAGCACCATACATGCCGCCATCGGGTTCAATTGCATTCTTACCGCTTTCTTCCTTCTTGATAATATTCACGATCTCTCCGGCACGGTTATCCACATTCAAAGCAAGAGTTAACAACTTATCGATATCCAACGTCACACCACCTTGATCACCGGAAGCCGTGGCATCCAACATGGTCAACTTGTCTTCCCCGCTTACCGTGAAGGATTTGATCGGGTTTTCAAAGGTCACGTCGATCTCCTTCTCATCAACAACAAGCGATTCATCCTCTGCATTCACCAGTTGAGCAACAATCTTACCGCTTACATTTCCACCGATAACGAGATTCTTCGGTGCCATTAACTTAGCTTCATTGCCTTCTACCTTTACCTTAGTTTCACCGGCTTTGTTCACGTATTTTACTTTCACGCCCAAATCAGCATTGATATTAAACAACTTGCTCAAATCGGATTTAAAATCTTCGGTAGTCTTATCAACTTTGATCGTGATAGCATCCGCTCCCTTCTGCCAGTATTCCGCCACTTTCCATGCTTCCAAGAACTTGATCTCGTGAACAGAGATCGTGAATTTAGTTTCGCTCATAACTTTAACTGTTGGACTCACCGTGTTCGTCACAGTCATCACCACATTGTAAACACCGTCCTTGGTTCCCGCATTCACTGTAATTTTCGGTGTCGCGGACAATTTATCAAATGTAGTAAAGTTAGCCGTAGCATCATTACCGTTCTTATCCGTTACCTTGAATGCCACTTCCACGTTATCAGCCGTTGTCACGTCAACGTTGAAATGCGTATTGAACTGGTTGATTGCATTTGCCTCAAGAGCAAGAGCAATTTCCCGTGCAGAGCCGTTAAAGTTATCTACAACTACATCCTTGATCAAATTCAATTGTTTGATATCCTCTACCATCTTCACTTTAATTTCTTGTGTACCGACGGTAAGGTCGCCTACTTTAGCAATCACGCTGAAAGTAGCCTCTGCACCTTGCGCTTGGAAAGTAACATCATTCACCTTAATCGTGGTTCCCTCCACCGCGAAAATATTCTTGGAAGATACACCGGGCTCCAAAGCCTCTTTCACCTCGAAAGTCGGGGCAGCAAAACCATAAGACTCGATAGTACGAAGTTCTTGTGCGGCAGCTTCTTTAATCTTAGCCTTCACGAAAATATTTTCCGCGATATTCACGCTCTTGCCCGCGACACGAATCAATTCAAACACCGGTGTCTCACCTTCCCCGACAACAACTTCTTTCCCGTTAGCCAATTTCATAAATTGCGGTGTTATTTCTTGTCCGGCAGGCTTAAATTCAGTATAATTGGAATAGATTACCTTTCCCGTGTAAAGATTCTCAACTCCGGCAGCCAACGTGTAGGCGTCTTCCGATGTTAAATCCACATTTTCAAATTTGAAATCGGCATACACCAATCCATCCTCTTCGTTTTGTTTCGCATTCAATAACGAGAATACCGGTCCGGCACTTCTTGAAAGTTTGAATTGATCCATCACTTCCAGCATCTTGAAATCCGTTCCCAATGTAGCTCCTTCCGGGTTCACGCGGAAGCGCAATTGACTGGCTGTCGCGTACAAGGGTTCATCATCTTCATCTGCACCCGCTAATTTATAAACCTTTAGATCACCACCCTCGGTCATCGGTACTAAAGTCACCGAAGTTACCTGTATCTTGTTAATATGAAGCGGGATAACAACATCCTCGTAAACAATGCCGTTGACATCCACCTTGATACCATTCGTTTCCTCATCATAAGCCGGTATATGGATTGTCATCGTTCCATTTTCCACATCTTTCTTCATGTAAACACCGGGAACCAAAGCTTCGGTCTTTTTACCGTTCACGTACAAGTACCCGTCGCTACCTACCTTAAATTCATTCGGCACGACACTTCCGATAGCACCTTGCGTGAAATCTTCATTCGGGTTCAAATACAACACACCATCCTTGATCTCGAAATTCAATGCAGGTACCTCCCCGGTTACTTTCGTGCCCGTGCTGGTCCACGTATTGCCGTCTTTCGTGTATTCCAACTCTCCGTTCACGGAATTTACCCGGAATTGTAGAGGAGTCAAGTCAGCATCATCGCCTTTCTCGCCCTTGAGTTCCTTCTCGATCGTCTGGTCACCAATCTTGATCACCAACTTCGTACCCTCAAATTTAATTTCAGGAGTCAAACCGTCCGTTCCGGAAACTTTTCCCATGTCTTTCTCGTTGACAATCAAATGTCCCTCTTCAACACGGAAAGTAAAGTCATCCACTGAAAGTACCTTGTCCCAAACCACCTTCGAGGTTCCGTCTGCATAACTTGCCACCAATTTACCATCCTGAATCTCAAATGTCGGAACAGGAGCAGCCGCTCCATCGTTTCCATCATTGCCATCTTTCCCGTTCGTGATAGGATAAGATTTGCCATTAGACAATTTTACAACGATGCCATTACTCGTTTCTTGCACATCGACCAGTATCGCTCCGGCATCAACCGCACTTTGAATATCTGCAATCGCTTTTTTGTTCGCCTCGATGGCTTCCTTGTTTTCAGTAATTTGTTTTTGCAAATCATCAATATCGTCATCGTAATCTTTACAACCAACGAATGAAGGACTCGCTAATCCCAAAATCAACATTCCGAAGAGTGCCTTTTTTACATAATTCCATTTTCTATTCATACGTATAAAATTAAAATTGGTAATTAAAAATCTCATTTCTATATCATCTAAATACTTTAATTACTATTATCGAATTTGTTCGTGTTTTAACAAATCTGTCATATCAATAATCATTCGTTTTAAAACACATGTAAACAAATGACAATCAATGCGATACACATGCAAAAGAAGGCACATTCAAATACACTACATGCCTGATAAAAAGGATATTAGCAGAAATAGATTTACAATTATCCATCATAAATAATCATTAATAGAAGAGTTTTACCTGGTTTAGGCAGAAAATAACCCACAATTTCTTTCAGTGGAAAATTTCATTAACCGGGTAAAATATATCTGTAAAAACAAACAAGAAAAGATTAATCACGATTTTAAAGACATCTTCTATTGCTTTAAAATAAAGTCATTGTGTCGATTTTTATCACAAATGCAAATATATTTTGCTAAAATATGAAATTTTCTTTGTTGATAT
Source organism: Butyricimonas hominis (assembly GCF_014287455.1). NCBI lineage: Bacteria > Pseudomonadati > Bacteroidota > Bacteroidia > Bacteroidales > Odoribacteraceae > Butyricimonas > Butyricimonas hominis. Next base: position 173,760 of record NZ_JACOOH010000001.1, read on the forward strand.
TTTCATATTTAATAAATAATCGTACATTTGCAGTCAATAAACGAACATTTATTGATATTTTTTCATTAAAAAATATGCGTATTAATTTTAGCAATCAATAGTTAAGAAAACCCTAGACGCTTAGTTCCCCAAACGGTTCTCCTATAACTTTCATTCGCCAGATAAAACTTTTTTATTAGTCAACATTACTCCGGGTGACACACGCACACCGAATCGGAAACATCCTTCCCGTCGGCACCCGCCGCAAACACGTAAACGACAAGCTCGTCTGCCTCGACATTTCTCGGGAAATCCACGCTCGTGCCGATAGCCTCTCCCCGTGTACCCAATTCCACCACGCGGCAACGCTTGTTCCGTACACCAGCCACCACGCCATAAATTTTATCATCCAAGAAACAATCGATCAATTCGAGTTGCTCCCCCGGGGAGGTGAAATGCACCTTCCGGTTCTCCGCGTCCACCTCGGCACTAACCGATGGCGGTACCAACTGCCCGGCTGCTACCCGCAATTTCCGGTAATCGATCTCGCCACGGAACTCCCGTCCGGCTTTCTTGCGCACACTGATCGGTTTCTCCGGGTCAACCCTCTCCACTTCCACGGCATTCGTCACGTTCGCGCTCACGAACCCGTTGAACCCCTCCGGATAGCCGTTTCCCCCGGGAAATCCTAACCGAATGGCGACCATCAACCATCGTTTTCTTTCTGTCGTCGTGGCGAAGGCTATCGACTGCCGTTTCTGCACCTCCCCGTTCGGCTTACGCTTCAACCCCGCACTCTTGCAATAGTTCTTCCCGTTCTTCCGCACGTAGCCAATCACGTTCCCGTATTTCCCCCGTATTTTTCCTACCGGATTCACAAATTCTGCCATACTCTTTCTGTTTTAAAATTTCTCTCTGCAAATATAACCATTTTATTCTAAAACCATGCTATTATTAGGCAATTACACATATTAATCCGGCTTTAATTCCGGAACAATTCCGTATGAATTCCGTCATGAACGCTATACGAACCCTATATGAACGCTATACGAACCCTATTTATAATAGCGTTCATAAAGGAAAACTATTGCATAACTAAAATATTTTAAGTACTATTGTACCGGAATTGATACGGAATTAATACTTAAATCATATAGGCTATGGATAGAAACTCATCTTTACTAGCGGCTTTACTAGCTAACGGACCTCTAAAAATGGACGGCGTCACGTATTACCTGTACGGGGGAACCATACGGAAATGCAAATCCAAACGAGGCCCCAAGAAATCCAGAACAGAAGGAGAAGAGAAATCTTCCAGCCAATTCACCGAGGTTCGGAAGATGTGGCGAATATACCGCCGTGCTACCGGGGGGTTGCCAATATGGCGCACGTGGGCAAGGGCAACGGGGATATCCAAAAGCGACTCGGCATTCCACTCCGTGAACGGCGGATGCCTCCGCCCGGGCAAAGGCGTGTGGGCGTTCCCGACATTCCGTTTCTCCATGGGAACCTTGGAAGCCCCGGTGATTACCGATGTAGCACGAGATGGCTGGAGCGTTACTCTCCGCTGGGAAAATGACGCCGACCGACCGAAAGCAAGCGCCTCGGATCAAGTGTACCTCGGGTACTTCTACAACACGCAACCCCGTTCCCCGCAAATGATTACCTGCCACAACGCGCACCGCGGTGACGGGGAGGTAACCATGGAAATCCCCGCGGCAGGACAACCGGACGGAACGCCACTGCATCTATATTTGTTCTTCGGCAACGAGAACCCGGATCGCTTTTCACCGAGCGAATACGCGGGCATCTAGCTGTTTTTGCCCCGGTAATTTGCAGACAGGTAATCGAGAAGAATTTGGACTTGGTTGCGACGCGAGTATTGTTTTATCTTGTCCCAATCTCGCGGAAGCACCTCCTTATTCTTCCATATCTGATAACATTTCATGATCATATTTTTAATTCCCTCTTTATCGGCGTCGTCAACGATAAACCCGGCTTTTGTTTCGGCAAGTAGCGGGGCAACCACATCGTTAGGGTCGTACAAAGCTAAAATAGGTTTATTCGTGGCAAGATAATCGAACAATTTACCGGAATACACTCCTTTCCGCCCGGAGCTATGCACCATCACGAGAGTATCAACCTCGGTCGTGGATATCCTGATCGCTTCTTCATGAGGCACAGCCTTACATTGAATCACGTTCGACGATATCCTGCCGGGTACATCAACATGCCTGTGATTTCCAACTATTTTAATCCGACTGTTTTCGGGTAGTCTTCCCTCCTCGATTAATTCGGAAAAGGCGTTAAACAGATTATCCGGAATAGCCATTCCATAAAACCTACCTATATAGCCCATCGTGAATTGGGATTGAAAATTCACTTCATGACACTCCTCGTAATCATATCCGTTTCTCACTTCCAAAAACCGCTCGTGTGAACACATCGTCTTAAAATCATCAATAAGGGGCTTCGACACGGACAATACCAAATCTGCCTTCTCGAGTATTTTACGTTCATAAAACGAGAGCCGTTTCGCGTATATTTTGGAATAGACAGGATGTTTTGACATTTCGTCACGCATGTCAGCAACCCAAAAGAATTTGTATCCTCTCTTTAACAATTTCATCACGAGTGCGTGAGGAGTCAAAGGTCCGAAAGAACTCAATACCACATCGAAATCATTCCTTTGAAATAATTCTTCTATTTTTTTATAGGCCTTGGCACGCCAAATACAGGGTCCCTTCAAAAATATTCTTGCTTCTAAAGCCCTAACCACTCGTCTTGGAGTCCATTTTTTATTTAACTGTATTTGTTTAAACAAATACGCCGGAGTCATCATCGGATCTTTAATATAGTAAACTTCACAGCCATTCCACAAGGCGGTTTCATCACATTCTCCCTCGGTCACGACCGTTACCGAATGCCCCGCTTCATGAAAATATTTAGCGAACGAGTTAATTCGAAAAGAGGCAATTCGATTGTAAGGATAAAAATGCTTTGTGATAATTAGAATATTCATAGTCAATTTCATTTTCATGGATTCGTTCGCGGGGATGACACCAACGGTTTCAACAGCCTCACGTAATTAATCCCCGCGATATATGAAAGAGGCAGATAGACAACAACCGATATCAAAAATCCCGAGAGAAGAACCGGAAAATCACGGGTAACTCCCGTTAAATTTACCGCACAACTCCCTAAAAAACACGAGAAGACAGACACGAATAGAATTTTGGACATGGATTTCCATGGCATCAATCCCGAAAGCCCGGTGTTCAGGAGCCGTGCCGTACTTACCATTAAAACCACAAGACAAAAGACCGTGGTTGCCGTTGCAATGATAGCAATCGCAGACAAAGACGGGAAAAAGGTAACGCAAAGGAAATCAAGCCAGAGCAATAGTACCGCCGTGACCAAGTGGGCGTTGGCAAATATCTTGCCTTTGCCTAACGCGAACATTATCGGTCCGTACGGCACGATACGCACCAAATTTACTATCGTGACAATCCGGAATAAACCGGCGACTTCACGATAAGCGGTCCCGTATAACACCCCCATTATTTCCGGGGCAAAAATGCAACAATAGACGGTAAACGGATATATTACCGACGCAGACTTAAGCACCACGTTTTTCCAAAGTACCAGATATTGCCCGCTACCGGAACCGTCCTTTGTCATCCGGGAAAATTCCGGTAATAAAATACCGGAAACGGCACCAATCATTATCCCCGCTACCGGAAGTTCCTTGTAACCGTTCGCGAACATAGCGAATTCTTCCACCCCAAAGTAGCGGCTCACGAAAAATTGGCTCGCGGAACCAATGACAAATCCATACAAGCTCGAAGAAAACACCGGCATCGAGAAGCGCAATATATCCGCGATAGTCAAATCCGTTCTTCCCCGTGTTACATTCTTAAAGGGCAATGACAAGAGTCGCATACCAACGAGAAAGGAGCCAAAAGAAGCGAGCACCAACCCGATAACTGCCCCGGGAACCCCGGTATTGAAAACAATCACGGGTATCACGGAACAAAGTACGCTGAAAGCGCGACTCAACAGCACGTACACCAGCACAACACGTGCCCTCCCGTACACGGTCAATACGCGCTCGACGCCCAATACCTGCATCAATAGCAAGGGAGTTATGGCAAAATATTTCAAATTATCGGTTAGCAACGGGTTGCCAAGTAATTCGGCTATCCGTGATGCCCCCGTGAACAAGGTGACTGAAAAGACGGAAGAAAGTCCCCAGAATAACACGCCGAGTTTGCGAATCACCGCCTGCCCTTCTTCTACCGGGACACGTGCAAGAAAGTAAGAATACGCACCGGGAAGCCCGAAGGAAAAGATCATCAACAAAGTCGAGTAAATATAAACCACCTGACGATACGTGCCATACTCGACAGCAGTCATATATCGGCTAAGGATAGCCGATATGACCAATGTCATGCATAATGACAAGGCATTAGCCAGCGCCAACCATAACGCTTGCGCCGTTCTACTGTTATCCGCCACGAAACTCCTACACATCATGTTTCAATTCACGAGCATGTATACAGTTATAAACTACAGTATCTAAATGTTTTACAATATCCCTTCACATACAATCAACATAAAGTTGCATGGTTGAAGAACAAACATACAAACGTAATAAATTATCCGAGATATGCAAAAAATATGAAGTTGCATGGTTGAATAATAAATATATAACGTAACAAATTATCCGAGATATACAAAAACATGGCGCATGTACCGACATTTTAGGTATCTTTGTCTTATTGTCACAAAAAAATAAACGGATTTCCAAGGAGAAAAGGAGTTGTTCGAGGGACTGGCGATAGAGGCGTTGGAAAAGGATTGGGTGCGCAGACCGGTGTTACATCTCGATCTGAATATCGGGAAATAAGATTCTCCGGACAGCTTGGATAAAATCTTGAACGAGGCTCTGATGAAATGGAAAATAATCTACGGTACCGAAGTTGGGGAAAGTACTCTCGCCTTGCGCTTCAAGGGAGTCGTGGAGCGCGCGTGCATGCAATCTGGAGAACGTGTTGTTCATCGTTTTCAAACTGGTGGGATTCTACACGAAAACGGAATACCGTACCTCCGAGGGACGAGTGGATTTAGTGGTAAAAGCAGCAGATTATATCTACGTGATGGAATTTAAATTGAACGGTACGGCGGAAGAAGCACTACAACAAATCGACGACAAACGTTACGCCCTGCCTTTTGAAACGGACAGCCGTAAATTGTTCAAAATCGGGGTGAATTTCAGTGCCAAAACCCGGAATATCGAAAAGTGGATCGTGATTCCGGCGAAATAGTATCCGGAGCACTTTTTCACCGGGCAAATACGCGGGAGTATAAAAAAGAGAAAGGACAAGAAAATTATTCTTATCCCTGCCCTAAATGTTTTCACAACGGAATAATCCTTATTGTGATTTGCTTAAATTAGTATCGCAAACATAGAAAAAAATAAACGAAATACCATAGGATTTTTAAAGAAATATTTATAGTTTTGAAGAAATTCAAACAGTATGGTCATGGGGGAAAAAATTTTAGGACTGGATTTAGGAACTAACAGTATCGGCTGGGCTCTAATAAACGGTAATATTGATAACGAGGACAAAATACAATTAAAGGAAATAGAAGCCGCCGGCAGTCGCATTATTCCGATGGATGCCGCCATATTGGGGGACTTCAATAAAGGAAATTCAACATCACAAACCGCTGAACGTACCCGCTATAGAGGCGTACGCCGTTTACGAGAGAGGCATTTATTAAGACGTGAACGTTTACACCGTGTTTTAGATTTACTGGGATTTTTACCTGAACATTACACGAATCATTTGGATCGTCACGGGAAATTCTCAACAGGCATTGAATGTAAACTTCCGTGGAAACCGGATGAAAACGGAATACATGAATTTATTTTCAAAGATTCTTTCAATGAAATGTTATTTGATTTTGCCACCCATGCACCTGAATTAGTCGCGGGCAATAAAAAAGTTCCTTATGATTGGACGCTATACTATTTGCGCAAAAAGGCTCTAACACAAAAAATCAAGAAAGAGGAACTGGCATGGATACTACTAAATTTTAACCAAAAACGAGGCTACTATCAACTCCGGGGAGAAGAAGAAAAAGAAAATTCCTCTAAACTGGAAGAATTTTACGCGCTTAAAGTCGTAAAAGTAGAAGACAGCGGAGAAAAAAAAGGAAAAGACTCGTGGTATAACATTCATCTGGAGAATGGCATGATATATCGCCGGACAAGTGCCACTCCTTTAGAGTGGGAAGGCAAAATAAAAGAATTCATCGTAACAACAGATATAGACGCGGAGGGAAACCCTAAAAAAGACAAAGAAGGGAATATAAAAAGATCTTTTAGAGCACCGAAAGAAGAGGATTGGACGCTTTCAAAAAAAAGAACCGAGGCTGATATCGAGAAGAGTGGTGAAACCGTGGGCAGATATATTTACGATACCTTGTTACAGAATCCTTCTCAAAAAATACGCGGGAAACTGATACACACGATCGAGCGTAAATATTACAAGGATGAACTTCAACAGATACTGAAGGCACAAATCAAATTTCACCCGGAATTACAGGACAAAGAATTATATACTACCTGTATTCAAGAACTTTATCCCAACAACGAGGCACATCGCAATAATATTGCCGCAAGAGATTTTATTCACCTTTTCATGAATGACATTATCTTTTATCAACGCCCGTTGAAAAGTAAAAAGTCGCTCATTGAAAATTGCCCGTACGAGCAGAATACTTTCGTTGACACGGAAACAGGAGAAATCAAGACCTCCCCGATCAAATGTATCGCCAAATCCCACCCGTTATTCCAAGAATTTCGCCTGTGGCAATTTATCTCCAACATCCGTATTTACCAGAAAGAAGGCGAAAATGCAGGGGTTGATATAGATGTCACCCGACAATTATTGCCCACAGAAGAAGATTACGCCGAATTGTTCTCGTGGTTAAATGACAAAAAAGAGATCGACCAAAAGAATTTTTTGAAATATCCGGCATTTCACTTGAAAAACAAAGCCGCCAATTACAGATGGAATTATGTCGAAGAAAAAACTTATCCTTGCAATGAAACCCATGCCCAAATCTTGGCTTATCTCGGGAAAGCACACGTAGCTCCCACCTTCCTCACGAGGGAAAAAGAAGAAGCCTTGTGGCATATTTTATACTCGGTGGAGGATAAACAAGAAATTGAAAAAGCTCTTCGGTCGTTTGCCCGTAAAAATAATTTGAATGCCGAATTCGCGGACGTATTTAAAAAGTTCCCTCCTTTCAAAAAAGAATACGGAGCCTATTCAGCCAAAGCTATCAAGAAATTACTTCCCTTGATGCGAAGCGGAAAGTACTGGAACGAAACTGCTATTGATGCCCAAACCAAGACTCGAATTGACAAAATAATTGCCGGAGAGTACGACGACAATATACGAAACCGGGTTCGGGAGAAAGCGATTAACCTAACCTCCATCAATGACTTCCATTCGTTGCCCACGTGGCTGGCGTGTTATATCGTTTACGATCGTCACTCGGAAATGAAAGATATCACCCGGTGGAAGACTCCCGCGGATATAGACGATTACTTGCAATCATTCAAGCAACATTCATTGCGTAATCCGATCGTGGAACAAGTGATCACGGAGACATTACGCACGGTTCGAGATATTTGGAAACAAGCAGGTCGGATTGATGAAATTCACGTCGAGCTTGGACGAGAGATGAAGAATCCGTCCGGCAAGCGTGCCGACATAACACGACAGATTTTGGAAAATGAAAACACGAACTTACGCGTCAAAATGTTGTTGACGGAATTTATAAATCCGGAATTCGAGATTGAAAATGTTCGTCCTTATTCTCCAAGCCAACAAGATATTTTGCGTATTTACGAGGATACCGTGTTAAATAGTACTCCCGAATTACCGGAAGATATTTCTTCCATATTGGACAAATTCAAACAAGGTGACACGAAAAGGTACCCCTCCCGTTCTGAAATCTTACGTTACAAGCTGTGGTTGGAACAAAAATATGTATCCCCGTATACAGGTGAGGTAATACCACTTGGCAAATTGTTCACTCCCGCTTATGAAATAGAACATATCATCCCGCAAGCACGTTATTTTGATGATTCGTTCAGCAACAAGGTGATTTGTGAAGCGGAAGTGAATAAATTAAAAAGTAATTGCTTGGGGTACGAGTTTATCAAAAAACATCCCGGGGAAAAGGTGTACCTCGGTTCCGGGAAAACGGTTGAAATTTTCTCCGTTGAAGCCTACGAGCGTTTCGCGCGTGAACACTATTCGCGTAACCGTGGTAAAATGAAGAAACTGCTCATGGAGGATATTCCCGAGCAATTCATTGCCCGCCAATTGAATGACAGCCGCTATATCAGTAAAGTAGTAACATCTTTGCTCTCGAATATCGTGCGGGAAGAAGGAGAAGAAGAGGCTCTTTCCAAAAATGTCATCGTGTGCACGGGTGGCGTTACCGATCGGCTGAAGAAGGATTGGGGGGTTAATGATGTTTGGAACAAAATTATTCTACCCCGTTTTGTTCGGTTGAATGAAATAACGGGGTGCTCTCGATTTACATCCGTGAGCGCGAACGGACATATTATTCCTTCAATCCCCCTCGAATTGCAGAAAGGTTTCAATAAAAAGCGTATCGACCATCGCCACCACGCTATGGATGCTATCGTCATCGCGTGCGCGAATCGTAATATCGTGAATTACCTGAATAACCAGTCGGCAAGCAACAAAGCAAAGGTTGCCCGCCATGACTTGCAATCGTTACTCTGTACCAAATATAAAACTGACGATAAAGGTAATTATAAATGGATTCTCAACAAGCCTTGGGAAACATTCACGCGAGATATGCAGACGGCATTGCAAAACATCATTGTCAGTTTCAAGCAGAATCTGCGTGTCATAAATAAAACGACAAATCACTACCTGCATTACGAAAACGGGAAAAAAGTATCTACCAGTCAGACGAAGGGAACAAGTTGGGCTATCCGCAAACCGATGCATAAAGAAACCGTCTTCGGAGAAGTGAATCTGCGCAAAATAAAAACGGTTTCACTGAAGGAGGCTATCAAGCAACCACAAACGATCGTGGAAAAAGACTTAAAAAAGAAATTAATAGCCATGCTCGAACTAGGTTATGATAGCGGGAAGATAAAGAAGTATTTTGAAGACAATCGTGATGTCTGGCAAGACATTAATCTTTCAAAGATTGAAGTTTATTATTTCACGCGAGAAACAAAGGACAGGTATTTTGCCACTCGCAAACCATTGGATACGACATTTACCCGAAAGAAAATAATAGAAGAAATAACGGATACAGGTATTCAGAAAATCCTGCTCCGCCATTTAGAGGAAAATAATGATGATCCCAATTTAGCGTTTTCGCCCGACGGGATTGGTGCCATGAATCGGGATATAAAGCGACTTAACGACGGGACGCACCATCAACCTATTTATAAAGTAAGATGGTACGAGAAAGCTGATAAATTTGCCGTCGGACAATCGGGAAATAAAAGTTCAAAATTCGTGGAAGCCGCTAAAGGTACCAATCTATTCTTCGCGATCTATGAAACGGAAAGTGTTGATCCAGAAACCGGCACGTTTGCACGCAAAAGAACGTACGCAACAATCCCGTTAAATACGGTTATTGACCGGCAAAAGAAAGGATTGTCGCCCGCTCCCGAGGACGCAAATGGGGATAGCCCGAAATATATTCTTTCGCCCAATGATTTGATATATTTACCCACGGCGAAGGAGGTGAGTGATGGAGAGATTCATTTCCCGATAGATCGGGAGCGGGTGTATAAAACGGTGTCAGCCACCGGTAACCGATGTTTCTTTATCAAAGCGGAAGTTGCAAAAAGCATTGTAGATAAAATGGAATTTTCTTCTATGAATAAAATGGAACGAGCAATCACTCGAGAAGAGGAAATGATAAAAGAAACCTGTCTTCCCCTCAAAATAGATCGTCTGGGAAATATTATAAAAATAGGAGACTTTAAACCGGAATAGCCATGCAAGAGGAAAATAAAAGTCAAATTCTTCTTTATCAAACAGAAGATGGAGCAGCCAAAATAGAAGTGATCCTTTCCGAGGACACGGTTTGGCTGAGTATTGATCAAATGGCGGAATTATTTCAACGCAATAAATCCACGATATCCAGACATATAAAAAACGTATTGGAGAGTGGCGAATTAAAAACAGAGGCAGTTGTTGCAAAAAATGCAACAACTGCCTCTGACTTGAAAACATATCAAGTTTCTTATTACAATCTTGATATGATTATCAGCGTGGGGTATCGGGTAAATTCCCACCGGGGCGTACAATTCCGTATATGGGCCACGCAAGTGTTGAAAGAATATTTAGTAAAAGGATTTGCACTCAATGACGATTTGTTGAAGAGAGCGGGAGGAGGCAATTATTTTGATGAATTGCTCGCACGTATTCGTGACATCCGTTCATCGGAAAAACTATTCTACCGGAAAGTTCTTGAAATTTATGCACTCAGCATAGATTATGACCCGCGTACGGAAATGACCCGATTGTTTTTTGCCACGATACAGAACAAGATGCATTTCTCGGTTCACGGGCACACGGCAGCTGAAATTATTTATAACCGAGCAGACGCGGAGAAAGATTTCATGGGCTTGACCACGTGGACAGGAATGATACCAAAACGAAGTGACGCCGAGTACGCCAAAAATTATCTGACCGAAGAAGAACTGGATATCTTGAACCGAATCGTTAGCCTCTTTCTCGATTTCGCGGAATTGCAAGCTAAAAGTCATACACCCATGTACATGAAAGACTGGATGCAAAAACTGGATGATTTTCTTAAACTTTCCGGGAAGGAACTATTGACACACGCCGGAAGCATCTCGGCAGAAATAGCAAAACTGAAAGCTGATACCGAATACGACAAATTCAAGCAACGAACGGATTCGCAATTATCTCCCGTGGAGATACATTTTATCGAGAACTTTGAAAGAGAGAGGAAAAATCTAAAACAATAAACGGCACTCACAGAAATATTTACACCATGATCAAGAAAACTCTCTATTTTGGCAATCCCGTATATCTTTCTTTACGAAACGGGCAACTAGTCATCAAATTGCCCGAAGTTGAAAAAAGCACATCTCTTCCCGAAACTCTAAAAAAACAAGCTGAAACAACCCGGGCTATCGAGGATATAGGCATTGTAATACTGGACAACAAACAAATCACCATTACATCCGGGGTCATTGAAGCTTTACTGGAAAACAATTGTGCGCTTATCACTTGCGACAGTAAAAGTATGCCTGTAGGTCTTATGTTGCCACTTTATGGTAATACAACACAAAATGAACGTTTCCGTGAACAATTAGACGCCTCTGTACCTCTAAAGAAACAGCTTTGGCAACAAACCATTCAAACCAAAATAAATAATCAAGCAACCGTATTAAGCCTTTGCACTCACGAGGAAATAAAATGTATGCGTGTTTGGGCAAATAACGTACGAAGCGGCGACCCGGACAATTTAGAAGCTCGAGCCGCGGCATATTACTGGAAATTATTATTTAGCAACATAAAAGGATTCACTCGCGAACGTGAAGGTATTCCTCCCAACAATCTATTGAATTACGGTTATGCAATCTTACGTGCCATCGTGGCACGAGGACTTGTCACAAGCGGCTTGTTACCGACTCTAGGGATTCATCATCATAATCGCTATAACGCTTATTGCCTTGCTGATGATATCATGGAACCCTACCGACCTTACGTGGACGAACTGGTATTTCAATTAACGAACGCACACGATATACCTATTGAGTTAACAAAAGAATTAAAAGCATCTTTGCTCACGATCCCAACTTTAGAAGTTGTTATTAATGGTAGACGTAGCCCTCTAATGGTAGCTGTAGGCCAAACAACAGCTTCACTTTATAAATGTTTTTGCGGGGAAAGCCGTAAAATAGTTTATCCCGAACGATAGTAGCATGGATCGTTTCAGTGAATATCGTATTATGTGGATACTTGTTTTCTTCGACTTGCCAACAGATACTAAAAAAGATAAAAGAGCATATTTCGATTTCCGGAAAAATTTACAACGGGATGGTTTTACTATGTTTCAATTTTCTATCTATATCCGCCATTGCGCTAGCATGGAAAATGCAGAAGTCCATATTAAAAGAGTGAAATCCTTTCTTCCTGAATTTGGAAAAGTAGGAATTATGTGCATCACAGATAAACAATTTGGAAGTATTGAATTATTTTATGGACATAAACCACAAGCACCCGATTCTCCCGGCCAACAATTGGAATTATTTTAAAACAATAAATCCCACTTTTATGTGAGATTTATTGTAAGGATTCTATCCCTTTTTTCTTTCCTATTTCAAGATATAAATCTTTGTTATTCAAACAATAACAAAGATTGAGTTGTTTCCAATAGGTCAAAGATACTAATTTGTAAGCAAATCACAACGTATGTTCGGAGTTGGGAAAGCCGGAATACGTTGTTTCCAATAGGTCAAAGATACTAATTTGTAAGCAAATCACAACCTCTCCAGCCCTGCCAGAGTACACTGGATTGTTGTTTCCAATAGGTCAAAGATACTAATTTGTAAGCAAATCACAACCTAGCTCTGGACCTACTGCAGTAGGTTCTGTTGTTTCCAATAGGTCAAAGATACTAATTTGTAAGCAAATCACAACACATCAGCACATTGGATTATCGCCCGGATGGTTGTTTCCAATAGGTCAAAGATACTAATTTGTAAGCAAATCACAACGCGATGCGTGAAGTTCAGAAGTTGATAAGCGTTGTTTCCAATAGGTCAAAGATACTAATTTGTAAGCAAATCACAACACTGAAAACCTGCTGGCAAAATCTTTGCTTGTTGTTTCCAATAGGTCAAAGATACTAATTTGTAAGCAAATCACAACACTGAAAACCTGCTGGCAAAATCTTTGCTTGTTGTTTCCAATAGGTCAAAGATACTAATTTGTAAGCAAATCACAACACTGAAAACCTGCTGGCAAAATCTTTGCTTGTTGTTTCCAATAGGTCAAAGATACTAATTTGTAAGCAAATCACAACGTACCCCGGTATCCCAAGCGAGGTTCATCTGTTGTTTCCAATAGGTCAAAGATACTAATTTGTAAGCAAATCACAACGTGATCGAACGGTGGAAATTAGTATATACAGTTGTTTCCAATAGGTCAAAGATACTAATTTGTAAGCAAATCACAACAACTTCTGGGAGGGTATCAAAAAGTTTTGGTTGTTTCCAATAGGTCAAAGATACTAATTTGTAAGCAAATCACAACGGATTCCTTCCTCTCTTGATAACTGCTTCCGTTGTTTCCAATAGGTCAAAGATACTAATTTGTAAGCAAATCACAACTGAATCCGGAAAATTCATTAATTCGGGCGAGTTGTTTCCAATAGGTCAAAGATACTAATTTGTAAGCAAATCACAACATAACCTTATTGCTACTGGTTCTAATAATGTTGTTTCCAATAGGTCAAAGATACTAATTTGTAAGCAAATCACAACGAACCTATATGGATTTCTATTTTCACGGAGTTGTTTCCAATAGGTCAAAGATACTAATTTGTAAGCAAATCACAACTATCTGATGCTGCCGGACAAGGTTGTTTCCAATAGGTCAAAGATACTAATTTGTAAGCAAATCACAACGAGAAGAGTCTAAACAACACATTAGACAAGTTGTTTCCAATAGGTCAAAGATACTAATTTGTAAGCAAATCACAACCAGTAATTCTTCTATAGGAACGGCTCTTTTGTTGTTTCCAATAGGTCAAAGATACTAATTTGTAAGCAAATCACAACGGCTATCGTGAATAGAATAACTAACGGAAAGTTGTTTCCAATAGGTCAAAGATACTAATTTGTAAGCAAATCACAACTAATTCCTCCCCTTGTAGACCGGAATTTTTGTTGTTTCCAATAGGTCAAAGATACTAATTTGTAAGCAAATCACAACGCTTATGTGAAGATTTATAATGATTATTTTGTTGTTTCCAATAGGTCAAAGATACTAATTTGTAAGCAAATCACAACCGTACTTGTCAATAAAAGATAGAAGCAATGTTGTTTCCAATAGGTCAAAGATACTAATTTGTAAGCAAATCACAACAATAATTCTTGTTCAGCTTCTTTGATTCTGTTGTTTCCAATAGGTCAAAGATACTAATTTGTAAGCAAATCACAACAAATCTCTTCCTCGATTAGATAAGAATGGGTTGTTTCCAATAGGTCAAAGATACTAATTTGTAAGCAAATCACAACTTAGTCCAACGTATGCATCACATGGCTTGCGTTGTTTCCAATAGGTCAAAGATACTAATTTGTAAGCAAATCACAACATTTTCGCGTATTGAAAATTCTAAGTATGGGTTGTTTCCAATAGGTCAAAGATACTAATTTATATGTAAATTACAATACACAACAATATGGTTACAATCTAAGTTCAAGATAAATCTCAATGCTAAAACTCGCAATAACTAGAGATAGAGCGTGATTCCGGAGAAATAAATCTTTTCCCCATTCATTAGCAATATTAAAAAATACATATTACTTTTGCGGCGTTATGGTTCTCGTGTAAGATATTCTACAATCTTACGTGGGATTAATAGGGAATCAGGTGCAAATCCTGAACAGATCCACTGCTGTAAGTTTCGTAACAACTTCTCCGGCACTCACGATCCACTGTCCATTTTAAGGATGGGAAGGACGCCGGGAAGGAAACAAGTCAGAAGACCTGCCATGCAAACATTGTTTAACGTTCAAGGGGAAGGAAGAACGTGAACGCCGATAGCTTAACAATTGTCGACCGTGTACGTCAAGCCTTTTTCTGACTAAAAGGGAAGTTATGTTCATGAAAAAGTGGTTTTATTTTCTGACAATCGTATGGATTAGCATGACGTTAGCGTCGTGCGACAAACCGGGGATGCCTTATCCCGACGGGGTGCTGGGCGACGGGGATATTGAGGCTCTCGTGCTGAACGAGGGGTTGATTAACACGAACGCCGGGGCGATATCGGTGATATACAAAGACAGTACCGTGGTAGTGGATGCCTTTCAAGACGTGAACCATCGCCCAATGGGTGACGTGGCACAATCCATCACGCTGATTAACGGAAAGTATTTCGTGGCGATGAATAACTCGAAGAAAATCGAGGTGGTCAATCCCGTGACGTTCAAATCCGAGGGAACGATACTCTACACGCAGGCGGGTTACCCGCGACAGATAGTGCCTATCTCGGAAACAGAAGCCGTCGTGTCCGACTTGAACCGACAACTGGTGCGTATTCGCACGGTAGCCCCTTACGGGAAGCCGCTGGAATATATTTCAATCCCGAGATGGGTGGAATATCTGGTCGTGGCGGAAAATAAAGTGTTCGGCATGACGCAGGGAGGTTTGTACGTGTTCGATGCCAACAATATTAATAAAGAGTACGCCCGGGTAATCAAGGATATATACAACGAGGAGTACACGAAGACGTGCCGGATGCTGATAGACAAAGACGGTATCATCTGGGGATTGATGTACCAGAAAAGGAGCGGTGTCGTGACAGGCGTCACGCTGAAAGGCGTAGACCCGAAACGGGAAAAAGTAGTTAAATCGTACACCCTCCCCATCGGCGACTCGAGCTCACAGACACCGGGCGAGATTATCGGCTATATCAATTACAACCGCACGGATATCGACCCGACGGGAACGTGGATATACTTCAACGTGAAAACCCGTGCGACAGAAAAAAACGCCAAGGGCGAAAAAGAACAGCAGAGCGTGTACCGGATGAACGTGACGACAGGTGAATTTGAACATTATTACGACCTGCCGGGCGTGGGTATGATGTACGGGTTCGCGGTTAGCCCCGAAGGCGACGTTTACCTGTGCGATTGTTTGGATTACACGGCACAAAGAGGTTATATCCGTCATTATCTGAAAGACGGGAGAAGGGCAAGCCACAAAGTGGGTGTTTATCCCGGACAAGTGTATTTCCCCGGGTATCAACAATAAAACAGTGATTATGCTCAAAAAAATAACGATAGGATTATGTGCCTGTTTCACGCTGGGCGGCGGGATACAGGCAGAGGCACAGCGGCGGGATTCGGTGGCGATGCACGGGACTCTCGACACGGTGCAGGTGGTGAGCCGGCGTATCCAACACGCCAACGAGGCAAATGCCGGGGCGAAGGTTAGCCGCATAGACCCGGAAATCATGCAAGCGAATAAAACCCGTTCGTTGGCGGAATTACTGACGGACTACACGGCTATTTATATCAAGAGCCTCGGGATGGGAGCCTTGTCGACCGCCTCCTTCCGTGGAGCCAGTCCCTCGCAAACACGGGTGAACTGGAACGGCATCAATATCACGCCGCCGATGTCGGGAACGTTCGATTTCTCGCAAATCCCGGTTTTCTTCACGGACAATATCAACTTGTATTACGGGAGCAGCCACGTGAAGAACGGGACGGGAGCCATCGGGGGAAGTATCAACCTATTCACCGACCCGGATTGGCGAAAGGGAGTAAGCGGGAAAGTGCTGGGCGAGTACGGTTCCTACGGCACGTACACCACGGGGGCACAAGTAAACACGGGCGGAGAGAAATCAAGTTTCAAAACCCGCCTGTATTACCAGCACTCGGATAACAACTATACTTATTTGAACAAGATTCTGACCAACGTCCCCTTCCGCGAGAAACGACAGGATGCCGATTACACGCAATGGGCGGCAATGCAAGAAGGTTATTTCCGGTTGTCGCGCTACACCCGGTTGACGGCAGTAGCATGGTATCAAGAGGGCGAACGGATGTTGCCCCCCGCGCTTGGGGTGGTGAACCAATCACACGAGAAACAGCGGGAAACGAATTTCCGGGCATACACGGGACTGGATTTCACCCGGGGTATACACGCCCTGCACGTGAAAGCGGCATGGCTGTACTACCGGCAGAAGTACGACAAATGGTACGCCGGGGGGATGTTCGACCCCGAGGGTACTAAAAATCAATCGCAGACGTGGCAAGGCATTGCAGACTACACGTGTACCCCGCGGGAAAATCTCGTGCTGGGGACAAGCCTGACTTACTCGCACGATTTGATACGGGTGAGCAGTTACATTGATATTGACTCGTCGAAATACACGCTGGGCGACGTGGATTATGATATCCCGGTGGTGGAACCGCCATTCCACCATCACCGTAACGTGCTGTCGTGGCAGGCATCGGCGTTGTGGACCCCGGTGGAATGGATGATGCTGAACGGGCAGTATATGTTCGAGCAAAACGATAGCCGGGGAGTATCCACGTGGTCGGCGGGCGTGGTATTCAACCTGTGGGAAAAAGAGTTGCAGGTAAAGGGAAATATGGCTTACAACTATCGGTTCCCAAGCATGAACGACCTCTATTGGCGACCGGGAGGCAACCCGGAGGTGAAGCCGGAAGACGGGTACTCGTATGACGCTTCCGTGGCTTACCGGAAACACTTGTACCGGGGGTTATCGCTGGACGCAGAGGTATCGGGCTACTTGATGTATATCGACAACTGGATACTATGGTTGCCCAAGGACGGGAATCAATGGGTGTGGACGCCGCAGAATCACCGCAACGTGCGCTCGGAAGGCGTGGAACTGTACGGGAAACTGACATACGAGATGGGGGATTTAAAGGTGAACGCATCCGGTAATTACAGTTGGTCGCAATCCCGTACCCGCAAGAAACAGCACGAGGACGACGGCTCTTACATGAAGCAGATTCCTTACGTGCCACGCTTCAAATGGAACGTGCGGGTTGCCGCCGATTACCGGGGAGCCTTTTTCTCGTGGCAAGTGACTTACATCGGGCGACGCTTTATCACGACTGACCAAGCATACGCTACTGACCCCTATTCGGTACACAATATATTGGCAGGCTACCGTCACGAGTTCCGTAACGGGATGAGCCTCACCCCGCAGATACGGGTGGACAATCTACTGGACACTTATTACGAATCCACGCAGTACTACCCGATGCCGTTGCGAAACTGCCTCGTGTCACTGATGTGGGAATTTTAGAGGAAGAATAAACAAGTTATATAATATTACATGATGAAAATTAGAATTATGAAGAAGTTTTATTTAGCACTTTTGTTTTTGGGAATATTTGTAGGATTCTTGAGTTCTTGTAGTGATGATGACGATAACTGGACACCCGTACCACCGACCGTAACCATCGAAAGCGAGAATGGTAGTTTTTCGACGCTCCCGATGGAATCTATCGTACTGAAAGCCAAAGTTGACAACCCAACGGAAACAAGTTTGGAGTGGTTTGTAAACGGGGAAAAAGTGGCAACAGATTCTATTTATACCTTCACGGCAGAAAGCATTGGAAATTATAACGTTTCTGTTATAGCATACACTACAAATAGCCGCAATCACGCTTCCACGTCAATCGAAGTTCACGGGAAATACAAGTATGGTACTTTTATCGTAAACGAATCACCCATGGGCAGTCCCGGGAGTTTAATTTTCATTAATCCTAAAGGAGAGGTGACAGATAACGCCTATTACCTTGAAAACGGAGGTGACTTGGGAAAGCAAAGCCAAGATCTATTCATCAAAAACAATAAAATGTATATTCTTTCACAAAACGGGGGTGATGACGGAGGCTTTTTAACCATCCTCAATGCAGAAACATTGAAAAGGGAGCGAAAATTTCAGGAAGAACTTAACGGACAGGTGAGTATGCCTAGCCACGTGGCAGTACTAGGAGATGATGACATTTACCTACGTGACAATAATGGAATAAAAAGATTTCAACCATCAAGCGGAACCGTCATTCTTATTGAAGGCACAAAGGGTGCTCGGAAAAATACAATGGCTGTTGCTGACGGGAAAGTTTTTGCCACAGTAAAAAACACGGTTGTCGTAATTGAAGCAGGTAAAGATGCAATTAGCAATACGATTGAATTTGACGGGAATGTTTCCGGTGTAATTAAAGCATCCGACGGGAATCTTTGGGTTTCCGATGCATCCGGGAAAATCACTAAAGTTGACCCGAAAACATACGCTAAACTAGGAAGCAGCACTGTATCAGAGGAAGCAAAAAGCCTTCTGAACCCATCATACGCAGCAGCCCCCAGCATTACAGCCAAAGGGGACACGCTATACATGAGTGCCCTTAAATCAACAATTTACCGTCATATTTTCAGCACGGGAGAAACGAAATTAATGGTGGATGCCAAAACGATGGTCGACAACGTCGGTATCATTTACAACACGTGCGCTGTTCACCCGATTACCGGAGAAGTTTATCTAAATTCCATAAAAGGATACGGCCAAGACTACAAGATTAATAACATCAGTGTATTCAACTTTAGCGGGGATGAACCAGAATTAAGTGCAAATTACGAAAATCACACGGCATTCCCCGCCGGCACATTCTTCACTTATAATTTTGAATAAACGGTTCATGAAAAAGAATTTACTTTATATATTAGCTATTCTGGCTATCACGGGAATGTGGAGTTCCTGTAGCGATAATGATGGCGGAGAAGATGAACCGGAGATGCCTCTTACCGCACCGGAGGTGTCTGTACAGAACTTGAGCTTGAAAAATGCTATTCTTCCCGCAAAAGCAGTAAGATTAAGAGCGAATATCATCAATACCACGCATGCTGACCTGCAATGGTTCGTGGAGGGGAAGGCAACATCAACAGACACGATATACGAATTCTCGTCCGCCACAGAGGGAGAGTATAAAATCAAGGTGACGGCATCCAACATCTTGGGCGAGGCATCGGACAGCACGTATATCACGGTACAGGACGGTTTCAAAATCTCGGATGTCAAAAACTGGACGGGCGAGGGCGAGTGCCGCTCGGTGCTGGCGATACAATGGGTAAAACCGGAGGTGGAGGATTTATTGCACCCGACAGACGAGGATGTCTTTTTCCGGGCGTGGGGATACAAGTGGAATAAACCGCAAAAAAGGGAAGATACCCCCACAGGAGAGGAGATGATTATTGCCATTGCCAAGGAAGATCCCCGTTTGTTTGTCATCGTTCAGGTCGACGGACACGGGACTGCCATCAAAGGATTCGGCTATGACGGCAACGGTGACGGAAAAATCTCAATTGAAAGCGATGATTTCGTGCACAACAAAATAGAATACAAGGGGATTTCTTTGACAGAAGCGGATTTCACGAATGGCATATACGTGCAAAAACAAGAGGATAACATTGATGACGTCAGGGTTACCAGCGAGGGCGACTGGTGGATGGGCGGCTGGTACGTGGCTTATGCATCCTACTGGTTGGGATACGGGGAAGCCGTACTGGAAGCGGAAGAGTACGAGTATTCCAATTTCTACGCCAGTAACCGGGAACTGGAAGACGAGTGCTGGGATGCATGGACATTCTCCCCGATTAATGACGCAGAACAAAATATCCTACCCATACCCCGCTTGTTGAAAGCAGCAGCCATCAAATAGCAATAGCATATTCCAAAATACTTAACTAAAAAATAATTTTATACTTGAGCTCCCGGATGATCCGGGAGCTTTTTTACTTCCACATCATCAACATATTTCAAGAACAGGCTAAAAGGATATCGCTCTGGATGTAAAATGTAAAAAAATACTTGATTATTTAACATCATTCCTCTATCTTCGCGAAGAATAATGGAAGTGAGTGGTGTCCCGATTCGCGAATCGCGTTTCGGGATGAAAAGGGAATCAGGTGTAAATCCTGAACAGAATCCCCTGCTGTAAGTTTCACTGTACTTCCCGGGCATACTTTATCCACTGTCCCCGACACGAGGGACGGGAAGGAAGCCCCGGAGAAGGAAACGAGTCAGAAGACCTGCCACAAGCTAATATGTTTCATGTTCAATGGGAAAGGAGAACATAAACGCCAGTACCGCTTACAAGTCGATATTTGACGCCATCTTTTTCCTACAAACAGAAATGTTTGTATCCACGTGGGATACTTGGGTATGAATTAATTATTGCGTTTTTTAATATATAAAATTAATTCAAAAAAAACTATTATGAAAAAGTTGTATTTATTATTTATCGTGTGGGGATTGATGAGCTCGTTGTTTAGCGCATGTAGTGATGATTGTGATTGTATTCCATACCAACCAGAACCGGAAGTACCGACAGCACCTGTCGTAACAATTACCAATAGTGAATACACCATGCTACTAACAGATTCTATCGTTTTCAGAGCAAATATTACCAGTGAATTACCCGCCACTTACCTTTGGACTATCGGAGGACAAGAAGTATCCACCGACTCTATTTACGTGTTCAAGGCTGATGCCGTAGGCGTATACACGTTACAAGTAACAGTCACTAACGAAGCCGGGAATCAAATTCAATCGGTACAAGTTATCGTAAAAGAAATCACCAAAGAAGAAACCCCTGAAGGAAAATACAAAAATGGGACATTCATCCTGAACGAGGGGCTAATTGGAACGTATGGTTCTTTGATTTTCATCAACCCAGATGGTAATATTACTGACAATGTCTATTTTCGAGAAAACGGGAAACGATTATGGTCTCTAACTCAAGACTTATTCATTCATAATAACAAGATGTATATTATCGCCCAAAAAGGGGATGATGCCTCCATGAATTACGGAGCAATCACCATTCTCAACGCAGAAACCTTAAAAGAGGTATTCTCTTACTCATTCCCCCCAGAATTAGGATTTACTTCTCCTACCCATATCGCTGTTTTAGGAGAAGATAACATATATATACGAGATGAGAACAGCATAAGTGTCTTCCATCCCTCAGACCTTTCCATGACAAGAATAGCCGGAACAGAAAAAGCTCATAAAAATACAATGGCTGTCGTAGACGGAAAATTATTTGCAGCTATCTATAATCAAAAATCCTTAGTCGTTATTGAAAAAGGCAAAACAGAAATTACAACCACGATTGAATTCGATGGAAATGTATCCGGAATTATCAAATCATCGGATGACAAATTATGGGTATCGGACGAAAGTGGTAAAATTTCAAAAGTAGACCCAAACTCCTACGAGATCATAGCCTCGAATCAATTAACTGGAGAAGCCGCAGAACGATTGAAACTCAATCCCCCAAGTAGTCAAGCCGCCGCTCCTCATATTACCGCCAAGGGGGATACACTATACATGAGTGCCACAAAACCAAGCATATACTTCCACATCTTCAGCAAAGACACAACAGCCCTAATGGTTGATGCAACCCAATATATTCCAGCCTCTCCGGACTATTTTGAAGCCCAAAATTTTCAAGCATACAATACATGTGCAGTGGATCCTGTCACGGGCAGAGTTTTCTTGAACACGCTTAAAGGCTGGGGAGGATTACGGCACAACAACCATATCTCAATTTTTGATTTTACCATTGTTGTTACTTATAATAAATACACGAAAAAATATAAAAATACAATTACACCAAGACTTTGTAAAGATTACGCAAACTATTTAGATTATCCTGCCAATATATATTTCACCCACAATTTTCAACATTAAAATTCAGAAACAATGAAAAATCTTTTAAATTTGATTTTCGCTTGCATATTTGCAAGTTTTATCTTGTCTTGTAGCGAAGACATGTACACACTACCGGAAAACGAGAAGCTAACAGAAGTCAACACAACTCTTTCAAGAGCTTCTGAAAACCTTCAGCCTGTTACTAAAATCAGTGATATTCAAAACTGGACCGGCACAGGCAGCAATAGTTCTATACTTGCCATCCAATGGGTGAACGCAAAAGATATCACCAAGCCTCAAGATAATGAAATCCATTTTTTAGCATGGGGATATTACTGGGATAGTCCTACTCCAACAGGAATGGACATGGTTATGGCTATTGCTCAAAAAGATCCGCGTTTGTATGTGGTTGTCGGAGAACAATGGGGAGGTATCGTTATAAAAGGATTTGCTTATGACGGAGATAACGACGGCTTTATCAAAATTTGTAAAGGTTCAACAGTTGTTTTAACTGAAGAAAATTTCACAAATGGCATCTATTGGGAAGAAGGTCAAAGTTTTGATGGACTGACTCCTAGTGATCCGGATGATCTTTGGATGGGAGGCTGGATGGAAACCTATGCCACATACTGGTTAGGCGCAGAAGGTATCAACGTTCCAAGCCAATATACATACTCAACAGAACTAGTAGACCAACGCCAATTGAAAAAAAATTCTTGGGATGCTTGGACTTTCTCCACTATTAACTCCGCAGAAGTTAATGTAGATCCTAGACCAGATTTAATGAAAGCCGCACCCAATAATTAAAAAAGCAATAGCAGGATAATACACTTGTAAAACGACCGAAAATTTTATTTTTCGGTCGTTTCTTTTTTTGCACATATAATTTCTTAAAGTAAAATATAACACACTAATTACAAATACAGCAAGATACACTTTCCAAGAAAACTATTCTATTTGAAAACCGATTGTATAATCCGATTATTTTATCATACATTTATACTACTTCTATAGTTTCGGATTTATAAATAAGGTCTAAACTTAAAAAAACAAAAATACTTGACTTTTTAACATCATTCCTCTATCTTCGCGAAGAATAATGGAAGTGAGTGGTGTCCCTATTCGCGAATCGCGTTTCGGGATGAAAAGGGAATCAGGTGCAAATCCTGAACAGAATCCCCTGCTGTAAGTTTCACTGTACTTCCCGGGCATACTTTATCCACTGTCCCCGACACGAGGGACGGGAAGGAAGCCCCGGAGAAGGAAACGAGTCAGAAGACCTGCCACAAGCTAATATGTTTCATGTTCAATGGGAAAGGAGAACATAAACGCCAGTACCGCTTACAAGTCGATATTTGACGCCATCTTTTTCCTACAAACAGAAATGTTTGTATCCACGTGGGATACTTGGGTATGAATTAATTATTGCTTTTTTAATATATAAAATTAATTCAAAAAACAGTTATGAAGAAGTTGTATTTATTATTTATCGTGTGGGGATTAATGATCTCATTGTTTAGCGCATGTAGTGATGACAAGGAGCAAGAGCCCCCTTATATTCCTACCCTACCGGAAGTTTCCATCATTAACGTGAGCGGAATCACTACTTGCCTTCCGAAAGAAACCGTCGAATTGAAAGCAAGGTTGCTCGATCCCACGGACGTTGCCCTTCTTTGGACACTCGAAGGGGAACAAGTTTCCACCGACTCTGTTTATAAATTCACTCCCGAAGATTTCGGAGAATACCGAATCATCCTCACGGCGACCAATTCCGTGGGTTCCGATGCCGACACATTGACAATCAACGTATCTGACGGTCAATTCCGTTTCGCCAACATAAAAAACTGGACAGGGGAAGGTGAAAACCGCTCTGCTCTCGCAATTCAATGGATCACCGGTACCAATATGCTAGAACCCGCAGATGACGAAGTTTTCTTTCTCGCATGGGGATATCGCTGGGAAAAAGGGACAGAACCTCTAGGTATTGATATGTTGCGGGCGATCGCGAAAAAAGATCCCCGCCTTTATGTTGCTAAATCGGGCAGTTATATTATCGGTTTTGGCTATGATGGAAATAATGACGGAAAAATTGAAGTAAGTAACGGAAACTTGACAATCACTCAAGACAACTTTGTTGACGGCTTCTATGAACTTTCATCCCAAGACTTTGATAATTTGAAACCCGTTGATCCGGAAGATTATTGGTTAGGAGGGCTATACGAAGCTTATGCCAGTTATTGGCTAGGACAGGGCAACGTAGTTCCGGATGCCGAAGAATTCGACTATTCCAACCTTTTCGTGATCTATCGTCCTTTGGAAGACCTTTCTTGGGATGCATGGACTCTGTCCCCCATTGACTATGAGGAGATGAGGAACACTCTACCCATCCCCCGTCTATTGCAAGCGGCAGAACCCAACAAAAAATAGTCATAGACTATCATTCTGAAAAACCCGATTGCTAATCAAATTCAAGCAATCGGGTTTTATTTAAAAAAAAGCTTACTAGCGTACTACGTTGTTATTCACATTTGACTATAAATTTTCCAAATTCAAAAAGACAACAAAACACATCTATCCAAAAAGTTATCCAATTTTTATTATAATAAATTATAATTCAAAGCATTAACAACACATATATTTCAAGGAAATTATTTTATTTGAAAACCACTATTGAAATACAATTATTTTATCATACATTTGCCATGCATTCGGTTCACTCCGGTGACGAACAGGGAAGCAGGTGAAAATCCCGCACTATACCCGTAGCTGTAAGCTCTATTCAACGCTTGAATCAATGATCCACTGTCACGCTGTCGACGGGAAGGAGATTCAAAAGCGAGAGTAAGTCAGAAGACCTGCCGATTGCAAATAAATTGGAGCTTTCGGGTGAAAAGCGAAAAAGACAATTCTCTGCCATACACGATCTTTTCTCGTGTTTTCCCCGAAGTATTTTTTTAATTATTAAAATTTTAATCATGGAAACATCAACCACGTTCTCAAGAATCGTGAAACGCAACGGGGAAATTTGCGATTTCAAACCGGAAAAGATTGAACAAGCTATTTTTAAGGCAACGAGAGCCATCGGACAGCCCGATCGTAAAACGGCACGTGCCCTGTGTGACAAAGTCGTGCAAATTCTTGCCGCAAGCACACCGGAAAAGGAACTCCCGCACGTGGAACAGGTACAGGACACCGTGGAACTGGTGCTGTTCCAACACGGCGACCTGCAACTGATGAAAACGTACTTGCTTTACCGCAAGCAACACGAGCAAATCCGAAACTCGAAGACCTTACTGACAAATATAGAGGTAATGGATAATTACCTGTCATTGAGCGACTGGAGAGTAAAAGAGAGTGCTAATTCCTCGTACTCGCTGCAAGGATTGAATCAGCATATATCCACACAAATCACCTCCAATTACTGGCTAAGCCAACTCTACCCGGAACGGGTATCGGAAGCGCACAAAAGCGGGGCGTTGCATATCCACGACTTGGGATTCCTAAGCGTCTATTGCGTGGGATGGGACTTGAAGGATTTACTTACCGTCGGATTCCGGGGAGTGGAGGGGAAAGCGCAAAGCAGCCCGGCAAAGCACCTTCGCACGGCTCTCGGACAAATCGTGAATTTCTTCTATACCATGCAAGGCGAGGCCGCTGGGGCACAGGCTTTTTCTAACTTCGACACGTTCCTCGCCCCCTACATACGCTTTGACAAGTTGAACTACAAACAGGTGAAACAATGCTTGCAGGAATTCCTGTTCAACTTGAACGTACCCACCCGTGTAGGATTCCAGACACCGTTTACCAATATCACGATGGATCTCGTCGTACCCGATTTCTTGAAAAACGAACATATCGTGCACGGGGGTGAAATCAAAGAAGAGGTGTACGGGGATTTCCAAGCCGAAATGACGATACTTAACAAAGCGTTCGCCGAAGTGATGAGCGAAGGGGATGCTTCCGGCAGCCTGTTCTCGTTCCCCATCCCGACGTACAATATTACCCCGGACTTTGACTGGAATAACCCGGAGTACGAGGGCATCTGGGAAATGACAGCAAAATACGGTATTCCTTATTTCTCCAATTTCGTGAATTCGGACATGAAGCCGGATGACGTGCGCAGTATGTGTTGTCGCCTTCGTCTGGATAAACGGGAACTCATGAAACGGGGCGGCGGTTTGTTTGCAGCGAACCCGTTGACCGGATCGGTAGGTGTGGTCACGATCAACCTGCCCCGCTTGGGATATGAAGCCGCATCGGAAGAGAATTTCTTCCAACGCCTGCAACACTTGATGGAAATCAGCAAGGAAAGTCTGGAAATCAAGCGCAAAATTATTGAACGCTACACGGAAAAAGGGCTGTATCCTTATTCCAAATATTACCTGCGTTACGTGAAAGAGCGTTACGGGTGTTTCTGGAAAAACCATTTCTCGACGATCGGTATCAACGGCATGAACGAGTGTTGCATGAACTTCCTCGGGGTTCCTATTTCACACCCGGACGGGATGGGATTCGCGCAAAAAGTGATGCACTTTATGCGGGATATACTGGCACAATTCCAAGATGAAACCGGTAATATCTATAACCTTGAAGCCACTCCGGCGGAAAGTACCTCTTACCGATTCGCTTTGCTCGACACGGCCGAATATCCCGATATTATCGTTGCCAACCAAGAACAATTCAAACAGGGTGCCGATCCTTATTACACGAACTCCACGCATCTGCCCGTGAACTTCACGGACGACCTGTACGAGGCACTCGACCAACAGGACAAATTACAAACGCTGTACACGGGTGGAACTGTTTTCCACGTGTTTACCGGAGAACACCGCACGTCCGCACAAGCGGCTAAAAACATGATTCGTAAGGTAACGGCAAATTTCCGCCTGCCTTATATCACGCTCTCGCCCTCGTTCAGCATATGCCCCTCGCACGGGTACATCGCGGGAGAACATTTCAAATGTCCGCGTTGCGGGGCTTCCTCGGAAGTGTACAGCCGGATAGTAGGGTACATGCGTCCCGTGAGCCAATGGAACAACGGGAAACGAGCCGAGTTCGACGACCGGAAACTGTTTGACAAGAGCGTCCGGGAAAAAGAAAGCGTACTATGCGAATAGGAGGATTTGTCAAACAAAGCCTAATCGACTGGGAAGGCAAAGTATCCGCAGTGATATTCACGAAAGGTTGCAATTTTCGCTGCGGTTACTGCCACAATCCATCTCTTGTACTGCCGGAATTACTCCGGCAGACACAAGACTTAAAGGAAGAGGAGATATTCGGTTTTCTCGATAAACGATTAGGGTGGCTTGATGGGGTGGTGATATCCGGGGGTGAACCGACATTGCACGAAGACCTGCTCCCGTTTATCCAAAAAATAAAAGCTCTCGGGTTACCCGTGAAACTCGACACGAACGGGTCGAATCCGGAGCTTTTACAACAACTGATTGCAGGACGATGGATAGATGCCGTGGCAATGGATATCAAATCCTCCCTCTCGCTCCCCTGCTACCGAAAGGTAAATTACACGATGACAGCCTCGTTGCTGGAAAAGATACAAGAGTCCATCCGGATTATCAAAACCTCCGGACTGGAATACCAGTTCCGGACGACGGTTATCCCGCAAGTGCAAAGCCCCGAGGACATCCAAAACTTACAGGAAAAATTCTCAGGTACACACTATGTCATGCAGGAGTTCCGGGACGGGGATATTCTGGATAAATATATACACGAATAAACGAAATAATATTACTTTTACACACCCATTTTATATATCAAGATTATGCAGAAGTTCATTTTATTATCCATATTATTTATCACGGCAATCACCGGATACTCACAAAAACGTATCGTATCGCTTGCCGCCTCCATCACGCAAAACCTGTATCTTTTAGGAGCAAACGAGGACATCGTGGGCTGCACCCGTTTTTGCATCACGGAACCGGCAGATTCTATTCCCGTCGTAGCGGATGCCGTAAACGTGAACATGGAGAAGATCGTAGCTCTCCGTCCCGATATCGTTCTCACCGGAGGACTTACTCCGCCTAAAGTTCTGGAAGGACTCGAACGCATGGGTATAAAGACGCTACGACTGGAACAACCCAAAAACTTCGAGGAGATATGCGAGCAATTCATTATTCTGGGAGAATTATCAAATAAGAAGACAAAAGCGGAAAGCACCGTGCAGGAGTGCAAAACACGATTGGAAGAAGCCAAGAAAAACATTCCTTCCGACAGATATCCCAAGGTATTCATGGAGATCGGATGCGACCCGTTGTATACCGCCCTGCCCGGATCGTTCATGCACGACTATATCCAACAAACCGGTGGGATAAATATCGCCAAAGACCTCGACAATGCTATGATATCCAAAGAATTTGTTCTTCTCCAAAACCCGGATATCATTTTCATCGTCGGCATGGGCATCGTGGGCGAAAACGAGATTTCCAAATGGAAAGAGATCAATAGCCTCAATGCCGTGAAAAATGACAAGCTATTCCCGCTTGACGACTACATTTGCAGCCCCACGCCCATCACTTTCGTGGAGACGGTAGAAGAGTTGATCAAACTACTGTATTGATCAGGCAATTTGTATCCCGAGCTTACGGAAATTCTTCGGCTGACCGAAAAGCACGAACACGTCTTTTGTCGTGAACACAAGGTCGGCAGGAGGATTGTCCATGACCAGCGTTTTACCGGCCTTAGCATCGTAACGCTTTAACGCTACCAGCTTTAACCCGAACTCTTCCTCGAAATTGGCATCCTCTAACTTTCGTCCCACGAAAGTGGAATGTACTTCCCACTCGATAATTAAATGGTCGTCGTCCACCACGTAAGAATCAATTGTCGTACCCAACTCCACTTTCGTGGCAAAGAAATCGGCATATTCCCACTCGGGGTTTACGATTTCCGTGATTCCCATAGACGTTAAAATCACCTTGTGCACGGGAGAGATGGAACGGGCTACGATACGCTTCACCCCAAACTGCTTCAACAGCGCTATCACGAATAACGAGGTTCCAAAATCCTTACCGAATACCACGAACACTACATCCACGTCCAGCAACGGCAAGGTCTGCAACGCTTGGGCATTCTTCACGTCCAACGCTACAGTGTTCGTGATCGATTCCTTGTACAAATTGATCTTACTAATATCCGAATCGACGCCCAATACTTCATTCCCCCGCTTTGTCAACCGTTGTGACAGAGCAAGCCCGAAATTTCCCAGTCCAAATACAATACACTTCATAATAATTGAAAATTGAGAATTGAAAATTGAAAATGAAAAACATATTTTCCATTTCCGAGATTCAATTCGTTATTATATATCATTACCTTTTCCATTTATATTATCTGTCCAAATTATTATTCACGTCCTACTCTAATCATTTTCAATTTTCAACTTTCAATTTTCAATTATTAAAGTATTACCGTGTCGTCCGGATAAGTGTACAGTTTCACTTCCTGCCTGCGGATAAAGCAAGCCAGAAGGGTGAGCAAACCGACACGACCGACGAACATCGTGAGGCTGACGATCAGTTTGCCCGCAACACTCAGATGCGGAGTCAGATCCATGGTCAATCCTACCGTACCCAAGGCGGAAACGATCTCGAACACGGCTTGAGTTATCGTGGCTGTCGGTTCCAAGATGATAATAGCGAATGTACCCAGAATAATCCAAAGGATGGAAAGCACTATCACGGAATGTGCCCGATTCACGTTCTCCCGGGTCAGTTGACGATGCGCTACCACTACCCGATCGTTTCCCGTGAGATTCGCCCAAATATTCTTCAACGCGATCACGAATGTAGTTACTTTTATACCACCGCCCGTGGACATAGGAGCCGCACCAATCCACATCAACACGATAGTCAGAAAGATTGTCGTCGGGTGCAAAATGGATATATTCACGTTATTGAAACCCGCCGTACGGGGCGTCACCGCTCCCATGAACGAGGTCGCGAATTTACCCGTCAGGGACATTCCCTCCAAGGCATTGTGATTCTCGAATATCCAGAACAATCCCGTTCCCACGACCAGCAACACCAAGGTTGTCGGCAACACAATACGGGTTGTCGTACTCACGATACGGGGTTCATGAACCACCTTGTAATTCAGTCCCAACATACATTTTATCTGATTCCGGATTCCATAGTGCAGAAGACGCCCGTAATTAAACAAAATCGGGAACCCGATACCCCCGAAGATAATCAGAAACGCCAGAATAATCTGCAACCCGTACAGGTGGCGAATCAAGGGATCGTAGAGATTTCCCGGTAAAGTGGAGAACCCCGCGTTACAGAAAGCAGAGATCCCATGGAACAGGGAAAAAAAGATTTTATTCCCGACTCCCGCAACATCCTGTATCTGCAAATATACCAGATAGACACCTATTCCTTCTATAATAAACGTTGTCAAAACAATGTACACGACAGTCCTGAATATATCACTTAGGGAAGCCTCGTTCAGCAAGTTCTTCATCATCAATTGATCGTGAAAAGAGGTCCCGCTCAAAAACGACATGGCGAAAAAACTCGTGAAGGTCATTACCCCTATACCACCGACTTGAATCAGAAACAACAAAACGACCTGCCCCATTAACGTGAACGTTCCCCCGGTATCGACCACCGTCAATCCCGTCACGCACACGGCACTCGTCGAAGTGAAAAGCGCATCCGTGAAACTTATTCCCCCGTAGGTTGCGTTAGGCAACCTCAACAATACCGCTCCCAGCAATATAATAAACAGGAAACTCCCGGCAAAAAGAACTTCCGGCTTCACCCGGCTTCGTATCACGACAAATATCTGTTTAGAGAGCTGAATAATACTGAGCAGCAATACCACCCCGTAAGTCAATACACGCTCTATCTTGAATAACACGGGGCGTTCCGTTTCAAACCCCAGTGTATCGAAATGTTTGGATAACAAGGTTAAAGCGAACAAGAAGAACAGCACCAGCACTTCTACCCAAAAACCTTTTTCCGCTCGTAACAGTCTAAAATTAAACACGAACCGCAACAATCCAAGAGCCAGAAAAAGACGCATGATTTCCCGAAACACGTAATATATTTCGTGGGAATAAGTATCGGGCATCCTGAAACCGAACCGATAAATGACTAAAATAACAGCCAGAAATGAAGCAAGGAATAACAATACATTGCTTACCAGTTCCACCATTTTTTTGACAGACTTGTATATTTTCCTCGCTCTATATTGAAACTCCACTGAAAGCATAACATCTTTTTTTAGTTTTTAACGACAGCCCCCTGCACGAGGTTACAAAAAACGCAAAAAACTCATTTGCCCGGAGCATGTCAAAAGTCCCCGATACTAACCTGCTGGGCAAATGCGTAAAACCGCTTTTGCCCGGTCCATAAAGTCGAGCCTTCGGCTCTTAAGGTTCATAAAGTCCATAAGGTCACAGGCGTCCTTCGGACTGTGTTCATTGGCAGCAAAGCTGCCGTAGGCTAAGCGCCCGCAGGGTCTTATGGACTTTATGAACCTTATGGACTTTATAAACCTTTGACTAAAAGGGCGAAAGCGTTTTGCCGCATTTGCCCGATACTAACCTAGAAAGAACTTTCAAGTTTAACCAATATTTCGCATCTTTGCATTAGGAAGTTACGAAAAGAGTGTAATTTATTGGAAATGAGCATTGGGTAATCGCTCATAATAGTAATAGGTTACGAATTAGTTAGTTATCTACTGCATTATTCTTCTGTGCGTTGCGTAACCTTCAAAGAACTCTTCGTATGCAAAAGTAACAATAAAACGGGAGATTTAGAAATGAATCTCCTGATTTTTTCTTCTCACACAAGTTTTTCCGTAAAAGCGATTTTATCCGTCAGCACACCATCGCCCAAAAAGATTTTGAACGAACGTGTGCCGACTGCCGCATAAGCGGAGAAAAGGGCTTTGCCTCACGCCTAAACAATAGTTTAGACTGATGAGACAAGGCCCCTTTCTTTTGTGCTTATGCCAAAGAGGTGCTTTTACGGGGTTTTGACGATTTTTCTTTTTTCGTTGTCCTTTTGAGCCGGAAGCGGAAAGCCGTGTATGACCGCACATTCCATAAATGGAACAAGCCGTCACTCACGGCAGACAAACCGGGAAGAATGATTTTATCCATCCGACCAAACACGTTTGGCCAAACAGATAAAAACATACTTCCTTGCCGATGGTTTGCTCGGTTTCACGCTACCGGCTATGTTCTTTTCTGTTGGGGATGTCTTTTTCACGGATTTCTCTTTTGAAGTTTTCCTGTCTAATCTGCCTCCACTTCCGTTTACCTCCATTTTCGCGCCTTTCAGTGAGCCGCATCAGGCAGTCATTTTCGTGCTGGGTGCAAAGGTAACTCCGGGATTGTACGGGAAAGCAAGGTCAAGCCTCCTGTTTTCTGGAAAAATCTCCAGCCTTTCGGGTAGTATTTTTCCGAAAAACCTTGCATTCCCTAATCCCTACCTTTTTAAGCACCCGAAACGAAAACGACCGATGCGACAGAAAGACGCATTAAAAAAAATGTCGGATAAACGAGAAGCAGATAAGATAGTTTGAAACTCAACTCCCTCAGCTCTTGAATCCGCATTAAAAAACAAAAAATCAAAAACAAAACGGATATGAGAACGGCAATAGCAACAAAATTCGTGGCATGGGAAGTACCAAGTTTGGAGAACCTGCAAGGCAGCAAGGTGTACGGACTTCGCACCAAACTGAACAATGGTGAGAAATTGAGCCGAGAGGAAAAGGATTGGCTTACACGCAACGTGAACAGCAACACCTATTTCAAGAGCGCAGTACCCTTGCAAGGTTGGATGTTTGACTTTTCCGACATTCTCCGAACCTACATTGTAAAGCAGTATGGACATTGGGCGGAATACAAGGCTACCGACAAGACCGCACTCCGCAGTTTCCTATACGGCAGGATAGACAGCATCGTGGAACTTAACAAATGATACGGCTATGACAGCAACGGTAAATTTCAGACAAATGGCGCAATACATAGGGCTTGCGATATGCACCCTAATCATGCGCACCGCCTTTTGGGTGTCCGGCATCCTTTGGTACATCGTCAGAGAGATAATAAACGGAGTGTTCCGAGTGGCAATAGGGGTAATCGTGGCTATTCTTTCCGTTATCCTGTTCTTCGGCTTCATTCTTTGGTTATTCACCCTTTAATCCCTACCGACATGGCAAAGAGAAGAAGCAAGACAGTGGAGCAACAATGCAGATACTACGAGGTGGGCAACATCTTCGAGTACATGGTGGAAACATACCTCAACGGCAATATGTCCGTGTTCCGTGGACTCTACCACGAACTGAACAAGGACGCACGGAAGGACTTTATAGACTTCCTATTGAGCGAGGTTGAGCCGATTTATTGGAGGGAGATTTTGAAACATACTATTTGACAACTCATAAAAACGACAGCGATATGAAAGGAACAGACCATTTCAAGAGAACGATACAGATGTATTTGGAACAACGTGCGGAGGAAGACACGCTCTTTGCGAAGAACTACCGCAATCCAGCCAAGAACATTGACGATTGCGTAACCTACATTCTGAACTATGTGCAGAAAAGCGGTTGTAACGGCTTCACGGACGGAGAGATATACGGACAAGCAGTACACTACTATGACGAGAACGAGATTGAGGTGGGCAAGCCTATCCAATGCCAAGTGGCGGTGAACCACATTGTGGAACTCACGGCAGAGGAAAAAGCAGAAGCACGTCAGCAGGCAGTCCGCAGATACCAAGACGAGGAACTCCGCAAGTTGCAGAACCGCACCAAGCCGACAAAGGCGAAAACAGAAACCCAAGTTCAACCCTCATTATTTGATTTTGGCTTATGAAACCGAGAAACAAATTTGAAAAAGCAGTTCTTGCCCAAAGCAAGAAACTACGCCCGATAACCCCGATACAGATAAATTGGGCATTCCGTAATTGCGTGGAGCATTATGCACACCGCTTGCCGAAAGGTCGTACCACTTGTATGGATTGCGGTCATAGTTGGGTAATGACGGAGCAGACCGAGCATTGTACGTGTCCCGAATGTGGAGCAAGTTTGAAAGTCTGCCTCACCTATCAGCGCAAGGTAAGACAAAAGCAGTATTTCACAACCCTTACCACAAGCGGAGAATACCAAGTGCTACGAATGTTCTTGCTTGTCGTGGGTATGGAGAAAGGGGTTAATGCCAAGTCCTATGCCCTTGAAATCGGGCAGTATTGGTGGAATGAACAAGGGCGTAAGGCTGTTGTTGCCATTCCACGCACATTGGGATGCTACATCGACACGTTCTCATTCGCTTCTCCTTTTGCTATCCGCAATGACAATGAAGCGTACCGCCATATCTCATATTCCCCGATATATCCAAGATATAAGGTGTTGCCGACGCTCCGCAGAAACGGCTTTAACGGCAATTTCCACGACATTGTACCCACCAAACTAATACCGGCATTATTGTCGGACAGCCGTGCGGAAACGCTGTTGAAGGCAGGGCAATATCCCATGTTGCGCTACTATCTGTACCACTCTTTCAATATTGGAGAGTATTGGGCTTCAATCAAGATATGTATCCGCAACGGCTATACTATTGAGGACGGCTCAATGTGGCGTGACACCATAGACCTCCTGCGTCATTTCGGCAAGGACACAAACAGCCCGAAATACGTTTGCCCTGCCGACCTCAAAGTTGAACACGACAAGTTGGTGGCAAAGCGCAACCTGCAAAGGAAACATGAGCGGACTGAACAGCAACGCAGGAAAGCGATTGAGGACGAGAAACAATATCTGAAAGCTAAGGGCATATTCTTCGGACTTGCCTTTACCGACAGCCTTATTTGCGTCAAAGTCATAGAGAGCGTGGAAGAAATGGCAGAGGAAGGAAGGACGATGCACCATTGTGTGGGCGGTTACCACAAACGAAAAGACTCCCTTATCCTATCCGCCACCATTGACGGAAAACGAATTGAAACGATAGAGGTGTCACTAAAAACTTTTGAGGTGGTGCAGTGTCGTGGCGTATGCAACGAGAACTCCGAATACCACGACCGCATCATCGCCCTTGTGAACAAGAACGCCAACCTTATCCGCCAGCGGATGAAAGCGGCATAATATCGACATCTAACAACTAACATTATGGAAGTAAGATTTGAAAGCATGGTTTTCCTATGGGATGATAAAATCCCCACGATGTTCCTTGAATTTATGAACCTCCTCACTCTTTGTCAGAGTGAGGAGCAATTAAGGGCGAGCGTCAAGGACTTTGCCGAGAAACACGAACTTGACAAGTTCTTCCTTTACGGCTTCGGCTCTCATCATTTCTACCTGCACCAACGCTACACGAGCGACCCCGAAATGGTGATGCAACACAGAGTGCTGTCTGTACATTTCTAATCATCTAAATAACAACGACTATGGCAACAAAATGACAATTAACGGAGTAAGCACCTGCCAATCGGCAGGAACGGAGAACTACGAGAAATTCCAAACGGGTATCGACAGACGCAAACGCACCCTTGTGCAATACGACTACCGCCACACGGACGGGGAACTTTTCTCTTGTGTCAAACCCACATTAGACGAATGTCGAGCCGCACGGGACAAGTGGCTAACGGCAAAGGAAAGGAAGGAGGAGAAGCGATGAACGAAGCAGGCTACCAAACGCTGATAGTCAAATTCAGCGAACCCATTACGGCATTGGACGGCATCTTTGACGATGCCGAAGCGTGGGGAGTTGATACCCTAAAGGGGTGGATAGACAGCTATGAAAGCAGCCGTTTCACTGCCATTGACAGCCATACGGCAGTCATCACGAGCGAGTATAGCATGGAATGTCTGAAAGAGTGGCTGGAAAAATGCACACCCATAACCGAGAAAACAGAATTTTGAACATTGGGGCGGTGTCCGCACCGCCCGAACCATAAACCTAAAAGACAACGGATATGATAGCAAAGACAATTTTAGAGCAGATTGGCGGCAGACGCTTTGCCGCCATGACGGGAAGCAAAGACTTCACAGACATGGGCAACGGCTTGCGCATGAGCCTTGCGAGGAACAAGACCAGTGCCAACCGCCTTGACATCATCTATGACGGAGGGGCAGACCTATACAATATGCGTTTCTACCGCAAGACGTTCAGCAAAAAGACATTCGAGAGCAGGACGAAGGACATTGAAACGCACGAGGGGATATATTGCGATATGCTGGAGGAAATGTTCACGATGGTAACGGGACTTTACACCCGCTTTTGAGGGGTGGGCGGCAAAAGCCGCCTACTTTCTTTCATGAGCATGATGGCGGATAAGAAAGTAGGCAAAGAAACCTTTGTACCAATCTACGATAGTATTCACAAAAACAAGTTTTAATCATGGAAACAATCAGACAGAACGGAAAAACCATCTTGTACAGCAACGACGGCATAAGCATAAAGATGGTTTTCAAGAACCTTACGGGCAGGAATTTTCAAGGTCAGGAATATACAGACTATATCCGGCATATCGCAATCGGCAGCATGGGATTTTCACCCGGTATCATAGAGCATTGCAGGGACGGTGAGGTTGCAGGCAAAGGGACAATCCCGAATGTATGAAAACTGAAACTCCGATGAAGTTGGCGGCTTCATCGGAGTTTCTTTCGTCAGACACTTATTCTTTATGGTACATACAGCAGCGCAAACTCAGCCTTCCTTCGTTTGAGCAGCATGGCGTGGCGTTTCCCCTTATAGTTACAGAAAGCGATATACTCCCGGTAGATGTTCCTGTCACCCGCCTCCAGCTTTCGGATTAGCGTGCTTTTGGGTATCTTCCCACTCCCCAAAAGACGGTACGGACCGACATTGTAGGCGAGCGTGGCAAGCAGAAGCGAATCCTTCCCGAACTGCTGGAACATCGCGCAGAACTTCCGCAGGTCTTTTCGCAGAAGCGCGTCCGCCTGCCGCTTCGTCATGGTGCGTGCCGAATACCTTTCCCCCGGCTGCAACCGATGTCCATATCCTACATACGGGTGATGTTTTTCCGAATGCCAGCCCTCAAAATACTTCGTGCATCGCACCGCCCTCTCAAATGGTGGCAGCCGGTAGATAGCCGCCTGCCCGTCCGTTCCCTCATGGCGTCTGTTCCGTGCGGACACGGAACAGACCGCCAGAAGCGAACAGAGGATAGCCATGAATACACGCATCATCGTGTAAAGGGCTTGAAGTTCCCGATGGGGACAACAGTGATAACCCCGTCATCCTTCACGTTTCGGTTGTTGAAGTCAAATTCCAACTCATAGGAGTTGCCGAAATTGTCCTCCACTACCACGATGAAGTTGTGCGCCTCGTCACCTTGCGCCGTGTAGTACAGCCGGAACTTCTCGTTTTCGAGCAGGTAGCGGTCATTGGGCAGGAAAGTGATGCCGTTGTCCATTTTCAGTGTGCCCTCACCCTCGAACTGGAAATACCGGATGGTATAGAGGGTATTGGCGAAATCGCCCGTTTTCTTCAGCTCACAGCGGATTTCCACCGTCTGCCCCTTTGTGACCTTGTTCGGCACGGGCATGGTTTCCACCGTGAAGGGATAGGATTGCTGGATGTCCATATCGTCGTCGCACGATACGAATGTGAATGACACTGCGGCGAACAGGCAGAGTGCCAACGCCTTGAAGATTGATGTTCTCTTGTTCTTGTTGTTCAGTATGTTCATTATTCTTTGATTTTTAGATTGTTGTTCTTTTGTTGTTTTCTTGATACTTGTTGCAGGTACTCGTTCAAGTCCTTGCAGCCTTGATAGATGCCGGAACGGTCTGTCACCTTTCCTCCGTAGCGTGTCCGCAGGGCTTCCATTGCCCTGCGTCCGGCTTCGTCTCGGTCGAGGTAACAGTCGATGCGCTCGTACCCGTCCAGATGTTTCAAAGCCTTTTCCACGTTGGCGACGGAGTTCAGCACAAGGCAGTCACCCGTTGCCAAACCGAGCGTGACGGCGGACAGGAAGTCCATAAAGCCCTCGAACACGCTGCACACGTCCGCCGGGATGTCCCCCGCCTTGACCAGCGACACGTCCTTTGGTGGTACGCAACCCTTGAAACGGCGGCTTCGGGTTTCATAGCCGCCCGACACGTTCGGAAAGCCGACGGCAAAGTACCGCTTACCACGCACGCCGTAGTTCAGGCGGCAGCAGTGGCGGGATGCAACGGCATAAGGGATGCCTCTTTCCTTCAAATACTCCGTCAGCGGAGAGCGGAGCAGCGGGACGGCTTCCACTCCCTCAAAGGCAGGTTCGGACGGTTCCGGCAGGTACAACGGCTTTTCTGCTGCGGCAAGCGGCATACGGGCGGTTTCCGCTATGAATCTCGCCTGCGCCATGAAATCCCCGCTTCGGGTAAACTCCCCGACAAGCGTGAAGATGTCGCCGCCCTTGCCCAAGCCGAAGTCGTACCAGAGCTGTTTCGCCACGTTCACACGGAAGGAGGGCGTGCGTTCACTGCGGTATGGCGCACGATACCACAGCTCGTTTCCGCTCCTTCGGACAGGCTCATGTCCCAGCCGTGCGAGAAAGTCCGCAATGGGTATCTGCCTCATATTCTCAATGTCCGTCCGTTCCATGCGACGTGTCAGTTGATGATTATCTTGACGCCCGCCCCGAACTGCGTATGGAACTTCCGTGTGTCGCCACCCCACAGCAGGCGCTCCCGGAGGTTGGCGAGCAGGGCGATACGGTCAGCCACGTAAAACTCCACATCGAGCGTCAGCGCACCGCCGTAGATGAAGGCGTCCCGGTCATGGAGCGTGGAGCCGTCATGCAGCACTTTCTCGCCCCAATTCACCGACTCATATCCGGCGAGAGCCGAAGCCCCCGCATAGACGAACACTATTTTACGGGCGTCGGAGAGTATCTTGAAATAATAACCGCCCTCCGCCGTGAACTGCGCCACAGGTATGGCGGTATCCTTGTACGGGTTGTTCTTCAAGAGGTATTCGCCACCGAACACCCACTTGTTACCGTTCTTCGTGTAGGTGGAGAGAGCCGCCCCGAAACTGTAACCGCCATTGTTGCCACTTAAACGCATACCGTCCACAAGGTTAGCTCTCAATTCGATGCCCTGCATCTTCGGCAGGCATCGCTGGGCGTGCGCCTGCCCCGTGAACAGGGCAAGCGACACGATGATTATTGCGATGTACTTTCTCATGGTCAGCGCACTTGAAGTTCGTTGATGGTATTGGCACGTACCAAGTCCTCGTTTTCAATCACGAAAGACTGGTGACGCCCCCCGTTCTTCTCGTTGAGTTCCACCACGAGGCATTTGTCGTCGGGAATGGTGAACTTCGCCATCGTGAATACCGTGCGCTCGCTCTTCTTGCCCGGCACGAGTGTGGCGTAATTCTGCGCACGGAGCGGCAGGATAATCTGCTCCTGCACGGCGGTACGCTTCGCCACCTTCTTGTCCACGATTTTCCATGTGATGTAGTCCACATCGAAAGGCACGTTGCTCTGGTTCTTTATCTCCGTGTGGAAATAGAGTAACCCATTATGCGTGTAGATACCTTTCAGCAGGTACTGGATGCCGAATCGCTTGCAGCCGATGTGCTTCACCTCACGCTTGTTCTGCTTGTGGATGGACTTCATGATAAGGCGCACCAGCATCGGGCTTTCGCTGCCCAGTTCCTTCAGGTAGATTTCCTGCGCGTTGTTCGGGCGGTTCACCTTCTCGCCGTCATGGATGAAGTCGCACATCTCCACGTTGAGAAGCAGCGGTTCGGAGGCGTACTTCACGTTAAAAGTATAGAAACTCCCGTCCTCCGTGATTACCGACATATTGGTTTCGTTCGGGAAGTTACGCACGGTAGCTTTCACGCGGATGACGTTCTCCGCTCCGTCGGCTTT
The DNA here is from genome assembly GCF_014287455.1 of Butyricimonas hominis. Taxonomy (NCBI): domain Bacteria; kingdom Pseudomonadati; phylum Bacteroidota; class Bacteroidia; order Bacteroidales; family Odoribacteraceae; genus Butyricimonas; species Butyricimonas hominis. The sequence goes on from NZ_JACOOH010000001.1 coordinate 214,139, forward strand.
ACCCGCAATCAGGTCGGGCGAGCCTAAATCGACGTAGCGCACCTCCGAGGGGAAAATGACGTGGACGGTCTTGTCGTAGGTCACTTCCAATCCGTGCGGGGGAACCATGCGGTCGAAGGTCAGCTTCTTTGTCAGCCCGTGATACAGATCGCCGTCCGCCTCCTTCTGCGGATAGACCTCCTTTGTCAAGGTCGGTTGTTGGCTTTGCCTTCCTCCTCCTTGCGAGGCATAGTCAAGCGAGCTTGTCTCTGCTCTCGCTTCGTTCGTCGGTTCACTTCCGTTGTTCTCTCCAACGGTTACGTTCTCCTGCGCGTTGGCAGTTATGATGCCCATAGCGAGGGCAAACATGATGATTACTTTTTTCATTCTACTTTGGATTTTAGTGGTAAATAAAAATTTGGTTGTTGTTTTTTTAGTCGTTGATTGTTATTGTTTTCAATCTCTGTCCTGATATAGCATGACCTTGTATCCGGATTTCAGATGCACCTTGACGGTACGCATCTTCTTGGCGATATACTGGCTCGTGCCTTGTATCAGCCCCTTGCCCAAGTCGGAGGCGAGCTGCGCCCCTGCGTTGGTGGAGATATTAATGCTGCTGCCCAGCGAGCCGCCCATGTTGGCGGCAACCTCCCTGACGGCGTTCATCTCCATCGAGTTTGGAATGAAGATGCCGGGCTGTCCGTCCGTGTCATACACCGCCAGTTCTACCGGGATAATCGTACCTGCGTACTCCAGCGAAGTAATTTCAATATCGAGTCGTTCGCCCTGAATCTTTGCCGTGCCTACCACCACTGCATTGCGGGGTATGATTTTGTCCGCCACTGCCATCGGCTCCAGCAGCCGTAATCTTACCGCCTGCCCGTCAGTCACACTCTGCGCCCCATAGACACACGCCGATATGGTGTTCCTGTCCGATACAGTCGTGACACCCACCGCCGTATTGAAACTGCGGTTGCGCTCCTGCGAGAAGGAGGCGACAAACTCAGCGTTGCTCATCGGCTGTGAGAGCGAAGATACCACCTGATGCGTTACCTGCCTGACAGGTGCAGCCGTGTTCTTTCCGGCTTTCTGCACGGGGTAAGGCTCTGCCGCCTGTCCGACAGGTGGCTGTGTGCCGTTCTGCCCGCCCATGTACTTCGCCGCCAGTTCATAGGACTTCTCCATGAGTGCCACTTGGTCATCCATAGCGGATGCCTTGCCTTTCTCGGTTTCCAGTTCCGATTCCAGCGAGGCGATACGCTCTAACAGTTCGTCCATTTCCGCGTTGTCGTTCTTCGGCTGCTCATAGAAGTTGCCGAGCGTGGTATTGAGGTCGCGGTAGGCAGCTGCGGAGGATTGGATGGTTTTCGGAGCGGATGATTTTGCTGTTGCATCTTCCGCATTTCCGGGATTAGCAAGGTCGAAGTCCCTGCCGCCGTCCGTTTCCGCCACCTCGCGGTCGAACATATCGCCCAGTTCCTGCATGGCGCGGCTGCGGTTCTCCTGCCGTTCCTCCATTGCTCCCTGTTCGTAGGCTTTCGCCTTGTCGCCGATGATCTGGCGGTTCGCCTTGTCAGCGTCGGGCATTTCGATGTTGTAACCACCCGTTCCCGGTTGCTGCTCCTTGTCGGAAGACGGGGCGAATATCAGCCACATAGCACCGATGAATACCAGCACTATAGCGGGCAGCACTATCATTTTCTGACGTTTCAGCCTTTGGGCTTCGGTCAGCGGCTTGCGCTCCTTCTTCGGTTTCCCGTTGTCGGGAGCCGCCTTGTTCTCGTTTTTAGGTTCATTCTTCGTCTGTTCCATATAAATAAGGTATTACATTATGATTGTTGTCCGGCTTTATGGACAGTTCCACCTGTCCGGCATGGTCTGTTACCATCCGGCTGCCGTCATTCCTGCCGATTTCATAGACGGCTTTGCCGAAGGTGTAGAGGGCAAGCACCGCAAAGGCGGCGAGCATCGCCAGCACGATGCGCCTGCGTGTCTTCGGGGGCAAACCGTCCAGATAGCCTTTGAGCCTTGCCACCAGCATTTTCTTTTTGTCGTGGAGCTTCCAGTACGCACGCCAAAATGATTTTTTGATTTTCTTCATGTCCGTTTACCTTTTGATGGTTTGTAAATCCTTGTTCTCGATGATGGTGAATCCCTCGATGGTGAAACCGTTGGGATTGTCGTCCGAACGGGACGAGTTCAAGAGGCGGCACGTAGTCACGAGGCTGCGCTCGGTGACGTTGCTCTGCCGGATGATCTTCTGCGTGGCGTAGGTCACGGCACGGTAGGGATAGCCGTTGAAATCGCACACCACGCTGTCCACCTTCAACACCTGATTGATGTTCCCGGCGATGATGCGGTTGTAGTACCCCTTCTCGGCAAAGTCCGAATAGTAGTTGTACACGCTTTTGTCCGCTAATAGCAGGGCGCGTTTCACGTTATGCTCTATCGCGCTCTTTTCGGGTGAGAGCGTGAAGAACAGCTCGTGGAAACGGCGCACGTGTTCCCTCGCTTCTGCCGGACGGTTCTGCGACAAGTCTTGCGAGAGAGCCAGCATCAGCGACTTGCCGTTGTCCAGCACGTAAATCTTTTCCCGTTGCCGCTCCGCGAAGCGGTAGGAACTCCACACGCTCCATACCGTTATTACGGCACACAACGAGAGGAAGACGATACCGAACAGGCGTATCTGCCTGAACGATGATTCGATGTTTTTAAGTGACTTAAATTCCATTGTTGTTTATTCGTTTTTAATTGTCAGTTGATTATTTCAGCAGCTTCCCGACACGTCCGACCACGTTTCCTGCGGCTGCGCCCGCCACGCTGCCCGCCATACTTCCGGCTCGTCCTGCCGTCTGGTTCACGTTGCGACCGTAGCTTCCCATGCCTCCGGCTTGGATAATCCAGCCTGCTACCGTGGGGATGGTGAAGTAACCAATGATGCCGATTATCATGAAGACGATGTACACCCCGTCGCTCGAATCCAGCGAGAAGTTCGGGTCAGCCTGCATCCGTTCGATGTCGCTTTGCAGCATCAGCACTTGTATCTTCGCCAGTATGGTGCTGAACATATCCGACACGGGCAGCCACAGATAGACCTGTATGTAGCGGCATATCCACTGTGTAAGCGTGCTTTGGAAGCCGTCCCACACCGATATGGCGAAGGCTATCGGACCGAGTATCGCCAGCACCACGAGGAAGAACGTGCGGATGGTGTCTATCACGAGGGCGGCGGCTTGGAACATCAGTTCCAGTATCTCGCGGAAGAAGTCGCGGATGCCCTTCTTCATGTTGTACATCCCGCGCTCGATGTACATCCCCGCCATCGTCACCATGTCGCCGGGCGACCAGCCCAGTTCTTCCAGTTGTTTGTCAAACTCCTCATTTGACACGAGGTAGGCGGTTTCGGGATTGCGCATCATCGCTTCGTACTCCAGTTTGTCCTTCTGCTCACGGTATCGGTTCATGTCCAGCGTTTCCGCCTCCAGCATCTTTGCCGTACCCTGCACGACGGGCGACATGATGCTGTTTATCGTACCCAGTACCACCGTCGGAAAGAACATGATGCACAGACCGATAGCGAACGGGCGGAGCATAGGGAACACGTCTATCGGTTCGGCTCTCGCCAGCGACTGCCATACCCGGTAGGCCACATAAAAGAGTGCGCCCAGCCCGGCGATGCCTTTCGCCACGCCCGCCATGTCCCCGCATAGCGGCATCATCTGTTCGTAGAGCGAGCGCAGAATTTGGTGAAGGTTGTCGAAATTCATAGGCTACCAATATCTTTCGTTCATGTTCCCGTACAGCCCCATGATGCGGTCAAGGTCGTTTTTCTTCTTCGCACGCAGGTAACTCACGCTAATGTTCTTGTTGGTGTAGTAGCTCACGAGGTTGCGGTAACGCTTCATTTTGGAGTAGCAGCGTTCCACCACGTCCATGCGCTCCTTGTCCGTCATGGAGAGCGTGGTGATATTCACCACATTCTTCAGTTCCGTCAGCACATCGTTGGATTCCTCCAATAACTTGGTGTAGCCAAAGGCGATGGCTCCCAGTTCCTCCACCGTGAAGTTGTCGTCACGCATCATCTTCTGGAAACTGGTCACATAGGTGTCGGTGATGTCACCCACCATCAGAATGGTCTGCTGCACCTTCCGGGCGTCCTTTACCAGATTGTTCACGGATTTGAGTGCGTCGTAATACTTCTTGCCCTGTTCGTAAATCTTCACGGTCTCTTGAAAATTTTTTATCATATTCTGGGCGGTCGTGGAAGTGTGTACCACGTTCTTCGAGGTGTTCACGATGCTCTGCGCGATGTTGGACGGGTCTATCACCGCCCACTGTGCGCTTGCCCTGCCGACTGCAAACAGGCACAGGCAGATAATAAGTGTTATTCTTGTTCTCATGTTACTTTGGATTTTAGTGGATTTCATTATTTATTGCTCGCCTATCGGATGGTCCGGTTTCGGGTTCACACGCACGTAGTCCCCGTTCGGCGAGAAGGTCAGGATGTCCGTCGCCTCGTTGTAGGACACGTCGATGCGGAATCCGGTGTTCATGAACAGATTGCCGTTCTCCTCCTGCAAGAGATAGGTTTCCGGCTTCAGCTTGCGGCGGATGCCGCTCCGCTTGAATACCGTCACCTTATAGGCTTCGCCCTCCTTGTAGATAAGCACGTCGGGCTTGCCCTCCACACTCTCCCAGTTTCCGCAAAGCAGGTCGCGTCGGTTGTCCGTTATGTCGCAGGATTGCAGCACCATGACCGCCAGCCCGATTAAACACTTGCTGACTTGCAGCATTTTCGTTCTTGATATACTCATACGCATTTTCTTTTTTAGTTGATGAATCTGTTTCTATTTATTCCTTTTTTCTCCGCCTTTCGGCAAGCTGCCGGATGACGGCTTCAATGTCGCCGCCCAACTGTTCCGCCAGACGGTAAACCTCTACTTTTTCCGTTTCTTCGGTGGTGTACGCCAGATACTCTTCAGCACTAACTTCGGTGGCATAGACTGCCGACTGCGTGCCGCCCAGTCCTATCCACACTTCCTTGTAGAGCCTTGACGGGTTGTTCGCCATGTTGATGGAGAGTATCTGCGACTTCTCTTTCTCCGTCAGACCCAACAGGGACTGTATGGCATCAAACTTGTTCATGTACTTCCGCTGGTCAAGGAGTATCTTGCAGTCGGAGTTGTTGATGATGCTCTCCTTGACGACGGGCGAGGAAATGATGTCGTCCACCTCCTGCGTCACCACGATTGCCTCCCCGTAATACTTGCGCACGGTCTTGTACATATAGCGCAGGTACTCAGCCATGTTCGCCGAAGATAGAGCCTTCCAAGCCTCTTCCACTATCAACTGTTTCCTTACGCCTTTCAATCGGCGCATCTTGTTGATGAAGGCTTCCATGATGATGATGGTCACCACAGGGAAAAGCTCGCGATTTTCCTTTATACTGTCAATCTCGAAGACGATGAACCGCTTGCCGAGCAGGTCGATGTTCTCCGTGGAGTTGAGCAGGAAGTCGTAGCGTCCGTCCCGGTAATACTGCCGCATGGTGGTGAGCATATTGTCGATGTTGAAGTCGGACTTCTCCACCTTTATCTCACGTTCCGCCAGTTCGCGGCGGTAGTCGTCGCGCATATACTCGTAGAAGGTGTTGAACGAGGGGACGATGCTCCGGTCAGCCCTGATACGCTCGATATAGGCGTTCACCGCACTGCCCAGTTCGCCGCTCTCCGTCTTCGTCACTTTGTCGTCCTCCGACTTCCAGAGCGTCAGCAGCAATGTCTTGATGCTGTCCTTTTTCTCCACGTCGAACACGTAATCATCGGTGTAGAACGGGTTGAACGAAATCGGTTTCTCCTCCGTGTAGGTGAAGTACACGCCGTCCGCCCCGTTTGTCTTGCACCGGATCATCTCGCACAAGCCCTGATAGGAGTTTCCCGTGTCCACCAGCACCACGTGCGTACCCTGCTCGTAGTATTGCCTCACGAGGTGGTTCATAAAAAAGGATTTGCCGCTGCCCGAAGGACCCAACACGAACTTGTTGCGGTTGGTCGTGATACCCCGCTTCATCGGCAGGTCGCTGATGTCGAGGTGCAACGGTTTTCCCGTAAGCCTGTCCACCATCTTGATGCCGAAGGGCGAGAGCGAACTGCGGTAGTTGGTTTCCTCCGTGAAGAGGCACACCGCCTGCTCGATGAATGTATGGAAACTCTCTTCCGCCGGGAAGTCCGCCGCGTTGCCGGGCATCGCCGCCCAGTAGAGCGTCGGGCAGTCGATGGTATTGTGGTGCGGCACGCACTCCATGCTTGCCAGCTGGCTGCCCACATCGTTCTTGATATGCTTCAGTTCCTCCGCGTCATCGCTCCACGCCATGACGTTGAAGTGCGCCCGTACCGAGGTCAGCCCGTAGGAATGGGCTTCGTTCAGGTACTGGTCTATCCACTCGCGGTTGATGCTGTTGCTCCGGCTGTATCGGGATAGCGACTGCATATTCCTTGCGGACTTCTCGAACTTCTGCAAATTTTCCTCGCTGTTGTCGATAATCACATACTGGTTATAGATGTGGTTGCAGGAAAGCAGCAGCCCCACGGGGGAGGCGAAGGAGAGGCGACAGTCCGAGCGGTCGGTGGAGAGTTTCTCGTAGCGGATGTCGGTAGCCACCTTTCCTGGCATATCCTCCGCGTCGGAGAGGGTGTGCAGGCACAGGCGGTTGTCACCGATACGCATTTCTTTTGCCGAGAGGTCGATGTCCTGCAAGGTCGTGTCGCCTTCGGGCATGAGCGAGAAGTAACGCTCTATCAGCCCGGCGGACTTCTCCGTCCCGACAATCTCGTCGGTGGAGAGGCGGCGCAGCCTCACAAAGCCGCTGTCGTTCATGATGCGCTCGAACTGTTCGGCGGCCTCCATGAACTTCCCGGCGGTTTCCTTGTCCAGCTCCTTCGGGATGATATGTCCCCGGCACAGCGTACTGAAGTTGCTCTGCATACGGTTACGTTCTTTCGTCGTCTTGGTCAAGTAGAGATAGCAGGAGTGTTTCAGGTACGGACGCTCGTTGAAGTGGCGTTCAAAGGAACGGCTCAAGAAACTCATGTCGTCCTTCTGTAACTCCGGCATATATTTCTCCTTGATGAACCAATCCTGCTTATGCACGACGCAGAAGTACGGCAGCACCTTGATAGCCTTGCACCAGCAGCCGTGTATCGCCTCGTACTCTGCGCCCGTCACGGTGTAAAGCTCCGGCAGTTCCACCTCAAAAGCCACCGTGATGTCGGCGTCTTTGGAGATGATGCAGCCATGCTCCACCGCCAGCAGGGGGAACTTGTTTTCCAGTGTTGTCATTTTGGATGTATTTCTCATGTCGTTTCTTCCTTTCGTTGCCGTTTGAGTAATCGGGTGATCCGCCGTCGGTTGATAAGGTATCGGGGATGGCTCCTTGCCGCTCCCAATTTCATCAGCCCGTGTTCGCCGTACCGGGCGTTCAGCGCGAAGGTCTGCCATACGAGGACGGAAGACGATGCCGCGCCGAAGCCGATACATATCCACTGGTCGATGCCGACCATATAGAGGATGACGAACAGGACGAAGAGAGCCAGCAGACCTCCGCAGAAGATGAAGAGGTACTGAGCCTTCAAACCCTTGAACTCGACCGGACGGCCGATACCCTTGTTTATCGGGTATTCAGCCATACATTGTTTATTAAAGGAAGAATGAGCGCAGGATAGTGGCGGCGACAATCAAGAAGATACAAGCCCCGAACCACGAGGCGGCGGTCTTCGAGGTGTCCGGGTCTCCGGACGAGAATTTTCCGTACACTTTCACGCCACCGATAAGCCCGACTACCGCGCCGATGGCGTAGATTAATTTCGTGCCGGGGTCGAAATACGAACTCACCATAGAGGTGGCTTCGTTGATGCCAGCCAGACCGTTTCCCTGTGCGAAAGCGGAGGCGGTTGCGGCAATCATAAGTGCCGCAGCGATGATTAACTTTTGTCTGATGTTCTTGTTCATAAACTGTTCTTTTTTGTGCCGTCCAAAGGGTGGATAGTCCTTTTTCGGGCGGTTGATACTTGATTACTTTACTTTGGTTTTAGTGGTTGCCCGTTTGTTTCTACGGACTTGGGGCTGTCCGTTGCGGGTTGGCTGTACCTTGTACCGCCGTGCGCGTGGGTGTCGTCATTTTACGTTTTCATTTCCATTCTTTTTTAGTTGTTATACATAGTTTCGGAAGTCGAACTCCTCGATGTTGTCGGGAATCACGAACACCTTTTCCTTTTGTTGTGTCACGGTCATGTTCACCGTGTCCACGAAAACTGCCATCGCCTTTGCAATCCTCTCGCTCATTGCTTCATCGGTCAGGCGTTCCGTTATTCTTGTGAAAAGCTCTGTCCCGTCCAGTTCCGTCATGACCTTTCCGGCGTGTCGCATTTCCTCATCGGATGGTGATTCCTTCCGTATGGTGTGTACTGCCATGTCAATATCCTCGAAGCTACTTCCCGAAGCCTGCTTTTTGTCTGGTTCTTCATCCTCCGGTTCATCTTCTCCGTACTCCAGTTCCGAGGGCGGGATGCTCGTGAAGGTTTCATCGAGTTTGTCCTCCGGTACTTGTGTCGGGCGTGAGACGGTTTCCGTGTTTCCGTCGTCAAAAGTAGCCTCTTCCTCCGACAGCTCAATGCCTTTTTCCGAAGTGGCGGCTTCTTGCGTCGGTATGGCAGCGGTTGTCCGGGTCGATGCCATCTTGAAACGGCTCTTGCCAATGATGTCCGAGGTGTCTGCGTGAGGTATTTCCTTATCCTTTCCTTGCTCTGCCACCGTACTGTCCAATGACCGCCACAGCCCGGCAATATGTCTGAAGAAACGGATGAGCTTCATGTCCATGATGCGGTCATAGAACAGCAGAAACAGAAACCACACGTTGCAAGCAACCGATACGATTAAAAACGCCTTTGTCATAATCTTACTTTTTGGGCGTTTTCAATCTGTTCCATGTACTGCTGCCCGTATTGTCGGAAATGGTCGCGGAGGATGTTATCCACAAACTTGCCGATGCTCAAACCGTTTCCCATCCGACTGGTAACGATAGCGACTTTCTCATGAATTTCTCGGCTGATGTATATACATTGCCGCGTTTTGATTTCCGATGCTTGCAGGAAAGTCGAGAGCGGTTTGTCTCTGCCTTTATCCTTGCGGAAGTCAACGTCGGTATTTTCATGCCCGTAGTCGGTTACACACTTTGCTGCACGGACAGCGGTTCTTTCACTCTTTCCTGTTTGCAGATACTCAGCCTGACGGTTCTTATTTGTTCTTTTCATACTTCTTTGTTGTTTTTGAGTGTTTATAAATTATAGGATTCCATGTGCCGTTTGAACGATTCGGCTATCTCGTCTTGGAACAGCGTGAAATGGTGTGTCAGCACGTTGTCAAGAAATGCCGCGATAGTCACTTCGTTGCCTCCGATTACATGAAGCATCTTCTGTATGCGGTCGTGGTACTCCTTGCGGATATAGACCTGCTTGCCGAGCCTTGCCGTGATATTGGAACCGCATATGAATACTGTGTCATAATCCAATTTTTCCGGCTTGCTGTTCCTGCGCCTGCGTTCCGGCTCCTCTTTGGAGTGCGAGGCGGGTGGAGAAACGGCTTCTTGTATCGCTTCTTTCGGAGGTGGGACAGGAGCGTTCCCGTCCGTGCTTCTCGCTTCCGGCGGAATGCTTGTATCGTCCAGTCGAAATGAGTTGATTACGGCTTCGCTGTCGATGTCCTCGATTCTTGTTTTCTTTGCCATGCCGTTCAGTTTTTGATGATGCCGAGAATCTCATCGACGAGTTTGTCGAGGTTGCTGCCGCGTACCAGTATTTTGTCCGCCGGAAACGCCGTGGAGCGGAATACCGCCTTGCGTTCTGCCGCCGTCTCCTTGCGGAAGCGCTTACTGTCCGGTAGATGTGTTTCCAGAATGGGCAGGGCGAACTCGGCACAGACCTTGTCGTATGCCTTGTAAAGTTCAGTCTTTTCGCGTCCGTCCACCATGTTCCACACGAGGTAAATCCCTTTGATGCCGGACTTGCCCGTGCTTATCATCTGTTCGTTGATGACAGTGGCGAACTTGATGGAACTCTCCATCACCACACGGTCGGCGATGATGGGCGTGAAGATATAGTCCATTTGGGAAATGGTCTGCACCACATCGGCATTGTTGATTGTTCCCGGCAGGTCGAAGAACACGAAATCGAGGTCGGGCTGCGCTGCCACCAGATTTTCGGCGGTCTTTACCGCATCTTCCGCACGGCTGCATCTGATGGTGTACGGGTTCTTCTTCAGTCGTTTGAGCTGCTCATACGCCAGCACCTTGTAATGCCCGTCCTCCATGACGGCTTTCATGTCACGCTTGCGCATGTCATGGATACTGTACTGCGGGAAATCGCAGTCCACCACGGCTACGTTGTAGCCTTTCACATAGTGCAGATAGCTTGCTACAAGCACTGTCAGGGTTGTCTTACCCGCTCCACCTTTCTGCGTGGAGATTGCCACATAAGTTGCTTCTTTCATTTTTTTGATAATTTATTTGGTTATACATCTGTCCGGTGGCGGTAGCGTATTGTCATTAGTACGTACGCACGCACTCCCATTCATTTATTTATTCACTCCTTAATCCGGCTGTGCCTGCGGGTATTCATCGGTTTGTCCAACCGTCCATGCTTTTATCCGTCCGCACGGACGTGTGCTTGGAAAACTATCTGAATACATACACCTGTTTTCAACCGTTTGGATTGATGCCCGGATTGCTGTCCGAACATCCGGCGGAAGGAGTGTATTTTCAGTCCCACATCCGAATCACACTGCAAATAAACAAGGATATTTTGGAACTTGTATCACTTCTCCGGCAAGTGGCAGCACGTTGCGCCGGTTGGCACTGATTGTCCGGGTCAAGCCTCTGTCGGACATCGCCTTAAGGGCGTAACTTTGCACCCGAACGGCAGGGTACGCCGCAGGTAGCGCAGCCCGGAGTTTGAAAGGAATCATCCCCAATCCGTCCCCGACGGATTTTTATGTTCACCTGAACATAGCAAGATGTCTTTTCAGCCGCTCAAAATATTTTGAGCAGCCACGAAAAGCACTTGCCCTTGCAGGGGGCGGGCTTTCCCTCCGAAGTCGGGAAGCCTTTCAGAACTGCGGTGCTGTAATCCGAAGCGGCGGCTTATGCCGTCAATCCGCTAAATCCAAAGTAATATGAAAGAGAAAAGGAAAAGCAAATCAGGGAGAAATCCCAAACTTGATCCGGCGGTGTACCGGTACACCGTCCGTTTCAACGAGGAGGAACACAACCGTTTCCTCGCCATGTTCGGAAAATCGGGTGTCTATGCACGGTCTGTTTTCCTCAAAGCGCACTTCTTCGGGCAACCGTTCAAGGTGCTGAAGGTGGACAAGACGTTGGTGGACTATTACACCAAACTGTCGGATTTTCATGCACAATTCCGTGCCGTGGGTACGAATTACAACCAAGTCGTGAAGGAACTGAGGCTGCATTTTTCAGAGAAAAAGGCGATGGCGTTGCTCTACAAATTAGAGCAACACACCGTCGAACTCGTGAAACTGAGCCGCCGGATTGTGGAACTTTCAAGGGAAATGGAGGCAAAATGGTCGCAAAAATCAGTGTAGGAAGTTCGTTGTACGGCGCGATTGCCTACAACGGGGAGAAGATTAACGAGGCGCAGGGGCGGCTTCTCACCACCAACCGCATCTACAATGACGGTTCGGGAACGGTGGACATAGGCAAGGCGATGGAGGGTTTTCTCACCTTCCTGCCACCGCAGATGAAGATCGAGAAGCCGGTGGTGCATATCTCTCTCAACCCGCACCCGGAGGATGTGCTGACCGATATTGAGTTGCAGAATATCGCCCGCGAGTATCTGGAAAAACTCGGTTTCGGAAACCAGCCTTATCTTGTATTCAAGCACGAGGACATCGACCGCCACCACCTGCACATCGTGACGGTCAACGTGGACGAGAACGGGAAAAGGCTCAACCGGGATTTTCTCTACCGCCGCAGCGACCGTATCCGCAGGGAACTGGAACAGAAGTACGGATTGCATCCGGCAGAACGTAAAAATCAGAGATTGGATAATCCGTTGCGCAAGGTGGCCGCATCGGCAGGTGATGTGAAGAAGCAGGTAGGCAACACCGTGAAGGCTCTGAATGGGCAGTACCGTTTCCAGACGATGGGCGAATACCGTGCGCTCCTTTCCTTATATAATATGACGGTGGAGGAAGCGAGGGGCAACGTGCGCGGACGGGAGTATCACGGGCTGGTCTATTCCGTCACGGACGACAAGGGTAACAAGGTGGGCAACCCGTTCAAATCCTCGCTTTTCGGGAAGTCCGCAGGCTATGAAGCCGTACAGAAGAAGTTTGTCCGTTCCAAATCGGAAATCAAGGATAGGAAACTGGCAGACATGACGAAACGCACCGTCCTTTCCGTGCTGCAAGGCACTTATGACAAGGACAAATTTGTATCCCAACTCAAAGAGAAGGGCATCGACACCGTACTGCGCTACACAGAGGAAGGGCGCATCTATGGGGCTACCTTCATCGACCACCGCACGGGATGCGTGCTGAACGGTTCGCGCATGGGTAAGGAGCTTTCGGCGAATGCCTTGCAGGAACACTTCACCCTGCCATACGCCGGACAACCGCCGATACCGCTATCCATCCCTGTGGATGCTGCGGACAAGGCACACGGGCAGACCGCCTACGACAGTGAAGATATATCGGGCGGTATGGGCTTGCTCACTCCCGAAGGTCCGGCGGTAGATGCCGAGGAAGAGGCTTTCATCCGGGCGATGAAGCGCAAAAAGAAGAAAAAACGCAAGGGCTTGGGTATGTAATCAGAGTATCAACAATTAAAAAATCAATGTATGTCACAACAAGAAGACGATTTGAGGGCATTGGCGAAAATCATGGATTTTCTGCGTGCCGTGAGTATCATTTTAGTGGTCATGAACGTGTACTGGTTCTGCTACGAAGCCATCCGGCTGTGGGGCGTGAACATCGGCGTGGTGGACAAAATCCTTCTGAACTTCGACCGCACGGCGGGGCTGTTCCATTCCATTCTCTACACGAAGCTGTTTTCCGTCCTTTTGCTTGCCTTGTCCTGTCTGGGTACGAAGGGTGTCAAGGGTGAGAAAATCACTTGGGGGAGAATCTGGACAGCATTTGCCGTCGGGTTCGTGCTGTTTTTCCTGAACTGGTGGTTGCTGCCCCTGCCGCTGCCGCTTGAAGCGGTGACGGGACTGTATGTCCTTACCATTGGAACGGGCTATGTCTGCCTGTTGATGGGTGGTCTGTGGATGAGCCGCCTGTTGAAACACAATTTGATGGAGGATGTTTTCAACAACGAGAACGAGAGTTTCATGCAGGAAACGAGGCTTATCGAAAGCGAGTATTCGGTCAATCTGCCGACACGTTTCTATTACAGGAAACGCTGGAACAACGGTTGGATCAATGTAGTTAATCCCTTCCGTGCGTCCATCGTGTTGGGTACGCCGGGCAGCGGCAAGTCCTATGCCGTGGTAAACAATTTTATCAAGCAACAGATTGAAAAGGGCTTTAGTCAATACATCTACGATTTCAAGTATCCCGACCTATCTACTATTGCCTACAACCATTTGCTGAACCACCCGGACGGCTACAAGGTAAAGCCGAAGTTCTATGTGATCAACTTCGACGACCCGCGACGCTCTCATCGGTGCAATCCCATTCACCCGGATTTTATGGAAGATATTACGGATGCCTATGAGAGTGCCTACACAATAATGCTCAACCTCAATAAAACGTGGGTGCAAAAGCAGGGCGACTTCTTCGTGGAGTCACCTATCATTCTGTTTGCCAGTATTATCTGGTATCTCAAAATCTATCAGAACGGGAAGTTTTGCACGTTTCCCCATGCTATCGAGTTTCTGAACCGCCGTTACGAGGATATATTTCCGATACTGACCTCTTATCCGGAGCTGGAGAACTACCTTTCGCCGTTCATGGATGCGTGGCTTGGAGGGGCTGCGGAGCAGCTCATGGGTCAGATAGCGTCGGCAAAAATCCCGCTTTCGAGGATGATTTCACCGCAGCTCTACTGGGTGATGTCAGACAGCGAGTTTACGCTGGACATCAACAATCCCGAAGAGCCGAAAATCCTCTGCGTGGGTAACAATCCCGACCGTCAGAATATCTACGGTGCGGCACTCGGTCTGTATAATTCCCGTATCGTGAAGCTCATCAACAAGAAGGGGATGCTGAAGTCATCGGTCATCATCGACGAGTTGCCCACAATATACTTCAAAGGGTTGGACAATCTTATAGCTACCGCCCGAAGCAACAAGGTTGCCGTGTGTCTGGGCTTTCAGGATTTCAGCCAGTTAGTGCGTGACTACGGGGACAAAGAGGCGAAAGTGGTGATGAACACTGTCGGCAATATTTTCTCCGGTCAGGTGGTGGGGGAAACAGCCAAGACGCTCTCCGAGCGGTTCGGTAAGGTGTTGCAGAAACGGCAGTCCATCTCCATCAACCGGCAGGATGTTTCCACCTCCATCAACACGCAGATGGACGCGCTCATTCCACCGAGTAAGATTTCCGGGCTTACGCAGGGAATGTTTGTCGGTTCTGTATCCGACAACTTCAACGAGCGTATCGAGCAGAAGATTTTTCATTGCGAGATTGTGGTGGATGCCGAAAAGGTGAAACGGGAAGAAAGTGCCTACAAGAAAATTCCCGTCATTACAAACTTCACGGACGAGGACGGCAACGACCGCATGAAGGAAACGGTGCAGGCGAACTACCGGCGCATCAAGGAAGAGGTGAAGCAGATTGTGCAGGAGGAACTGGAGCGTATCAAAAACGATCCGGTGCTGTGTAAACTGCTACCAGATAATGAGACTGTCTAACAAGTCCCCAAAATTGAAAATTATCCCTATCGAAGTTTGAAGTGACCCCCAAAAGTTGGATACAATTTTTTTGGGGGGCACTTCAGTTCTGACGGGTAAAATCGTAAAATTCGGACTTGTTAGACAAATACTTACGCGGTTTCAACCTCAGGTACTGAATCTATCGAATTGACAAATTTAACCAATTGCGGATCTGAATCTTTTTGTATGAGGTTTCGGAGACTCTTTTTCAATTCATAAGCATCATCCCCTGCTGTATTTATTAAATCCATATAAAAATCTTTGTTTTGCAGAATCAATGAACGGCATGCCCCATCGGAAATTACAGGTTTCACTATTTTATCAATAACGTCTCCAGCTTGACTTTTCAAATTACCATGCGATCTAAGCCATGTTTCGAAAAATTGAAACTTTATTGCATTGATAGTCTTTTTACCGATGCAGAAATCATTTCTTATATCGGTAACTGTCGATTTAATTTTTCGTTTATCCAATCTTTCAACTATATTCTTGAAACAATTAGGGAAAGGATTCAAACTTTGAGTTCCAGAAGCAATATCCATCAGAATCTTTTTGCCAAATTCAGTCAAGTTATCTGGCAAGGATTTGATTTTAGCCAGTAAATGTTTTATTGCGACAAACCAATAATATGATGTATGTGCTGTTCTTTGGGCGTATAATGTATCAACACTTATTTCAGACAACGCTTCGAACGCTATTTTATTGATATGATCGGTCAGGACATTGCTTATTTTAGTGGTCAAATCGTAAAAAGATGCGTCAGGAATTACATCTTTAATATTGTTCTTAGTGATATACTTATCCAAATCGGTATTCCACTCTGCTAAATGCTCGATAAATACCTCATCCGTTACACCTATTCTGTTCTTAATATCTTCAAATTGGGGCAATATGTCTGAGAGCAATAATTTATAGCCAAGTTTATGATTTACCATGTATTGTAGTGTTTCATTTAATAGCGGTATATTCCATCCCACACTATTTACTAATAAGTCTCCATGATCCACATAATAGTCCATGAGTTCTGCAACATATTTTATATCTCCACCCTCTATTAAGGAAACGGAATGACCATGTGCCAATTGCATGGCGACTAAATCGTAATATCCAGACTCTTTAATGTTTCGGCCATCAGTTTCTAATTCAGAATGCAACTGATTTATGTAGGTTGAATCTAACGTTACAGGTAAAGGTCTTTCTTCGTCAGATGCCAATAAACGATAGGTTGTAAATATAGCCCCTATATTATCTTTATTTACATTCTGTTCATCAATGCAATTCGTGATCGCTTGCAAAAGCGTTGGAAACGTATAGGTAGAATTATCTTTTAACGTTTTTACAATATCTGCATGGTCGAAATTATCGGGTAGTAAGTTTGCCAAATAATTATCGAGCGCCTCCGAATTTGTTGCTACTTGATAATATTTATATGCTTTAGTTGTCGCGTTATCCCGATAGGCAGCATCTGTTGCATTTGCAGCTTGAATATAATCGATAAATGTATTTGGCTTGACTGTTTTTGCTTCAATCAATGACGTAAAATCGCACGCCAACTTATTTTGCGCAATAAACCTGTCTATTGCATCTAACGTTTTGAAATAGTCGCCGCCATTGAAGTCATTGAACCGAACTATCTTCTTATATAATTGAGCAATCACATGGTTTTGGCTTTCCGTGTCTAAATGCAACAGCAGTTCTTGGTATTCGACAGGGAACACCTGCTTCTCTATGGATTCTTTTAATTTCAATTGTGCTATTCTTTGCCATACACGCAGAATAACATCGCTCTTTCGAGTTAATTTATGCAAACAATGTATAATCTTATCGATAAGCGCATTGTCCATACATTGTATAACTTCTTCTAATGCAGTGTCAAATTGTTTATTAGTCTCTGCATATTGATTTATGTCGTGGTCTTCTTCTCCGTTGATGCAGCCTTCAATATATTTTTTCAATGGAATTTGTCGAGCATCTTCAACATCGACACCATATACCAAAGCTGCAATTTCGCGTTGTGTTTGCAGATCATTGTTAATTATTGTTTGAATGCCATTCAGATAGTCGCCGGACAATATTTGTTCTACTGGATTTGCCAGAATATCCGTCTTCTTCAAACAGAACAATGCTATGTTTATCATCAAAATTTCGTTACACCACTCTTGTTTAAGAGCGACCATCTCATTGATATATGATATAATTTCCCTAACATTGGCATTAGGATTTACCAATCTGAATATCCGATTTATAGTTTCTTTCGCTTCATTTTCTGTTTCTCCAAATGCTTCAACAAACAGTTTGTTGAATATACTTCGATAGTCGGTAATAACAGGAGGAGCAACACGATAAACAATAGGGAAAGTTTTATTGATAAAATACTTGGTCAGTTGTTTCGTTTGTTCGTCGGTCTCATCTCCGAATGCACAAGCTAAATGTGTTTCATCGAAAGGAATAACAGCCCAAACATTTTCAAAACCGCTATCGGCGAAGAACGTATGGATAGAAGACCATAATTCTTTTACTTTTTCAGCGGGGAGACGATCCATGTTGTCAAAAACAAGGACTAATTTACGTTGTCCTTTTTCCTTGATAAAATCAGAAATGTCTTGCATCCATGTTTTGAACTCGTAAACCGTTGGTTCGTCTTCGCTCAAAGTCTCATAGCAAACGTCCTTTTCGACTTTATCTTGATAAATAGCTAACATATAACTCCATCCATATTTATGATCTTTGCTATATGCCCATTTCCAAACGCACAATGCAATAAGAACTGGCAGTGCAGCTATGATAATAGACAATAAAGAAAACCACCATGTTGTGGGTGTAGGTTTTACTGCATACGCAATAAATGTAAATATCGGAGTTAAAACTGCAACCAAAAATGCCGCAACCATACCATTACTGATAAGGGGATATTTTTCGGTTACGGTCTCCGTTTTACGGGCTAATAAATATTTCAGCTTTTCAGACCATGATACGGTTTTCGTACCTCCACCTTTGACTTTTATTGTTGCATTTCCAGATAGGATACCATCATCAATAAGTTTGCTTGTAAGCAATTCCAATATAGAGCGGCGTTGCAAGTCCTCTTGATGTCCCCATGCGTCATACTCAAAAAAGTAATAGTCGTCTGATAATTCACGTTCCAACATTTTAACCACGTTGGATTTTCCAGATCCCCAAATACCTTCGATGCCGATAATTCGAGGTAAAGTACATTCCTCATCCAATGAATCATTCTGACAAAAATGGCGAGCAATAGTTTTTGCCAACCTTTCTTGCGAACCTCCATCGAATTTGTCAATACCACACGGTTTATTTTGGATAAACCGCGGATATTGCTGTTTGGATTGTAGTTTTGTTTCCATATACGTAATTTATTGATTATACGAACTCCAAATAATTCTCCCGATTTACCACATGAAACTCGGCATAGGGATAGGCTTCTTGGAAGGCTTTCGGTGCGGCCGGCATTTTATTTCCCCACTTGAACTCCAAGGCGGTAAGACTGTCGGCACTCTCCTCAATCAGGTCGATTTCCTGTTTGTCGTAGGTGCGCCAGAAATAGAACTCCCTGTGCAGTCCCTCATTGAAGTTCGCTTTGCGCCGCTCTCCGATGATGTAGTTCTCCCACAGCGCACCGACATCCTGCCGAATGGCCAGCGGTGAGAAAGCCCCGATAATGGCATTGCGAATGCCGTTGTCGTAGAAGTACCACTTGCCAGCTTTTGTAACCTCCTTGCGTAGGTTACGCGAATAAGCCCCCAGACGATAGATAACGAAGACCTTTTCCAATAGGTCGAGGTATTTTTCAACGGTCGTCTTGCTCATGCCGAGTTGTTTACCTAACTCTTCGTAAGAAACTTCGCTGCCCAACTGAAAAGCTATCAATCGCAGTAGATCGCGCATCTTGCTCGAATTTTTTAAGCCGTCAATTGCTAAGATATCTTTAAGCAGGTATGCACCGACAATATCACGTAGGTAGTCTGTTTTACGTTCATAGTTCTCCATCATTACTACTTCGGGATAGGAACCGTAAATCAAGCGCGCTTCGAGGTTCTGGCGGGTTTCAAGTGCCGTTTCCGTCTGTGCGATTTCCCGTTGCGAGAATGGTGTAAGGAGAAATTGCGTACTGCGGCCGACCAACGGTTCACCAGTCTTATTCAGCAAATCGAATGACGAAGAACCACTTGCCAAGACACTTATTCCCGGTATTTCATCAACTATCAACTTCAGAATACTACCGATTTGTGGTATGTTCTGTGCCTCATCAATAGCCAGCAAATCAATACCATCCAATAAATGCCGATAATTGGCTATTGAGCGATTCTCCAATAGTGCTAATGTGTCGTAGTCTTCGCCGTTGAGCATCATCGTCCTACCTGAATAGTTGTCCACAATTTTACGCATCATTACCGTTTTACCAACACGGCGAGCACCAAAAATCAGTACTGCTTTATTGGGCGCGATTCGTGCTGTAATCTTCTCTTGAAGTATTCTATTTACTGTTTCCATACCTTATAAAATATAATGCAAAGATAATCATATTTTTTTAATTGGCGAATTTTACAAAAAAAACGGGCTATTAAATGGCGATTTTTACAACCACAATCTTATGGAAGTTGTTTCATTGTTTTTAGTAATGATATATGTTCATACTATGATGACTCAATAATTTACCAGACATACGTTTCTGAAATTTGTCCTTATAGGAATGAAAAACTCACATATATTGTGCTAATTAATATATAATTAAATGAAAATAAAAAGACAGGATACGAGTATTCCTGTCTTCTCATATGTAATGGATATTTTTTTATTTTCTCATCCGCTCCAACTCCTCATCACGCAACATTCTCTCGTTCAGTTTTTCCTGCATCCTGTCAATGAAATAGGTGCGGCTTTCGTTCTTCCGGCGTTTGATATCAGTGTAGAAGCGGTAGCAGTCTTTAGAATCAACCCCGAATATCTTATAGAGAAGTGGGGCGAGCTGTTTGAGCGGCATATTGCCGTTGTTGATGCAGCCCATCACGTCTATGCCGTAGATAAGTTCCACGAGGTCGATGGCATTGCCCGTCCATTGAAGAAGGCTGGCGGTGGTTTCTGTTGCGTTGTTGGCGGATATTAGTGGTGGCACTTGGGGCGTGGCAAGGAATTTCTGCATCTTTCTTACGAAAGACAGAGCCTTGCTGACGTAGGCGGCAATCTCTCTTTTTTCTTCTGACAGATTACGTACGGGATGGTGCTGCAACTCGATTTCGATGTAGGCAAGCGCGATGACGGTAAGGTTCATGTCCATGCCGCCGTTGCACAGTTCGATCACTTGGGTGGCGAAAGCCGTGTATGCCGTTTCCATATTGCAGTCGCCGGCTTCGTTTATCAGGCGGAAAAAGTCGGTTTCCGCCAGCAAGAAATAATTCATGGTTCTGTCAATTTTGAAAATTACACTTTGTTTTCTGCGTGCGCACATGAATATAATTGGCAAAAAACGCGGCAGAAAATAAAAAATCCAACACTCAATTTTACAAAGTGCTGGATTTCAGAGGTATAAAATTCAGTATTTTTTCACAAGGACAAATTATCTCCGACTTAAATTGTTTGTAATCGGAACATTTATTCTATTCCTGAAAATAGAAATGTATGCTTGCCGCACATTTTGGCTATCTTGCTTTTTTATCAAGGATATAGATAATGCGACATACACCGTTGGGATAGCTTTTCAAAGAGGAAAGCGTCCAGTGTTGCTCTGGCAGAGCCGACTTAAAAAAATGTCGTCCGCTTCCGGATATGAAAGGAACGGTGTATAGTATGATTTCATCCACAGCGTGCATCCGCAGCAGTCCGTTTATATAGTCTGCCGTGTCCGGTGTGGCTTCCGCGAGGTAACGGATGTTTGTGCAGTCTTTTCTCCATTCGTGCAGCATTGAAATGGAATAGTCCGGTGTCACACGGTAAAAGGCTTTCTTCCTGATTTCATCAAGACCGCAACGGTCAAGGCACAAATCCTGATGTGCTTTATCATATAACTCTGAAGAAAGACATCCGTCCATCGTCAGTACGGCGAGAATCTGAACTTTACCCATAATCGTTTCCTTTCGTTAGGCAAGGGTAAAAAAGTAGCGTGCAATTCACACTACCTTCAAGCGATGGCTCTGGTAAAGCCTTTACGGAGAGTACGTGAATGCACGCTATGCGTAAGCATAGCATAAGCATCACGCAATCGTCTCCGTAGTTCCAATTTACCAGATTTTCGCTTGAAACGCCTTGCGGTCTTATCCTATATGTTGGCGGCGAAAAGCTCCTGCCAATCGCCGTTTTTCTCAAATGTTATGCAAAGATAGCCAAATTCAGTGAATTACGGGCTATGATTGCTTGAATTTATATTTAAGTCCATACTCTTCAAGTTTGCTGTATAGTGTTGTCCTGCCTATGCCGAGCAGTTCTGCGGCGACACTCCGGTTGCCGTTTGCCTGTTTCAACGCACGCAATATCCGCTCCTTATCCTCCGCGTCATTGCGCAAGGCGAAGCTGACAGTAGAGGTCGGTTTCGTCACGGCAAGTTCCAGATGCTCTTTCATGACAACACCTTCCTGCGCCTGCAATACAGCACCCATAACTTTCTGCCGAAGTTCCCGCACGTTGCCCGGCCATGCGTGTGTCAGCAACGCTTTACGTGCTTCGGAACTGAACCCGCTCACGCTACACTCCAGCTCTCTGTTTGCCATATCACGGAAGAACTCTGCCAGCGGCATAATGTCTTCTTGACAGTCACGCAACGGAGGAACGGTTATCCCGAAGTCGTGCAGGCGGTACAGAAGATCCTGCCGAAAACGCTTTTCATTCACCGATACCTCCAAATCTTCATTGGTAGCAGCGATGATGCGGACATTGAAATTCCGGTCTGCCTTGTCTCCGACCGGGCGATACCGCCTCTCCTGTATGGCACGGAGCAACATCTGTTGGGTTTCCAACGCGAGGTTTCCTACCTCGTCCAGAAACAACGTGCCGCCTTCCGCCTCATGGAAATATCCTTTCTTGGCATTGTCCGCACCTGTAAATGCACCTTTGACGTGTCCGAAGAAAGCCGACGGTGCAAGCTCTTTGGAGAGTGAACCGCAGTCCACCGCCACAAATGGCTTGCCTGCACGTTTGCTCTTGTCATGCAACAGGTGGGCAATATGCTCCTTGCCCGTGCCGTTCTCACCAAATATCATCACGCTCATATCGGTGGCGGCTACCAGCCTTATGCGGTGCATGATTTTCTGAAAGGCGGAACCTTCACAGGCGAATATAGGCATACGGCGTTGTCCTGCCTGACGTTCTTTCAGTATGGAACGGATCAGGGGGACAAGTTTATCCTCCACAAGCTGTTTGGGAATATAGTCTATCGAGCCGAGTTTCATGCTTTCCACGGCGGTATTAACTTCGGCGTAGTCGGTCATAATGATGAAGGGCTGCATCTTTCCCTCCTTTCGCATCCAGCACAAAAGGTCTATGCCACTGCCGTCAGGCAGACGCAGGTCGGCAACCACGATATCATTATCTGTTGCCTGTTGCAGATGTTTCTTCGCGGTTGAGAGGTGGTAAGCCTTCATATTGCGGTAGCCCTCCCGTGACAGCATATTGCAGACATATTCGCAATACACGATGTTGTCTTCCACCACAATTATTTTTGTCTTATTCATCTTCGTATTTTCTCCTTTCCTCTTCTGCCAACCGTATTATTTCCACTCCCTTATCCAGCACGGCAGTCACGGCATGGCTTAACGCTTCACCATCCGGGAGAGCATCGCCACGAAGCAATCCGTAAAGTACATTCAGCGGTTGGTCGGCACGGAGCACCTCCCACGAACTGCGCAGGTGGTGGATCAGGGAATCCAGCTTTTGCAGGTCTTTTTCTTTTGCTGCATCCCGTACCGCCTGCATTTCCTTTTCTGTTTCAGTTATCAACTTTTCCAGCATGACGGCTTCATTGCCATAGGACAATAAGGCGGAAAAGTCCGGTTTCCCGTCCGGTGTCGCTTTTATGGCACACCTGTCGGAAACCTCCATCAGTTCCGATATGGAGAACGGTTTGAACAGGCATCCGGCAAAGCCTTTTGCCAATAGTTCCCCTTTGTTACAACTGCCCGAAGCGGTTGCCACAACCACCGGGATTGTTGGTGAATTGCCCACGTTGGACGAACGCAACAGTTCCAGCAATTCGAAACCGTTTATATCGGGCATATTCAAGTCTGTCAGCAACAGGCTGTATTCTTTCTGGCGTATCATTTCCATCAGTGCCGCAGCATCGGTGCAAGTGTCGCAGTGTATTCCTTCTTGGGAATACATCTCTTTCAGCATCAGAAGTAATACCTCATCATTGTCAATGGCGACAACATCATGGAATTTATTGTTATGATAAACAGGTGTATTGCTTGTATATCCAAGCTGTTCTTCAGCTTCCTGCATAGAAATTTCAACTGTGAAACGACTGCCTTTCCCTTTCTTGCTGTCTAAACGGATTGTTCCGCCAAGCATCGACACAATATTACGCATTATGGCAAGCCCAAGCCCGAAACCCTCCTTTGCGGCGGCATTTGATAGACGTTCAAACGCACCGAACGCTTGTTTCTGTTCCTCTTCTGTCATGCCTGTACCTGTATCTTCAACGACCAGTGTCAGAACTCCATTATCATATTCAGTAATCAAAGAAACACCGCCTTCTTCTGTGAACTTGACAGCGTTTGACAGCAGGTTATTCCCGATTTGTATTATTCGCTCTTTGTCGGTCAATACAATGGCATCGTGTCCAGTCTTCACGGACAAGGACAGCCCTTTGTTCACGGCAACAGGCATGAACTCCGTTTCAAGTGTGTGCGTGATTGCTGAAATCCGGCAGGGTGACAGACGGGGCTGTTCCTTGCCGTTGTCCAGGCGGAAGAAGTCAAGCAAAGTGTTAAGCATATCCCGCATACGGTCGGAGGATTGCAGTATGTTTTGGATATACTGCCCGGACTTATCCTCACACTGTTCTTTCCGTATCAGTCCGGCATAGCCTGTTATTGCTGTCAGCGGTGTGCGCAGTTCATGGGTGATAGTATGTACCGCCTTCTTCCTTGACGTTATCAGTGCCTCGTTCCGTTGTACGGATTGTTCCAGTTGCCTTATCAAATCAGTTGTCTTGTGCTTGTATTGTTTAATGCTTTTTGCATCACGATGTATGATGATGTAGGAAATTAACAACAATAGAAGAACGAATCCCATTAAACCGCCTACTTGCATAAATGACTTTTCACGCATGGCAACTATTTCGTTTTCCCGGCTTTGCAGTTCGGTTTGTACCTTTTCTTCTATTTGGCAAATCAATTCTTGCAGTTGTCTGTTAAGTTCTGCATTACGAGCTGCAAGGCTGTCGGCTTGTTCCGACAATTGGCGATCCTGCACTTTCTGTTCGCTGATTACGTTTCTATTGACCGAATGAAGGATAGTGGTTGATACTGCTGGAGTTACTTCCTTTTTTTTGCCGAATATGCCTAAGAAACCTTTTCGTTTTGGCTTTTTGGACTGTTCCTGCACACTTTTCTGTACAATAACCGGAATTTGATTGGCTATCTTCTTGTTAATAGATTGTTGTTCATCCATTAACCGGACTATCTGGAACATCTGTCGTTCCTTATCCTCTAAAAGACTGCGCACACTATCGATGCGCTCTGCTGGATAGGTGGCCTTGAAACGGCAGAGCATACTGTCCATTGCCATACGCCGTGCATGGTAATGCTCGATATCTTTATCGTTCCATTCCAGTATTGTTTCACCCAATAGAGAAAATTTTATCATTTGAATATTGATATTGTTTATTTCTTTTCGGAGCTCGTCTATTTTTTTATTGCCAAGTTCTAATGCTTCTATCTCCTGCCATTCATAGAGGCTATTATATGCCATACATCCGATAAGAATGGAGATAAGTATATATCCCAACCGTATTGCCTTATAGAAATTTCCTGACCGCTCCATTATTTTAATGACATTGATTTTTGGAACATGAATAAAAGTTTATCTTTTTCGTTCATGCGGATATTATCAGAATAACCGTCTTTTGTTATTTGATACCCACATGGCTTAACCATAAAAATGCCTAAGCCCTTAGTGTACGAACTTACTTCTGAGGCATAGTCTTTACTTGTATTTAATGGAACTTTCCCTTTAATATGACACCACTCATTATTACAACTGATGTCTTCAATCTCAGACATCAGTTTTTGCAAATCTGTAATAGCTTTGGAACTCGCTACTTGGGGTATCTGCAACTCAAAACAGAGCATCGGTTCGAGAATGTCCACACCTGACTGTTGCAAAGCCAGCCTGAAGACATAAGGGGTCAGCTGTCTGAAATCAGCAGGTGTACTTACCGGGCTATAATACTCGGCTTGAGTAAAAGTTACTTTCAGATCTGTCACTTCCCATCCATGTAAACCAGATTGGCAAGACATACGAATCCCTTCAAAAACGGCATTTTGAAAAGAATGGTTCAGATAACCATAGGAGATGTCACTTTCGATTTGCAACCCTGCCCCTAACGGTAAGGGTTCAAGAGTCAGCCCTATTGTGGCCCAGTAAGGGTTGGGTGGTACTTCGATCTGAATAATCTTATTGACCTTTTTTATAGGTCGTTCTTTGTAGATAGTCTTGATCTCATCAAAATGGACCTTTACGGAAAATCGTTCTTCCAGCAATGTCTGTATGATTTCCTTTTGGGTCAAACCATATAACGAGATTTCCAATTCATCACTATATGAGTTTATGGAAAAGGACAAAGACGGGTCTTCAATCCACAATGTATTCAGAGCGGATATCACCTTGCTTCTCTCTTCGGGCTTATTTGGCCGGACGGAGGATTTGAGAGCGGGATGCTGATGAGATAATCCTTGAATCAAACAAGGTTTAGCACCTAAATAATCTCCGATTCGAAAATCTTCTATATCTTCTACAATCGCGATATCATTGGCACCCACTTCATCAACATTTATCTCTCTGCCCTGATAAATAGTCTTTAGATTTTTAATCTTGATGAATTTTTCCGAATCGTTGATTCTTACAACGTCTCGAAGTCTCAGACTTCCGTCAATTATTTTAAGAAAACTTCTTTTATGCCCTTTGGGGTCATGCTCTATCTTATAGAGATAAGCTGAAAGTCTGTTTGAGACTGATGCCGGAGGAAGTATAAAAGAAGAAATGGCGTCCAACAACTCATTGATACCGATATTGAACATTGCTGATCCATGTAGCACCGGATAGACTTTGGCTTTTGCCACAAGAGCGATTATCGTATTCCAATAATCAGCCGGTGAAATTTCGCTATCCGCCAAATATCGTTCTAATATATCGTCGTCATGGTTGCATACAAATTCTTTGTATTCTTCCTTTATATATGTTTGGGAGCAAACCGGATAAACCGATCCATCGACAACAGTTTGCATAAACAGGACATCTTGCGACAGATTTGTTTTTATATCCATATACAAACGCTCCAAATTCACACCGGCACGGTCAATCTTATTGATAAATATAATTGTCGGGATTTGCAGCTTTTGTAAAGTACTGAACAGCAACTTTGTCTGCGCTTGTATGCCTTCCTTTGCGGATAAGATGAGGACTGCTCCATCAAGCATTTTGAATGTCCGCTCCACTTCCGCAATAAAATCCATGTGTCCCGGAGTGTCAATGATATTGCATTTCACTCCATTCCAGATAATAGATGTCGTAGAAGCCCGGACAGTAATTCCTCTACGTTTCTCTATATCCATAGAGTCCGTTATGGTGTCACCATTATCCACACGGCCGCACTTTTCCGTTGCTCCACTGGCAAACAGCAGATTCTCGGTTACGGAAGTTTTTCCTGCATCAATGTGAGCAAGAATTCCTAAATTTATAATATTCATTTGGATTAAGCAATAATATACTACAGTAGATGCATTGTCGAAACGCACCTTTTAATACCTCCTCGTAGCATATGAGAACTACAGGATTACTAACTCGTATTAATATGTATATTATTACTGCCGCATAACGATTACAAAATTACACAAAAAAATATATCTAACAAAAGTGGGAGGATTTTTTAACTTTTTACCATAGACATTTTATTAGGGAAGCGTAGGTTCAACTGGCAAGTACAAATAAGTAGAAATGTTTGAACAACACCGTTTTAGGAAGTTGAAAAATCAAGTTTCTCTCTCGGTATAGCGTTTATTTTGGCCAATATCTTCTTTAGTTTAGCATTTGTGTATTTCCCATTCGTGTTCTATTTAGCTCCTTATTATGAGTATGTAGCAAGTTACTTATCAAATTCAGCCTCTTTGAGGGTCAAATATGGTTTTGCAAATGGTGACTGACAAGACATAAACAAGGTCAGCAGGAATTTTTTACATAAATGGACATGAATGTATATAACCTAAAATAAGAATAAATTTTAATAAGGGCTGCCCAAAAAGAAAAAAATGCAGTTGCCATCCTATAGATACTTGCAGAAAGGATAAAATTTACTTTTAGACCTTTTGGGATAGCCCTTATTAATACTTCAGATAAAATTCCTTAGGTTATATTTTCAATCCTTTGGACCGGGTTTCCTCCTTGGCATACAGTCCCGGACGCCCGATTATGACATGGTTGGCAACGATACTATCCGCCGGACTGCGTATCTGCGGCGGTGCATTTTCGGGATATTGCGCCTGCCTGTTCCTCACATCTTCCGCTTCCGGCTTGAGCTGTTGCCCTTCATTCTCCTTTTCTGCGACTTCGGGCGTGGGTGGCGCAAGCTCCAGCTGAATTTTTCGGTCAAGGGCGGCAAGTTCGGACTTCAACTGCTTCAGCTCGTCCTCCTTCTTCCACACCTTACCCGCTATCTCCTGTAACTGCGGTATCTCCATCTCCAGCACCTCGTTCTTCGCCTTGTACTGGTCGATGATGGAGGGTATCCTCTCCATCGCGTTGAGGAAGTTGCGGGCGGCGGCCAACGGGTCAGCCATCGCCAGATGCCCGTTGTTGTAGGTGTACTTGTAGTTCCCCTCGACCACGAAGCGGTTGTCGGTGAACTCCAATCCCTCTTTGAGTATCCTTTCGCTCACCACCTTTATCGGAAAACCGTAAAGTTCACCGACCTGCGTGTACAACCCTCCGGTCGTGGCATTCTTGGCTATCTCCTGCAAACGCTTTCCGATGACCTTCTCATCGGCGGAATCCACTCCGTCCACCTTTATTATATTAAGGCGGTTGCCCTCCTTGTCGGTCTGCACCACCGACAGGAAGCGGTTCCAGTCCTCCGTCATGGCATCTATGAAAGCCGTGTTGTTGCGCAACTCGCCGGTCTTTGACTCCAGCTTGAACTCCGAATCACGCTTGCCCTTGTTGAACGACTTGCGTTCCCCTTCGAGCGATGCGATCCGCTTTTCCAGTTTCGCCTTGTCCAACAGGTCGGTATTGCCGGAGAGCAACGCCATGTATTCCGAGAAATTCATGCCCGATTTTTCGTCCATTGCCCCCTCGTCGATGGTACGCGCACCCATCGCACCGCTTTTGAGCTGGCTTATGAAAGTCTGCTTGCAGTGCAGGAGGTTGAACTTGTAGCTGTCCAGTGACTTCTCCACCGCGTAGATGATTACATCCACGTTGTTCCCGGCGAAATGTTTGGCAATCTCATTACCTGCCCTAACTCCGCGTCCGTCACGCTGTTGCAAGTCGGACGGTCGCCACGGCGTATCGAGATGATGGATAGCCACACACCGTTTCTGGGCGTTCACACCCGTTCCGAGCATAGAGGTAGAGCCGAACAGCACACGCACCGTCCCGGCGTTCATGGCGTCTATCACCGCCTTCCGCGCCTTGTCGGTCTTGCACTCCTGAATGAAGCGCACCTCGCTTGGCGGTATACCGTAGTCCTCCGTCAGTTTGCGCTTGATTTCCGAATAGACGTTCCACCCGTCGCCCGGCTGGTATGTCCCCAAATCAGAGAAAACGAACTGCGTGCCTTTCTGGGCGTCGTATTTTTGATAATACTCCGCGATCATCTTGGCACAGTGACTCGCTTTGTTGTCGGGATGATCTTCGTAATTCGGGTCTATCATGCGCATGTCGAGTGCCATTTTCCGGGCATAGTCCGTGGCGATGAGCATCTTCGCCTTTTCTTCCGTTTCCGAAAGCGGCAGCCTGCCCAACAAGGTGGCATCGCCCGTCTTGGCGAACTGCATCAGTTTCTGTATGAAGTCCTCCTGTTCCGGCGTGGGCGGTATATGGTGCAGTATCTCGTTCTTGGCAGGACGGTCAACGCCCACATCCTCCGCCGTGCGGTAGTCCGTGATTTCATTATAGAAGGCGGCAAGCTCCGGCACTTTGATGAAGTAGCGGAAACGCTCCTTCTGGACCACATTGTTCGTCACGTTAAATTCAAAATCCGTCGTCTTCTTGGCAAATATCGCCGCCCAAGCGTCGAAACACCTTATGTCCTGCCGTTCCAGCTCCTTCGGGCGCAGGTACTTGAACAGCAGGTACAATTCAGTCAGTGAGTTGCTGATAGTCGTGCCGGAGAGGAAGGTCGCACCCAAGTCTTTTCCTGTGCGCTCCTGTATGGTGCGTATGGCAAAGAGCATGTTAAGTGCCTTCTGGCTTCCCTCGCTGTTTCCCAATCCCGCCACACGGTCGTGGCGCGTGTTGAAAGTCAGATTCTTGAACTGGTGGCTCTCATCTATGAAGATGTGGTCGATGCCCATCTGCTTGAAATCCACCACGTCGTCCGTGCGTGACTTTATGGCGTGTTCCACCTTCTCCAGCTTCGCTTCAAGGTTGTGCTTGCGCTTCTCCAATCCTTTCAGCATCGCCCGCGACACGTTCTTTCCCTGCTGCCGTAGCACTTCGAGGTTTTCCTCCACCGTGTCAAGCTCTGCTTGCAGGATGCGCTGCTGCAATTCCGGCGACTGCGGTATCTTGCCGAACTGGTCGTGCGACATGATGACGCAATCGTAGTCGTTGTTCTTTATATTATTGAAGAAGCGCACACGGTTGGCGGTCGAAAAGTCCTTCTCCGAAGCGTACAGAATACGTGCGTTGGGATATGCCGCCTGATAGGTGGCTGCAATCTCCGCAACGTTGGCTTTCAGCCCGATAATCATCGGCTTGTGTGCCAAATTCAGACGCTTCATCTCATGCGCGGCGATGCACATTATCAGCGTCTTACCGGTTCCCACCTCGTGGTCGCAAATTCCGCCGCCGTTCTGTTTCAACATCCAGACGCAATCCATCTGTGAGGGATAGACGCTCTTGATACCCCGGCTTGCCAGCCCTTTCAGGTTGAGGTCGGGAAAGGTCTGATGGGAGCCGTCGTAGCGCGGGCGCACGAAACAGTTGAACTTGCGGTTATACATCGTCACAAGCCGCTCCTTGAACTGCGGCGACTGCTCTTCGAGCCATTCGGAGAAGCCGTTTCGTATCTCGTCAATCTTGGCGTTGGCGAGTTGTATTCCCTCGCTGTCGCGCATCTTGATGTCGTTGCCATGCTCGTCCTTGCCGATGGACTTCATCATGTCAGGGCAGGTGTTGTGCAGGGCGTGTTTTAGGAGGTGCATACCGTCATAGTTCCGGTAATACCCCTTCACCAGAAACTCGTCCGTGATTTTCATGGTGCGGTAGCCGCACACCACCGAAAACTCGTCCATGCTTGCGGAATAGGCGATTTTCACCTCCGTGTCGAACAGCCGGCTCATGTAGGCGGCATAGACACCCGTCGGAATCCAGCGTTCCCCGAAATTGAAGTCCAGATCCTCGAAGGCGATGCGCTGCGGCTCGGCATCTTTCAGAGCCTCCAACGCCTGCTTCACCTCCGGCATACGCTCATTTTCGGGATTGTCACCCATCCATGCCTCTATGCGTTCCGCTTTCTCTATGACATTTCCGGCGATGAAACGGTCTTTGATTTCGTAACCGGTCACGAGCGGATTGTAGTAGATGCGCCCTTGCAGGGCAGTGAGCAAATCCTCCGCCGTGCTGTCGGTTATCTCCCGCATATAGTCGAGATTGACCGTACCATATTTGTTGAGCGACGCAGACAGGGCTTCTTCGGGAGAGCCTACGTTGGCATGGCTCTCCACCGCGAAGGAAACAGGATGCTCGAAGATGTCCGCCTTGACGAACTTTCCGTTTTCCATCCGTTCCAGCGAAAGGATGTCGCGCCCGCCCGCATCCATCATCACTAACTTCACGTTCTGCTTGGCGTTGAGGTTGCCGTAGCGCATGACAAACTCATCGTAACAGGTATTCAGATGCTCTCGCCACGGAACATTTGCCTCGCGCCGGAGCGATTCATAACGGTACAGACGCTCGTAGGCGTCACGCAGCGACACATACAACAACGCCTTTTCCTTCTGGTATCCTTTCAGGTCGAGCGGCTGGAATGTCGCCCCGTATGGCGTGATGTCTTTCAGGTAGCCGATGTTATGACGCCCCCGGTCAGCCACCAGCGACCCTTCGCGCAGGTGCATCTCCGGCGTGCGGTGGTAGGCACGCGGAGAAAGGTCCACGACTTCCTCCTTCGGCTTTTCCGCTTCGATGTCGGGGAAAAGGAAAGTCCCCACCGCTTCCGATGGGGTATCTGTAACGGCAGGTGCGGCGACTGCCTCCGGCTGTGTTTCCTCCTGTCGTGGCTGCTCACGGGAAGTTTCCGGCACGGCTTTCACTTCCGTCTTTTCCGCCACTTGTTTCTCGTTATGCTGCCTTGCCAGTTCCCGAAGTTCTTTCCTACGCTCCGGCGTCAAACCCATCATCATTTCATAGAAACCGTTGATGGGAGGATTGGTATCCCAGTCCAGTGTGGCATAGATGTCGTCCGGGTCGGCAGGCTTGGCGGTGTTCTCCGCTTTCACCTCCTTATTCTCCATTGCGGGTTTTGCAGTTGGAGCTGTCGGTGTAACCGTGACTTTCGGTTTGGGCGGAGTGGACTTTGCCGTAACTGCCTTTTTCACCGTCTTTTTCTTTTTGGAGGTTTTCGGTTGGCTGACCTCTTCCGTCATCCCCCAGAGGTCAAGCAGGGTGAGCTGCACGCCTGCGGAATATTGCGGGCGCGGTTCTATCTCCGGCTTTTCATCTGCGGGTTGCGGCTTTTCTGTCGGAGTTTCCACCGTCTGCGCCGAGGATACTGTTTCCAATTTTATGGCAGGACGCTCTACTTTATTTTGAACGGCAACTTTTTCTTCCGTTCCTGCCTGCCGGATTGAACCCGAATACAAGCGCATGGCAAGCCTGTAATGGAAATCCTCGTCGAGCATACGGCGCAAATCCCCGGCGATGCCTGCTGCCTTGCCCTCGTGCAGATAAACCATAGCGGGCTTCCCGTAGGGGTCTGTGTCAAGTTTCGCCATCGTATGCACGATGCGTTCCGGGTGGTGGATGAAATAGGCGTTGTCGGTCAGGGCGGTTTTCGTGTCCGTCTGTATCACGGTCATCAGCCGCTCGTCCTGCGACATTTCCTTCTTGCTGAGGTTCTTTTGCAGGACAATCAGGTCACTGCCCACCTCCGTGCCCGCGTTGTCCGTGAACAGGTTGTTGGGCAGGCGTATCGCGGATACCAGATTGGCCTGACTGAACAGCTCGTTACGCACGGAGGTCTTGGTGCTATTCAATACCCCTTGCGAGGTGATGAACGCCACGATACCGCCGTCACGCACGGCATCCAGTCCTTTGAGAAAGAAATAGTTGTGGATGGTTTTCTGGGCGGAGCGTCTGCCGAAAGAGTCGCTCCGCTGAAACTCCGCGTCGAACACGGCAATGTCACCGAACGGAATGTTGGACACCGCCAAGTCGAAATAATTGTTGAACGGTCTTTCGATTTTCTCAAAACCGCAGGTGCGCATTTTCTGGTCGGGATAGAGATGCCTCAAGATTGTACCCGTGAGCAGATCCTTCTCGAAAGCCATCACATCCGCATTGGGGCTGTGCCGCAGCATGGAATCCACGAACACGCCGACACCTGCCGACGGTTCGAGCATACGGGCGGGGCGGACGCTGTAATCTGCCAGCACGTCCGCGATGGTGTCGGTTATCTCTTTGGGGGTGTAGAAAGCGGTCAGCACGGACGCTTTCAGCGAATCCACAAACCGCTTGTACTCTGTTTCGTCCTTGCTGTTCTCACGGATAAGCCTGTGCAGCTCCACCGTCGGGGCGAACAGTTCGAGGTCGGATTTCGCCCACCGGACGGCATCCGTCAGTTCCTTTGCAGGGTTGAGGATACATTTCAGACCGCCGAAACCGCAGTACCTTTGAAGTATGGCACGCTCTTCGGTTGTCGCTGTCCTATTTTCCCTGTCAAGGATGAATGCCGTCCGTATCGCCTCGATGTTGTCCCGCAGTTTCTGTTTGCGGTTAAACGCCATATTCGTCTAAGTAAAGGACGGTTGCTCCCGTCAGCTCCGTGTAGAGCAGGTCGTAATCGGAAGACAGGGCGAAATTGTCATCCGAGAGGTCATAGACGGAGAACACGTTGCCGACAAGCGGCAGCAGTTTCAGGACAAAGGCTTCACGCTTCTCTTCCGGCACTTCATCGGCAAACTCGTTTTCCACGACTTCGCGGAGGATGGCGTAACGGGAATAATGCAGCCCGCGCAGCAGCGTGTCCATCGCCAGTTCCTGCGCACCATCGGCGGGATAGCCTTCAAGCCGTGCCCTCTCATACGTTTCGGCGGCACGGTCGGCCCGTTCCCGTATGAAAGCGGTGTCGTCAGCCTGTTCAAACTTGTTCGTGCGGAGATAGTCCAGCAGGTACAGACCGTAATAGGAAAAGTCGGTCTGACCCTCGTTTTTCTTCTTGTTGTTCATTACTTTGGATTTAGCGGATTGATAATTAACGGGATAATCGGTTGGAAAAAGGAAGAAAAAGGCACTCGGTATCCCTCCGAGTGCCACCACTAAATCCAAAGTATGAGTGTAATCCGGTATCGAAGAACAATTCATTACTCTGAACAAGTGGCAAAGTTAATACTATTTCTTCCGTCCTGAAAATTTCTTGTCCTTTTTAGCCTCCGGGAACACAAAAGTCGTGTTATATTCCCCGTCAAAGGCGACAACAGCATCGAAACTCTTGCCCTGTTTGCTCTTGAACCCTTTGAGCAGCTTGGTATGCCCTTCGGTGAGCAGGTCTTTGATTTCATCGTCGGACAGGGTGCGTCCCGCTTTCAGCCGGAACACGGGCAGTCCGCACTCCGTGTTGTCGCAGCGTACCACCTTGCCGTAGAACCGCATCCTGCCCGTGCCACACTTGGGACACGCGCAGCCGGAGTCACGGCTGCCGAAGAGCTTGTCGCACGAGATCAGTTCGGAGGTTATCTCACGTGTGTACGCCTCTATCTCCTTGCGGAAGGTGTCGTCGGACAGTTCCCCGCGCTCGATACGCGCCAGCTCCTTTTCCCATTCGCCCGTCATGGCAACATCGGCGATGCGCATCGTCTTGACGACGGAATTGAGGGCAAGTCCTTTTTCGGTGGGAACAAGCGACTTCTTGCAGCGTTCCATGTAACCGCGCTTGAAAAGCGTTTCGATGATGGAGGCGCGTGTGGCGGGAGTACCGATGCCACAGTCCTTCATCGCCTGCCGCAGTGCGTCGTCCTCAATTTCCTTGCCCGCCGTTTCCATTGCCGAGAGCAGGGTGGCTTCGGTATGCAGCGGCTTGGGTTTGGTCTTTCCTTCGGTAATGGACGAGCCTTTCGGTGTCAGCGTGTCGCCTTCCTGCCAGCCGGGGATGGTAATTTCCTCTTTTTCCTCGCCATAGACGGCACGCCATCCGGTTTGCTTCACGACGCTGCCTTTTACGGTAAACTCCACTCCGGCACATTCCGCCGTGACAGTGGTCACATCCTTGACGCATTTCTCAGAGAATGCCTCGACCATGCGCCCGGCAATCATCTGATAGATGGTATTGTCCTCTTTGGAGAGGAAGAGCGGTTTCTCACCCGTGACGAGCAGGGCATGGTGGTCTGTCACCTTGCCGTCGTCCACGCTGCGGCGTGTCGGGGCGGCTTTTGCCCGCACCTTGTCTTTCCATTCGGGCTGTGTGCCGATGAAAGCGAGCAGTTTGGGAATTTCGGCAAACACGTCTTCGGGGATGTAGCGGCTTCCCGTTCTCGGATAGGTTATCAACTTCTTTTCGTAGAGTTTCTGCGCGATTTCAAGCGTCTGTTCCGCCGTGAAGCCGTGCTTGGCGTTGGCTTCTTTCTGGAGCGTGGTCAGGTCGTAGAGCAAGGGAGTTTCCTCCGTCTTCTCCTTGCGCTCGGCTTTCGTGACAGTGGCGCAACCTGCCGCCTTTACCTTATTATATAGTTCCATCGCCGGTTCTTTCTCTTTCCATTTCTCGGAGGATGAGAATTTCACGACTTCGCCGTCGCAACCGTCCGTTGCGATATGGAGCTGCCAGAATGCTTCGGACGTAAAGCGGCGGTTCTCCCAGTAGCGTTCACATACCATAGCCAACGTTGGTGTCTGCACCCGCCCCACGGAATACGTGCCGTGTCCGGCGGCGATGGATAACGCCTGTGTGCCGTTGATGCCCACGAGCCAGTCGGATTCGCTCCGCGCTTTGGCGGCGAGGTAGAGGTTGTCGTATTTGCTGCCGTCTTCGAGTTTCCGCAGTCCCTCGCGGATAGCTTTGTCGGTGAGAGAGCTGATCCACAGGCGCACGAAAGGAGTGGTGCAACCCGTATAGTGGTAGAGGTAGCGGAAGATAAGCTCTCCCTCGCGTCCGGCATCGGTCGCCACGATGATATGTTCGCTTGTGTCGAACAGTCTTTTGATGACTTTTATCTGCGACACCACGCCGCTGTCGGGCTTGTAACCTTTCTCCGTCCTGACCTGACGGGGGACGAGCGTGAATGTGTCGGGAATAATCGGGAGGTTGTCACGGACAAATCCGCGCACGCCGTAGCCGTCGGGCATGGCAAGCTGAACGAGGTGTCCGAATGCCCATGTCACGGCATAACCGCCTCCCTCGAAATATCCTTCCTCTCTCTTTGTCGCGCCCACGATGCGGGCGATTTCACGTGCCACGGAGGGCTTTTCTGCAATGATTGTCTTCATGTCTTCTTCTTTTTTGTTGATACTTTGGATTTTATTTTGGATTCAGTGGCGGACACGGGATTACATTTTCATGCCCTTGCCCGTTTTCTTCTGCGGCTTCTCCTGCTGCTGTTGCTGGCGGGCGTCCTTCGGGTTGGTCTGACCTTTCTGCAACGGCTCTCTCAGATTCTTTGTAGCCTCGTTGGTCTTGCCATCGTTGTTCACCGCCACCTGCGTGCGGCTCTCGTTGGACGGAGCAACCTGCTGTGCATTGTCAGGGTTCGTGTCGTAGCGGTACGGGCGTCCCTTCTCCGGGTTGAACTTGATATACATCGTGGCATGGAAGCCCTGCTTGTCGGTCACGTTCTCCAGCTTCACGGCTTTACCCGCCACATAGTCGGCTTTCTGCTGGTCGGTGAAGCTCACGCCGCTCCATTTGCTGATGGGGCGGATGCTGCCGTCCTCGTTCGTCCACGTGTTGCGGCGTTGCTCCTTCTTGGTCTGTGCGGCATTTTCCCCGCCCTGCGCCTGACTTTTCGATGTGTCGCCTTTGGTTTCCTGTGTCTGTGCGGTACGGGGCGACTTGCCGGTTCCCGGCACGAACTCCACGCCGCGCTGCTCCACGTTCACTTGCAGGGTGGTGACGAACTTTCTGCCGTCGTTGCGCTCGATGAGCTTGTCGCGTACGGGCAGTCCGGCGCGGAGCATGTCCCGCTCCTGCGTGGTGATTTCCGTCTTGCCGATGCGCTCCGGGATGCGCACCCTGCTTGCCGGAATGTCCGTGATTTCATTCGTCTTGCGGTCGATGCTGATGTAGGAGGGGATGATCTCGCCCGTTTCCCTGTCCACAATGTCCACGACCCTACCGAGATTGCCCGTTTCGCGGAGGTTCTTCCGGTCATTGTCGGAGAATTTGTGTTCCTTGTACTCATCCAGCTTCTGCTCCTTGCGGATGAAGTGCGGCACGAGGCTGATGTTTCCCTCACCGTCCTTCTTGAAGGAGAGGCGGGCGTCCAGCTCGAATGATTCGCCGCCGAAGGTCGGTTTGACCTTTACCAAGTCGGACTTGCCATAGTTGAGCATCTTCGTAAGGTCGCCGGACTTTTCAAGGTTGTCCCGCTTTACGCCCCATCTGTCCTCCAGCTCCTGCCAGTTGATTTTACTCTCGTCGATGGGCTGGTAGCCACGTTTGCCCTGCATCTGTTCGGATTTGTCCTGTTGCTGTTCTTTCCGTTGTTCCATGTTCTCCTGTTTTTGAGGTTCTTGTTTCTCTGTCTGTTGTGCTGCCATCTCTTCCTGCACCTTCTTCTCATAGTCGGAGGTGTCCACCTTGTGAGGGGCGAGCAGCTCCTTGTTCGCTTCGGGGTCTTTCAGCAGTTGCTTCATCACCTCTAAGAGATTTTCAGCTTGGTCTGCCGCAATGCGGTAGAAACCGAAGCGGCTGGGTTCCTTGCACTGCCGGAAGAAGTTCTTGAAGAAGTTGTCCAGCACGTCGCCATGTCGGTCGAATTGCAGGAAACTCTGCGCGTTCTCCGCTTTTGCGGGGGTGCGCTTGGGTGTGCCGTCCGCGTTCAGCCCGGCTACCACGCT
The DNA here is from genome assembly GCF_014287455.1 of Butyricimonas hominis. Lineage (NCBI taxonomy): Bacteria > Pseudomonadati > Bacteroidota > Bacteroidia > Bacteroidales > Odoribacteraceae > Butyricimonas > Butyricimonas hominis. The sequence continues at coordinate 251,719 of NZ_JACOOH010000001.1, forward strand.
GATCTCGCCTGTCTTCTCGTCACGGACTACCAGCACGTCCTTTTCGTCTTTTTTCTTTGCCATCTGAAAAATGTTTTAATGGGTTATTTATGAAAGAAATTATGGATACGAGCCTTGTAGAAGGCTATATCTTCCTTTTTGAAGTCCTTGATATGGTTGGAAAGGAATGTCAGCACGTCCTCCTCGCTGTAATAGGTCTTCTTGCCCAGCGTCTTGTAGGGCAATGCGCCTACGCTGCGGTAGCGTTGGAGGGTGCGTTTGCTTATCTGGAGCAACATGCACAAATCCTGATTGTCGAAAAGGCGGATGCTTTCCGTGATAGTGGGCTGTTTCCCCTCAGCCTTCATCGCCAGCAGCAGTTCGTCCTGACGGTCGAGCCGTTCCATCAGCTTCTGCATCCAGCCCTCGAAGTTGTTTCGTGTGAGCAGTTCCATGACCTATGTCCTCCTTCCTTTTGGTTTGCCGCCCGTGCGCAGCGTGTGGTTGTGGAACAGGGTGTCTATTGTCCCTTCCTCGTTCCTTACTGTGTTGTCCTCCAATAGCCGCAGTATCTCGGAAAGGCGGTAGCGGCAGCTTCCGCGTACCACCACATACTCGATACGGTGGTCGGTGCGCATACGCTGCATGGTGCGCTTGCTCACGTTGAGCATCTTCGCCGCCTGTGCCGTGTCAAGCAGCTTGTCTTCGGTTTCCCGCTTCCGTTTCTTCTCGTCCCTTGCCTCGCGGATGTACCCTGCGATGTTCGCAATCTGCGCCATCATCTCCTTGTAGGCGGAACTTTCCATTGTTATCACTTTCATGTTCAGTCCTTTCTTTTTGTTTCTGCGACAAAATTCGGCAATAAACAAAAGGGGCTTTAACAACTCACTACGTGACTCACGTAAGATTTTTGCGGAAGATGGCTCCGTAACCCGGTCAAACGGCGCAACAGGCAGCCTTTCAGCGGAAAACGATACGTCTTGTATGCCGTTTCGTTACCTTTGCGGCAAACTCTAAATGACATGAATATGGAAATAGTATCTATCGAGAAAAAGACTTTCGAGATGATGGTGGCGGCATTCGGCGCACTCTCGGAGAAGGTCGCCGCCCTGAGGCGCAAAAGCGACACGGGGCGCATGGAAAGATGGCTCACGGGCGAGGAGGTCTGCGGGCAGTTGAGAATAAGCCCGCGCACGTTGCAGACGCTGCGTGACAGGCGGCTTATCGGCTACTCGCAGATAAACCGCAGGTTCTATTACAAGCCAGAGGAGGTGAAGCGGCTGATACCGCTTGTCGGCACGCTCTATCCGCACGGCAGATGATTTGATTTATTCACCCACTGAATCCGAAGTTATGATGAACGAGAACAACGATGTTTTTACGATGGAAGACGAGCCGATAGCCTCTGTGGTGCAGGATATGCGCAAAGGCTCGAAATGGCTGTCCGCATTTCTGGAAAGCTACCGTCCTCCGCTGGACGGGGAACGTTACCTGACGGACGGCGAGGTGTCGGAACTGCTCCGTGTGAGCCGGCGCACCTTGCAGGAATACCGCAACAACCGCGTGTTGCCCTTCATACTTTTGGGAGGGAAGGTGCTTTACCCGGAAACGGGGCTGCGCGGGGTACTGGAAGCGAACTACCGCAAGCCGCTGGAGTGAGGCGGTTTCATGAAAAAGTAAACGGGTGACACCTTTTGTGGTGCTACCCGTTTACTTGTCTTATGGGGTATGTGCAATCAGCAATACCCGGCTTTTCCGTTCTGTATGAACATCACGTATGTCTGCCGTTTCTCTTGTGAGAGTGCCTTTCCCACCAGCCATGTGCGGAACAGGTGGGTGTTGTAGGTATTCACCCTGAAAGCGACCGGGATGATGATTTCAAGGGCGTACACGTCCGCGTGCAGCCCGTTTTCAAGCTGCATGTAGCGGCACACCTCGTAGTCGTTCAGCACGTCCGACTTGCGGACGGCTCTGATGGCGGCGTTCACTGCCGGGACGGTCGTATGGAACAATCCGGCTATTTCGGTGGCGGTCATCCACACGTCGTTACCGGTTACGCTGACTGCCTTGTCCTCGATGATGATTGTGTCACGTTTCATGGCTTTTCTTTTTAGATGGTGCAACCTGCAAATTCCTCGACGCCGTTCAATCTTGCGGCAAGGTTCTCCATGTCCTGATTGAGCTTCTCTTTGGTTATCTTTGCGTAAATCTGCGTCGTCTTTATGCTCTTGTGTCCGAGCATGGAGCTGACCGTTTCGATGGGAACACCGTTGGAGAGGAATATCGTCGTGGCTGCCGTGTGGCGGCTCTGATGCCACGTGATATGCTTGGTGATGCCGCAACGCTTGGCGACGGCACGGATACCGGCAAGGCACGTGTTATAATGCGGAACGGGAAATATCCTGCCGTCCCCGCACAGTCCCCGGTATTTGCCGATTATGCGGTTGGCGATGTCGAGCAGGCGGATGTTGGACACCACGCCCGTTTTCTGGCGGTTGATGTTTATCCACTCGTGTTCGTCGAAGTAGGTGCGGATATTCTCTTCCGTAAGGTTGCGCATATCCGCGAACGACAGCCCCGTGAAGGCGCAGAACAGGTAGAGGTCGCGGTACAATTCCTGTTTGGCGTTTTTCAGTTTCCCCTCCATCAGCAGGCGGATCTCATCTTTGGTCAGGAAACTGCGTGTTGTTTCCTCCTTCTTGATTTCATACTCGCGGAACGGGTCGCGCGTCAGCCACTCGTTGTTGATGGCGATGAATACCATCGTCCGTAACGGGCAGACGTACAGCCACACGGTATTGGTGCAGCAGTGCTTGTCCGTGCGCAGGAACATCTCGAAGTCGGAGATGAAAGCCGGGGTAAGCTCTTTTAGGGCGATGTCCTTCACATGGTAGCGGATGTCGAGGAACTCTTGCATGTGCTTGTAAACGGTGCGGTACTTCAGCAGCGTGCCTTTGGCTTTCATGCCTGCCTCCACCTGCTTCTCGTAGTCCTCGTTGTGCTGGCGGAACACCTGCATCAGCGTGTGGTAGCGGTGTTCCAGTCCGAGAAAGGCGTTCTTCACCTTCTCCGCCGTGACGAAGTTGTCACGCTCCATGATTTCCTGATAATGCCTGTTGATGCGTACCCGCATCTTGTCAAGCATACGGTTCGTTTCGAGTGCCGCCGTGCTTCTGCCCGTGACACGTCCACCTTTGGTGTCCCACAGTTTCGGATCGACAGTCAGTTTGCAGCTGAACTGTGTCTGGCTGCCGTCCACCGTGATGCGTCCCATGACGGGAACTGTCCCGTCCTTTTTCACTACCTGACGCTTGAGGTAGTAGATTACTGAAAATGTACTCTTCATTGTCCTTAATTTTTGGGTTTCAAAATTAGTTGGTGAAGAGTCCGGTGTTGGTACGCAAAACGGGGAGGAACGGCGCAATCTTTTTCCGTAACCTGATTTTTCGCATGAGTTATGGATAACTCACTATTCCTTAGAGCCTTGTTTCGCTATTCGTACCCGTTTGTCGCATTTTCGGGCATGGTTACGAACAAGTAACGTAGCGGCGTCAGGATTTGGCTTCGGCAGGGATTGTAATGGCTTCACGGATTATCGCCACTTCAACCAAAACCCTTGTAACTCAATTCTATCACTATATCTTTCCGCATTTCACTTTTTTGTAGTAACTTTGCACTGAAAATCACTATTGAATTTCCCATGCAAGGAAAATATTATAAATGGATTCTATTTCTGGCTTTTTTACTGCTTCTCCTCGCGGGAAGTATTGTGGCAGGGCTTTGCTTCGGGGAGATTCGTTTTTCCATTCAAGATATATTTCAACTCTGGAACGGGGACCCGGAGGATGTTCGCCTGAACATCCTGCGTCAATTAAGAGTTCCCCGCATCATTCTCGGATTTATCGTCGGCGGTGCTTTAAGCCTGTCCGGAGTCATCCTGCAAGGAATCTTCCGCAACCCGCTCGTTGAGCCTTATACCTTGGGGATATCGGGGGGTGCATCGGTGGGAGTCACGGCTGCCATCGTCCTGTCACTACATACCCTGCACGGGAGTTTTATGCTTCCCCTCGCCGGGTTTGCCGGGGCTCTTGTCACGGTCATTCTGGTTTACACGCTCGGAGTCCGACGAGGTAATGTCCGCGTACACAGCCTCCTGCTGACAGGGGTGATGATTAGCTTTATCTCTTCCTCGCTCATGTTGCTGATCATGTCCGTCACCAAAAGCGAGAACTTGCACGGCATCGTGTTCTGGATCATGGGTTCTCTGAATGAAACCGACCCGACACTTATTGCGCTGATTTCCGTGACCAGTCTCGTCGTGCTATGCCTTGCTTTTCTATACACCCCGGCGTTGAACGCCATGCGTTTGGGGTCGGAAAGAGCCATACAATTAGGTATTAATGCCAACCGGGCTATCAAGGTTCTTTTTTTGCTCAGTTCCCTACTTACCGGAATATGTGTTTCTATTGTCGGGGTTATCGGGTTCGTGGGATTGATTATCCCTCAACTCATGCGTTTTATCATCGGTTCCGATTTTCGGATTTTGCTCCCGAGTTCTTTTATCGGGGGAGGTATCTTCTTGATTTTATCCGACATTTTCGCCCGAACGATTATTTCGCCCAACGAATTACCGATTGGGGTAATCACCGGAATTATCGGGGGTGTCATTTTCATCCTCGTGATGAGTAACACCAAAACGAAAAAAACGATAGACTGATATGGATAACGCGATAGAAATAGAAAACCTTCAATGTGGCTACAACCATAAATTCACGATACGGGATATCTCGTTCAACGTGGAACGGGGTAAATTGACTTCCATTATCGGTCCCAACGGGGCGGGCAAAACAACTTTATTCCGAGCCATCACCGGCATGCTACCCGTGCAACAAGGCACTATCCGGATAAACGGCACGGACGCATTCCGCATGACACATAAAGCAAGGGCAAAACAACTTGCCATTGTCAACCAGACCGTGGAAGCGGATTTTATCTCTATCGAGGACTACGTTCTCATGGGACGCCTCCCCTACCACGCCCCGCTACAACTTTTCGAGAGCAAGGAGGACTACGCCATTGCCGAAAAGAATATGCGATTAACAGGTATATGGGAAAAACGTGCAAAACTCATGAACCAACTTAGCGGTGGCGAACAACAACTGGCAGCCATTGCCCGGGCTCTCACCCAACAAACGGAGATTCTCCTGCTTGACGAACCCACTTCCCATCTGGACATATCACACCAGATGCGAATACTGAATCTCGTGCAACGCTTGAACCAGGAACAAAACCTTACCGTGTTGCTTATCATTCACGACCTGAACCTCGCCAGCGAATTCAGCGACCGACTGATTATGCTCAAAGAAGGAAGTATTCACTCGAGCGGCACCCCGGAAGAAGTATTGACTTACGACAATATCGAAAGCGTCTACGACACTCTGGTTATTACTCAAAGTAATCCTCTTTCGGGTAAACCCTGCGTGTTCCCCGTGTCGGATAAACATCACTTCATAAATACAAAATAAACAGCAAGTACAAGACAGACACAAGCCGCCAGATGATTCCATTGGAACGTCACTCCTTTGAAAAAGACCATGGAAAAAATAATAAAGATGGTCAAAGTGATCACTTCTTGAACGACCTTCAACTGCATTAACGAGAAAGGTCCCCCGTTCCCGATGAATCCCAGACGATTGGCCGGTACCTGCGCACAATATTCGAAAAGAGCGATACACCATGAAAAGAGGATAATACCGAAAAGCGGCCAGTTATCTATCCACTTCATTTCCTGCAACTTCAAGTGTCCATACCAAGCAAATGTCATAAAAATGTTTGAGACAATCAATAATAATATCGCATAAAGTCCTTGCATAGTATCAAATATTAATCCATGAAATGATCTCTTAAATCGACGCGAAAGTATAAAATTTATTATCTTTGTTGATAACGATTGGGACAAACTTTTATCAAGTACCAGAATCATGAAAGCAAATAAAATTCAAAAAATAGAAATCCGCAATATATGGGGAAAATATAATTTCCGGTGGGAAAACTTGAATCCGGACGTGAATATACTCACGGGTATCAACGGTAGCGGTAAGACCACGTTTTTTAATATTATCGACGCCTTGCTATCTGCCGATGTCAAACGGTTGAAATTGTACAATATCGAGGCGGAAATCATGATCGACGGTAACGAGATCAATTTCCGAAAAGATAGTTCCGTGTCTTCCATAAGACAAAAACTAGCTGGGGTAAATTATCTGAAAATAAGTACATTCGATGTGCCTATCCGCGATAGACGAAAAATGGGTAAGGAAGACAGTCCCCTGTTGAGCGAGTTAAAAGAGATCGTGTACAGCGTGGGAGAGAACAACAACTCCTTTTCCGATTATCGTCTTCGTGCCACGAACTTTCCTGAGCAGGCAGAGAAAATCAACCGCCGGATTCGCGATTTCTATGACACGGTGAATCATCTGTTTGCCGGTACCGGAAAAACGATAGAAATTGACCCGATGACTAACCAGCTTGTTTTCCGTGACGGCAACGAGCTTATTCACCTGTACAAACTCTCCTCGGGAGAGAAGCAATTGTTAATCATCCTGCTCCGGGTTTTTCTCATGGACGGACAACCTTATATCCTTTTGATGGACGAGCCGGAAATTTCATTGCACATCGAGTGGCAATACCGTCTTTTTGAAGAGATTCAAAAACTAAACCCGCATTGCCAGATCATCACGTCCACGCACTCCCCGAGCCTTTTCGGCGACGGTTGGGGTGACAAACTCGTGTTTATCGAAGACTTATTAATTCAGTGACTATGACTAATTTTAGATTTATGATTTCAGATTTTAGATTGAGCCTGCCTATCAATCGTAAATCGTAATTCATAAATCGTAAATTAATTAATTTTCAATTGTTATGTTTCGCCCTCCTATATCAAAAGAAAAATATTACTACCACGCTGCCAAACGCTTTATGATGGACGCACAGTTGTTACGGTGTCGTGCCGCCATACACGTGGAAGACAAGGATGATATTGTATTCTGGAGTACCATTTTCAAACATTTTCGTCCTAATGACCGATTTCACTTTATCGCCGGCTCCCGGAACGAGAAAGGACACGAAACCAAAGGCGTGACACAATGTTTGAAATACATCAAATACTTGAATCCTAAATTCTTTATCTGCATTGACAGTGACTATCGTTATTTATTGCAGGAACGGAATATAGATATCAACCATTACATTTTTCAAACCTACACTTATTCTTTCGAGAATCATCACTGTTACGAAGAGGGACTAAATGACTTATGCCGCCGGATCACCACGTTGCCCAATCATCTTTTTGATTTCAGGCAATTCTTGAAAGAATATTCGAATATCGTGTACAAACTATTCCTTTGGCATCTTTATTTCCTTGTTGCCGATCCTAAACGCTTCTCGATAGCGGAATTCAACGAACTGGCATCATTCGAGTGGCAACGCCGCCCCGACATCCGACAGAACGGACGCAAAGAGTTGAATATCCTAAAAAACAAGGTCGATCGCAAACTGGCACAATTACGTAGAGCCTATCCTAAAGCAGACCTTTCTATTCTGGAAGATAAATATAAAGAAATAGGATTGACGCCCGATACGACCTATCTTTTTATCCGGGGGCATAACGTGTACGATATGGTCTATATGCTCAACCGGGAAGTGTGCAAAAAAGTTTTACGACAAGCGAAAGACGCCTCCGCAGGAACACATCCGCGAGTTAATTTATTCGGTTACCGGAATAGTATTGATGACCAACTGAAGAAAAATATCCAGTTCGGGGCTTATCCCGCTATCTTGAAAATAGAGGAAGATATTCACACGCTGTTCTGACATCGGATTTTATTTCCAAGGTTTTTCTGTTGCAAGGACAGCCGTATGCTTCGCTCCGGCTTTCCCAATCGTGAAGCGAACCGAAACATATATTCTCTTACCGGAAAGCGAGGATTCCCATTTCGGACTTTCCGCCAACAAGCGAATCAATTCTTTATTACTTTCTTTGGAGAAACCGTCTTTAATACGGATACGGCTAGGTACTTTCTTTTTATTCAGTTCAAAAGAAACCAGAATAATACCTTCATTTCCATTTTTCACGTCTTTTTCCGGGTATTTCAGAGCATCCGCCATGTAACGATTAAAACGTACAATATCATCCGCAGAAACTATCGTATCTTTTTTTAATTCATTCCCACTGACAGTCGCAACAGCTCCCACCATACTTGTTTTCTTTACTGTATTATAACCTGTAACGACGACCTCATCCAATTTCTGCTGGTCTACTTCCATCTTCACTTGTATCTGTGTCCCGGCTTTTACAACAACGCCTTGCATTTTCATCCCGATAAAATTAAAAGTCAAATGCGTTTTCCCCTCCGGAAGTTCCAACCGGAAAGTTCCTTGTTCATCAGTCACTGTCCCGACACTTGTTCCGGAAACAAGAATCGTTACTCCCGGTAATATCTCTCCTTTTTCATCAGTCACGATACCCTCCACCGTATTCATCGATACCCCACGTTCTTTTTTCATCACCTCCATCGCAACTTCCGCTTGTTCCGGTTGTACCTTCCGCAACATGCTCACGTGAGCCGAATCCTCTACACCATGACTACTATCCGCGGAAAAAACCTCAATAGCCTCACGCCTCATCTCTTGCGGGGCAACCATAGCCATTTCCTTTTCCAGAACTTTCGATGTATCTTCCCTTTCGACAAGCCACAAAATACCACACATCGCAAAAACCAAAAACGAGGCAGCAATATACAACCAGCTCCGGCTTTTCTTCTTACTCCCCCGGACACGCTCCTCCAAATGACGCTCCAAACGAATCAGACCATCAATCGGGTCACCCGGGGTAGAGGTCAGTCCTTCCAATGCCTCGTATAGAAACGGGTCAGACAAAGCTTCCCGCTCCAGCCGATTGGCGGACTCCCCTTTCCGGTTGCCCCGCAGGTAATCTTTTATATCATCATTCCGTTTCATACGATGTTATTCCTTTATGTTCCAAACACAATTTCAAATTTCGTTTCCCGTTCTGAATAAAACTTTTTACATTTTTCAAGGAAAACCCTGTTCGCTCTTCCACTTCCTTGTAAGAAAGTTCCTGCAGGAAGAAATAATTCACGCTGATACGCTGCTTCTCGGGGAGAGCCTCGATACAATCCTGCAATGCTTTTTCCCGTTCTTCATTCTCTCCTGCTATTGTAAGATGAAAATCATCGCAAAATTCCATAAAAGAATCGTCTAAAGAAACCGATAAATTTCTTGTCCGCTTCCGAAGTTCCATCAGACAATAGTTTCGTACGCAGGTATAAAGCCATGGCTTGAATGTTTTGATATCGCTCCCTTTTACTTTCACTATCAATTCCTCGAACAACTGCATAACGGCATCCTGTGCATCTTCCGGTCGTTTTAAATATTTCAATGCCACACCATACACAAGCGGCATATATCTTTTGTAGACCTCTACCAGATACACCAACTCTCCTTTTGCACAATACTTCCGCAAAAGTTCCTCATCTGTTCTATGTTCCTGAACCTGATTCACATCCAAGCATTGATTTTTACAAATATACGAATTTATAAAATTTCTTTCTCAAATTTATGGAATTTCTTCTGCCAAATCATCTTCTTGAAAAAATAACTCTAATATTATATCGCTTATGAGAACTTACCATTTATTCCAAAAGATCACATTTATAGTGAGTTTGCTAGTTAGCTTGAGCCTATTGGCTTCTGCCCAAAAATCTTTGGTCACGGGAAAAGTAATTACAGCCAAAGATGGTCAACCGCTTCCCGGTGTCACCATCATTATTAAAAACACTTCTATCGGGACGGTATCTAATGTATCCGGAGAATTTTCTATTCAAGCGCAAATTGGGGATACTCTTGTTTTCTCGTTTATCGGACTTCAAACCCGCCTAGTAAAAGTGGAAAAGACAAAATTACTCGTGAAATTACATGGAGATCAAAATCAACTGGAAGAAGTTGTCGTAAGCGGGTATCACACGGTCAAGAAAGAGGCCTTTGTCGGGAGTTGCGTTACAGTCAAGGGTAACAGCTTACAACGACGAGCAGATTATTACTCTAACACGGAAGAATACAATAGTTTTTCACAAAATCAATTCCGTAAAGCACTAGATGCCCCGCTTTCCACGTTCTCCATTGACGTGGATGTGGCTTCCTACTCGAACATGCGGCGTTTTATCAACAACGGGCAAATACCTCCCGCTGATGCCATTCGCACGGAAGAATTGCTGAATTACTTCACGTATGATTATCCCGCTCCCCGGGGTAATGATCCGGTGAGCATCACGACAGAAGTATCCGCGGCCCCGTGGAATCCGCAACATCGCTTGGTACACATCGGAATCAAGGCAAAAGAAATTGCCATGGAAAATCTACCCGCCTCCAACCTCGTGTTCCTGATTGATGTTTCCGGTTCCATGAGCGACCCGAATAAATTACCTTTGTTAAAGTCGTCGTTAAAAATGCTCGTGCAAAAACTTCGCCCGCAAGATCGGGTAGCCATCGTAACCTATGCAAACCACACGAAAGAGTTGCTGCCTTCCACGTCCTGTGAAAATAAACAAAAGATCATATCCGTTATCGAAAGTCTGTATGCCAGCGGCGGAACTGCCGGAGGCGACGGGATACAAAGAGCTTACCGGATTGCCGAAGCCAGCTTTATCAAGAACGGGAACAATCGGATTATTCTTGCCACGGACGGCGATTTCAACATCGGATTATCCTCTCCCCAAGAACTGGAGAAACTGATCGAAACCAAACGTTCTTCGGGTATCTACCTTACCGTATTAGGATTCGGTATGGGTAATTACAAGGACAACCGGGTACAAACGCTAGCTGAAAAAGGAAACGGCAATCACGCGTACATAGACAACCTGACTGAAGCAAAAAAAGTTCTGGTGAGTGAGTTCGGGGGAACATTATTCACCGTTGCCAAAGACGTGAAAATCCAAGTCGAATTCAATCCCGCGAAAGTACAGGCATACCGTTTAATCGGGTACGAAAGTCGTTTATTGGAAGACAAGGACTTTAACGACGACACGAAGGATGCCGGAGAAATGGGAGCCGGGCATAGCGTGACCGCCTTGTATGAAGTTATCCCGGTCGGAGTCAAGAGTAATTTGTTGGGAGATATCGATCCGTTGAAATACCAGAAAACCGAAAAGAAAGAGAAAAAATCACTGACGGATAGCCCGGAGTTACTGACACTGAAACTCCGGTACAAACAACCGGATTCAGACAAAAGTTCCAAAATGGAAGTTGCCGTCATTGATAAAAATACTTCATTGAATAACGTTTCCGAGAACTTCCGATTCTCGGCAGCCGTGGCAGGCTTCGGAATGCTGTTGCAAGACTCCAAGTATAAAAATGATTTGACTTACGATGACATCATCCATCTTGCCCGTGAAGCCACCCAATACGACCCGGAAGGCTACCGGAAAGAGTTTATCCGTCTGGTCGAAAGTGCCGCCTTACTGAAGTAGTACAATCTTACAGCCATCCTGCTCAAAATTAAAAAAGGTCTACAAAATCCGAACGGATTTTGTAGACCTTTCAAGTACTAAAAACAAGTGATTATTTTATCAAAATATCCCCTTTCAAAGCTGCCCGCGGAACAACAACTTCAGCAGAACCACAAGCATAAGCCCCGAGTACGTATTGTCCGTACAAAAAATAAACTGACGTTGCATTAAAATTGATTGCCCCCGCCAAGTCTAATGTAGGTTCCATCGTAAAACAACCGTCCGGATTCTTAAAATTAGCCTTCAACAGCGTGTTTATCTGTGCGGCATGGGCATAATTCAAGATTTCCTTGTTCGTTAGGAACTTTTGATTTTTCACGTCATAATTGAATGAATAATAAGTCGTCATTCCATGCGCTCCTCCCGTGAAGGAATAAACTCTTAAACGTACGCTGATAAATTGGTCGGTAGCCATAAACACGCTATCGTCAACCATCAACTCGTACTTCCAGTCCGGACGTTCATCCGGTTTGTCCGCAAATGTTTGGAATAATTCCGTGGCATCCGCCCGCAAGCTATCTTTCAAGTCATTTACTAACTTTTCGATCTTGCCGTTCAAAACCATGCAACTCTTGTTGATTGTCTCGTCTGCGGCAGAGAAGACCGAACGGTCGATCCGGATGTCACAATCTTCCGAAGTTACTTCCGAGTGCTCCTGTTTCACGTTCAGATTCTGAACTTTAGGCTGGCATCCCACGAACACGAGAGCCAATCCAATTGCCATAATTAGTGTACTTTTCATAGTGTGTTTTGTTTTTTTGTGTGTACCACAAAAGTATGAATTTAAACGAGTGGTTATTCACTCCTCACAATTATTTTTTTAACAAATCCAGTTCTGCCAATTTCTGTTTAATTTTCATCTGTATCATCGCTTTTGTCATCTCTTGGGTAATCTGCATCGACTCCATAAAAGCCTGATTATAACACTTTTTCGATTCCTCATATTCCTTCAACACTTTATTCGTATCTCCTAACATCGCCAAGAAATTAATCTTATCCAATAACGACACGTCCATGTATTGCAACGCCTTGATAGTCCATTCTTTAGTTTTCAAAATAACATCTTCAGGCACTTTTCCTCCCGTGGCGACATACACTTTTTGTGCAGCCATACCATAATCCGTCGCCCGAGCCTCATCTCCCAATTCTTTTAAATAAGCATCCATCGATTTCATGTACGCTTCGCCGTCCTTTTTATAAAATATCTGGTACTCGGCATCATACAGATAAGTAAACCGTTGGCGGGCGGACATCGTTTTTTGAGGAACCACACTATAAGTCAACTTCATATCCCCATCAATACGTTCCAGATATTTCTTATACTCTTCTTTCCCGGCACGTGCCAGATTCTCTATCATTTTATTATTATACTCCATCACGTAATAAGCGGGTCCTTCACCCAACGCCAGATACGCTTCCATATTTTTATTCATAAACTCCATCAGTTTATCCCCCGGTTTTTCCGCTTGGTGAAAGGTATTAATAATCCGATAATCCTCCGCATTGATTAGTTCCGGTCCCATCTTCAAATCGATATACTCTTTGAAGAGTTTCTCGATTCGGGCAATCCATTTGGCTCGTTCCATATCTTCCAATGTCCCCACGTAAGCCGGAGCCCCCGCCAACACCTGCTGCATCAACTGCAAATCATTTTTTGAAGATTTAAGTTTCGCGTAAGTCTCCTCGAAACTCATCTCGTCCCCACTGGCAACCTTTGCCAATTTCAGAAAAGCATCCCCCGCCAATGCACCGACGGACTGAGATAGAAGTTTTCCCTCGGCGCTAAAAAAAGCCAATGTCGGCAAAGATTTTACCTTATACTGTTTCACAACGGGTCTGTTTGCCGGCTCTCCCGTATCTACCTGAACAGAAATAAATCGCTCATTAAAATACTCCCCCACGGCGGGCAAAGTAAACACATCCTTGGCCATACGTTTACAAGGTCCGCACCAGTCCGCGTAGAAATCCACAAAAAGCATTTTTCCCTCTTGTTTCGCTTTTTCCAAAGCTGCATTAAAATCCCCCTCGAAAAAAACAATACCTTGTCCGAATGCCCGGACTCCCCCGAGCAATACCAATAATATAACTAAAATCGTTTTCATTTCTTTTCTGTTTAGGAGTAAACCCGGCACATCCTTGCCGGGTTTTACCCGAATAAATAATCTATTTTACAATAAACGTATATACATCCGGCAATGCAGATGAATAACCGTCATTCGAAACCCTCAACGTAACCACATAGCGTCCCGCGGGGAGTTTCGTGTACAAGGGTAATTCCATCACACCCCCTCCGCGAACAACGATTTCCTGTTTAAATAATTCAGCATCTCCCCCGTCCGAAGCCTTCACGCTCACGAACTCATACTGCAAAGGAGCCGTTCCCAGCACTCCTTGAATTTTCGGCGTCACCCAAGGAGCCTCATTAGCAATTCTAACAGCATCTTCTACCGGGTCTAACGTTTTTTTCACTTCCAATTCATTCGGCAAATAACCAGCATTATCCGCCTTCAAATACCCGATTTTCATATCCTGGCATCCCCAACAGGTCATGACCAGTACAAGAAATAAATATACTTGTTTCATCATCATATTCTGTTTTTATAATTGTCCCAAGGTGTAAGAGTAATCCAAAGAATGAACGAACCCGTTATCCGTTTCGATATCGGTTGAAGCCACATCAATCATAGCCCTCGAATCGAAAGAAATTATTTTCAGGTAAACGGGTCCCACGTCCGGGATATCATGATAAGTATCCCGAAACGAATATATCCAGAACTTTGTTCCAAAAGCATTCGTGAACACTTCGCCACCCTCGCCTTGTGTCTGCCCGAGAATCTGTTCTCCCCGGGGAATATCATCCCGCTTGTGAACACCCGCAACCACGTGTTTCAACAGCATATCCCGACATACTTCTACCGGAATATCTTGAATGGCGTCATATTCCTGTTCTATCATCCAACGAAGGATAGATAAATTCGTCGGTCCGAAAAAAGTCATTTTCTCGTACCCTGTCTGTTTTCCTTGAAACAAATCCTGCAACCCGGCACGTTCCACTAAAAGCAGAGTACTATCCCAATCGTAAGAACTGGAATGTAAATAATCGTACATCGTCCCGTCAAAACGACCGTTTGCCAATCCCGTGTCGATGTAATTGTATTTTGTTTCACAAGAAAAAAGCGAAAACAAAATCAAAAGCAATCCTATATTTTTCATCATTTTCATTTTTATTTACTCGAATTTTGACCAATAAATATTCTGGCGTATCAAATCATTATAGGTAAACGCATCACCGCCTATCGGCAGGAACAAAGCCCCATCCTTCACATCTTGCTGGGTCAACGTCTTGTAATTGCCTTCCATACACGCATGAACATACTCCAAACCATTCCGCATAATATCGAAATAACGGTGTCCCTCAAGCAACAATTCCCGCTCCCGCTCCTTGAAGATAGCCAACCGGATATCATTCTCACCCGGACGGGGATAAAGAGTCGCATGAGCTCGCCCGCGAATAGCATTCAAATCATCTATAGCCAAATCATCATCCAGCTTCGCGTAACATTCGGCTCTCAACAAATAAATATCCGCCAGACGCCAGTAACAATAATTCGCATCAATATATGCCAATTGAGGAGTCGGACTCCACGACACATCTTGATAAACGGCATCCCTCCATTTGTAGATGTAAGCAAATCCTTGGTTTACCTTATACATCGTATCATGTGACATAGAATCCAATTTATAAAAATACTCATCCCGGCGGTCATCCGTCTCTTCATAAAGATTTTTCACTGTTTCAGCTTTAATCGCAAAAGTCTGCGTTACCACGGAAGCGGGAGTATCCGTTCCCTTCACCGGCCAAGTAATATATTGGCGTCCGGGAAAATAAGCCATCGGATACTCTTGAAAGCGATCCAACTCGAACTCCAGAATATTTTCTTGGCTGGCTCCCATCCCTTTCATCGCTTTCGTACACACCTCTCCAATCGTACGCTCCAACTCGTAGTAACCCGCTTTCTTATCTATCAGAAGCGAACACCATTCAATAGCCTTTCCGTAACAATCTTTCGCATCCCCGTTCAACCCGTGCATCTCAATCATACTTCCTTTCCACGCGTACAAATGCGCCAACAACGCCGCACAACTTCCTTTGCACCCGTATTGTTTCGACACCCACGTATTTGCTCCCAAAAGAGGCATATCCTCGTATTTCGGCAATAGTTTGTATCCTTCCGAAGCATTCTTTATCGCCTCATCCAACACGTCCGACATCGAACTCTTGTTATACACTTCCATACTCGTGCTATTCTTCGTGATTACAGCCTCTCCCCACTTTCTGGCAAGATCGAAATAAACAAAACCTTTCACGAAATATGCTTGTCCGGCATAAAAGTCCAGTTTATCTTTTGAAACCCCTTCAGCCCGATGCAAATTATCCAATATCACGTTCGCCACGTAAATTAAATCATAATGATTTGTCCAATTGTTATAACTGGAATAAGGACTTACTAATGATGTCTGATTCAACATCCGATGATCTTGATAAGTTGAATTACCTACCAGATCAGCTATAAATCCGCGAAGAGGCATTATTTCATTCTCGAATGCTTTGTAACGGGAAAAGGCTTGTAGTTGAAACACTATCGCGTTAAAATCTTCCTCTGTCTTAAAGAAGTTCGTGAACGTGATGGCATTCTCCGGCTCCACGTCCAGCACGTTATCACACCCCCACAACAAGGGGAAAAGCAGTATATATATAATTTTCCTCATGGCTAAAATTTTACAGTTAATCCTAATGTCAATTTCCGGGCTAACGGGTAATACATGAAGTTATCGTACCCGGTATAGGGGTCTACGACTTCCGGGTCCACGCCGGAATAATTTGTCAACAGGAATAAATTCTCTGCCGTGAAAAACAAACGGCAACCGTCAATATTAATTTTCCGCATCCACTCTTTCGGGAAATTATACCCCAACGTCAATTGTTTCAACCGCAAATAATTCACCCGTTCTATGTTGGAAGAAACGGCTCCGTCAAATTGTCCCGTGTAACTCCGGCTACTAGAAGTTATGATCGGATAATCAGCCTTATCTCCCGGTTTCTCCCAAAATGTCGTATTTGCATAATCCACAAAAACCGTACTCGGTCTAAAATCGTACTGCAAAGAAGTAATTTTGTACAAATTAATAATCTTTCTACCTAACGTGTACGTGAACAAAACATTCAAATCAAAACCTTTCCACATAATCTCGTTAGCCCATCCTCCGTAAGCCTGCGGTAGAGTAGATCCAGCATAATACCTATCGTCGCCATTGATGACTCCATCTTGATTCATATCTTGTATCATTCTGGTTCCTGCGGCATACGGGTAACTTTTGATCATCGAATACAACAGATTTTTGTTCCCTTGTTGGTCATAATAAGCCGGAATATCTTTTTCTGACTCAATCATTCCTAAATCTTTATAAAGATAAAGCCCGTAAATAGGTCGCCCGAGCACCAACTGTCCGGTTCCGTTCACCATATCCATATCCGTGTACGACTTTTCGAAACGATTCCAGTTTCTTGAAATATTAAACTTTCCACGCCATTTAACCTCCGTGTCACGCAGAATATCATAGTTCAACTCCATCTCAATTCCCTCGTTAGAAATCTCCATCGCATTCTGCCATGCCGTTTTATGAAAATAATAATTCCCCGGCAAAGAAACGTTGAACAACAATGATTTGGAATACTTGTAATAATAATCCAATTTGAATTTCAAACGATAATCAAAAAGATCTATATCCAAACCTATATCGTATTGATCCGATTCCTCCCAAGTCAGATTAGTATTAATAATTTGAGAGGGCAATACCCCGGAATTTCCCAAGAAGTGATTCGCCAACTCAAGCGTCCCATGTGCCAAATAAGCATCCCTGAACTGTTGTCCCGAAGTACCCCAAGATGCGCGAATCTTCGCGTAACTCAACCACCATTTTTTGAAAAACGGTTCTTCCGAAAATGCCCAACCAACGGCAACCGACGGGAAAGTAGCCCAACGCACGTTTTCGCCGAACACGGACGAACCGTCCCTCCTTAGCGTGTACTCGAACAGATATTTCTTTTTATAATTATAAGCCAAACGCCCGAAATAACTCAGCATGATTTTTTCTTCAAAATTAGACCGGTATGCCTGCAAGGCTTGGATACTTCCATATTTTTCGTAAGTCGTCGGGAATCCGTCTAAAACATAGTGAATCTTATCACTCGGGGAACCTTTACCCGAAGCACTAAACTGGTCTTTTGCCTCTCTCGAATAAGACAATCCCAAAAGGATCTCCATATTATGATTATTCCGAATCGTCTTATTATAAACAAGCAAATTCTCGTTAGAAAACATCGTTCCGCTACTGATACTTCCCGTTGACACACTTAATTTATCTGTCGGATCCAAATAACTGGGGGTAAAAGAATTTCGTTTCCCTTCAGAGAAATCCATCGACAAACTGGAAGACAATTTCAGCCCTTTAATAAACTCATACGCTACAGCCAGACTGGCCCGAATCCGGTAAGTGATGTTTTTCTCGGACGACTCGTTTATCTGTTTCAACGTTTCCTTTTCAATATCCCCGGAACCCGGCAAAATAGAAAGATTCAATTTCGGGTCAACAGTCAACCGTTCGTACTTACTCGCGCTCGAGAAAGAAGTATTCGCCGCCCCCCGGCTCCGATCCGTATAAGCAAGATACAAACGTGCATCCACGTTCAAGTTTGTACGAGGAACGACATTAATATTCGTCAAAATATTAGCCCTTTTAAACTCGCTCCCCAGCATAATCCCTCTCTCGTTATACCAGCCTGCCCCGATCATGTATTTTATCGTTTCCGTCCCACCGGAAGCCTGAAGATTCGCATTCAAAATCTTCCCCGCATCGAAACAATATTTCCACCAATTCGTCGAATTATTATAAAAAGGATTCAGACTATCCTGCAAAGGTCTTACCATATCCTTCTGCGCATCATTTAAAACATATCCGTTATTCCAAAAGAAATCATACGCGCCATTCTGGTGATATGCCTCCCGGTAAGATTCTGGCATTTTATAAATACCTGTCTGCCAACTCCCGTAAGCCGCACGTACACTTCTAAACTTATAGATATTAGCCATACGTTCCAAGTGTCCGCCCGTCTGCACCGGGGTTTCGGGCAAAATGGAATAGGAGTATGACACGTTAGCCGAAAATTTTCCTCGTCCCGTTTTCCCCTGCTTCGTGGTGATTAAGATTACGCCGTTACTCGCCCTTGAGCCGTACAATGCGGCAGAAGCGGCATCTTTCAAGACTTCAACGGACTCGATTGTCGAAGGATCTATCTCCGCCAAGGTGTTCGTCCCCGTCACGGGAGAAGTAAAAGAATGCACGGGTACACCGTCAATGATATACAAAGGAGTCCCGTCCGTCTGGGATTCTGATAACAACGAATTATAGCCCCGGATATTGATACGGGTACCGCCACCACCGGGAGAACCGGAAATACTAGTCACCTCGACTCCCGCCATATGCCCCTGCAACAAATTTTCCAGACTTGCGGAAGGCACCTCTTCCAAATCTTTCGCTTTCACGGAAGACACCGCACCGATCAACTCTCTCTTTTTCCGCTCTCCATAAGCCACCACGGTTACCTCGTCCAAACCGGAAACTTCGTCCTCCAACACCACGTTCACGGTCGTTTGCCCCTTCAACTCCACCTCTTTCGTCTTCATACCCACGAACGAGAACAATAATCTATCCACCGAACCGGGAACTTCAAATTTATAAGTTCCATTTACATCGGTCACCACCCCAATCGTCGTTCCCTTCACGTAAACAGAAACCCCGGGCAGCACCTCATTCCTCTTGTCTTTCACGACTCCGGTAATCACTTTTTTCTTCTCGTTCAAGGCAGCTTTCTTCTCTGCTTCCGCCTTTTTCTTGATCACGACCACGTTCTTCTCCAATGAATAAGTGTAATCGGTTCTCCTTAAACAGACATTCATCACGCTATCAATCAACACGTCTTTGACGTCAATCGTGATTTTCCCGATTTTATTCACCGCATCCATGCTGTACACGAACGTCATCTTGCTCTGTTTCTCCACAGCAAAAATGATGTCCAACATCGAAGCATTCTCCCTTTTCAAGGTCAATCTCTCCGTCTGGGCAAAGGCGTTACCAAGCATCCCGCCGCCAAAAACAAACGCCAAACAGAGGCAGACTTTCATACAAATTGTATTTATTCTCCTTTTTTTATCGTGCAGGAGCCACGTCCAAAGATTTTTTTTCATAACTTTGAAGAATTAAATTGATTTTGAATTTAACCAAATGGGTGGCAGGAAATAATCACCACAAAATTTCCGCTACCCGTTTTTATTTATATTCAGCTTAACATTAAGTTCCACTCATCACGGTCAACGTCTTTCCCTTCATCGTGAATCTCACTTCCCCGGTCAATTCCAATATATCCAAGAGTGTATCCACATGCTCGTATTTTTCCAATTTAAAACCGAACCGTTTATCTGCCATCTCCGGGTTCTGGTAAAAAATCTCGAAATCATACCAGCGTGCCATCTCCTGCAAGATATCATCCAACCGCTCCTCGTCAAACACGAACACCCGTTCTTTACGCAAACGATAACTCTCCCCGTTTATTTTCCGGTAAGAAAAATCTCCCGTGTTCTTGTGGAAGACAGCTTGCATATTCGGACGCAACACGTTATCCTTCACGCTTACCACCCCCTCAACCAACGAGGTTTCCACAACATCCATATTATTATAGGCTTTCACGTTAAAACTTGTTCCCAGTACCTTCACGTCGAGCGACTTCGTTTTCACGTAGAAAGGATGAACGGGATCATGATGTACCTCGAAATAAGCCTCTCCCGACAAATACACTTCCCGTTTATTTCCTTCAAAACGGGTCGGGAAACGAATTTCCGATTCGGCAAACATCCAGACATTTGTGCCATCGGCAAGCTTCAGATTATATTCTCCTCCCCGGGGTACCACGACCTTGTGATATTCCACCTTCGCATCCATAACGGAATCCAGACCGGAATAATCCAATCCCTGCCCTTCAGCCAGCGTGACACCAAAATCATTCAATTCTTTCGTCACGTTTTTTACTGTATCCAAAGCTATACATTTTCCCCCGGGTAGTTCCAACATCGTTTTGTTGGATTCAAAATAAGCATCCACGATATATTGAGGACGATCCTCCTGTTTACTTTTATTCACCAGAAAAATCGAGGCGGCTACAGCAAGAGGCAAGGCAAAAACAGCCGCCCACCAGAACATCCGGTACATCATCCCCGAAGACTTCTTGCCTGTAACTTTCCGAATCCTTTCCCAACTCTTATCCGCGCTAAACGATGCGTACATCTCTTTTTTGGCGGCAATAGATCGTTCGTCCTGAACCCGAGCCAGAAGTTGCTCTCCCTCCGGATGAGCATGTAGTCGTTTTTTCAACTCGACCTCCTCCTCCGGTGAAAGTTTTCCCTTCAGGTATTTCGTGATTTGTTCTGCTAATTCTATCGATTCCCTATATTTTTCCATAAATGTTTTCCTGACTATTCATATATAATATGCAGAAACACGATTTAGGGGTGACCGGGAATGCGTTTTTTTTGAATTTATTTCAAAAATCTCTCTACAAATTCATAAGAACAAGAAAAAACACGAACAAATTCTTCAATTCCTCCCGCAAAAAAGCATAGGCTTTTCTTTTCTGGGTCTTGATCGTGTTCACGGATATATTCATCTTCTCGGCGATCTCCTCCTGCGAACAACCATTCATACTCATTACCACGATTCGTCGTCTTTCGGGAGGTAATTTATCAATCGCGCAAATAATTTCCCGGTGTACTTCTTCCTCGATAATAGCATTTAATACACTATCCGAATCATCTTCTATAGCCGGATTTACATCTTCATTTTCCCGGTGTTGCCGTAAATAATACAAGGCATTGTTACGAAGTGCCTTGAATAAATAAGCCTTAAAATAAACCATATCCGTGTAGATACCGCGCTTTTCCCAAATATGAATAAAAGTATCCTGCACCACATCTTCCACCGCTTCATGCTCTTGAATATACCGTTTCACGAAAGCACACGACGGATTAAAAAAGTTGTCAAACAACTTTTTAAAAGCTCTCTCGTCACCGTGGTTAAACTGATACAATAACATCTGGCACACCGTATAATTCGGGTGCAAGTTATGACTTTTTTTCAAAAATATCAACACAAAAAAGGCGACCCTTTCGGATCGCCCTTATCTTCCCTACAAATCTCCACTACTATTTTAACAATAAATCACCCTTCAAAATCATGCGGGGAACGGATACCTGAGCCGCTCCACAATAATGAGCACCTAATACCAAAGGCTCATAGGTAAAACAAATATCATTCGTTGAAAAATTTACGGTCGTCACGTTTGACAATGTCGGTACATCCGTGAAACAATTGTCCGGGTTCTTGAAATTCGTCTTGATTTGTTTGTCAATCTCGGCACTCTTGTTGTAATTCAATATATCTTCCGGTTCAAGGAATTTACCCTGTTTCATGCTGTAATTAAAAGCATAATACTCCGTCAACCCGTTCGCTCCTCCCGTCAACGTGTAAACAACCAGACGCAAGCTGATATAACGGTCGTCTGCCATAAAAACACTATCCTGAATATCCAGAGTAAACGGTATCATGGGATTGATCTTCATCTCCTGTGCTTCTTGCAGGTATTCTTTCAATTGTTCTTTCAAATCATTTTGCAGACTGTCAATCAATTTTGTCACCCGCTCATTCACCTCCTTGCATCCTTTCTCCAAAGCCGCATTCTGAGCCGAAAATACCGGACGATTCACTGATACATCCCATTCATTGTTCGTGTAAGACAACGTATTCTCCTCTATATTAATCGTCGGTTTCTGACACCCGACAAAAAACAAAGCCAACAATGCTGCAATAAAAGTATAACTCCTCATAATATCTTCCTTTAATAACAATTTCCGTTGTATACGGAAGGTTTGAAATAAAGGTTCCAACCAAAAAGACTTTTAACCACGGAACGAGTAAAGCACATGTGGGTGGAATCATAAATCTAAAATCATGAAATCAAAAATTAAAGGGCTGCTCGAAAGCAGCCCCCCACACACGTACTAAAATTATTCCCAATCCGATAACGGATTCTCTTTCTCCGATTTTATTACCCAGTCCCGCAATTTCACGTGTTTCAAAAACTTTTGAGCCACACGTTGAATATCTTTCACGGTAATACTATCCAAGGCTTTGTCAAAAGCACTGTGATCCGTGATATCTTTTCCGTATTCCGCATAACTATTTAACACATTCATCCAGAAATCGATACCGAGATTCTCGTTTACCTGCTCGTTACTTCGTTTTATTACCGTAACGACGGGAGCCAATTCACTCTCCTTGAAAAGTTCTTTGGTACTCTTCTCCAATTCCCGGTAGATAATCTCTTTCATCCTTTCCACCTTATCGCTCTCCGTCTCGAAACCGATCATCAGGGTTGCTTTCCTATCCGGAAAGTCCCGGTAGCCGGCATCCGCGTTCACACCATAACTCGCGCTCTCCTGCTCCCGCACGATAGAGAAGTAACGAGCCCGCAACATCTGTCCCCAGATATTAAAAGCTATCTGCTCTTTCAGCGAGAACTTGCCATCATTCTCCAGCACGATATTCACCATCCCCTTGTCCCCCGGCATCACCACTTTAAATTCACGTGCAATAGTATCGGTATCCACGCTATAATCACGGATAATATACTCCTCTTTCTTTCCCCCGCGAGAAGGCAAAGCACCGATATATTCACACGCCAAGCGTGCAGCCTCGTCCCGATCGATATCCCCCACGATACAGAAAGTAAACTCCCCGGCATTCGAGAAACGTTCACGATACAAGGATTCCAACCGTTCGAAATTCATCATGTCGAAATACGCCACGCCATAATCCTTATTCCGTTCGTCTTCTCTCACGGTCAACATCCGGATAGTGTCCTGCACGAGATTCTGCGGTGTCTTCCGTTGGTTCTCGTACGCGTAGCGGGAACGCTCGACATATTTGTCAAATTGCGTCCTATCGAAACGGGGTTGCTGGAACAACAAATAATACAACTGGAACAAAAGTTCAGCATTCTCCGCTTTCGTGCTTCCCCCGAAGCCTTCCGTGTAATCACTGATCATCATATTCAAACGGATCTGCTTGCCTTGTACCAATTCTTTCAACGTGCTCAAGTCATACTTGTACAATCCCGACTTCAAAGTCAATGCTTGCATAGCCGTTAATGTCGGTAAATCCTCCGTGGCGACAACCGAACGACCGCCATGACTGCTGCAAGCCAGCGAGAAGAACCCGTGTCCTTCCTCCACGTGCTTGTAATACACCTTGGCGCCATTAGACAATGTCCACTCTTCCGCCTTGAAACGATCCAGCTTTTTCACTTTCCTAATCGTTCCGGCTTGAAGTTGCAGGTCAAACGGTTCCGGCGTCTTGTGTTCCTCGACCTCCGGCTCTATATCTTTTTCCGCCACCTTAGCCATGATATTCAGAATATCATCTTTAGTCAAGTATTTATAATCCTTGTCATTCCCGGACACCACGACAATCTGATTACTATCGTTCGCCCACGAGTGAATCCAGTGACTCATATCCTCCGCGGTGATTTCCAGCAAAGCCTCTTTCAACAAACCCAACTCTACCGGTTGCTCGTGAAAGGGCATTCCCGCCAAGAAATGATTCTGGAATACGGATACATAATACGGGTTACTCTCCTTCTCTACCTCACTTTCCATTTTCATCAACTCTTGGAAAAGAGCCTCCTGCACTCTCTCGACCTCTTTGTCGGTAAAACCGTAACGACGAATCTCTTCCCACGCCGTCCACACCTGCTCGAAAGCCTCCGCATCCTGATTTTTATACGGAATCACGTCTAAAGAGAACCCGTTATAATTACGCACGAAACTCTCGAATGTACCGGAAACGCTCAAAAACTTCTCCTTGTTCGCGTTCACGATACGGGACAGACGTTGTCCCATCAAAGCGTTAAAAATCCGTGCCTTAAAAGAATACGCCTTGCGTCCGACCTCATCCAATCCCTCCTGCCGGTGTGCCCGTTGGTGGAAAGAAATCATCTTCGACGGGTTCTCCGCGTCAAGAATCAACATGTAATCCATATCCGCCCGGTCAGGAATCTCCACCTCGTACCGTTCCAACGGATTCTCCCTCGCGGGAATCTGCCCGAACAGCTCCTTTACCCGCTCCTCGAATTCCTCCTCGTCAATATCCCCGACCACGATCACGCACTGCAAATCCGGTCTGTACCATTTACGATAAAACTCCCGTAATACATCCGAGGGGAACGATTGCAATAATTCCACCGTCCCGATCACGTTCCGTTTGGCATATTTCGTGTGATTGTACACCACCGGAGCCGCTCCTTCCTGCAAGCGACGCCCCACGTTATAATGACTCCGCCATTCCTCGATAATCACGCCCCGCTCCTCGTCAATATCTTTATCTTTCAGCAATATCTCGCTACACCAGTCTTTCACGATAAACATACACGTGTCCACCAATCCGCCTTCTGCCACGGGTACATCCTCGATATTATACACCGTCTGGTTTATCCCTGTCTTCGCGTTGAACGTGAAAATACCTCTTCCCCTCAAATAAGGCATCACCCCTCCCGGGAAATGGGTAGTACCGTTAAACGCCATATGCTCCAAGAAATGCGCCAACCCGTTCTCGTGATCCTCTTCCAGTATCGCCCCCACGTTTTGCAACAGGTAAAAACTCACCCTTCCCGGCTCCGCCTTGGAATGCTTCACGTAATACGTCAGACCGTTATCCAGTTTCCCGTGACGCAATCCTTCCATGCCTTCCTGCGCGGACAAAGGAGTCCCAACCGTGCAAAGAAACACGGCAATCGTTACTAATAATCCCCTCATACTTTATTTATTTCGCTAATTCCAGTGCTTCCAGTTTACGTTTCATAATCATTTGCACTTGAACAGATTGCATTTTATTCTCGATCTGTAAAGCCTCCATGTACCCTTGGTTATAAGCTTCTTTTGCCTTATCAAAATCTTTCAATGCCTTATACGTATCCCCCAACATCGTCACAAAATTAATCCTGTCGATCAATCCGGTTCCCTCGTATTGCATAGCTTTCACCAACCAATCCTTCACTTGTCCTAATTGTTCGTTGTTCAATTTTCCCTTACTCATGACATACATATTTTGAGCAATCTCACCATAATCATTCGCTCCCACCTGATCACCCAAAGCCGCCAAATACTTATTCATTAATTGAACATAAGACTCCGCATCTTTCTTGTAAGACAATAAATACATTCCATCATAATAATATTTGAATTTCTCATAAGGAGTCAACGTTCCCGTCGGCATAATAGCGTAAGCCGCTTCCAGATCACCATTGATTCTCTCCAAATATTTCTTGTATTCATTCTTACCCGCTTTTGCCAATTGCTCGATAACAGCATTATTATACTCGACCATCAAGATACCCGGAGCTTCTCCCAATTTACTCATGTACGTTTCCAGATTTTTGGCAATAAACTCCATCACCGCATCATCTTTCACGTTCTTTTTATTAAACTTATTCGCGATTTGGAAATCCTCTTTATTAATAAAATCCGGTCCCATTTTTGCCTTCACATACTCGGCATATAATTTATCAATACGCACAATCCATTTTTGTGCTTCCATTCCCTGCAAACCACCCACATAATCCGGAGCCTGTTTCAATACCAACTGCATATCAGCCAAATCTTTTTTCGATTTAGCACGGTCATACAATTTCTCGAAACTTAATTGTTCTCCGCTAGCCACTTTGGCTGCATTCAAAAAATCATCCTTTTCCCGAGCTCCAGCCAAACGGGATGCCACGTTTCCATCCGCTTTAAAAAATATCAATGTCGGTAATACCGTTACATTAAATTTCTCGGCAGTTTCTTTCTGCCATCCGGCTGCCTCGACATTGATTTGCATACACACGAACTTTTCATTCATGTATTTTTCCACTTCTTCGTCCGTGAACACCTTCTCTGCCATTTGTTTACATGGTCCGCACCATGTTGCAAAAAAATCCACAAATACGAGTTTATTCTCTTGTTTTGCTTTCACTAATGCTTCCTCGAAGGTTCCCTCGAAGAACTTAATCCCTTGGCTATAGCCTGATACGCTCCACCCCATGAACAGGGTGAAGCATATCATTGTAAAATATTTTCTCATTATATTCATTTCAAAATAAACGTAAACACATCCGGCAAAATCGCAGAATAATCTTCATTACTTACCTTTAAGGTAACAATATAGCGTCCCTTGGGAGCCTCTGTCCTTAACGGGAATTGCATACGTCCACTACCACGTACAACAATTTCTTTTGCGAATATATCCGCATCACCTCCATCAATCGCTCGTACACTTACAAACTCATAAGACAACGGCTCTGTTCCCAACATTCCGCTAATCGTATTCGTTACCCATGGAGCATCGTTATCCACTTTATTTTGACTTACCTTGCTTAAATCAGTCTCAACGACCAATGAATCCGGATAATATTCTGCATTATCGGCTTTCAAATACCCAATCTTCACATCATGACATGCACTAAAAGCCAAAACCATCACAAATAGAAATAATATTGTCTGTTTCATCTTGTTCCGTTTTTACATTTCATTATAATTGTCCCCAAGTGAATCCATAAGCCAAAGAATGAACAATCCCATTGGTCGGTTCTATGTCTGTTGATGCAACATCTATGCTTGTGGACATATTCATTCCACCTTTTATATACAAGACCACTGCTCCCGCCTCCGGAACTTTTTCGTACGGTTCCCGGAATGAAAACACCCGGAATGTAGAACCAAAAGCAGAAGTGAAAATGACTCCTGATGCATCATCATCACTCGTCCCTCTCGGAATATCTTTTACTTCATATTTCCCTTTCACGACATGCCGCAAAATCAATTCTTTACAATATTCGACACCTTTTGCCTCCACATATGCTTTTACACTCTTATAAATCGGTTCTTGCACCCAAGTCTCCGTATTCAGTTGGGTTTCCTCGAACATCTTCCGACGGATAGAGTGGTTTGTCGGACCAAAAAATGTAATTTCTTCATATCCGGCTTTCTCTCCTGTAAAATACTCTTTCGTTCCTGTATACTCGATCATTAACAATAATGAATCCCAGTTATAAGAATCCGAATGAAAATATTCATACATATTCCCCGGATACTTTTTCCGGGCTATACCCGTATCAATCTGGTTATACTTTGTACATCCGATAAAAACGGATAATAACAATCCTAATAATATAATCTGTTTCATATCTTATTCCTTTATTTTCTCATATACGGGGCCCAATACACATTCTGCCTTAATAATCCGTTCATTTTAAATGCACTCTCGTGAATCGGGAAAAATAATGCACCATTTTTCACATCAGTCAATGTCAACGTCTTCAACGCTCCCGGTAAATAAGTGTTAATATACTCCATCCCGTTGCGTACGGCATCATAAAAACGATGCCCCTCCATTAATAACTCGCGTTCACGTTCGTGGAAAATAGCATATTTCAAACCTTTCTCATCACCACCGCTATTGGGATAAGGCTTCACATTATTAATTCCTCGAATCTCGTTCAAATCCGCTTGCGCCAAACCCTCTTCTCCTAATTTGACATAACACTCGGCTCGTAGCAAATATATGTCTGATAAACGCCAATAAGAATAATTTGATTTGATTGCTATTAATTGCATCGTACCCGGATTATAAGGATCAGCTTTATACACGCCCTCGCGCCATTTAAAGGGGTAAGCGACACCCCCGGTAAGTTCAGTAATTTCTTTCCGAACACTATCCTGCAAATGCTTCATAACAACCTCTGTCGTATCAGTAAACATAAATTGAACAGAATCGGTACTATAGTAACTATACCTATGAAAATAAGCATCCCGTCTCAAATCCAGCGTATCATACAACGTTCTGATTGTCGTATAAGAAATTTTACTTGATTTATATTGTTGGTCCCCCGCTTTTGTTGAAGGCTCAACCGGATATCCTATAAATTCTCGACCGATCAAATACGTCGAAAGAATATGTTCCGCCGACATATCCAATGAAAATTCAAATATCGACTCCGGATTATTTGCCTGATAATCAGAAAAATATTTACACAATTCTTCAGGATCACGTACTAAACTATAATTTCCGGCATCTCCTTTTATCAAATAATTGGCATATTCTACTGATTTTTTATAACATTCATTCGAATTTCCATCAAGTCCCATCAAATCAATCATACTTCCTTTCCAAGCATAAGCATGAGCTAACAAAGCACAAGCAGAACCTTTACTACCGAATTGTTTCGAAGTTATAGGCGTTCCCGTACGATCAACCAAATCAGCTTGAACCGGCAACATCTTATACGCTCTCTCCGCATTGGCAATCACTGTATCCAAAACCTCAAGCAAAGGTTTTTTTCCGTATACTTCAGATGAAGAACTATTCCGTGTAATAGGGACCTCTCCCCAACGACGTCCTAGGAAGAAATACCCTAAAGCCTTACCGAAATACGCTTGGGCTCTGTAATAATTCATACGCTCGGGTGATACATTCGCTTCTGCTTTATACATATTATCCAATAGTACATTCGCCATATACACTACCCAATAAGTTTGATCCCAATACGTACATACTTCACCTTGCCCCCTCATTCCAACCATTGAAGACGGATCCCACAAATGCTCCTGCGTCCAATTCGATTCTGAGATAAAACCAGCTCGTTCTTGCACATTCTGCTCTAACAATCTACCATGTATAAAACTTTGAAGTTGATATAACGAAATTTCCAGATCCTGCTCCGTTTTGTAATAATTATCAAAACTGACTAATGTTTCGGGTTCCACATCCAACAAACTGTCACATGCTGAAAAAAGCCCTATCAATAAAACATAAAGAATTTTCTTCATAATTAAAATTTAAGCGTTAATCCCAATGTTAATTTAGTTGCAGACGGATAATTCTCCATTTGATCCAAACCTTGCATCGGATCAACATTTTCCGGGTCTAATCCTGAATAATTCGTCCACAAGAAAAGATTCTCTCCCGTGAAAAACACTCTTAATCCTTGCAAATACAACTTCTTGGCCCATGCAGAAGGAAGATTATAACCTAAAGTCAATTGTTTCAACCGAAGGAAATTCACCTTTTCAATATTAGAATCTACCAACCCGTCAAACTGTCCTTGGTGATAATAATTAATTGCAGAAATAATAGGATAATCGGAATTATCCCCCGGCTGTTGCCAGAAGGTCACGTTACGATAATCCTCGAACACAGCCGAACCAATATTCATAGGATTAAAGTTCAAAGATGCTTTTCTGAACATATTAATCATCTTTCGTCCCAAAGAATAGTTGAATAAAATATTCAAATCAAATCCTTTCCATTTAATTTCACTCGCGATACCACCATGAGCCAATGGCAAAGTCGAACCGGCGAAATATCTATCCTCATCAGTAATATTCCCATCTCCGTTCAAATCAGCGATCACATTCATCCCTAAACGGGTTGGTTGCGCCATACCACCACTACCTAATGCCTTGTAATTTCCTTGTTGATCCCAATATTTAGGAATATCACTATCACTTTGAGCGTACCCTAAATTTTTGTATACCAGCAACTCATTAGCAGAACGCCCTATAACATATTTACTGTCGACATCCATACCCGTGTAAGTTTTTTCCAAACGATTCCAATTGCGGGAAATATTAAATCGTGCACGCCATTTAACCTCGGTTTCTCTCAAAACATCAAATTGGGCTTCCAATTCTATACCTTCATTTGAAATTTCCAACGCATTATCCCACATCTTTGAATGGAAATAAACCGTCCCGGGAAGATTTATCTGCCACAACAATGATTTCGTGTATTTATAATAATAATCCAACTTCATTTTCACTCGATAATCAAACAAATCTACGTCCAATCCCAAATCATATTGATCGGATTTTTCCCATGTCAGATTTCTATTTTCCATTTGGGCTGGCACCAATCCTGTCACTCCCAAAAAATTACTGCCGACATCAATCGCACCCTGTGCTAAATAAGGATCCAAGAAAGTTTGTCCTGACTGTCCCCACGAAGCACGCACTTTTCCGTGGCTTAACCACCAAAAATTCTTCATAAATACTTCATCTGAAAAATTCCATCCTACTGCAATAGACGGGAAAGTCGCCCAACGCACATCTTTACCGAAAACAGAAGATCCATCCCGACGAAGCGTAAACTCCATTAAATACTTTCTATCAAAATTATAAGCCAAACGCCCGAAAAGGCTAACCATTTTTTTCTCCTTGAAACTTGAAATAAATGATTTCATTGCAGTTGTAGTCCCATTCAGATCTTTCAAATCCGGCATACCATCCACAACATAATGTATATAATCACTAGGAGCTCCTTTACCAGAACCATTCAAACCATTGGATGCTTCTCTCGTGTAAGAAAAACCGAAAAGCCAATCAAAATTATGCCGTTCTTTTAAACTGAAATTGTAATGTAACAATTCTTCTGTCTGCATTAACACGGAACCGGACATTTGACCGTATGACTTACTCAACCCGTAACTTGCATCCAAAGAACTGGGTTCAAAACGATTAAGCTGTGATTGAGAATAATCCACTGCAAGTGAAGCCGAAACATCTAAACCTTCAATAATTTTATACGCTAACCGAGTATTAGCTCGAATATTAAAATTATATTTCTTCTCAGACACTTCATTGATCGTAGTAAATATTTGTTCGTAAGCAGATCCACTATTAGGGAATAACGTCGACGTTCCTTTGGGATTAACTGTCATATAAGAAATATTTCTCGCTCCTAACCCCCCAGAAGCCATACTCATATCCGAATATGATAGAGATAAACGCATATCCAAACTCAAATTTTTCCGAGGGGTCAAATTCAAATTTGAAATCAAATTGGCGCGTGAAAATTCAGAACCGACATTAATACCTTCCTCGTTATACCAACCGGCACCAACCATATATTTAACACGTTCCGTTCCTCCGGATGCCTGAATATTAGCATTCAAAGTTTTACCTGTATGGAACACGTATTTCCACCAGTTTGTTGAGTTATTATAGAAAGGATTCAAACTATCTTGCAACAAACGCTCTAAAGGAATCTTATTATAATCACTAACCACTCCATTTCTCCAAAAATAATCGTATTGCCCGCTCGTTCTAAAAGCTTCTTCCGGGGAAGTCGGCCAAGTAACATTATTCGTCACACGGTCAGTCATTCCTACTGCCATATTCCGTGCGGCATATAACCACCATTTACGTTCCCCGTTTCCTTGTATTTGCATGGGAGTCTCCGGCAGATAAGTCCATGAATAAGAAGCATTTGCCTGAAAGGTTGCTTGACCCATTTTACCGTGCTTTGTCGTAATCAAAATCACTCCATTACTTGCACGTGAACCATAAATGGCAGCAGAAGCAGCATCTTTCAAAACTTCAACGGATTCTATCGTCATCGGATCGATTTCAGCCAATGTATTCGTTCCGGTTAACGGGGAAGTGAATGATTGAATAGGCACACCGTCTACAACATATAACGGAGTATTCTCACTGATTCCATCAACCATCAATGTATTATAACCGCGAATTGCAACACGAGTACCTCCTCCACCGGGGGCTCCAGACACGTTATTCACTTCCACTCCCGCCATATGCCCTTGCAACAGATTCTCCAAACTGGAAGAAGGAACCTCTTCCAAATCCTTAGCTTTTATTGAAGACACGGAACTGATCAATTCCTTCTTATTCCGCTCTCCATAAGCGATCACAGTTACCTCATCCAAATCCGATGCTTCCTCTTTCATGGTAATAATCAACTCATCTCCCGCCTTAAACTTTTTCTTTTCTTGCTTAAAACCAACAAAAGTAAAAATCAACTGTCCGGATTCCACTGGTAAAGAAAGCGTGAACTCCCCTTTTGCATCCGTGGCACACCCCACGGTAGTGCTATCCAAACGTATAGTAACTCCCGGCAGGGGTTGTTTTTTCTCGTCAATCACCTTACCTTTCACGATGAACTTCTTTACCTCTTTTTTCTCGTCGTCTTTCGCAACAGCCGGCTTCACGATGATCACGTTTCCCTCGTACAAGAAGTTCAACCCGGAAAATACCCGTTTCAATAAAACATCCAACTCCTCGTCGTTTGCCGAAACGGTAATGTTACTGAAAGAAACCAGATCTGCATCATTATACACGAAATACAGATTCGTTTTCTTCTGAATCTCTTTAAAAAGCTCCATCGCACCAACATTCTTCATTTCCAGCGTCACCCTCTGTTGTTGCGAGAACGTGTTAGCGGAAATTGTCATGCAGGTCATTGTCAATAAAATAACTAATAATTTCATGATTCGTAATAGACCATTTTTCTTTTTACCATAGAAATAGTAAAAACTTTGTTTTTTTTTCATACATTTGATTTTGAAATTAAAAACTACTCGGGCAATCATTGTCGCATTTGCTTGCCCACATTTATTTCACTCCGGATAAGTGGCGCTTGTCCGGATTCTTTTATTTACGCACTACTATCACTTTACCTTTAATTTCGAAATGAACATGAGAGGTTTTCTCTATCAAACCCAACAACTTCTCGATCTCCCCGTAGCGGGGCAAATAACCGCTAAACCGCTCGTTACGCACTTCGTCATTCATAAAAAATACATTTATATCATACCACAAGGCAAGCTCATCCAAGATTTTGCTTATACTCTTGTTTTCGAAAAAATAGTTCCCAAGATGCCACGCCACGTAAGGCATAACATCCACCTCCTGAACGACAACCCGCCCGGAAAGCTTGTTAAACACTGCCTGTTGACTCGGTTCAAGCATCACCTCCGGTTTTCCTTTCGGCTTCACGGACACTGAACCTTCTACCAAAGTAGTATGCATCCGATCCATCCTTCGGGTATTGATATTGAACTTCGTACCGTACACTTTCACCTCCATGCCGTCAATCTCCACGATAAAAGGCTTTCCCGTATCTTTTGCCACCTCGAAATAAGCCTCACCCTCCAAACGAACCCGACGCTCCCCCTTAATAAATTTCACGGGATAACGAATCTCGGTAGCTGCATTCACCCACACTTTTGTTCCGTCCGACAACATCAAGGTGTACTCTCCTCCCTTCGGTGTGATCAACCGATTCTGAACCTCCACTTCCCGGTCTTTTTGCAAGGAATCCACGTACACCAAAGCCTGATCGCTCGTGCGCATACTCATTCCGTCCTCCTGTCCCAACAACACACGAGAAGTATCCAACGCCACCACCTTACCGTCATTCAACACCAATGTCGCCTTTCTCGTCCCATGCACGATCTGTCCGATCCCGTAATCCTCCGCGTCAACAGCGGGCTTTTGTTCCAAAAAGAAGAACAAAACTATCGTCAAAGGTAACACCAACATTGCCGCGTATCCCGCAACCTTCATCCACATCCGGCGCATTCGTTTACGATAAGCAGTATTCAGTCTGGCTTGAAAATCCTTTTTAAAATCCTCCCTCGTATCTTTTTCCAAACGGTATCCCTTGCGAATGGCAACGAAACGCTTCATATCCTCGTACACGGCACGATGCTTTTCTGCCTCGTCCAACCACACCTGCAAAGCCTTCTCCTCCTCTTCATTCAATGAAGAAGTCAAACTCCGCTTTATCAATAACCAATCTATTTTCATCTTAATCTTACTCAAATTCACACCCAAAACACGAAACACCCGAAAATGTTTACACGAAAAATGATTTTTTTTACTCCCTAAGCAAAAAAAATGACACATCAGAATAATAAGCTAAAAATCAATTTACTACAAATGCCAAAATCATCATAAACCATTTCACACCGATTATCTGGCGCAAAGGTACCTGTAGATTCAATCGACAAAACCCTCGACAGTATTAAATAAGATACTTTTCTGTTAAAACGTGGGCGAACTGTGGGCGAACATCAGGCGATGAGTAGGCGAACCCGCCCAAAAGTCACTCAAAAGGCTATCTACCGCCACTCAATGGTAGAAAAGTTGCCTAGTAAGCAATCCTTACCCGGGAGTTTCCCGGGGCAAATTATGAACCGGATACCTTTAGTTCTATTTTTCCCCTTCCTTGTCCTATCTTTAT
This sequence comes from Butyricimonas hominis, assembly GCF_014287455.1. Lineage (NCBI taxonomy): Bacteria > Pseudomonadati > Bacteroidota > Bacteroidia > Bacteroidales > Odoribacteraceae > Butyricimonas > Butyricimonas hominis. The sequence continues at coordinate 286,524 of NZ_JACOOH010000001.1, forward strand.
TCTTATTATGCTTACAACAACTTCTTCAATTCATCCATATCCGGCAAAGCTTTTCTTAATTCATCCGGCATATCATTAGCAGTCTTGTAGGTTGCAACTCCCAATGGTTTGTTAAAATCACGAACAGCATACTCGACAAAATTACGATCAACACCCTTACAAAGAATTATGCCAATAGACGGATTCTCATGAGGTTTTCGCACATAGTCATCTAAAGCCTGCAAATATAAATGCAATTGTCCTAAATGTATGGGACGAAATTCCGAGTACTTTAACTCCACCGCAACAAGTGAATTGAGCTCTCTATTAAAAAATAACAAATCAATAAATACATCATGACCGCAAACTTCTATGTGATATTGATTTCCAATAAAACTAAAGTCTTGTCCAAAGGTCATTATAAATTTTTTTATATTCTGCACGATAGCATTTTCAACTATTCTTTCATCAATATCTTCTTTATCCCTTTCATCCAAATTTTCCACGTTGATAAAGTCAAGTAAATATTCATCTTTAAACATACTGATCGCTTTCACAGATTGTTGAACATCGGGTATCGTGTTTACAAAATTGTTTGGCATCGCCCCTTGATGCCGATAATCATTCGCTTCGAGATGAACACGTAATGTATATTTATTCCAACAGTTAACCACTGTTTGATGAATATAAAAAGCACGTTCCTCTATAGTACTCGTTTTATGAATAATCTCCATGTGGTGCGTGAAACTGATACTAAAGAATTCCTCCATGTTTAGATTGCTCGCCAGTGGCGAGCAATCTATCATCAGTAGAGTATTACTATCTATTTCAATGGGATTTAATATTTTATCTTCAAGATTTGCAAATTTACTCGCCATTGGCGAGCATTTTAAGACAGAACTCCATTCCTCATAAAATTGCCTCATTTTCCGTATATGTTGGGCAGAAAATCCACGCAACCCCGGTAATTCCTTTTGCAATCGTTGGCTAATAGCTTCAATAGCTCCTGTTCCCCAAAATTTATCACGAGAATTAAGTGATACATATTTCCCGATCCCCCAATAAAGTCCCAACTGTTCTTTGTTTACCAACTTAGCGGCCTGATATTGACTACGAAGTATAGCTGTCTTTATAATTTGTACTGCCGCATTATAAACTGTTTCTAATTTATGATTTTCTTCCATATCCTCATGGATTAGTTTTTACCGCTCACATCCGAAAAATCTCTTTATTATCTAAAATAGACATTACACAATTCAACATTACACGGAGGCTTTTCAATTATCGCATAAATATAGTAAATCATATTCTGGATTTGGGATATTTTATACATTAAAATTTTTAAGAAAATTCCTAAATACAGACTCGCATGTAGATTTCCATACCTCTTTTAATTACGTTTCAAAAGTAAAACAATCGAAACATTTTGTATGTTAGTCAATTACTCCCATCCACTTTGAATTAGAACAATATTATTCTATATACAAAACAAAAATGACTATTTTTTATTTTGCATATAGAATAAAAATATACTGAAAACAGTTATAGCCGAAAAACTATTGATTATCACACGGGATACAGAACAAGTGTTGGAAATGAACGGTAAAACAATCGAGGTCATTCCCGCGTGAAAATGGCTGTTAAGCCTGTAAAAGCAAGCACGATTGACTCATCACGAAAAGGAGCAGGATGAAATCGTAATTCGAGAAACTTTCTTTTATTTTCTCCATTCCCCGGTGCAATTGTACCTTCACCGTATTTTCATTCATAGACAATTGCTCCGCGATATCACTGTATTTATAGCCATGCACAAACCGCAAAAGACACACTTCCCGACACCTGTCCGGCAATTCATCCATCACTTGCCGGATCTTCTCCAGCACCTCTTCCTCGTCGATCGTGTCAACATTATCGGAATATACTGCCGCCTCCGCGTACAACGCCATATTCCGGTCTTCGACCTTGGCATCCCGCAGGTAATTGTAGCATCGGTTCCGCACGCTCGTGTAGAGATACGCTTTCAACGATCCCCTGTAATTGGAAAAAACCGATTTCTCGTAAATCGTGATAAACACTTCCTGCACGATATCATTAGCCACATCTTCCCGGAAAACCATATTCAAAGCGAATGTAAACAACTTATCGAAATACCCATCAAACAATTCAGAATAGGCACTCCGGTCATTTCGTCTTAATCGCTCTATCAATATCTGTTCATCCAAAATATCACGTTTTTCTTGTATCCACGGTCAGCAAAAATATTCCTATTTTCGATTCGATAAAAATATTTCCCGCAATTTATTATCAAATTAACATTGCTACCACGAGTACACCGCACACAAACCTCGTCCCGTGTAAACCGGAAATCTCTAAATCACTAAATTATTAAACTGTTCCCAAAAACCGGGGAACGATTTGGTGACCACCCCGGCATCCCGAATGGTTAACCCGGGAAACTTCAACCCGACAGGAGCAAATGCCATTGCCATACGGTGGTCCTGATACGTGTCTATATCTAATGAAATCAACGCATTACGCACCTTATCCCAGCACAATTCCCCGTGTATCGGCACCTGCAATTTATATCCCAATTTACTTAACTCCCGCGTAACGGCATCCACCCGGTCACACTCCTTTATATATAAGGTTTCGACACCCCGCAAATGGAACGGGATACCCGATAAACAACAAGCTACAATCAGAGGAAGAGCCGTATCGGGCATTCCTGACAAATCCGCCTCGAAACGGGACACTTGCGCATCATGGGTAGACAAACGAATCCCCCCGGTTACCCTTTCCGTGTGTACCCCTAACTGTTGCCATAACTCGACTTGACGCGCATCACCTTGCAAGTTATCGTACTCCAACCCCGGAAGAAAGAGTTCCCCCTCTCCCGCGACAACCAGCAACTCGTAAAAAAAAGACGCCGCGCTCCAATCGGCACTTACCCGGAAAGCAGCAGGCATATATTTTCCCCCGGGAATGACTACCCGATTCCCCGCGATACACACCTCTGCCCCGAAGCGACGCATCATTTCCGCCGTCATGTGAATATAATCCGCGGAAACGACTTTCCCTTTCAAATCAATCACGAGTCCCCCTTCCACCAAAGGAGCGATCATCATCAACGCTGAAATATACTGGCTACTGACCGAGGCATCCAAGCAAATCTCTTTCCCCCTCAACACGGCATTCCCAATCCATAAAGGCGGAAAACCCTCTCTCCCCAAATATTCAATACTTGCCCCCAGTTCCCGCAAAGCCTCTACCAACACTTTTATCGGTCGCTGCTTCATTCGCCCCGAACCGGTCAATTCCCATACCCCGTCACGCGAGGCAAAATAAGCTGCCAAAAAGCGCATGGCAGTTCCCGCATGACCGACATCCACGAGTCCACCCGTTCGGGACAAGGCTTCCATCAATACAAGGGTATCATCGCTATCGGACAGATTTTCAGGCAACACCCCGTCCGCCAACGCACTCAACACGAGAGCCCGGTTGGACACACTCTTGGATGCCGGTAAAATTACCGTACCTTTTATTTCTTTCCCTTCCCAAGCGATAACGTTATCCATTCTTATATCTGGTTTAATGCTTCCGTAATCTGTTCTTTCGTGCAGTAATTATTGATAGAAAATTGCCCGACATCTTCCAAAAGTGTAAAATTCACACCTTTACGATCGTTTTTCTTGTCATGCAACATCAATTCATACAATGTATCCGCGTGCTCCATAACCGGGTAGGTTGGATAATATCTCTTGATAAATTCCCGCACCCGGCGATACACTTCGCCCGGGAAACCTTTCTCGCGCACGGAAAGATACAACTCGGCTATTATTCCCAACGCGATAGCTTCCCCGTGTAACATATTTTCCCGCCGCATCATGGAACAACTCTCGATGGCATGCCCAATCGTGTGTCCGAAATTCAAGGCTTTACGTATCCCTTTCTCATTCGGATCCTGAGTCACGATATCATTCTTCACGGACACGGATTTTTTAATTAACTCAAGGAATTCTTCACGTTCGGGCACGTTCGTGTCACAAACCAGTAACCGCTCCAGATACTCCATGTCAGACAATAGCCCGTGTTTCAGCATCTCGGCATAACCGGATACCCGTTCCCGAACAGGTAACGTCTGTAATAACGAAACATCAATAACCACTCGTTCCGGCTCGCTGAAAGTACCGATCTCGTTTTTCAACCCGTCAAGATTAAACCCCGTTTTCCCGCCTAACGAAGCATCCACTTGTGCCAGCAAAGTCGTGGGTACATAGATACAACGCATTCCCCGCTTGAACGTCGAAGCGGCGAAACCACCCATATCCGTCACCATACCCCCGCCCACGCATAATAATATAGAAGAACGACGAGCTCCCCGCTTACTCAACATAGACCAGACACGGGCAACACTCACCAGTGACTTGTTTTCTTCACCGCAATCGACTACCGCCACGTTCAACGGCATCCAATTCACTTTCTCCAGTAACTTGTCACAAAAACCGACCGTGTGCTTATCCGCCACGACAAATAATTGATCATGCCTGACACCTTGTAACAACTCGGCGAGGACAAGACTCGAATCCGTTGTAAATATAATACGCTCCATTTGTCCCATATTTCTGCACAAAATTACACTATTTATGCATTAATTTCAGAAGATCTATGTTGAAAATTAAACGAAAATAGGTATATTTGCATTAGAAGACAAGTGTTTTCTATAAAATAGGAGATTACCCATGGATACAGCAATTACAAACGCAAATAGTTATTGGAATGTATTGAAAGACTTGAGCCGAGAAGTAAAACTAGATCTGATCGCCAGACTAAGTAATTCGTTACTTCAAAAGGAAGAAGGAAAAAAAGTTTCAGCCAGTAGTTTCTATGGCGTGTGGCACGACAACGACTTTGAAGATACCGATATAAACGAAGCCATTAAAACTTCACGAAAATTCAAGGATGATATTGAAGCATTCTAAGACTTATGGAAAAATACCTGCTTGATACCAACATTTGTATTTTTCTTTTACGTGGGAAATACAATATCGACAAGAAAATTGACAACGTGGGGTTAGAAAATTGTTTTATTTCAGAAATCACTGTTGCCGAATTAAAATACGGCGCCGAACTAGGAAATAGACAAGGATTAAGACACAGACAACAAGATTTAGATAAATTCATATCCTCTATACATGTACTTCCCATTACAGGTGCACTTGATTTATTCGCCTCCGAAAAAGCAAGACTGCGCTTTACCGGAACTCCGGCTGAAGATAATTTTGACTTATTGATAGGATGTTCCGCTATAGTACATTCTATGATCATGGTTACGGAAAATATAAAAGATTTTAAAAACTTCTCCGGAATCAGAATTGAAAACTGGATTGAAAGATAAAATATTTATCGGGTTAATTATTGTTTTTCTCGCCATAAAAAAATAACTTTGGTCAAATTCATTAAAACTGATCGGCGCATGAACAATGACAATTCTACCCTGAACCGGGTGGCAATCACAATTGCTCCCAGATTAAACAATGCTTTATATTCTCCCCTATTCCAACAATGCGGCGGCATTACCGGCTTCTTCCAAGAGAGTGACAATAATATAGAGTTGCTTTTCAAAGAAAACAACCTGACAAACATCCAACCGGAGCGTTCCCTGTGGCTGCAACAGGCAGAAGAGGAACTAAAGAACATGGAGAAACACCGTATTCAGCTCTGCGGAATAGAAGACACGAATTACCCCCGCCTGCTGAAACATTGTGCCGATGCCCCACTGGTGCTTTTCTATAAAGGTACGCTGGAACCCGACGAAGTCAAGAATATCGCTATCGTGGGTACTCGCAAAGCCACCGATTCGGGCAAAGCCCGCGTGGAAAATATCCTCCAGCAATTGGCTGACATGGGATATCGCCCCAACGTTATCAGCGGACTGGCATACGGTATTGACATTGCCGCGCATTCCGCCTGCCTCAGGCACGGGCTTCGGGCACAAGCCGTGCTCGGTCACGGGCTGCACATGATCTACCCGGCACCCCACAAAAATATAGCGGACAAAATTCTGGAACAAGGCGGAACACTACTTTCCGAATTTCCAACCTGTGCACCGATACATCCCACGAATTTCCTCCAACGGAATCGCATCGTGGCAGGCATGAGCGAAGCGATACTCGTGGCGGAATCTCCCGTGAAAGGGGGTGCTATGTCCACCGCGCGACAGGCATTATCGTACAGCCGGGATGTCCTCGCCTTCCCCGGTCGCCCGGAAGACACGAACTACACGGGATGCAATATGCTGATCAAACAAAATATCGCTGCCCTCGTGGAAAACGTCTCCGACATATTGAAAGCGTTGAATTGGGAACCGCTCCCGACAGCACCTTATCAAACATCACTCGATTTGTTCCCCGAATCGAGCGACGAAGATCTTATCAGACAAACTTTGACCGAAGCGGGAGAACAAAACATCGACCAGCTCCATCAACTCACCCGGATACCCGTCCACGATCTGGCCGTCTTGCTTTTGAAACTGGAATTAGAGGGTACAGTCACCCGGCTTCCCGGTAAATGTTATTCACTTATTTAACCCGTTTTGTTACAGATTCATAGCACGGGACGATAAATGATTTTAATTTTAAACTATTATAACGTTTGCGGGTACCAAAAAATAGTGCGAAAAATTTTTGGAATCATAAACAAAAGCATACCTTTGAACCGAATTTCACAATTCAAATTAAAAGATGTTTTTTTAAAGTTTTTACTTAAACAATATTCAAATGAAAGCAGAGATTAAAGAATTCATGGATGCCTTAAAGGCTAGAACTGTGGGTGAAACTGAATTCCACCAAGCAGTTGAAGAAGTAATCGAAACTGTTTGGGATACCTATCAGGCAAACCCGAAATACAAGGCTAACAAGATCCTTGAGAAAATGGTAGAACCTGAAAGAGTTATCATGTTCAGAGTGCCCTGGATTGATGACAAAGGTGAAGTACAAATCAACCGCGGTTACAGAGTACAATTCAATAGTGCTATCGGACCGTACAAGGGAGGTTTACGTTTCCACCCGTCAGTAACCCTTGGCGGATTGAAATTCTTAGGATTCGAGCAAACTTTCAAAAACTCTTTGACTACTCTTCCCATGGGTGGTGGTAAAGGAGGTTCTGACTTCAACCCGAAAGGAAAATCTGATAATGAAGTTATGCGTTTCTGCCAAAGCTTCATGACTGAACTTTGCAAACACATCGGTCCTGACACTGACGTACCTGCTGGTGATATCGGTGTAGGCGCTCGTGAAATCGGTTTCTTGTTCGGACAATACAAGAGAATCCGCAACGAATTCGTTGGTGTATTAACCGGAAAGAACCGCGAATTCGGTGGTTCAAGAGTACGTCCGGAAGCTACCGGTTACGGTACCGTTTATTTCGCACAACACATGTTGGCAGAAAAAGGTGAGAAGATCGCCGGTAAAGTAGTTGCCCTTTCCGGTTTCGGTAACGTGGCTTGGGGTGCCGCTCAAAAATTAGTTCAATTAGGTGCTAAAGTTGTGACTATCTCTGGTCCTGACGGATACATCTATGACGAGAAAGGTTTAACTCAAGAGGGTGTAGACTATATGTTGGAATTGCGTGCTAGCAACAACGACGTTGTAGCTCCTTACGCTGAGAAATTCGGTGCTAAATTCTTCCCGAAAGCAAAACCATGGGAAGTAAAATGCGACCTCGCATTCCCTTGCGCTATCCAAAACGAGTTGAACGAAGACGATGCCAAGAAATTGGTTGCTAACGGTTGCCAAATGATCGTTGAGACTTCTAACATGGGATGTACCGCGGAAGCTGTTAGATACGCTAACGAGCACATCACGTTCGCTCCCGGTAAGGCAGCTAACGCTGGTGGTGTTGCTGTTTCCGGTCTTGAAATGAGCCAAAACTCAATGAGATATAGCTGGACTGCTGAAGAAGTAGACGCTAAATTGTCTCAAATCATGAAAGACATCCACGATACTTGCGTTAAGTTCGGTAAGAACGGAAACAAGATCGACTATGTTAAGGGTGCTAACATCGGTGGCTTCATCAAAGTTGCCGAGGCTATGTGCGCTCAAGGACACTGCTAATAATACAGTAAGTCTATATAAAAAATCCGCTCCAAATTCGGAGCGGATTTTTTATTACCAGAAATCAACGATATGAATAGTTTCCTGTACCTTTGTGCCGTAAAAAATTTAGGAAGATTTTCATCATGCGCGCTCAAGATAAATCACCACAAGGAACTGTTCGTATGGATATGTTGCACGGCAGCTTGCTGAACAAAATTCTATTGTTTGCACTGCCATTGGCAGCAAGTAGTATCCTGCAACAATTGTTCAACTCGGTGGATGTAGCTGTTGTCGGGAAGTTTGCCAGCAGTCAGGCTCTTGCAGCAGTGGGAAGCAACGCCTCGGTTATCAGCCTGATGATAAACCTGTTTGTCGGGATATCCGTTGGGGCAAGTGTCGTTATCGCGAACTATATCGGACAAAAAAATCAACGCGGTATCAAAAATGCCATACATACCGTTTCCGTGGTCACGCTAGCAAGTGGCGTACTATTACTCGCGGTCGGATTGCTCATCGCCCGACCTATTCTGGAAATGATGGACACTCCCGATGATGTTATTGACCTAGCCGTCCTATACCTTCGTATCTACTTTCTAGGGATGCCCTTCTTCATGATCTACAACTTCGGCGCTGCCATTCTTCGCAGTATGGGCGACACGAAACGCCCTCTATATTGTCTTATCATTGCCGGACTCATCAACACGGCATTAAATTTATTATTAGTCATCGTCTTCAAAATGAGTGTCGCAGGGGTTGCCATAGGCACAGTCGTATCCAACATGTTTTGCGCCGGCATGATCATCTACATCCTTTTACACGAGAAAGAGCCTTTCCGTCTGGAAAGCAAACACATCAAAATATCCCGTCCCGAATTACGAAAAATGCTCCGGATTGGCGTCCCCGCGGGGGTACAGGGTATGGTATTCTCCATTGCCAATATCTTCATTCAAGCCGCCATCAACCGCTTCGGTTCAAATGCCATTGCCGGCTCTGCCGCAGCCCTCACCTATGAATATTACTGCTACTTCGTGGTCAGCGCATTCAGCCAAGCTACCGTCACCTTCATCAGTCAAAACTACGGGGCCGGACAAATCGAACGCTGCAAGAAAGTATTCCGCCAGACTATGTTACTAAGCGTTACTTCCTGCGCCATCCTGAACGGATTCTTTGTCTGGCAAAAAGAACTCGCTATCGGAATCTTCACCTCCAGTCCCGAAGTATTCCGATTTGCCACCCTTCGCATGGAAATCGTATTGCTAACACAAAGCCTCGCCTGTTCCTACGAGATAGCAGGTGCGGCCCTCCGGGGACTGGGGTATTCCATGCTACCCGCCATACTCACGGTATTCGGCACCTGCGTGTTGCGTTTATTCTGGGTATACGTAATCTGTCCTCTGTTTCCCACCTTCGAAGCCCTAATGATCATCTATCCCATCTCGTGGATTGTCACGGGGGCAGCCGTATGTATCGCTTATCATATCATTCAAAAGAAGTTGTTCATTCCCGAAAAAGCATACAATTTGCTAAATGGCAATAATTGAGTATCAGAGATACAAAGGCTACCTTTATTCCCATTCTCCAGAGAATAAGGTAGCCTTTTTATCACTTTTCAAACATTAACGTCCTCTTCTTCTAATCCATATCAAGATCGCAAATAAGATCAATACCAATGGAATTACTCCCATAAACAAAATCTTTGTTACAGTCATTCCTCCTTTGGTAACATAGACTTTATTATCCGGGAGTTTCGGACGACGAATATCAATAGGCACTTCTCCATCTGACATCCAAAAGAATGAGGAAGTAATTAAAGAATAATTGGATGCTCCTACCCCATTACGAGAAATACTGATCTCTCCGTTACTCAAGCAATCCGCATCTCCCAAGATAATAATTTTCTGTTCCCTGTTCCCCACGGCGCGAGAAAGAGCAACCATAGTTGGAACCTGATTCAATTCGACCTCCCCCTTATCCGGATTCATCACAGGTATTTCATCTACAAAGTCCGTACTTTCAACCTCATTCCAAACGGTTTTCAGTGAATCAGTAACTAACAATACTGTTACCTTGAAACCGCTATTCGGTATTCCGGATAAATCCAAGCCCACGGTAGAAGGCATCGTTGCCACGTTTCCATATCTATACATGTCTTTTAGTTCGTAAGAAAACTCGGCTGCCTCTTTTGTTACCTTGGACATGATAAAATCCGACTGAAAATTCTCACTTGGACTCACCAAACGTCCCGACATAAAACGAACCCCGAATTGCTCCACAAGAGGATTCATGTACTTCTGACGCTTAGGTTCTCCCGCTATCAAAAGATTCCCTCCCCGGGCAATATAAGCATCCAAATTCTTCCGATGTGCTTCCGGCAAAACCTCCCTCACATCCGCGATAACCAAAATATTGATATCTTCAGGAATTTCTTCGTCTAAAGTAACTTGTCTGAAATCAAAACCTTGATTAATCAAAGAATAGCGGAAAGGCTTATCTTGTGCAAAACGATTATAATCTCTATCGCCTTGTTTGATACAATCACGTTCTCCGTGTCCTTCCACGAATCCCACTTGCGGCAAATCCATCACCAATCGTTTAAAAGCCGCGGTAATTTCCGTCTCGAACGGGAACACATACATATCATCATAAATACGCAAAAATGCCTTCTGCCCATTCTCTCTTTCCAATACTCGCACGAAACGATAATTTTCACCCGACAAATCTTCCAATTTGCTCACTTCATTCACATCAAGATAAATAGAAGAGTCTACACCATAATTCTGGGTGATTTTCACCATCCTCTCGCGATCATTCAAAGTAGGATAACGCTTATTCAACTCCTTCTCGTTATTTCCTTTGGCATAATAACGGACATATTTCATCTTGATATCCGGCTTAAAACGAGTATATTGCTTGAAACGTTTGATATCGCTCAACTCACTTTTCGGGAAGCCATACCACAAAAATCGATCTTCATCCAACACGTTGGCATAAGTGGTAATTGTCAAATTCCCTTTCATCTTGGACACGATTTCCTGACTATTCGGAGTCAAGGTATTTACTTTAGTCCGCGTAGCATCATAATAACACATGAATGTAGGTCGAGAACTCAAATACCCAATCGACACAGCAATCAATATCGCCGAGAAATACCAAGAAGTACTAACGAACCAACTTTTTTTCTTACGTATCACGGTCAACCTGATTACAGTAAAAGTCAGAAACAAAACGACAACAACCAAAAAGTAAATTACATCTTCGCTACAAAGCAAACCGTTGATAAATTCACCTGAACGCCCTCGAATTGACAACCAATACGTGATATCCCGCACAAAAGCGATATCCTGCCACATACCACCCACGTAATTCAACACGGCAAATACCGCAAAGGTACCCATCGCTGCAACCACCTGATAAGAGGTCAAGGATGACATGAAAAGCCCGATAGCTCCATACGCACAAATCAACAGGTAAAGCCCTAGCAACCCTGCCAATACCGGAGGTAAATCAAATTCATGCACGAAACATACACCATAAATAACGAACAGACCAAGTACCGCAATCATCACAAGCGCATAAATCATTATTGAAATAAATTTCCCGATAACAATCTGAAAATTCGTCACTGGTGACGAGTAAAGCAACTTGATTGATCCACTACTCAACTCCCGACTCATGATACCCATGGTCAATAAAGGTATATACAAGTATAAATACCCTTGAATTTCGGGAAACAATCCCCCACGCCAAGGACTGGTAAAAGTCCCCATGGTCACATTATAAACGTAACGTCCCAATTCTTGAGAAACGACATACCCCTCAAACGCATTCACAAACGTCATGCTGGCTTGAAACGTGAAAATAATCAAGATGAACCATGCTATAGGTGAATAAAACATAGTCTGCAATTCCGTCAGGGCAATTCTTTTTATAGCTTTCATATTTCTTCCTTTACTTTGATTTTTTAGACAATTCTGCAAAAATGGCATTAAGCGAACTTTTCTCTACGCGTATCTCGTTCAAGCGCCAAGCATTTTTATAACTATATTCCACCATTTGTTCGATAACATCATTCACGTCCGAGGCTATCAACCGGAACTTCGTTCCCCCCAACTCTTCCACTCTTGTTACCCCGGGAACTTCAATCAACACTTCCGGGGCCGGAGCATCAAGTAAAGATACGAATACGGTGTTCGGGGTAATGTAATTGTCAAACTCATCCACACTACCCGAGAACACCATATGACCTTCTTCCACCATAAGAATATGATTACATATCGCTTGCACTTCGGTAAGCATATGGGTTGAAAGAATTACAGTTCTGTTCTCCGCAATCTTTTTTATCAGATTGCGGATTTCAAGAATTTGATTCGGATCCAAACCATTTGTAGGTTCATCAAATACAACCAACTCGGGACTATGAATAATTGCTTGAGCGATACCCACCCGTTGTTGGTAACCACCCGAAAGATTACGAATCAAGCGATTCCGGAAATGCAATATCCCACACTCAGTTAAAGCATTTTCCACCGCTCCCGGAATCTCGCTATCAGGCATAAGTCGAATTCCCGCGCAATGATAAAGGAACTCCTCTATCGTCAAGTCCATATGCAAAGGAGGTTTCTGGGGTAAAAAACCCATCAAACGCTTCGCCGCAACGGAATTTTCTTTTGTATTTATTCCCTTTATAAAAATATCTCCTTCAGTTTGTCTCAACACGCCACAAAGAATATTCATCAATGTTGACTTCCCCGCACCGTTTGAACCCAGCAATCCATAAATTCCCCGGGTAGGTATTTCAAAATTAATATCCCGTATTGCCCATTGTACACTATACCGATGAGAAACATTTTCAATTTTTACAATTGGTTTTTCCATAAATCTTAATTCACATATTTAAATTTCACACACAATACATTTTCCAAATACTAGTAATTGTAACCGAAAGCCCAACCGACATAACTACTAGGTTTCCAAACGACATCCGTAATTTTACCCAAACCTTTTGTCACGTGATAAGTCGCTTGCTCTCCCAAACCTTCTCCTGTAAAGAAACGATCGTACGTACCCAACAAGTGGAACTCTCCATTTTCCAACGCCACACCTATCATCCAACTCGCCGGATTTTCAGTAACACTTGTAATCCTAGAACCAAAATCCTTGAACAATCTCAAACCTCGTTCCGGAATACTCATTTCATAGAAATACAACCTGCTACCTTCTGCCACAAACATATAATCACTATCGTATTTACATTTCATGTAAATTGAATTTTCATTCACTTTACCATCAGCCGGGAATTCTACGGGTGCCTGCATTTTAGAAATCTTAAAAACACCGGAATAATCATCCACGTAAGCATAGCACTGTTGTGAATAAAGCTTGTCCCCCTTTTTCAATAGCATAAATAGTGTCGATGAATTGTAATCACTGGATGATCCTATACTAGCCACATAAACCGGAGTATACTCGCCGGTATTCCCCAGTAGTACAAAGCCATCCGGTATCGTTTCTCCATAAGTTACATCCAAAAGACGAGCCGCTGCAGATTCATTAGCTTGTGCAACCGTAGTAACCGGTATAATAGCTTTATTTGTTTCATCATATACCAGCATCGCTCCCAATTTATAGATCCATGTATCAAATATTTTCGTGATTTTCCCATTATTACCGAAATAAAGCAGATTCTCCCAACGGCATTGTCTTGAATCCATTGTTGATGCATTGATTTTTCTCCAATAAATAGATCCGTCTTTCCCGACCATATAGTGAGAAGTCAGCGCATCGATAAACTGAACCGGTTCAAAGGCTCTGGCAACCCCGGAACCGAAATCTTCATTAAAAGCATAATATTTAGAAAAATCATTTGCATTCAACACCCAATTATCACCATTCTCTTGGATTACCACGATCTCAGCGTAATTATTACTGTAACCGACCCAACCCATATCCACGGAAACCGGTTTACTACCCAACGGACTATCCGGGTGCAATTCTTGATAAAGATCGATACCATCTTCCCAAGAACACAAATACCCTCCGCCATACACCTCTCCACTTTCCGTGATATCACCATCCTCGTAATCCACGTACCCCTCATCTCCTTCATCCAGATTATAATAATTCCGGGTTTGAATAAGCATTGACAAAGCCGTCCTTCCCTCCTTTTCAGACAAGATCAACCAACCGGTCTTGAAACGTGAATTCACGGTATAACTCACGCTCACCATTGTCATCAGTTTCGTGGCACGTTCTTGCGCTATCAAGTAACCGGTGAAAGAACCAACTTCATCGGGAACAATTATCAGATTCCGTTCTCTACAAATTGTATCTCCACTAAAAACATAAAAATAATCATAAGCTAATGTATCAACTTCCGGATTCACCCATGTAATCGTGGGGAAAATTTTTACCGTATCTCCCAACGTCACCGTAGACACATTCTGTTTCGAATAATAATTAAGTTTTTCAATGTTCGAATAAATATGATCATAATGACCCTTATCTTCATAACATGCCCCGAACGCGAAGACGATCAGACATAATAGCATATACTTCGTTATCTTTTTCATATCTTCCTATTTAAAATTAACCTCCGATATAAGCGACCTTCATCTCGGTACCATCCTTCTCGTACACGGTCTGATCATTCTCCGCCATCTGCTTCAAGTAGTTTTTCAGTTTCAGTGTACAGGTTCGAATCTCGTTGGCATCATTAACATTCACGTTTACTTTTCCGTCATTTATCTTGATAAATAACTCGTACTTCATATCAGAATACTCACCCAACCAAGTTTTTACCACGGTAGAGTTCCACCAATCCGGTTTAAATATAATATTCGACACGTTGATAATTGCCACTAAACGATCTGCTTGCCCTAAAGCAAAATCTTCAGTTTCTTCCAGACACAACGTCAAACGACGGGCTACGCTAGAGAGTTCCGGTGTCTTTTTAAAAACAATCACACAAGTATCCACCACTTGACCGGCTTCCATCACAAACTTTTCCGGTAATATATAAGTACCATCCGGAGTATCAGTATAATCCTTCATCACGGAAATCTTGTATTCCCGATCCTTGTCTGAGGGAAGTCCTATCAACTTCACTTCCAACTTATACTCTGCTTGTTCCACGTTAGGATAAGCAAGAAAAGAGAAACTGGTGGAATCTTGAATATATTTCGTGAACAGGATATAATCCTTGTCGCTATATAACTTAATATCATCTTCGGAACACCCGCTCACGCTCCACGAAAACGATAAAAATAAAATATAAATCAAATACTTTCTCATAACACTTTTATTTTATTATAAATATGAAGTTTCGCCATCAGGAAGCGGTGCATACCAATTTTCAGGTTTCATCTCTATATTAGTAGCTCCGTTATAAATATCCCGATTCAATCGTTTGAACATAAAAAAGGTTTGCCCTTCTGTCAAGGTTTCTCGAATAATATCGTTATACAAGATTTCAAGCAATACCTCTTTTGTCGTCTCTTGTTCAATATTCAACTTACACCCTCGCTTTGCACGCATGGTATTCAGCAATTCAATGGCTTCACGTCGTTCATTACGGTGCAGCAACATACATTCCAATTGAATGTGATACAATTCAGAAAAACGCAATAACGGCAATAGCGGACCTTGATCACTCACAGAGGCAGACACCGAAGATGAAGTGGATTGCGGGCGTTCCCATACCAACCAACGCTTATTATTGTTGTACCGACCGGTCACACCGTTTGTTCCATACATGCCACGCAAACGATAATCATCCTCATCTCCCTTAAACAAAGATGCCAAGTAATTAGCATTCATCACAAAACAGTTGGCATAAGAACCCGTCGTATAAGCTTCCCAGTTATCATAGCTATTGTTATTGGAAAAACAAAGTAATAACTCGTCAAAACGTTTAGGATATTGGCTGGCTGCATTAGATGAATATTGATAGCTACTGCTTGTCCAACGATACCACCCGGCATTAACAAATTCCAATGCTTCCAGCGCACGTTCATAAGCCTTGTCATAATCCCCTTTATAAAGATACATACGTGCCAACAATCCCGTAGCCGCCATATAATTCATCCGCATTCCCCGATAACTTACAAAATCATTAGGCGGAGCGGATGAATACGTGCTCGACTGGTAGATCCGTCCGGAAGTACTTTGGTTCCAACTCAAACAAAAAATAGTATCCACCGGGGCCAAAATCCCTTTTGCTTTCTCCATATCGGCAATAATACTTGCAAGCACATCATTCACACTCTTGTGTTCAGGCTGATGATCCGGATAAGTGGTCACGTAAGGCATTGCTAACCCTGTCGGGTTCGTCACCGGAGCAGGAGCAAACAAACGTAACAAATCAAAATGCATCATGGCACGAATGCCATACATCTCACCTAAAATCATATTCTTCTCCATACTTCCAAATTCGAAAAAGGAAGTGTCTTTCTTGGAAATCTCTTGAATAATATTGTTACAATTAGCAATCACATTGTATCCTTTAGCCCAAATATTAGTCATAATTGTTTGTACCCCCGAATACTCCCACGTGTATTTAGAAACATTATAATAGTTCGTACCCAAATTACTTGAAGAGGTAGAATTGTAATTATTTCCCAACACACTCGCTACCCCCCATGTTAATTCCCGTCCATATAATGAAGTTTCAGACAACAAACGATAAACCCCGTTCACGTACATATGAACACCATTTTGCGATTCAAAAGTTTCATCTTGCAGCATCTCCTGCTTGGAAGATACATCCAGGAACTCATCACACGAATTGAAGAAACCTAGAGGCAATAATAATAACAGATATATTAACTTTTTCATTTCTCTCTTTGTTTTAGTTAGAAACTAGCATTCAACGTAAATGTAAACGTCCGGGCAAACGGATAAGACAACCCCATCTCTTGCTTGATGGTCGACCACGTGTCGATATCCTTCATGTTAAATTGCAATTTCAATGTACTCAGTCCCACACGACGGATTAACTCGCGATTAAAGTCATAACTCAAAGACAAGGAATTGAAGTTCACGAAATTATTTTTCTGCACGAAACGAGATGTCGGACGAGTCACATTATACCGATCCTTCAACGCCTTTAACGGACTCACATCACCCGGCTCCTGCCATCTATCCAACACCACCCGGTAATCAGCGTTATAAGCGTTCAAATCCACATTCTCCACGTTACTGATCAAAGTACTATTATAAGCATCTCCACCCCATTCATACAGGAACGTCGTGTACATAGTGAAATTTCGCCAACGCAAATTAACACCGAAAGCACCTTGAGCCCAAGGCTCCGAATCCCCCACTTTCTGCTGTTCGGCAGAAGACCAATCATAAGTCAAAGTTCCATCACGTTTCACGTAGATTTCCTGTCCGTCCGCCGGGTTTATACCGATAGATTTCATTCCATAGATTGCCGTCAGCGAATTTCCCTCCTCATACTTCATATAAGGCTTCATATACGGTTCGTTTTTCTTTATGGTACTCATGATCGTTTGCATTTTCGAACCTTCCGCGATCTCTTTGTACCCGGCATAAAATTCATCAATCCGCTCATTATATCGTTTCAATGTTTCGGAAATAGATTTCAATCTATTCTTGTTATGCGCCAAGTTTCCGAAAAGAGAAACATCCCAATCCTTCGTAGAATACACGCGCCAATTCACATCTACCTCGAATCCCTTGTTCTCGACTTCCCCAATGTTATCCGTGTAGACCGAGAACCCGGAAGAAAGCGGCAAAGAAACTTCTGTCACCAAATCTTTCGTATTCTTGATATAATAATCAAACTTTATCATCACCCGATTGAACAACCCGATATCCGCACGGAAATTCCACGTCAACAATTTTTCCCACGTCAGGTTTTCATTTCCCATCGCCACCAAAGAAGCTCCGATTCCGGTTGGATACCAGTCATCCAACATCGCGTTCAACGTATTACGAGCTACATAAGGCTGGAAATTTGATTTACCGGTTTCTCCTACGCTAGCAGAAACTTTCAGATTATTCAACCAGCCGTACTTTTGCATATACTGATAATTGTGAATGTTCAATCCCGCTCCCAATGACCAGAAAGGAGCATATTTACGCTCTGTACCGAACTCGGAAGAACCGTCAAAACGATAAGAAGCATCAAACAAATAGATATCATTCAAACTATAGTTCAAAATCGCAAATCCTCCTAACAAACGCGTTTCATTATCTGACATCGTGGGCTTCTTCACGATCTCGTAAGCGTATGCCTCGGAATGATGGTCCGCATCCGGAAAACCACGATAATGAGAATAAATATACTTCGTACTCGTTGATTTAATATTTGTACCAGCAGAGAAGTTTATATTATGTATTCCTATCGAACGATTGTAAGAAAGAAATGCATTCCCGTCCCAACTATTAGTTTTCGTTTCGGTTTTTATCAATTCACCCTTACTGAATAACTGCCCCCGTTCAGTATAAGTACCCGAAGTTGGAGATGTAAAATTTTCCGTCCAAGCGTCATTTAAAGTAACCGCCACTTGGGCCTTAACCATCCAATGATCATTAAAGAACCAATTGACAGACAAATTATTAGTCCACTCCTTATATCCGTTCTTGCTGAAATTTCCCTGCTTGGCTTCATATAACGGATTCTTAACAGAAGTTGCCCCGTTAGAAATCAATTCCACCCATGAACCATCGTCATTCAACCAATAAGCATAAGGTTGTTTACGGGAATAATCGGAAAAAGAACCATAAGGAGAATTCTCGTTCTTCATCACGTTGTAATTCACTTGATTTTTCACTTGCAAACCCTTCCAACGATAATCCAATGTCAATCCGGCACCAATACGATCGCGATAAGATTCCTTCATAACACCGTTTTGATTATCGTAACGCAACTCCACTCCAAAACGAATATTCTCAGCCCCTCCCTCCACGTACACACTGTGTTTATGATTAAACTGCGTCTGCAATGGTTGTGACAACCAATAGGTATCCTTTCCTTGTAACACGTAATTCAACTTTTTGATATAAGCACTGTAAGCACTTCTCCACCAACTATCCCAACTACTTTCATAAGAAATTGCATTTTCCGGTTCAAATAAACCGGCAGCAACTTCTGCCGCTAATTTATCTTTAGCATTCATCAAGTTATAACTGCTCAAATCAGGAGCCGTAATCTCTAAATTACCATTGTAATTCACTGTCAATTCGCCCGGTTTTGGAGCCACCGTTTCGATCACAATCACTCCGTTAGAAGCGCGGGAACCGTACATAGCCGTGGCAGCAGCATCTTTTAGAATTGTGATATCCTTAATACGGTTAAGATCCATGTCATAAATCTTCTGCACGGAAACCTCGAAACCATCCAATATAAAAATCGGTGTATTCGGATTATTGGTTAAAGCATACTTTGACACATCTTCCGCTTCCAACGCATCCAACTCTCTTACATTAGAAATTCCTGAACGACCTCGTACATAAAATTCCGGCAACGTATTGGGGTCCGACCCCATATCGTTATTCCTCATCACACGCAAAGAAGGATCGAACACCTGCAAAATATCAATCACGTTTGAAGCCCCCACTTTCATGATATCCTCTTTTTTCACGTGAGTAGCGCTCCCCGTGAAACTGGACTTCTTGATATTCATGTATCCGGTAACCACCACCTCATCGATCTTCTGCTCATCATCCTTCATCACGATATTCAAATCTTTGCGCTCTTCGCCGGCTTTCAGCTTCACACTTTGGGTTTTCATTCCCACGAAAGTAAAAACGAGGGTTACAGTATCTTGAGGCAATGCTATTTTAAATGCCCCCTTGACATCAGTAACAACACCTAGCGAGGTTCCTTTAATCATCACCGTTACTCCCGGCAAAGGAATCCCTTTCGTATCCTTCACTATTCCCTGAGCTACAATTGTTTTCTCTTTCTTCTCGTCATCTTTTTCCCCCTTCCTCGTGATTATTATAAGCTCATCACGAAACTTGAAAGTTAAATCCGTATCTTTCAAAACACGTCTTAAAACTTCCTCTACCGTTTCATTCTTTACTTGTAACGATAATTTCCCCAATTGATCCGTCTGTAGCGGATTAAAGATAAAACACAGTTTGGTTTGTCTCTGAATTTCATCCAGCAATACTTTTACCGTAACATTCTTCAGATTTAACGTTACTCTTTCCTGTTGTGCCAAGGAATTAGCGGAAAGAGAAAAGGTAAAACCGCAAATTAACAAGAAACACAATCTCATAATCATCCATTTTTTTTTCACATGCTCTCGACTCAATCGATAGCATAATCGATTTTTTTTCATACATTTGTAAATTAAACAGTTCAACATTCCCAAAGTCCAACTCCAACAAGGGCCTATGGGGTAGAATCAACGGGAGGCCTTCAACACCTTCCGTTTTTATTTCGATACAACAATCGTTCGGTCATTTATAGAAAATTGCACTCCCACGACATCCGTGATTGCTCTCAAAATCTCGTCTATCTCGCTATATCGTTTCATATAGCCGGTAAAAATCATTTTTTTTACAGATTCGGCTTGGAAAAAAACATCCACGTTATACCATAAAGACAGCGTACTCATAATTTGCTCCAATGTTTCGTTCTCGAAAGCAAAATACCCGTCTTTCCAAGCCACATATTGACGTACATCAACTTTCCTCAATGTAATCTCCCCGTCCTTTCTGTTTCCGCAAGCTAACTCTCCCGGTTTCATGATTATTTCATCTCCATGCCGTTTATCGCAGATTCCCACCTTTCCGCTCAACAACACGGCTTGTACTCCCCGTTCCAAATGCGTATTCACGTTAAACTCTGTCCCGTACACCCGAATCACCACGTCATCCGCCACGACATAAAAAGGTCTGCTCTCGTCCTTGCTTACTTCAAAATAAGCCTCTCCTGAAAGATAAACTTTTCGTTCTTTTTGATCGAACACCATCGGATACCTCAAATCGGTCGCGGAATTCAAGTACACTCTTGTCCCGTCAGAAAGAGTAATTTTAAATTCTCCTCCCCGGGGAATTTTTAACGTGTTTATCATTGTCCTCTCTTCCACTATCATCGTTGAATCATAAATCAAATTCCCTTCTTCACGTTTCACGACAAGCCCGTTTCCCATTTTTATCTCTTCCTGATGCACCTCCTTTCTCAACTCGTACACCTCTCCATTAGCCGCGACCAAAGTTGCCTTGGAAACACCCGGCTGAATCACGCTCTCCATGCCAGAAGCCGATTCTCTCTCTTCGTGAAAATTTACATCCCAAAACCATAAAACACCCAAAGTCAAAGGCATTATTACGGCAGCATACCACAACATCCGCCTTATTATCCGTAACTTACTCTTACGTTTTCTCAATTCTTTGAACTGTAACCATGCTTCTTCGTCATTCAACTTATTAAACACAGCCACTTCCGATCCTAAACTCAATTCCTTCTTGATTTTCTCAAAAAGTAGCTGATTTTCCCGCTCCTCCTCCAACCATACATCCAACTTATGTCGGTCTTCCGAAGAAAGCACACCCAATAAACAATTCCGAATTAATTGAATAATATTTCCTTCACTCGTGTACATGACGTCTATTAATTTACCCCATATACAACAAGAGGTATAAAAAGTAGCAAAAGAAATTCAAAAATTTTTAGGAATAAATCAAATCTCTCGCATAAACATATACAAAAGGAATAAATTCCCCATGTACTCTTTCAAGCAACGAAGGGCATTTTGTTTATGGGACTTGACTGTTAGAACAGATATACCCAAGATTTCGGCAATCTCCTCGTTCTTTTTCCCTTCCAGATGTAACTCAAAAACCGCACGACACTTCTCGGGTAACGCACGAATGGCAATGTACAATTCACGATACACTTCCTCTTGAAGCAAATTATAACTTTCTTCTGCCTCTTCCCCTACCTGTTTAGCGTAAGACAAGTATCTATCCTCCACCTGTTTGTGCTTCAAATAATTGAAACATCTGTTTTGCACCAGATCATAAAGATAAGCCTTGAAACCATGATAAGAATTATACGTTTTCTTACCCTCCCACACCGAAATAAAAACTTCCTGCACAATATCCTCTGCCACCTCCTGCTGTCCCACCCGACGCATGGCAAACATGACAAGATAAGACCGGAATTTCATGAACATCTCATGAAACGCCCGTTCCTCCTTTTCGTTAATCCGACGAACAAAATCATATTCGACACCATTCATTTCCACACCAGCAGAATTTTCAACAAAGATATGACTACCG
This sequence comes from Butyricimonas hominis, assembly GCF_014287455.1. Taxonomy (NCBI): domain Bacteria; kingdom Pseudomonadati; phylum Bacteroidota; class Bacteroidia; order Bacteroidales; family Odoribacteraceae; genus Butyricimonas; species Butyricimonas hominis. The sequence continues at coordinate 308,855 of NZ_JACOOH010000001.1, forward strand.
GAGAAGAAATAAAAATTTATTTCGGATAAACGGATTAAAAAAATCGAAAATACCTACTCCAACCTTATAAATTTCACGGCATCCGCCACGATAGCTATTTCATCTCGTCCGCGAATCTCCTTATCCGAAAGCGTCACGCTCATCTCTCCCTCCGGCAAATCATACTCCCCGAGGGAAACCCAGCGTGAACTATCGAACCTTCCAGGCAACTCCACGTCCAAATTCACCTCCACCTCCTGCCGTTGCCCACCAAAGGAGAGCGTGTAATAATAAATGATTCCATCAAGTGGCGGAATTTTCTCGTCGCCAGACCACATCCTCGTGAACGCCTTGTAGACCTTGGCCATCACCCGGTAACGCCCCTCCTCCGGGATATTTGTCCGCCACGTGGCGGACGATTTACCCTTGCCTCCAGCAATGTAATGATAACCGCGTATCGAATCTCCATACGCTTCGACATTAATCACCCGTTTCCAATGCGTGGCATCCCCTCCCCTCTGCGTGCTGGACACAAGCATCGGTTTCTCCTTTCTCATGCGCTGAAGCCAAGTGAGATTGCCATCCCGCAACTCAAAGCCCTTGTCTTGATCGTCCACCACCTCGCCAGTGTCCTCCCTTTCCATAAATTCCGACACGGGTATCGTGCGCCACTCCTCTCCCAACTTCCAAGCATCATCCCATTTCCCCGACTGATCTTTTTTAAAGTTAAAAATGGCAGGACGATTTGCCGACAACCCGGTATTGATACTCACCACGTCCTTATCGGTCACCAACGTGAAGACTTTCGCTTCCCCCGCCTCTATGTAACAAATACTACGCTGGACATTATTAAAAGCCCCGTACTCCACGATGACATACCCTCCGCTTCTCCCTGCATTCAATATCTTTGCTTCCGCTCTGCGATATTGAGTTCCCGGTTCCTTATAAATCACCGCATCTTTCACCTTAAAATATTGCTCATGCGTTGTCGTGATCCAATCCTCTATGATACCAACGACATCTACCCCCCAACGCTCTTGCCACCCTCGCATCAAATCATCATAAGCCACCTCTCCCTCCCCGTAATCATACAAACTATCCAAACTTGCCCGCAACTCTCGCATCGGGATTTTCATCATCAACCGCATCCATAAATCTTGCTCTTTCTCAACTAAATTATTCAATTCTTTTCCATCTGCCACAATCTCCAACAACGACCGCCCGATAAAATCATCCAAATACTCCTTTGTGTCACCCAATGCCTCCCAAGGTAATCCTTGGGCAGAACTCGAATAACTCCGGACCAATTTATCGAACATCTTACCCATGAAAGGATATTTTTTACAATACACCCGAATAGGTTCCTCGTCCCACACGGTTATCCCGACATGATCATTCTCTCTGTGTACCTTTTCCCCTCCAATTCCCCAGAAAGGATGACTATCCCATCCCGTTTCCCGTGAAGTAAATATCGCACGATACCATCTCACCAGCTCCTCTACCCTCCCGTCAAGTTTCCAAACATCACCCACCACTTTTTTCCCCTCCAATATATGAATGATATCCATATCAAACCCTCTCTCCCGCCAAAAAATCATGCCGGGCTCCACCAATCCGCTTTCCGTTTTCCCCGCATGAGCGTCCAAGCGAAACGAAACCGGCACCTCCAACAGGTACAAGTAAGGCTCACTCTCGTAATACCAACTCGTTGTAGCGTTCTTTTTCCACTCGTTATAACCGACCAACGTGTCATTCCATAAAGCGATCCAAGGCTTTTTATCAATCCCCGTGACTCTTTTCACTATCTCATCTTGCTCGCTCACGGCATTCACCTGGAGTCCAAATTGCTCATCCATCGGAATCACATGAGATACATAATTTGCCCCACAAATGGAAATTCCGGACATACCCGCTTCTTCACACATGAATACAATACTCTCCTCTTGTTTCAGCGACTTACCTTGTGAAATCACCACCCGCTGCAAAGGATGCTTGACAACCAAGCGAAAACGGGTGAAATCCCGTCCCGTCGCCAACGGCATCAACGGGTTCACCGGCGGCAAAGCCACGGGATACCACACGACGGCTGGCGTCAACAATAATAGACTCTCCTCCACGAAAGCCCCCGTGCGCCCTTGGGCAAAAAAATGATCCCCACCCAAAGCATCCTCGTAAACGACATCCGTCAAGTGTATATCGCAGAACCTATCATCTACCCGTCCCCCGTAATCCACCTCTACTCTCGCCGAATCCCCCGCTTCCAAACCGCTCGCAATTGTCAACACTTGCCAGTCCCGATGCCACTCCGCACTCTTCCCGTCCACTTGCACCCCCGTGACATCCAATCCCGGGTTCAAGAAGAGTGTAATTTGTTGCAATGCCTCTCGATTCCGGTTAACCACAACCATATCACTTTGTACACTCAACTCCTTCCCCTCTTGCTCCAGCACGATGGCGTGTTTCTTTACCCGGCAAGTCGTTTCATCCCAATGCCGCACGAAAGCCTCCCGACACCCCGAGCGGAACAAACGATCCTGGTAAAAACTACACTCCAGAACCACTCCACACCCCACGCCAACAACGACCAACATTATACCGAATAACATATACACTCGCCCCGTGCCATGCCGGTTCGGTAATCGCTTCATCCCGCTCACGCTCCACGCCAACAATCCCATCCCGCTCAAAAGATAAATCAACCGGTGCAAGGCATAACGCCCCGGGTTCAAATGTCCCACCATCTCGGAAAAAAGAGTCGGCACCCCGCATCCCGTGTAATCCAACGTCCCGTGCTGCCAGTAAGGCAACACCAGAATACACCCCAACCACCAACACACGGGCAACACGATACTCCCCCAATGCCACTTCACCACGTTCCCGAGCCACAATGTCATTCCCGCCACGAACACCCACACCGGGATATTTAACGTCAACAGGTAAAACAGGTAATACTTACACCCCACGGGAGCGAAACTCGTCAAGTTCACGGTCAACACCGACACGAGAATCACGATGACATTCAACAGCAAAAAGAGCAGGAAGTTCCCCACTAGCACTCCCCAATAATACGTTACGTTATCATAAGGCCGTGTTTGAAATACCTCCCTTCCTGCCAATCGCCTCATTCTACGGGAAGCTTCCGCCATCATCACGATTAAAAACAATGATTGCACCACGCTAAAAAGATAAGCGTTCATCAACGGCATCGAGCAAGGCAATGCCACCGCCCTCCAGTTCACACAATTCCCCTCCCCTTGCCAGTACACGTGACACACCACAATACCTACCAACGCCAACAAAGCAAACACCCGAAAAACCCAACTCCGAAGTTGTTGTTTCATTTCATACCTAACGATACATATCATTTCCCGCAAACTTTCCATAAACATCCGTATTACATCAATTACTTCACATTCATTTTCCCGTTATAATCTCCACCACCCGCTCGTTTTCAACAATCATCATCCCAAGCCTGTCATTCGAAATCCCCTCTTCCAACCGATAGGTGTACGTGGGTATCTTTCCTTTCATCACAGTCGGCAAACACACAAACCTAAAATGCTCACTCTTTTCTGCCAACGTAAATCCCGCCTCCGTGATATGCGTGGAAACCATGTAAGAACAATTTCGGCTACTTCCAAAAGCCGTTATCACAGCCACTGTCGCATCATAAGCATCTTTCACATTCGTACCCTTGAACAACTCGTCAAAAATAATTACCAGATTTTTCCCTGCACACACCTCCTCCGCAACACGCTTCACCCGTGCCACTTCGGCATAAAAATGACTGTACCCCAAATTCAAATGATCCGACACGTTTATCGAAGAGTACAACCCGTCCTGTACCGAGAACTCCATCACTTCCGCCGCCACGGGAAAACCTATATGCGCCAAGTAAACAGCCACTCCAAATGCTTTCATAAGTGTCGACTTTCCCGCCATATTCGCCCCGGTCAGGAACGACACGTTGCGCTCGTGGTCTATCCGAATAGAATTGCCCACAGCTCCCACCATCAACGGGTGAGAAAAACCTTTCACGTCAATTCGATTCACCCCTTCTTCCTTACCATACGCCACAGCTCTGACAAACCTCATCTTTTTCGCTACAGCCGCCACGGCAACATACACGTCCGTGTAATAAATAATCTCCAGCAAACGCCTTAATTCTTCCCGGCAAACACGACGCAACAAATAATCGTAACGGGCAACCTCCGACATAGAAAACCCTCCATTCCCCCGTTTCCCGAATAACGGACGCAACAACTTATTCTCCACAATCCCCCTCGTTTCCCGTATCACCCCGTTATAAACCGAATCCCCGTCACCTTTATCCAACAAAGCGTTAAACTCCACACACACCCGCAACAACTCTACAGTATCCACAATCCCCGCATAAATCATATCATACACCTTCTCTTTCGCCACACGACGAAAAAGCTTCAAACAACAAACTTTCAAATACGCTATTCCGCGTATAGCGGAAACCTGTATCCCCAGGTAGCGCTCCACCCTATCCACCAATTCCCTAGTAAACGGAAACGCCACTCCTGATTCTTTGAAAAACTCAAACACCTTCCCCCGTTCATTTATTGCATTCGCATCTGTCAAAGGATGTTGAAACATACGTTCCAAAACCTGCTCCCCACCTCGTGTACAAGTATGATTAAACAGGTTGAATATCGAGCGGTCTTTAAATTTCCCGAGGATATGCAAATCCGCCAAAGTCTGTTTATCTACCACGAACTCTTCTTGCGCCTTCCCGCACTCCCGTTTGGCTTTCAACATCTCCACTATCCCCTCCTTTTCTATAATCGCCATCCCGTACCTGTCATTCGAGATTCCTCGCTCCAACGTGTAAGGATAAACCAGCCTTCCGTCCTTCTCCACTGTAGGGAGATACACGAAATTCACGTTAACATTCCTCTCCCGCAATACCTCTCCCGCCTCGATTATATGAGTCGAGATCAAAAACATACAATCCCTTCTCGCGGCAAAAGCTCCAGCAACAGCGACCGTCGCATCATGAGCATCTTTAACATTCGTTCCCCGGAACAACTCGTCAAAAACCACAATCAAATTCCCCAATCGCCGGACCTGCTCCGCCACCTTTCTCACCCGCGATACTTCGGCATAAAAATGACTATAGCCCAAATCTAAATTATCCGGTAAATTAATTGTCGTGTATATCCCGTTCCGAACACTAAACTCCATTCGCGACACCGGTAACGGAAAACCCATATGCGCCAAAAACAGGGTAATGGAAAAAGCCTTCATCAACGTCGATTTTCCCGCCATATTTGCCCCCGTCAAGAAAATCATATTGCTATTCCCATCCACATTCAGCGTGTTTCCCACGGCACCCTCAAGCAAAGGATGATACATACCCTCCGCGAGCAACTCGTTCGCCTCCGGTTCCAAGGCTCGCCCGAAAACAAATCCCCGCTTCCGTGCCACCTCGGCAACAGAAATATAAACGTCTATCTCATGCAGATAACGAAGCAATTTCTTACATTGCTCATTTCCATCGAACCTAAAACGAGAGTCATAATCGACCATCTGAGAGTATGACAACTTTTTGGGATTTTTCAACGACAAAGCCCACGCCAAATTCGGATCCCTCAATATCTCCGACATCTGTTCATACTCTTCCCTGTACTCATCCGGTACCCGTTTTTTCGCTACCGATTGCAACAACTTCTCCGCTCCCTTCACGACACGAATCCCGGCAAGTACCCCCTTCTGTAACAACGCGTACTCTCTCTCCCGCCCCGAAAACTTACGCATCTTACGCTCCAAAGTATTCTTCTCCGCCGCCAACCGTGTACGCCTATCCTGATTACCCAAATAATACTCGAAAACATTAAACCACTCCGGCATAAACGGGAACTCGATCTCCCGCTCTTGAAAATAACGGATCACGGCACTGCGTCTATTAATTTTCTGGGCATCCGACAACGGACAACAAAACATATCTTTCAATACCAAAGCCCCACCCCGGGTTCTTGCTTTAAACAAAGCATACACCGAGGATCTGCCCCCTTTCCCAAAAATTCCGAGATCATCTAACGTCTGTTGGTCCGTTACAAATGCCATAAAATTACGCTTAAATCAAACAGAATCTTTTTTAAGGAGGGAAATACAAACAATTCCCTCCTTGATAAATAACCTCCTTTAGGATTTTATATTATAAATTCTATAATTTATAATCCCGCCTAATTTCTAATCTCCCTCCATTAGAAAAATAATACATACCATTTTTTACTACCGCAACATAATAATCTCCTACATCGTCAGGTTGTACCGAATCGATTATGAGTCGTCCACCATTATTACTAAAATCAATAGATGCTGAAATTCTAGAACTTACACCTTGTTCTCGACGCACATTGCCATTCTTATCAATAGTTAAAAGCAATCTAGGATTTTGCCCAGGCTTTTGATAAAATATTAAAATTAAATCAACATCGCACAATGCTACATTTTTTATCGTAAAATTAAAAGTAGCACGTTCCCCAGGAAAAACCGCTAAAGAACTTGGAGTTTGTACTACTTCTGGCTCTAAAGTAGTTTTATTTCTCGCTTTTTGTGCCATTCCTTCTGCCATTCCTCCTATCAGAAAAAATACAGAAACTATTAAAAACATTACAATCTTTTTCATAGTAACTCAATTTAATAATTCAACATCTATCGTTTTATATTGCAATAAAAAACTTTCTAAACTATCTGCCTCTCCTCCTTAACCAGATAAACAAAGCAAGACAAAGCAACAACCCGGGGAACCCGCCAAGCAACGCGTAATTAAGTACCTCGACTCCCGTATCACTCACTAATAATCTCCTATCGATTGCCCCCGGACGCCTCACGTCAATAGGCACCTCGCCATCCGACAACCAAAAGAAACCACCTTGAATAATCACGTAATTAGCAGCCCACAATGGATTTCTGTTACTCGTAAGCTCCCCGTCACTCAAGCAATCTGCGTCACCCAATATGATGACTTTTTGTTCTCGAGCACCCATTTTACGAGTTAATGCCAAAGCTAACGGGTAAGACTTCTGCACCTCACCCACCTTCGGGTTACACACCACCTCTTGATCCACGATATCCGTGTTTTCCAACTCATTCCAGCAAGTCGAATCAGACATAAACAACGGTATCACGTCAAATCCTTTATCCGTCGTGTATTCCAACCCGGCGGCAGTAGGCATAACCACCACGTAATTAGGTCTCATGTAACGGAAAGCAAACGACAACTCCTCAGCCTCCGGTGTCGGTTGTGAAACAATCAAATCAATCGGCTGTTTCGGGGCTATAAAACCGGCAAAGGGCCCAAGATTCGCGTTATCCAATTTCTCCTGCTCGGGATCCTTCGGTTTCTCCGGCTGAATCAAAAAACCATCCACCAGTTTCACCCCGAAAGGCTCCAACACCGGACTCATCACCTCCTGTCGTCCGGGTTCCCCGATAATCACCAGATTACCACCTCGGGCAACATACTTATCGAAATTCTCCTTTTCCGCTTCCGTCATCGCCTCCCTCATCTCTGCAATCACCAAAATATTGATCTCAGCGGGAATCTCCTCCTCCAAAGTGACATCCTTATAATCAAATCCTTGATTCACCAACGCTTGCCGCATCATCGGCAAGTGAGTAAACATACAATAATTACGATCTCCCGGACGATCCGTTTCACGCTCCCCGTGCCCGGACAAGAACCCGATTGTGGGCAACGTCATCACCATACGCTTCAAAGCTGCCGTAATCTCCGATTCCGAGGGATATATCATGTGATCATCATACAACCTCAAGAAAGTCCTCTCCCCGGATTCCCGCTCCAACAGACGTACAGTACGATTCCCCTCTGTGCTTCTCAAATCAATTCGCGCACGAATCTGTTCCGGGTTCAAAATCTTCCTTGGGTTCAACTCCTCCCTCTCGATCACCTTCTTCGCCTTCTCCTCGTAACTCATTCCCGGGTATGCCCGTTCCAAATAATCATTCTTAACCGTGTCATAATAAAGCACGTACTTCATTTTAATCTCCGGCTTAAAACGAGTATACTGTTCAAAACGACGTACATCATCATTATAATTCTTCGGGAATCCCACCCAATTATTTTTATCCAAAATATTCACGTAAGTCGTGATCGTCAACCCGCCATCCAATTCATTGATAATTGCCTGACTATTGGGTGTCAACGTGTTCATTTTCGTGTGAGTCGCATCATAATAGTACTTGAAAACAGGACGGGAAGAAACATATGCCAACACCACAGCCAAACCCCACACCCCGACATATTTGCCCAAGGATCTCACGAAACCCACTTTCTGCCGCCTTCCCTGCAATCGAATGATTGTCATTAACAGGAACAACATCACCACCACGACAAAATAAAGCACATCCTCGCTACAAATCATCCCGATCATAAAATTATCGGAACGCCCCGTCATACCGAACCAGTAAGTAATCTCCCGGACAAACGGGACAGCCTGCCACATCCCCTTCACGTACGTCAACACGGCAAGAATAGCCAACGTCCCTACCGCCGCCACGATCTGGTAAGAAGTCAAACTCGACATAAACAACCCGACCGCCACATAAGCACACAACAAAAGGTAACATCCCAAAAGCCCCGCCAAAATAACAGGAATATCTACGTTCTCGATCGTACAAATCCCGTAAATAGCATAAACCAACAACACCCCGATCAACACCAACCCGTATGCCAACATTGCGCAATACTTACCCAAAATAATCTGGGCATTCGTGATCGGGGAAGAATAAAGCAACTTAATCGAACCGCTTCCCAACTCCCGGCTCATCAACCCCATCGTCAACAACGGAATATACAAATACAAGTAAGACTGCACCGCCACGAACAAACCTCGCTCTCCGCCAAAAATCCCCAACGTCCGGTTGGCTCCCACGCTACCCATGCTCTGGTATCCCACGATCTCCGAGATCGTCCCGGCAAACAACATGCCGGTCTGGAACGTGAATATAATCAAAATCAACCAAGCTATTGGGGAATAAAACAAATCCCGTAACTCCGTCTTTGCTATCTTAAATATCGTCTTCATCTCTACTGCGAATAAAATTTAATACTACTTTCTGGACAACTCGGCAAAAATGGTATCCAGTGAACTCTTCTCCTGTTGCAACTCTGTCAACTGCCACCCCCGGGTATAACTGGCTTCCACGATGCGATCCATCGCCTCCCGAGCATCCGAAAACTGGATGCGGAACCTGGGACCTCCCAATTCTTCCACCCGCACGATTCCCGAAAGAGCCTGTATATCCGCTACCAACGGAACAGCCGCTAAAGAAACCACCAGCGTGTTAGGCTGCAAATAGTTATCAAATTCATTCACCGTTCCGGAAAAAACTAAGGACCCCTGCTCAATCATCCGGATATAATCACAAGTCGCCTGCACCTCCGTCAAGATATGTGTCGACAGAATCACCGTACGCTCCTGCGCAATCTCCTTTATCAAATGACGCACCTCCACGATTTGATTCGGGTCCAAACCGTTCGTCGGTTCATCGAATATCACCAGTTCCGGTTTATGGATAATTGCCTGAGCAATCCCCACCCGTTGTTGATAACCTCCCGATAAATTATGAATCACCCGTTTCGCGAAATGCGAAATACCGCAACGTTCCATCACCTCCTTGATCGCTTTCTTCACCTCCCGATCCGGAATATGACGCAACTCTGCACAATACTCAAGATATTCCTCGACTGTCAAATCCGGGTGCAACGGCGGCACCTGCGGTAAGAATCCGATATGCCGCTTCGCCTCAACCGGATTCTTGCTCACGCTGACCCCCTTTATAAACACATCCCCTTCCGTCTGCTTCAACACCCCGCACATGATATTCATGGTTGTGGATTTCCCGGCTCCATTGGAGCCGAGTAATCCGTAAATACCATTTTTAGTTATCTCGAAATCAATATCCCGAATCGCCCACTGCACACTATAACGATGAGACAAATGCTCGACTTTTACAATTGCTTCTTCCATACAATTTTACTTTTCAATTTTATCTATACAACCTACAAATCCCGGCTCATCTTGACACTATTAATACCAATCTTCATTACTAGTATGCCATCCAATCTGCTTCATGGAAACCACCTTACCTCCAAGATTTTTCTCGAACACTAACTTCGGCGAATTAATATTCCTTATATCATAAGCAAACATACTTCCGTCTTCACATCCTACCCATATTTGATCCAATGAAGCAAAAGCGTAAGCTAACGCCGTAACCTTAGAAGGGAACGAGGCATTAAATTCAAGGAATCTCACCGTCTTATCGCTCCAGTCTGTTCCTCGCTGCACGTAATACAATTTATCCCCTACCGTGTAAAAATCCCGATATTTAGCAGCATTTGCCGTTTCACTATTACTACGCAATGTTCCACTGGTAAGAATAATCGAAGAAGCATCCAATTTCACTGGCAAATAAAACCAACGCTCAAATGATGTATACGTAATCGAACCAGTTCTATTTTCAAAAGAAAAATCCCCCACTAAAGTTTGATCTTTATCCATTGTCGGGTCATTATAATACACAGAAAAAAGTGCTTTTGTTCCGCCATATCCCCAACTAATATGATTCTTAGTTGAAAGATGCAACATTTCAGTACCTTCAGGAAAGCCATCAACGGGCACCGAGTAACTATTGTCTAAAGGCAAAACTCTTGTCTTATAAACTGACGTTCCTTCTCCCATGGTTTCTCCTTGAATATCCTCCCTCCACGTCGTCGCCATCACCACTCTCCGGTTCTTTTCATCATAACAAGGAATGATTCCACCATACAGAGTATGACCGATTTTCGTGATCTTATACCCTTTGGCATCAATATAATAAGGCTCCGTTAAATACTTACCCGTCAAATAATTCGCTGACCTCATTCTAGTAAACAAACGCCCGTCTTTCGTGGCAACAAAAGAAGCCGAACCTTCCCCGAAACTAGGACTCTGCGGAGCCTTTTCCTTCATGGCTATAATGTTAAAATCCGCAGGTGTCCCGTCCAAAAATTGATCCTTCACCTCGCTCACCTTCTCGAGATTCTGCATATTCACCTCGTAGGCAACTTGATCGGTCAGTATCACGCACGCACCACTGGCACTCACGTCCCGGGAAGTCTCCATCACCAGATCAAGCGGGCTACCCGGAATCTCGTGTCCATTAATATCCTTATAGGCATCATCCCTAAACTCGTACTTGATAACCTTTTGCCCCTTCTCCTCTACAACACGCAAGCGAACAACTGAAAGTTTAGCGTTTTTACCATTTTCTGACAGAAGAAACCAGTCATCCGGGGCAAACGTCGGATAAATCCACACGTAAAGCCGAGCCGGAAAAACAATTCCCGTCTTTTTCTCAATAATATTAAACGTTCCCCACTCCCCTTGACTATTACTATAGCGTTTCAAATCTATTTTTTCAACCAACTCATCCGTCGGTATCTCAAAATCCAACTCTTCACTAATAACCACATCTCCAATCTTCCACTCGTAACGCACCTCCTCGGCACGAGCCACGGAATCCCCTTCCCATCTAAACATACTACTTCCCGTGAACTTCATCACCTCGCCCTTTCCGGCATACCCGTATATATTTTTAGGCGTACGATCATTGAACTCCTGTTCCCATGTCGGGGGATTGATTTCCACGTAATCATAATTTCCCTCGTCTTCAAAACATCCGGCTAATAAACCGAACATCAATAATACAAAATACAACCTTATATATTTCATAATACATCTTCATTTATTGATTAAACTTCCACTGCCATCCACTCGTAATTCTCCTCGTCATATATCGGATTTTCAGCCAAATATTGTTTAAACGCTTTCGTCAACTTGATTGCCTCGTCCGGATAATTCTTTATCATGTCACCATCCATATCATACGCCCCCGGTACATTCTCCAAAAACGTCTTATACTTCAATGAGGAATAGGGACCCAACAATCCGGCTTCCACCTCCCGCGTCCACCACACGGGACGTACGGCATCCTTTGTTAAATGAATCACCGCCCGAGACCGCTCGAATTGCCCGACCTGCACCTCGTCCGTTGGCACAATTTGTACCGTCAACCGAATCCCTTCCTCCAACTCATCCAAACGGGAACTCTTGTTCATTCGAATCTGTATCGTATCCAAAATCAATTTCGCATCCTCCGAAATAGGACGAGCCCGAAACGTGTACACATCTTCCAAGACGTATTCATTCGGGGTTGCAGTTGTCATCTCGTCCACCACCTTCAACCCGAAATGTAGATCCTCCGTTATAGGTCTTCCAGCCAACGCCACAACCACATCTGCCATCACGTACTCATCCGTTGGCTTGGCAAAAAAGAAAGTCACATCCGTCGAATCCGCTTTAGCTGTACCGGGAGCCTTCTCGTCCATAAAAAACTTATAAAAATAAACTTCATGACGTCCCCCGAACGGCTTAATATCCTGCTCGGAACAAGACCAAAATACGACCACACAAATAGCGAACAATAATATCTTTTTCATACTCATTCAATTTATCGATTACATACTCTGATCATCCGGCACGGGCAACATATACTCGGACTTGTTCAATTCCCGAATCTCGTCCTCTTTAAAATAAATCTTTGTCCCCAAGCGCTTATACAAATAAAATAGCTGACCTTCGGAAATCCACTCCCGCTGCGCATCACGAATCAAATCCCGTTGGAACCCTTCATAATTCTGAGCCACGGGCAAATCTTCCATCGTCTTCCACTCCATATTTCCACCCTCACCCGGTACTTCCGCATAATCCGAACGATCCCGGCGAATATCATTCAATATCTTGTAAGCCTCCTCCATACGTTGATTTCTGGCATAATATTCCGCCATGATATAACGCATCTCTGTTGCCCGAATTACCGGTAAAATCTGCACATTCTTTTGACGTGTCGTCGCATCATCACTGCAATACCATTTTGCAGAAATCTTATAATCCCCCCAAATACTATGATCTTCCGGTTTATAAAGCAAACACTTAGAACGAATATCCATCTGTGCCTCATCCATATTCCCGTCCGGTCTTTGGAATATCTTTTGTTTTTCCAAATCAAGCATCAACCAATTCCCTTGATTCATCCCATTCGTTTTTTTCTGGAAAAAATTTGCCAGACCATAATCATTATATGCCTCTTCATTATAAATGGCAAAAATCAAACCGGATACATTCTTTAAATCATTCTTTTCCTCGTAATTACTCCCTCGAACCCCGTTAAAATCATCCCTGGAAAACATATCATAAGAATTACCCGAAGGTCCCGTTGCTTTAAATTTCATCACCGCCTCTGCCATATGGAACGCCTCCTCCTGCATTCCCGCATACTGGTATGCCCTTGCCAACAGAGCTGTAATCGCGTAATAACTCAAACGATAACCTCGTCCCAAATAAAAACCGTCTATAGAACTTTCCTTTTGGTATCCTTCCATTCCATACTCCAACTCTCCATAGAAACGAGTTTTTCCGGAAGCACTCATACTCATCCCCAAAGCCGTGGTATCAAACTCGATCGTCAACTCGCGAGCCTTATTCAAATCCCGGATCACCTTCTCCATAAAAGGCTTCACCCCAATTCCATTCGGCTGAATATTAGGATACTCCTCCACGTACGGCACCCGTTGTTCCCCATCATCATGAATCAAAGCAGGAGCAAAAAGGCGCAACAAATCGAAATGCATCAAAGCCCTACAAGCGTACGCTTCTCCCAAAATCATCTTACGCTCCGGCTCTCCCCCCGCGAACAAATCCGGGGACACATCCTCCAGATTCTGAATCAAATTATTAGCGTTAGCCACCACATTAAATCCATCCTTCCAGATAGCATTAATCGTGGGTCTCAAATCGGCATGATAATAATCAAAATTCCGAGCCAGTTTATACATATTGGTACCTTGCTCCCCGTATTTCCAATCCCACGTGTACTGCCGTGAAATACAATCGACAATCCCGAATTGCAATTCCACCCCGTACAAATTCTTAGACGCCATAGCCTCGTAAATCCCGGCCAAAACGGAACGATAACCGTCGCCCGTGGCGAACAACTCTTCGCTAGTTGCCTGTCCTTCCGGCTGCAAATCCAACCAATCCTTACACGAACCAAACGAAAGCAAGGACAACAAAAGCATCATTTGTAAATATATCTTCATATCCTAAATCATTAAATATTTTAAAAACCAAGTGTCAACGTAAAGCTGTAATTTTTAGCGTAAGGATAACTCGTCCCCCGTTCCTGCTTTATAGAAGACCAACGGCACACATCATTCATGTTGAACCGCAAACCCAACGAAGTCAAACGGTATTTTCGAATCAACTCTTGGCTAAAATCATATCCGCAAGAGATACCGCTAAATGCCAAGTAGTTATTATCCTGCACAAAACGAGAAGTCGGTTGTGTTTTTTGCTTCCTTGCCAAATCAAAGAAAGGTGCGATATCTCCCGGCTTAATCCAACGTTGTGTCAACACCCTCCTATCCACGTTACTCCCGTCGATATCAGCCTCCTCCACCTTATTCTTGAGCGTTTCATTATAATCTTGAGCCCCCCATTGATACAAGAACGTCGTGTTCACGTAAAACCCTTTCCACGCGATATTGATACCAAAAGACCCCTGCGCATCCGGGCTCCTGTCACCCACTACAATCTCGTCGGCGGCATCCCACACGTAAGTACTCTGTCCATTACGTTTCCGGAACAACTCCTTACCATTAGACGGGTCAATTCCATAAGAAGGCACCGCGTAAATAGCCGTCGTCGACGCCCCCACGTAATATTGAGTCAATGGGATATAAAGCAACTCGCCATACGCCTCTCTATCCTCGGCACTCATATTCTCGTCACTTTCTTGTTTTTTTCCATTATGGAAATCTTGGATATTTTGATTGTATCTCTCTGCCTCCTGCCCCAACTTCGTGATCTTATTCGTGTTGGAAGCCAGCGTGGCATTCAGTGCCACCGTCCAATCTTTGCTTTGCAACACTGTGGCATTCAACTTCAACTCAAACCCCTTATTCAGGATAGAACCCGCATTCGTGTAAAAACTGGAGAACCCGGATGAAGAACGAATTGTCAACTGTTCCAATTGATTTTTCGTCTCTTTCCTATAATAGGTTCCCTCCAAGACATAACGGTCATTAAAAAATCCCAAATTGATACCGACATCCACCGTATGCGTTTTCTCCCAAGTCAACTTAGGATTTCCCAACGCTATCAACGTATTCGACGGAGTATTATAATACCACTTATCCGAAGTCTGATACGTGGAAATAGCGGCATACGCAGGGAAATTCACATTACCCGTCACTCCATACGTACCCCGTAACCGCAAGGTACTCACCAACCAATGATCCTTCAACCATGAATAATTATGCACATTCACCCCGGCACCGACAGACCAGAAAGGAGCGAAACGCTTATCTTTCCCGAATTTAGAAGAACCATCCATACGGAAAGAAGCATCAAACAAATAAACATTATTAAACGAGTAATTAACAGAAGCTAAAATTCCCAACAAACGACTTTTATCGGAAGAAACATCAGCCTTTCGAGTTTGTTCCGCGGCGTATGTCGGCGAATGCAAATTACTCAACTGGAACCCTTGATACTCCAATGTTGTCATTTTATTATGCGACTCCTGAATATTCAAACCTGCTGTGGCATTTATAAAATGATCTCCTACCGATTTATTGAAATAAAACATCGCATTCGTGTTCCATGTAAAAGATTTATCGGAAATCGTTGTCAAAGCACCTCTTTCTCTCGTGGAAGTCGAGCTATACGCGGGGTCTTTCGGATCCGAGAAACTCTCCGTCTCCGAATCGGTCTTGGTTACAGAAAGCTGTCCCTTAAACGAAAACCCCTCTGAAAAATAAATATTCACACTAAAATTATCGGTCAAATCATTCAATTTCATCTTTCCCGCGTAACTGCCCAACATTTTAGCCCGATAAAGCGGGTTGACAGTCTTCCCGTCTTTCAACGTTTCCAACAGCTCACCGTCATTCGAGTAAGGAGCCCAGTAAGGCTGCAACTTCGCGTACAAATCAAAAGAACCGTATGGAGAATCCGAAGCCTTCGTCACATTAAAAGTAACAGAATTCATCACCTGTAACCACGATTTGTGCCGATAATCCAAATTCAAACCCACACCCATGTTATCCCGGTACGAATCGATCATAGCCCCGTTATGCGTCCCGTAATTCAAATCCAAACTGTAACGAATACTCTCCACACCACCGGAAACATTTAAACTATGCGAATGATTGAACACGTTATGCAACGGCTGAGCCAACCAGTCGGTTTCCACGCCCCTCCGTACCTCATTCACCAAATCATTATACGCGATATCTTTTATCAATTGTACACCGGGATCTCCATCCTCTGAAATATACTTTCCGGACAACCGTTCCACTTCCACCTTCTCCCAAGCATTACACAAATTATAATCGGACAAATCAGGAAACTCCGCTCCGGCATTAAAATTATACATTACCCGCAACTCTCCCGGCTTAGGCGCAACCGTCGTCACCACAACCACACCGTTAGCCGCACGAGAACCGTACATTGCCGTGGCAGCAGCATCTTTCAAGATTGTCATACTCTCGATTCGGTTAATATCCATGTCATAAATCTTCTGCACGGACACCTCGAAACCATCCAAGATAAAAATCGGCAAATTCGGGTTATCCTTCAAACTCGTTCTCTGTGAACGTCTAGCCTTCTCCATCTCCAAGCCGCGGTTCATACCGATACTCCCTTCCCCGCGAATCGTGAACTCGGGCAACGAGTTCGGGTCTGAACCGAAAAGCTTATTCTCCTTAATTCGAAAAGAAGGATCAAACGCCTGCAAAGCGGCAATCACGTTCTTGTTATTCGTCTTCAACAACTGGTCCTTATTCACCGTCGTAGCATTCCCGGTAAAACTCTCCTTACGCACGTTCATGTAACCGGTCACCACTACCTCGTCCATCTTCACCTTATCCTCCTTCATCACCACGTTGATCGTGTCCTTACCCGCGTACTTCACCTCTTGGGTAACCATCCCCACGAACGTGTATACCAGCACCACGTCCTTCATCTCCGGCAATGCCAACGAATAGCGCCCCTCGGCATTCGTGGCAGTACCAAGCCCGGTTCCCTTGATCCGAACCGTCACCCCCGGTAAAGGTTGTTTTGCCTCGTCCGTCACCCGTCCTGCAATACGGATTTCCTTTTTCTTCTCGTCCTCCTTCATGGGTTTCAGCACGATCACCGCCTCCTCGATCACGTAAGTCAACCCCGTGCCCTTCAAACACGCTTTCAATATCTCCTCGATACCGGAAGCTTTGACATTCACGCTAACCTTCCCGACCTTATCCAAGTCCTCCTGGTTATACATGAAAACAAAAGTAGTCTGGCGCTCTATCGCCCATAGCACATCTTTCAAATAAGAATCCTTCATCGAAAGAGTAATCTGTTGCCCCGTTTGGGAATACACCGACGCGTTCGTGCTCAATAATCCCAAAAGAACAAATAATAGTGTAAACTTCGTCATAAGCCATAGCTTTTTAAATTTCCCGAGGTTCTCCCGGAGAAAAATTGCTTTTTTTTCCATAAATTTGTTCACTAATTACATTAATAATTATCTCTGTCTCAACGGTGATAATTTCGGCAGGAAATGTTACCGGCATTTCCTGCCATTTTTATCTGCCGCGTTTAACCTTTAACATGTTTCCATTTCTCTCTATTTCTACCTTACCGTTCAACTCGAAAATGCGCAACAGAGGCTCTATCGTCTCGTGGCGACTCATGTTAAAACCGAACCGGAAATCTTTCACCTCGTCACTGTCATACTCCACCGTCACATCATACCAGCGTTCGACATCCCACATGATCTCCTCCAAACGCACGTCCCGAAAGCGAAATTTCCCCTCCTTCCAAGCTGTGTCATAACTCACATCCACCTTTTCCACTGTCACCTTGCCCGTCACCTTATCCAGCACGAAACGTTCATCCACCCGCAACCTTCTCGCCTCGGCAATACCCTTGCCGGAAACCTCGACAGCCCCCTGCACCAACGTCGTGCTCGTCATGTTATCATTCCGGTAAGCGGCTACATTAAAGCACGTTCCCAACACGGTTACATCATAACACGCCGTCCTCACGACAAACGGCTTCTCCTCGTCTCGTGCCACCTCGAAATAAGCCTCCCCTTCCAGTTCCACGTCACGGGTATCCCCGGTAAACCGGACGGGATAACGAATCCGGGTCATCGAATTCAAGTACACTTGCGTCCCGTCACTCAACACCAGTTGATATTCCCCGCCTTTCGGTACCGTTACCACGTTATACATCAAACTATCCGTCGGAACCTTCCCTGCCGTGTCTTGATAAGAAAGCATATTTCCGCGATTCTGTATAACCATTCCATCGTTTACCCGGATGGCACCGGAAGTTGCTGCCAAATCGACAACGTCCCCGGTGGACAAAATCAATGAAGCTTTCGCCCCTCCCGGTTCAATCGTGTGGCTCGCCATTACCGGTAACACGGACTTATCTTCCGTCTGTCCTTTCCACAGATACAGCGCCACGCACAAGGGTACCAGCAACACGGCAGCGTAACGCACGAAGCGTACCCACCCGCGGGAAATCCTTCTCTCCCGACTCCGTTTTTCCTTGTATCCCTTCCAGCCGCTCTCCTTGTCAAACGAATCGAACTGCTGCTTTTTCCACCTCCGGTTCTCCTCGTTCAACAACCGCTCGTACAAGCGTTCGTGTTTAGCCGAACTCTCCCGCCACGCCGCCAGCTTCCGTTCCTCCTCCCCCGACAATTCCCCCGTCAACGAGGCCGCAATCCATTGAGCGATAACAAAAGGATCGTATTCCATATCATTTTTTCCTTGCTTCATCATAAATAAATTTTTCCTCTATAAAACCGTCTGTTATTACAATCGTTTTAATATATAACACGAAAATCAATTTTTATGGGGAACGGAAAATTCATTTTATTCCATTTATTTTTCCAAACAGAATAAAACACACAGATTTACAAAAACTTACACTCTTGAAAAATCAAAGAAGAAATACAAATACCAAGTAATAATAATCTTTCAGCATCACACGCAGTTTCTTGTAAGCAATTTTTTTCAACGTGTGCACGGAACTCTCGGCAACACCTAAACGTTCGGCGATCTCTGAATTTTTCAAACCGTCCAAGGACAACTGTATGACTTGACGTGTTTGCGGGGGCAACGCGTTCACCGCCTCGTAGAAAATCCTGTACGCTTCTTCCTCGATCAATGTCTCCGTGTAAAATTCCTCCGACATCACGACAGACAAATCTTCCCGTTTCAATTTGTTATCCCGTATCGAATTCAGACAATGATTGCGCACGATCGTGTAAAGAAAAGACTTTATATTAAAGGTATCATTAAAATCCGCACGACGCTTCCAAAACTTCACGAAACTCTCCTGCACGATATCCGCAGCCAAAGTGTCATCCTTCAAGTAAGTCGTGGCGAACACGCACAAAGCCTGATAGTACTCGTCGAACAACTCCTTAAAAGCCAACTCGTCACCTTGTCTGATTTTTTCAATAGATAATCCCATTCTAGCCTGTTTACGGAATGAATCAAACACAAAATTATAAAAAATCGGGAAATTATTCCGTTTTACAAAAAAAATCAAGAACAAAATAAATATTCCAACATTAGATGTTGTATCAGAACAAAACGGGCTATCTAAAATTTCAATCGCACAAGGCTGTTTTCAATTTTCAACACAACACGAAGAAATCATCTACAAGTCAAGTCAATAACCTATATTAATACAACTATACTTCCATATCAATTCCGGTTCAATTCCGTCATGAACGCTATACGAACCCTATATGAACCCTATACGAACCCTATTATAAATAGCGTTCATAAAGGGAAGTAAAAGCTTATCTAAAGTTTTTTATGTACTACTAAACCGGAAGTCATATGGAAGTATAGTTTGATTCTTTCAGGTTATGAGTATATACAGTATTTATACTAATCCCGTGAAGAAAACCTGCAACCGGAAACCTTTGCATTCCCCCGAATTATTCCCTATATTTGTCCCGCAAGATAAAGGAAACATGTACATAGATACTCATTCGCACATTTACGCGGAAGAATTTGACAATGACCGGGATGAAACCGTGCGACGGGCTTTTGAAGCTGACGTCCGGTATATCATTTTACCGGATATAGATAGAACTACACGGCAATCCATGTTGGCGCTTGCCGGGCAATACCCGGATAACCTGTTCCCGTTGCTGGGAGTCCACCCTACCTCGGTCAACGCTTCGTACAAGGAAGAGATGAAAGCCTTCGAGAAACTTCTCGGGCAAACGACGATATACGGTATCGGGGAGTGCGGGATTGACCTCTACTGGGACAAAACTTATTACAAGGAGCAAATTGTCGTTTTTGAACGACAACTGCATATCGCCCGTGAAATGGATCTTCCGGTGGTGATTCATTCAAGAGAATCCTTGCCGGAAATTTTCGCCGTGTTGAAAAAGCAACATTATAACATGAAGGGGATACTCCATTGTTTCCCCGGCAACGAGGAAGACGCCCGACGGGCGATAGATCTCGGGTTCCGATTAGGTATCGGCGGGGTCGTCACCTTCAAAAAATCTTCTATGGCCGAAGTCGTCGGCAAAATAGAAACGGAACACCTTGTTCTTGAAACGGACGCACCCTACCTCGCGCCTGTCCCTTTCCGGGGAAAACGGAATGAAAGTAGTTATATTCCGTGTATAGCCGCTAAAATTGCTGAAATTAGAGGTGTCGACACGAAAAAAATACAGGAAATAACAACGAATAATGCGATGAATTTATTTAATTTGCATAGCAAAAGCGTGGATAATAAATTTTGATTTATGACAAAACCCGTGTTAATTATATATACTGGCGGAACCATCGGGATGGTGAACGATCCCGAAACGGGGGCGTTATGCCCGTTCAATTTCGACCAGATTGCCTGTGAAGTTCCCGAAATCAAAGAATTCGGCTTCACGATCGATAGTTATACATTACCGGAAATCATCGACTCCTCGGATCTGCAACCGAAGCTGTGGAAAGATCTATGCGAGATCATCCTGAAGAATTACGACGATTACCGGGGATTCGTGATCCTGCACGGAACGGACACGATGGCATACTCGGCAGCGGCATTGAGTTTCATGCTGAACAACCTGACGAAACCGGTCGTGTTTACCGGATCGCAATTGCCGATCGGGAAAATTCGCACGGACGGGAAAGAAAATCTGATCGCCGCCATCGAAATCGCGGCGGCTTATGACCAAGAAAAAGCTATCGTACCGGAAGTATGTATCCTGTTCGGGGCTAAATTATTCAGGGGAAACCGAACGACCAAGATAAACGCCGAGAGCTTTGACGCGTTCCAGTCATTCAATTATCCCCCTTTAGCGAGCATAGGTATTCATATCCATTACGATTACAGTGCGATTGATTACACGCCGAGGGTGGAACCGGTGGAGGCATTCTGCGACGTGGACACGAATATCGCCATATTGAAAATATTCCCGGGTATGCGTCCGGAAGTGATCGACGCCGTAACGGGTATCCCGGGACTGAAAGGAATCATACTCGAAACTTACGGTTCCGGGAATGCCCCGACAAATAAAGTTTTTCTTAACAAAGTAAAGGATGCCCTGTCGAAAGGCATCTTTATATATAATGTTACCCAATGCCAAGGCGGAAGCGTGGAAATGGGTAAGTATGAAACAAGTAGAGAGCTACTTAATGCCGGAGTTATCAGCGGGCATGACATCACGACGGAAGCGGCAGCGTGTAAAATGATGTACGTGCTGGGCAAATATAAAGACCCTAACGAAGTGAAAAAATATTTAAATAACGCCTTGAAGGGAGAAATATCACCCAAATATATTGGCTTTTAACGTTTTTTTTATACCTTGGTGCCCGATTTGGACTCAAGGTGGTGCAAATTGAAAAATATAACAGCTTAAAACAAAATATAGAGTTAAAATTTAATTATTAATAAACTAAAAATCAGTTAAATTGATCATGAGAAAATTATTTGCACTAATAGCAGTTTTAGGAATGCTTACTATTGGAGCATCATCTATGCTAATGGCTCAAGAGGATGAAATGACTCAAACAGAGACCACAGAAACTTATCAAGACGAAGAAACTACAACAGACCCGACCGTTCTGGAAGATGAAGACGCCATCGAAAGTTCTTCTTTCCACGCCGTTGTAAAACAAAAATTCATCGAGGGTGGTGCCATGTTCATGAGCTTCGTTATCTTGGCTTTGATCTTCGGTTTGGCTATCGCTATCGAGAGAGTTATCTACTTGAACTTGGCAGCTACTAATAGCAAGAAATTAATCGCGAGTGTAGAAGACGCTTTGGAAAACGGTGGTGTTGAAGCAGCGAAAGAAGTATGCCGCACGACCAGAGGTCCTATCGCAAGTATTTTCTATCAAGGACTATCCCGTTATGACCAAGGAATCGAAATGGTAGAGAAATCCGTTGTTTCTTACGGTTCCGTTCAAATGGGACTTTTGGAAAAAGGAATGTCTTGGATCGCTTTGTTTATCGCTTTGGCCCCGATGTTGGGATTCTTGGGAACAGTTATCGGTATGATCGACGCCTTCGATAAGATTCAGGCAGCAGGTGATATCCAACCGTCATTGGTTGCGGGAGGTATCAAGGTTGCATTGATCACGACCGTTGCCGGTTTGATCGTTGCCATGATTCTTCAGGTATTCTACAACTACTGTGTTGCAAAAGTTGAAAGTATCGTAAACGATATGGAAGATGCATCCGTAACCTTGTTAGATATCCTTGTAAAGTACAATCAAAAACACTAAACCATGCTTAAAGTAACCAAGTTATTAAATATCCTAACCATTGCAATGTTTGCCATTACAGTGGTGTTAGTTGGGTTATTTTTCTTCGGGGGAGAGCTTCCGAACGCCCAATATAGCACGCCTGTATACACAGACCAATTAATATGGTGGGCATATATATTGTTCGGGTTGACAGCCCTTGCTGCTTTAGTATTCCCGATTGGTCGCCTGTTGACCAACCCGAAACAGGCAGTTAAAACGCTGATCGCGCTCGTCGGAGTATGTTTACTCGTTTTAATCGCTTATTCCATGTCAGACGGAACGATCATGAATCTTCCGGGATACGATGGACCGGACAACGTGGAAGGCACTTTGAAATTTGCCGACACGATGCTATTTACCATGTATTTCTTGGGAATAGGAGCCGTATTAGCAATTATTGTAACTGAAATTATCAGACGATTTAGATAATTATTATGGCAAGAAAAAAGACACCGGAAATTAATGCCACTTCAACGGCGGACATCGCATTCTTGTTGTTGATCTTCTTCTTGGTATCAACAACAATGGACGTCGATTCCGGTTTGTTCAGACGGTTACCGCCCATGCCACCCGAGGATAAAGTACAGATTCCTCCCGTTGCCAAACGTAACGTTTTACAGGTGATGGTAAACAAGGATGACATGTTGGCTGTAAATTCCGAGATGATGGACGTTTCCCAGTTGAAGGCAAAAACGATAGAGTTTATCCTGAACAAGGATAATAAACCAGACCTACCGAGCAAGAAACTCAAGGAGATTCCTTTCTTCGGGCAAGTCGAGATCTCGAATGGTATTGTTTCCCTGCAAAGTGACCGCGGTACATCTTACAAAATGTATATCGCCGTTCAGGATGAATTGACGGCTGCCTACGATGAAGTAAGAGATATGAAGGCCATGGAAAAGTGGGGAAAGAAGTATAGTGAACTCACGGAAGAGCAGATGGATGCGGTAAGAAAATACATCCCGACGGCTATTTCCGAGGCTGAACCTAAAAATGTTGGACAGAAAGGAGGAGGTAAATAATGGCTAAATTCAGAAAAGAAGGCTCGAAAGATGTACCGGCAATTTCAACGGCATCTTTACCTGACATCGTTTTCATGTTGTTATTCTTCTTCATGGTAAGTACAACGATGCGCGAGGTTACTCTTATGGTCAACAACGGTATGCCCGAGGCAAGACAAGTTTCAAAATTGGAAAAGAAATCCTTGGTTAGTAACATCTATATCGGGAAACCGAAAGATCAGTTTGTCGGGGTATACGGTAGTGAACCGCGTATTCAGTTAAATGATAAACTTGCCAATTTAAATGAAATCAGTGCCTTCGTGATCGCCGAGCAGGAAACTCGTAAGGAGGAAGAGCGCAACATGATTACCAACAACTTGAAAGTTGATCAATTTACAAAGATGGGTATTGTTACCGACGTGAAGCAAGAACTACGTAAAGCGAATTCACTTCGTATCAGCTACGCGACACGGAAGAAAGTATAATACTTTTATCAATTATAATTTAAAAAAAGGGGGCAAACGCTCCCTTTTTTTAAAAAATTGATTAGCTTTGCACTCGGATAAAACAATGGTCCCCTAGTTCAATGGATAGAATGAAGGATTCCGGTTCCTTTGATATGGGTTCGAGTCCCGTGGGGATCACATAAAAAATGTGTGTCAGTTCTGACACACATTTTTTATTCACCGGATTACCTTAATCTCCCGCAACCATTTCAATATATCCTCTTTCGCTTTCTTCACTTGGCTGCCTCGTACCGGGAAGCCGTCCAGTACCTTTGATTTCGGGCAAAGTTTCTTGATATCGGCACCCGTATGTCCCATGCGGCTACCCTCGTGTGTCATAAACGGGATGATTGTTTTCCCCGATAAATCATACCCGGACAAGAATGTTGCCACGGGAGGGGCAATCGTCGCCCACCAGCAAGGCGAGCCCACGAATATGGTATCGTACTGCTCGATATTTTCGATCTTTCCCTTTATTGCAGGTTTATGTCCTTCCGCGATCTCTTTCTTTGCCTGATCGACTACCGCCTGATAGTTGGTCGGATAGGCTTTCTCCGGCACGATTTCAAAAACATCGGCTCCCGTGGCTTCTTTTATCTGGTTCGCCACTTCTTTGGTATTCCCGCTATGGGAAAAATACACGACCAGTACTTTTTTCTTTTCCGCTGAAGGCTGTGCTTCCAATCCGACGCCGGTGAATACCGCCGCTAACATGAATAAATAACATTTCTTGCTCATACTATTCTATTTTTGTGATTATTATATTGTATCTCGTTTATTCGACAATACAAAAATAAGGGGAAACGATAAACCGTTCGTTATACGAATTACAGATATATATACCCGTATTACTGATCAGGGCAAACGCGTCAAAACGCTTTTCGCCCTTTTAGTCAAAAGTTTATAAAGTCCATCAAGTTCATAAGGTTTATGGACCCTAGCGGGCGCTTTGTCCACGGCAGCATAGCTGCCGGTAAACCTTGTCCGAAGGACGCACAGTACTTTATGAACTTTATAAACTTTAGGAGCTGAAAAGCTCAACTTTATGAACCGGGCGAAAAGCGTTTTTAACGCATTTGCCCTGTATTACCGATTCGGATTATCGGGAGTTTTTATACCTTTGTACAAACTGATAGTTATGCAAAGACCGTTTAAATTTACCAAATTCAAACTGATCACGGGGTATATTCTGATACTCCTTCTCGGTGCTATTGCCATCATTTTTATTTACAAGCAGACGATAGCTCTCACGGAGAAAGGGAATGACGAGATTGTCATGCAACAGAAATTATTCATCATCGGCAATACGCTGACAAAACTATACGAGGCAGAGAATACCGGATTGTCTTTTTCCCAAACCGGTTCGGAAAAGAATTTCAACAGGTATATGCAATTGATTCAAGATATCCGGTATAATATGGATACCTTGAAATATTTGTCCATGAGCGAGGAACAAAACATGCGGATCGACACGGTTCATGCGCTTTTGAGCGACCGGATACAGAATTTGAAAGATTTACTCTATGTCAAAAAATACGCTATCCCGGAGGATTTTTACAATAAGACAGTTGAAAAGATTGAATTTCTGAAAGACTCTATCGGCAAAGAACCTGAAATCAAACATCGAATTGTCGCGACAGTGGATAGCAGTAAGATTATTAAAGAAAAGAAAGGGTGGCTCGGCATCCGTACTAAAAGGGATTCCATTTTAAGAGTGGACACGACCTACCACTACTTCGCGGACACGGTCGGGATGTCCAATAACACGGATTCACTCATGAACGTGATCCGCGATTCGTGGAGTCAATACCAGCAAGAGAAAGAAGAAATCGATGCAGAGATTTACAAGCGGGAAAAGATTGTCATACAGAGCGGACAAAAGATCACGGAACGTTTGAAACGCATATTAAAAGCCCTCGAAAAAGAGGAAATCGAGCATACCCGTATCCGTTTGGAACAGCAGCAAACAACCACCGAACAGCTTACCCAAACGCTCTCGTGGGTGGCAATCATAGCCTGCCTGCTGGTGGTGTTTTTTGTTATTCTTATCATCAATGACATCAGCCAAAGCCAACGATACAGGCGGGAACTGGAAGCCGCCAACGCTTACACGGAACGTTTGTTGCACAACCGGGAAAAGTTGATGCTTACCGTTACGCATGATATAAAATCACCCCTAAGTTCTATTATCGGGTATATTGAATTACTGAGCAATACACCCTTGGAGGAACGCCAATATTATTTCCTCCGGAACATGAAAGGCTCTGCCGAGCATATATTGCATCTGGCTAATAACCTACTGGATTTCTCCAAGTTGGAAGCCAACAAAATGGAGATTAATACCGTTCCGTACACTCCCGGTCGCCTCCTGCAAGAGATTGCAGACAGTTTTCTGCCCTTGGCCGGAGAAAAAGGATTAGAATTAAGGAGTGATATCAGCAACGCGCTGAACGAACATTTCTTGGGCGATCCCATGAAAGTAAGGCAGATCGTGGTGAACATCCTCTCCAACGCCATCAAATACACTCAAAAAGGTAAGATTTCGCTCTCCGCCTTTAGCCCCGGAACCAACAACGAGCAACTGATGATCGTTATCAAAGACTCCGGTCCCGGCATGACGGAAGAAGAACAGGAACTTATTTTCAAGGAATTTACCCGACTTACACCACAGCACAATAACGGCGCGGAAGGAACCGGATTGGGACTCACGATCACGATGCAACTCGTACACCTGTTAGGAGGAGAACTCTCCCTCAACAGTAAAAAGAGGGAAGGAAGCACATTCACCGTGAAACTTCCTCTCGTGAAAGCGCCCATGCAAGAAACAGCCGCGACAGAACCGGGACAAATCGCTCCCGTTATGCACGAGGGAACAAAAGCCTTCCTCGTGGATGATGATGAATTACAGCTTACCGTCAATTCGGAATTTTTGCGTAAAGTAGGTATTAGCAGCGACACGTGCACCCATCCTCTTGAAGCGCTGTCCATACTCGAAAAAGGGAATTACGACCTTGTTCTCTCGGATATACAGATGCCTGATATGGACGGGTTCGAACTGGTGAAACAGATCAGACAGTCAGCATCGGAAAAGATAAAAGACCTTCCTGTCATCGCGCTGTCGGCACGAGCTGACATGCAGGAGCAGGAGTACCTTGATGCCGGGTTCTCTGCCTACCTGAATAAACCGTTTACCCCGGAACAACTTTACACCAAGGTAAACGAGTTATTGGACTGGGACATCAAAATAGCTCCACCCGCGGGTGAAGACCATGACACGAACGCACCTTTTGACCTAAGTATGATCATGGTCTTCGCCGACAATGATAAGGATGCCGCAAACCAGATCATTCAATCCTTCGTTTCGGATTGTGTCCAGAATTTCCAACATCTTGAGGAACACGTGCAGCAACACGAGATGGAACAAGTCAAGAAACTCGCTCACAAGATGCTGCCTATGTTCAAACAATTGTCAATCAATCAAGTTATACCGCTATTACTCTCCCTCGAGAGAATGGATCCCGAACAAGTGGAAGAAGCTCAGGTAGCTGAAACCGTGAAAAAAGTCGTTCAAACGGGGAATGAAGTAATACAGTTGCTTCGGAGTTTATAAAGTTCATAAGGTTCATAAAGTTTATAAAGTTACGGGTGTCCTTCGGACAAAATTAAAACGGCAGCACAAGCTGCCGTTGATATAATATCTCGTTGATTTTTTTAAACTTTATGAACTTTATAAACCTTATAAACTTTACAAACTATAAATCCTCCAACCCATAGTTTTTTAGCTTATTATACAGGGTTTTTCGGTCGATTTGGAGCATCCGGGCAGCCTCGCTCTTGTTATTCCGGCACTTTTGCAGAGCTTCCTTTATTAATTCGATTTCCATCTCCCGGCGGGTACCCATCGTCTTTTCCGGTTCGACAGGCTTTTGTGATAATTCCGGTGGCAAGCATATCTTGGTGATTAATTTTCCTTGGCAAAGCAGGGTTGCCCGTTTCACGATATTACGCAATTCACGAAGGTTACCGGGCCAAGCGTAAGTATTAAATATCCGCATCACCTCATCATCAAATCCTGCCACTTGTTTACCCAATTCTTCGTTCGCCTTGTCAAGGAAATGATTGGCAAATACCATGATATCCTCTTTCCGTTCTCTTAACGGCAAAGCTTGGATGGAAAACTCGTTGAGACGATGGTATAAGTCTTCCCGGAAACGCCCTTCGGCAACAGCTTCTTTCAAATTCTCGTTTGTAGCCGAAATAATACGCACGTCAAAAGGCACATCGACACTACTTCCCACGGGATGTACCTTGCGTTCTTCAAGGGCACGCAACAATTGAACCTGCACGTCATAAGGCAGATTACCTATCTCATCGAGGAAAATCGTTCCCCCGGATGCCGTCACAAAATATCCTTGTTTATCACACGCTGCCCCCGTAAAAGCACCTTTCACGTGTCCGAAAAGCTCGCTCGTGGCAATATCTCTCGGGATAGCCCCGCAATCCACTGCCACGAAAGGCCCGTCTTTCCGGGCACTCGTCAAGTGAATCAGACGGGCTATATATTCCTTACCGGTACCGCTCTCGCCGTTAATTAAAACGGTCATCATGGTCGGTCCCACCAAACGGATATACTCGTACTGCTGATCAGCACTCTCACTTACCCCTTTTATATAAGCGAAAGCCGTTGTTTTAACTTTTGCCTGAACCGGCTTGGCAGGTTCCGTTTCCAGCTTCAACGCTTCCTGCAATTTCTTCAGAATTTCGTCCGGGATAACCGGTTTTGCCACGTAATCAAAAGCCCCCAACTTCATCGCCGTCACGGCTGTCTGAATATCGGCGTATCCTGTCATTAGCAACACCTGTGTCTCGGGTGTTTTCTCTTTAATCAACCGCAACAAATCAATCCCGTCCTTATCGGGTAAACGCAAATCCGTCAGCACAAGATCAAACGTCTCCTTGTCCAATTTTTTCACGGCTTCCTTGTACGAGAATGCATTCTCCACCTCGAATCCCCGTTTCCCTAACCAATTCTTCAACATGATACAGAAAGTCGTATCATCATCAACCACTAAGATTTTTGCCATACGTCGATTATTTTACACACGAAAATAGTTTTAATCGACTAAAGAAAAAAGTTTTTAACGCAATTTAGGATAAAGGGGAGTTTTCTTTATTCCGCTTCATGTTCGGGGTCACTTAAAAAGTGCGGTAGTAAAAGTCCCGAAATAGCCATCACGATGAAAAATATATACGTTACCATAATTCCTCCTTTTTTATCATTCAATCCTTTACTCTTATAATAGAGAATTGTATGCCATATCGGTAAACAGGGTAATACTATCACACAGATATCTAATTATCAATGACATGCTATAAAACTACAATTCCCCGTGGAATGTATTCCATGGGGAATTGTGTGGAAAAAGTGTAGAAAAAGACTACAATTTCAACAAGCGTTTTTCAGCTTCCCGAACAGCAGAAATATCCCACGCGGCCATTCTTTCGTCAAACCTGTCCTTTATTTTGTTCAGACAAAGATTCCCGATACTCCCCTCGTGCGTGTGATGAATCTCACGTGTCCCCGCGTGATACTCCCCCTGTTGGACTTGCATTCCTATTTTTCGATAGGCTTCCCGAAAAGGTACTCCCGCCATCACCATTTCGTTTACATCTTCCACGGAAAAAATATACCCGTAGCGGGGATCTTTCAGTATATCCCGTTTTAACGCCATGTCTTTCAGCACGAGATGAGCCATAAAAAGACAATCGTTCAATTCACGGAACGCGGGTAAATATAATTCCTTCGTTAATTGCATATCCCGGAAATAACCGGAAGTGAGATTCCCACACAACATTGCCATTTGGGTTGGCAATGATTGTAAGCGATTACACTTCGCCCGAATCAGTTCGAATATATCCGGATTTTTCTTGTGCGGCATAATGCTTGAGCCTGTCGTGTATTTATCCGGCAGATGCAGAAAACCGAAATTTCCACAGGCAAACAGACAGACATCGGCAGCCAGCCGCCCCAAAGTTGTCGCCACGGCAGCCAACCCGAACAACACGTTCTTTTCCATCTTTCCTCTTTGCATCTGAGCGTACACGACGTTATACGCCAGATCGGCGAATCCCAACAACCCGGTTGTCATTTTCCGGTTCAAGGCTATCGACGAACCGTAGCCTGCACCCGACCCGAGCGGATTGGTATTTACCATATCGTACGCCGCTTTCAAGAGCAACAAATCATCTGCCAACGATTCGGCATAAGCGCCGAACCACAACCCGAATGAAGAGGGCATCGCTACCTGCAAATGCGTGTATCCCGGTATCAGTATATCCTTGCTTTCCTCCGCCCGCTGTATCAACAAACGGAACAAGCGTTCCACGCTTTCCAATGTCTCGAAAATCGCTTCCCGCGAAAACAATTTCAAATCAAGTAATACTTGATCGTTCCGGGAACGTCCCGTGTGGATCTTTTTTCCCGCATCCCCACATTCCTCCACCAGCATCAATTCTATTTGCGAGTGTACATCCTCAACCCCTTCTCCTATCACAAACTCCCCCTTTTCCACCCGTGCATGAATACCGATCAATGCCTTTCGTAGTTGTCTGTATTCTTCGTCACTTACCAAACTCACGTGATGTAACATTTCCAAATGTGCCAAACTCCCCGTCACGTCAGCTTTCGCCAACATCACGTCCAATTCCCGATCTTTCCCGATGGTGAATGATTCGGTAAAATTGTCTATATCGTATCCTTTATCCCAAAGCCGCATGAATTTTAGATTTTAGATTTTAGATTAAACTCCTCCGTCGGCTACGCCGCCAAGTGAGCCCGGAAGCCGATCTCGAATGCGAGAGAAACAACCTGTAACTTGCCGCAGGCAAATGCAACCTGCAACTCGCCGCAGGCGACTATAAACAGAGGAGGAGCCAGAATAGTCTTTCGCTTCGGAAATCTTTTCATTTTCAATTTTCAATTTTCAATTTTCAATTATTATCCCGTCCAATATTCGAACAAACGTTTCTATTCCTCGCTCTATTTCATCCAAGCGAATATATTCATTCGCCGTATGGGAACGGGCACTATCTCCCGGACCAATCTTCAGTGAGGTGCATGGAATCACAGCTTGATTCGAGGTCGTGGGCGAACCGTAGGGTTCTAATCCCAACTCCCGACAACGCCGAACGACCGGATGCTCCGCGGGTACCGATGATGAATCGAGGGAGATAGAGCGGGGGGATACCTCGCATTTCACGTGGCGACGGATTGTATCAAGTATTTGTAAGTTCGTGTAAAGTTCATTTACCCGTACGTCCACCATGAAACGGCAAGTCGCGGGAACCACGTTATGTACCGTTCCCGCCTCAATCCCCGTAACGCTCATCTTTACCGCTCCCAACAGTTCCGACACCCGTTCGAAACGATAGGTGCGAAACCATTCTATATCTTGCAATGCCCCGTAAATAGCATTCACGCCTTCCTCCCGTGCAGCATGTCCTGATACTCCCGCAACATGGCAATCCAATACCATAAGACCTTTTTCGGCTATCGCGGGACGCATTCCGGTAGGCTCGCCCACGAGGGCAAAATCAATTCTCCCCAATTCCGGGAATACGCGTTGCATTCCCCCGGCTCCCGTGTTTTCTTCTTCCGCAGAACCCAAATACACCAGATTATACGCTTGTGGCTTTCTGTTCAACATGATGAACGCTGCCAACATGGACACGATACTTCCGCCCGTGTCGTTACTTCCCAAGCCGTACAATTTTCCATCCCTTACCGTCGGGGCAAACGGATCGGTATCCCATGCCCCACCGGGACGTACCGTGTCCAAGTGTGCATCCAGTAATAACGTGGGTTTCGCCGCGTCGAACTCCGGCGAGCGACTCCACACGTTATTACCTTGACGATGCACGTCGAACCTATATTTTTGCAGTATTCCGGTTATAACATCTGCCACTTGCCCCTCCTCCCCACTAAAAGAGGGGATGGATATAATCCGTTTTAATACTTCTATTGCCTCCTTTGTATCCATTATTCTTCTCCAGTTATTCGAGTGCCTGCCTCGGGATTATCCAATTCATCGGGATGAACCAATCGCACGGATTGTACTCCCGCGTGTATTGCAACAAACGAATATTCCAATTTTGGAATCATTCCAGCATAAATACGTCCTTCCTGTCTGAGTTTGTCATACATAACGGGAGTCAAACGAGGAATCACGGAATTTTCATCTTCCATATCTCTTAATACCCCACGTTTATTGAAACAATAGATTAATTCGACTTCTACGCGGGAAGACAAGGCTTTCGCGACAGCCGATACGATTCCATCGGCATTGGAATTTAATAATCCTCCCTGCCCGTCACACGTGATCGGTGACAGGACTGGTACAATCCCACTTTGGAACAACAATTCCAATACAGTACTATTTACATGTACAACATCTCCCACATGTCCCCATTCTACTCCTTCTTGCACTCTCTGTTTCGCACCCACCAAATTCATGTCGCAACCGGATAACCCGCAAGCGTTTACACCAAGTGTCTGCAACCGGGCTACCAATATCTTGTTCACCCACCCGGCGTATGCCATCACGGTTACACGCAACATCTCATCGTCTGTTACCCGACGCCCGTCAATCATCCGGCAGGGTATTCCCAAACGTTCTGCCAATTGTCCGGCAAATATTCCTCCCCCATGCACAATCATGAAAGGAGGTTCTATTTTCGCCAGTTTCCGACAGAGCAGCTCCAACCGCCCCTCGTCTTCCAACAATGCCCCGCCAACTTTTATTACTTTGTATCTCATGTCGCATTCATTTTCAATTTTCAACTTTCAATTTTCAATTGCCTTTAAAGCTTTCCGTGAAATAATCCACTTCCTCCTTTCTCATGCACAACGGGGGAAGTAACCGTAATGTATTTTTCCCGCTGTATCCCGTGATAATCCTGTAATTCGCCAACAAGCGGCGACGGAATATAATATGCGGAATATCAATATCCACTCCTATCATCAATCCCTTTCCCCGTACTTCAATTACCCCGGGTAATCCTCTCAGTTGTTCGGCAAAGTATTCTCCGACCTGCAAGGCGTTCTCCATCAGATTTTCACGCTGCATCACATCCAACACGGCAATGGCCGCAGCACACGCCAAGTGATTTCCCCCGAAAGTGGTTCCCAGTATTCCTTTCCTTGCCTCTATCCATTCGTGAACAAGTACTCCCGCCACCGGGAATCCGTTCCCCATGCCTTTAGCCATAGTAATCATGTCGGGTTTTATCCCGGCATAGCGATGTGCAAAAAATTGTCCGCTCCGCCCGTACCCGGATTGTATTTCGTCAAGTACCAACAAAGTCCCGCGGTTGTTACAACATTCTCGTGCCAATTGTAAAAAAGCAGGTTCCGCAACCCGGATTCCTCCCACACCTTGGATTCCCTCGATGATAACAGCCGCGTACTCTTCGCTTGCCAATTCCCGTTCGAGAGCTTTCTCGTCATTCAACGGGATAAACTTCACTTGATGCCCCATATTCCACGAAGCCCGTATTTCGGAATTATCGGTCACCGCCACGGCTCCACTTGTTCGCCCGTGAAAAGCCCCGCGCATGGCAAGCACCTTTGCCCGCCCGGTCACGAACGAAGCAAGTTTCAAAGCGTTCTCGTTCGCCTCAGCCCCACTATTACAGAGGAACAGGTTGTAATCCATACATCCCGAAAGGTGTTTCAATTTCTCCTCCAACTCTCCTTGCAAATGATTCTCCACCGAATTGGAATAGAAACCGATCTTTTCCAACTGTTCCGTGATTCCCGCCACGTACCGGGGATGGGTATGCCCGATGGAAATCACGGCATGCCCGCCATAGAGGTCAAGATATTTGTTTCCTTCCTTATCCCAAAAATACATTCCCTCTGCCCGGACGGGCTCTATATTTATCAGATTATATACTTCAAACATTTCTTGATCATTAAAAATAATTTGCTTTCAATCGTAATCCTGTCATTTCGTCTAAACCGAACATCAGGTTCATATTTTGCACCGCCTGTCCGGAAGCTCCTTTTATCAGATTATCAATCATTGATGTCACGAGCACGTTATCCCCCTCTTTATCCGGATGAATAAAACAATAATTCGTGTTCACAACTTGTTTCAATGACACCGGCTCATCGCTCATGAGTACAAACGGATGTTGCTCATAATACGTTTTATAAAG
This sequence comes from Butyricimonas hominis, assembly GCF_014287455.1. Lineage (NCBI taxonomy): Bacteria > Pseudomonadati > Bacteroidota > Bacteroidia > Bacteroidales > Odoribacteraceae > Butyricimonas > Butyricimonas hominis. The sequence continues at coordinate 343,495 of NZ_JACOOH010000001.1, forward strand.
AGTTGTCAATTCCTCTAACGTGGCTTTACTTTGAAACACAACGTTCACCATAATTCCCCGTGTATGACATCCTCGCACGGGCACAAAAGCGATATCGGGTTCTGTTTTTGCTCCCGCCTCCTGCAAGGTTTCCCGAATCTCGCCCAAATGCTGATGCGTGAAAACCTTGTACACGGATAAGTTCTGCGCCCGGTTACTGTAATGCGTTTCTTCTGTTGGCCGTTGCCCCGCACCTGTCGATCCGGTTATGCCGAAGACCGTAATTCTATCTGTCAACAATCCACTCTTCGCGAAAGGCAACAAAGCCAACTCTATCGCAGTCGCGAAACAACCCGGATTTGCAACACGTTGACATTCCATGATCTTGTCCTTATTTAACTCCGGTAACCCGTACACGAAATTACCTGCCGACGCCCGTAAGCGGAAGTCATTACTCAAATCAATCACCCTCACGGATGGCGGTATCTTGTTCTCCGATAGAAAACGGGCAGAAACTCCATGCCCCATACACAGGAAAAGTACATCTATGTCATCAAAATCCAAATCCGTGAAAACCTGTTTTGAATACAACAAATCCCGATGTACCCGTCCTATCGGTTCTTCCCGGTGTGATTCACTCTGCAAATACCGCAATTCCACGGCGGGATGATTCACGAGAATCCGAATCAACTCTCCCGCCGTGTACCCGGCAGCACCTGCTATTCCAACTCTTATCATGACAATCAGTTTATAAAGTTCATAAAGTTTATAAAGTTCATAAGGTTTACAAGGTTTTAATAACTCACGAGATACCATATCAACGGCAACACAAGCTGCTGCTTTAATTTTGTCCGAAAGACACCCGTAACTTTATGAACCTTATAAACTTTATAAACTCATTTATTAACCGCCTCGTGTATTCTCAACGGCATTGACAATATTCGGGTAAAGCCCTTCACGTCTTCCGCTGTCCACGCGTTGTTTTCCTCCCCGTATCTGGCAAAAGAAGCATTCATTAGATCATGCGGAGAATGGCATCCCAACAAATCAAAGTGATAGGGACGCATCAATACCCGTACTTCACCCGACACGCTACGCTGCGAGTGTTCCAGAAATTTCTCGATATCCCGCATCACCGGTTCCCCGTACATCGCCTCGTGCAGAAACATCCCGTACCAGTTGCCCAATTGCTCCTTCCAGTACGACTGCCACTTCGTCAACGTGTGTTTTTCCAGTAATTCGTGCGCCTTGATAATAATTAACGGTGCAGCAGCCTCGAAGCCCACGCGACCTTTAATCCCTACAATCGTGTCGCCCACGTGCGTATCCCGCCCGATAGCCCAAGGGGTAGCCAAGGCTTCGACCGCACGGATAGCCTCGATTTTATCAGCATACGTTTTCCCGTTCACCGCACACAATTCCCCCTGTTCAAAGGCGAGAGTCAATTCCTCTTCCCCCACCCGCTGCAACGACGAGGGATAAGCCTCTTCAGGCAACGACCGATCGGACGTCAGAGTTTCCCGCCCACCAACGGAAGTACCCCAAAGTCCTTTATTTATGGAATAAACCAATTTTGTCCAATCACGTTCCACCCCCTTTGCTTTCAGATAAGCGATCTCGTCCTCCCGGCTCAATCGTAAATCACGAGTCGGCGTGATAATTTCCATATCAGGAGCGAATACCGAGAAACAAAGATCAAAACGTACTTGATCGTTTCCCGCCCCGGTACTCCCGTGTGCTAACGCATCGGCACCGATTTCCTTGGCATATCGCACGATTGCCAACGCTTGAAATGTCCGCTCGGAACTTACCGAAACAGGATAAGTTTTGTTACGCAACACGTTCCCGAATACCATATAGCGAATACACTGTTCGTAATATTCGCCCGTTACATCGAGCGTCACGTGACGTTTCGCCCCAAGGGCGTACGCTTTTTCCTCGATCACAACCAACTCTTCCGGCGAGAACCCGCCCGTGTTGGCAATCGCCGTGTAAACCTCAAGCCCCAGTTCATCGCTCAAGTATTTCACACAGTAGGAGGTATCCAATCCTCCACTATACGCTAAAACAACTTTTTTCATTTTTCTGTTATTTACAAACGACAAACAACTCCCCGTATTCCTGCTTTCCACCGGGATGATTTCCCGGTGCCTTAAAAGCAGCAAGCATAACACTCACCACCCGACGCAATTTTCGGAAGATTCTACCGGGTAGGTTCCCGCTCTTTTCCCCCGCCGCATCCCGAACACGGGCATGTACCTCCGGATCATAAATCATTCCCGTGCAAAGGCATTTTGTCATATTTGTCCGTTGTAAGATATCGTAATTTACGCATGATTTGCAACCAGCCCAAAACTCCTCGTCATCGGTCAACTTGGCAAAAGTAACAGGCACGTAACCCAACGAAGTATTGATACGCATCACTTGCTCGCCCGTGGTCAGACCAAACAATTTCGCCCGCGGGAATCGCCTTCGCGACAAATCGAAAGCGGCTTTCTTGATGCGTTTTGCCACTCCCAATCCCCGGTATGCCGGTACAACGATCAACCCGGAATTAGCCACGAATTTCTGGTGTCCCCAGCACTCGATATAACAGAAGCCCACGAACTCTTCTCTGTTCAAAGCAATAATCGCCTTGCCATCCCGGATTTTCCCGGCGATATACTCGTTCGTTCTTCTTGCTATACCTGTTCCACGCGCTTTTGCAGCGTTGTCAATCGCGTCATTTATCGCCGTCACGTATGACAGGTGTTTCTCGGACGCAACCAATACTTCAATCTTCATCTTCGTACAATTTAATCTAAATCATTCAAATCATTTTCCGTTTTCTCTATATGCATATTTATTTATTGAGTTTGCAAATATATGCATTAATATTCCAAACGAACAAGTATTTATGCCATTTTTTTGAAGAAAAATAGAATTCTCTTGCACGACATTATAAATCAAACGCTTCCAAAACAACCAAGCGTCACGTGGACACTTTACAGAGAATCTCTCGGGAATCACAAAATATTAGCCTCGCTTGACTATTGAATAAATATGCATAAATATAGACCAATAAAACTTTCTTACTTTCTCGTGCATGGAAATTCATCAAAATTCCGTAATATTGTGTTTTGTAATTAGAACGATGAAATATGTATAGAATTTGCTTCTTTCTGGTTCTTATCGGTCTTCTGATCGGTTGCGAGGACACATCAGTCCGACCGTCGCCCCCATCTCGTACCTACGAGCGCATCAACACGTTCACGAAAGACAAGATGACAGACCAGTATTTCTGGGCAGATGAAGTCAAGGATAAAAAGATAGAAGCAGATTTGGATCCGTTAACCTATTTCGCCAACATGAAATACGAGAAAGATCCATGGTCACGTATCACTAAATCACAGGGATTCGGTGAAATTGCCGATGCCAGCGGATACGAGAACGGATTCGGTTATCATCTCAATTTTTGGGAAGACAAGGGGTACATCATTGCCGAAGTGAATTTCGTGTATGACAATTCTCCGGCAGCAAAAGCAGGAATAAAACGAGGCGACCTGATTACCCGAATGGACGGTAAGAAGATTACCACGGAAAACTATACAAATCTTTATTACAAGAGTGTTTTATCTATCGGGTTGTCCGAGGATGAAGTATCGGAACCTTACAAGACGATAGAACTGACCGCACAGAATTTCACTATCAATCCTATACTCGCATACGGCGTTATCGACCACGAGGAACGTAAGATCGGTCATATCGCGTATTCCAGTTTCGTGTACCGTAACACCACTTCACTACTTCAATTGAACAACGTTTTCCAAAAACTAAAAGAAGAAGGTATCGAGGAATTAATTCTTGACTTGCGCTATAATTCCGGCGGATATATGCTTGCTGTTAAACGCTTGTGTTCACTTATAGCCCCGGAAAGTGTCGTGGAAAGTGAAGAAATTCTGATACACAAAAGATGGAACGACGTGTATCAAGAGAAATATGCAGATATACCGGAACAACTGGAAGAACGTTTCGACAAAACGGTTCCCGCCGATTCCCGCTTGAACTTATCGCGCTTGTGGGTAATTACAGGAAAAGAAACCGCATCAGCTTCTGAATTGCTTATCAGTGCTTTATCTCCTTACATGGAAGTTAATGTCATTGGTGTTCCCACTGTCGGGAAAAACATGGGAGGTATCACGTTTACCCCGACGGAAAGTGACCTGCAAGGTTGGAATATCACGTTGATATCCCTGCTCTACACGAATAGCCGCGGCGAATCCGTACGGGGAGGTATTCAACCGAAAGAATACATACCCGAACCATTCCCGCACCGGTATGAACTGGACGATGTAAACGATCCGTTGCTTGCCGCGACTCTCGCTCTGATTCCCGGGAAAACTCCGGTAGCACTAAAATCCAGAAGTATGTCCGTGGAGAAATACAACCGGATCATTCCCGAAAAAGCTTCATCCGTCGTGATATTCGAAGACCACGGGAAAAAATAATAACCAAGCGGTTTCCCCTCCTGTGCAAGGAGGGGCAGGGGTGGTAGTTATCAAGCATATACACCAAAAAAAAACTCGTGACAACAACTCCACGACCATATCAAAACTCAAAAAAACATAAATTTCTACGACAAGAATTACGCAATAATAGTACTCTTGCCGAAAAAATACTATGGCAGTATTTAAGCAAGAAACAAGTAAACAAATTTAAATTTCGTAGACAACACGGGATTGGTTCATATATTTTAGATTTCTATTGTCCTATCGCCCGATTAGGAATAGAACTAGACGGAAAAGTACACGAAGATGTCATTAGACAAGAATACGATTTGGAGCGTGAGGAATATTTAAAAGAAATTGCCAAAATACGAATTATACATTTTGATAATGAAGACATATTATATCACACGGAAGCTGTAATTGAGGAAATACAAAGGCAATTGGAGAATAGGTCGAAATAGAACTACCACCCCCACCCCTCCTTACACAGGAGGGGAAACGGGACGCAAGAAAACATTATAATATAAAAACAAGTGATCGTGTCCCGTATAAGGAGGATATTTTACTTCCTTTTGACAAGAGCGCCCCGTCCACTTACATCTTTTTTCGTGATACGGGGATTGCCGTCATACACAAGCAATCCGGCCGATGATAATTGCACTTCCAGCGTGCCCGACACGTATACCTCTGCTTTGGCTGCCCCGCTGACTCCCGCTTCGCAATCGGTTACCCGTAAATCCCACGCTTTTAAAGTTGCAGCGGAAGAAAGTTCCAGTTCCAAGTGATCGACCGCTCCCTTCAATTCCAATTTAGCGGCATTAGAGGCTTCCACGTCTAACTCTTTTCCTTCTACTTCCAATTTCACGACTGCTGCCCCGGAAGCATTTATATCCAATTTATTCACTTTCAACGGGGAACTTCCGATTAATCTTGCCGCCGATTCCACGTTAATATCAGTTATATCGGGCGCCGCCACGGATACATTCATAGCGGTAAAACTACGAATGATGACATTAGGGTCAAGGAACACGTTTAGCTGACCGTTCTTTATTTCCGTTTTCACGTACGAGATGATATTATCATCCGCTTCAATCGTGATCCCGAATTCCGTACCTTGTTTGAGGTACAACGTGATTCCCCGCTGCACGGAAACTTTCGTGAAAGATTGTTTGGCATCCCGTGCCTGTACTAAAAGATACCCTGTTCCTTTGATTCGTTTGACTTGCGCGACGGCAGTCCCGACAATCAATAACGCTAATAGTAATAATAAGTTTTTCATGGTGTTTAGTTTATAAGTCTATAAAGTCTATAAAGTCCATAAGGTCAAAAGTCTTGGACCCCTGCGGGGCGCTATATCAACAGCAGCATAAGCTGCCGTTTCAATTTTGTCCGAAGGACACCTATGACCTTATGGACTTTTGACCTTATAGACCTTACGGACTACTCTAATTTTCCCAACGATTTCAAATACTCCGTTTCACAAACCTTCAAAGCCGCTTTGGCATCCACCCAGTCACTCCATGCTTGTTGCCATTGTGCTTGAGCCTCAAGAAGATTGGTCAGACTCTCCATGCCGACGTCATATTGGTTGCGGGAAACTTTCAAGTTTTCCTCCGCCTGTGCCAGAGCCGACCGGGTAAGGTTTACACGAGTCTGGGCGTCGCTCAATTTAAAACGATTACCGGATATCTCCAGTTGCATCATTTCGCTCATCCTCTCTTTATTCAAACGGGTAATCTCTTCCTCGGCTTTCGCTACCCGCACTTTGTTACGTCCTTCCCCCCAGTTGAAAATCGGTATTTGAACCGAAGCCATAGCACTGAAAGAGGCAGAGTTGGAATTATCACCGTTCAATTTTAAACCGCCCCCGTAACTGTAACCTGCCATAACACCCACTTGCGGAAGGAAATCGGAACGGGTAACATTCACCTCTTTACGCTTCATTTCAACCTGTTTCTCAAGCATATTATAATCGGGACGCTGACTAAGTTCATCCGGTAATGACAAAATACCCGGTGTTATTGTCCCCGAAAGAGTATCGGTCAATTCCAAAGAAGTATTCAACTCCAACCCGATCAAACGGCACAGATTCATGCCTGCCAGCGTCCGACCGTGTTGTGCTTGTTGCAGTTGTAACAAGGCATCGTTGTGTTTCACTTGCGCTTTCAATACATCATTCAACGGAGCCATACCCGCGTCACGGGCATCCTCTAGGTTTTTCACCAGTTCACCCGTGACCTCTTTGTATTTCCGAGCCACAGAAACCAGCTCCTGCACACGGACATATTGCCAGTAAGCCTGCTCCAGTTCGACAAGCACTTCCGAACGATTGAGCCGGATATTCTCATCCGCCAACTCTTCACCGAATTTAGCCGCCTGATGTGCTGCCCGTATTTTACCCCCCATGAAGATCGGTTGCTGTAATTGCACTCCCGCCATATATACCCCTCTCATCGAAAGGGTAATCGGGATATCGGGCAAAAAGGCATACTCGTGAAAAAGGGGCTTGCCGTCAGTACCCATGACCGGTTTGCCGTCACCCCCCATGATCACGTTCGGCTGCAACTTGCCACTCTCGTCCGGCACATAAGTGGGAAGGTATCCCCCGGATAATTTGTACTCCTGTTTTTTCTGATAGTAGAAATACGTTCCCGAAGCAGAAAGACGGGGATAATAGTTCGCCCGGTACTCTTTCTTTGTCCAAATCGCTTTCTCTTTCTGCCGCTCGGCGATGGAGAGTTGTTTACTGTAATCAAGCGCCATAGCCCGGCATTGCTTCAAATCCAGTTTCTGCTGGGCACGAGGCGTCTGAAATGCAGCCAAAAAGATTATTATAATGATACAATATTTCATGATACTATGATTTTAATTTTTCCGCTCCATTTTTATCTTGAAAAAGAGAGAATACAACACGGGCAGGATAACGAGCGTTACCACCGTACCGATAAACAATCCACCCATGATAGTTACCGCCAACGAGCCGAACATATCATCGTTAATCAAGGGAATCATACCGAGAATCGTGGTCATCGCCGCCAGAAACACCGGACGCAAACGGGAAGACGAAGCATCGAGTAAAGCGAGCACTTTATCCTTCCCCGATCGAATCTGGATATCCACCTCATCGACAAGTACAACGCCATTCTTGATCATCATACCGACCAATCCGAGGGCTCCCACGATAGCCACGAATCCAAATTCCTTACCCGCCAGAAGCATCCCGAGCACCACCCCGGTAATGGCAAGCGGCAAACAAAGAATAATCATTAGCGGACGACGGAAGTCCTTGAACAAGGCAATAAGAATTGCCAACACGAGAACGATGCCGAGAGGCACATTCTTGAATAGGTATTGCTTGGATTGCGTACTCGCAAGGTATTCCCCCTGCCATTCCGTGGAATAACCCGGCGGGATATTCAATTGCTCGATCTTGGGCAAAAGACTGTTACGCACGTCGTTTGCCGTGTATCCCGGGGCATTGTTACATTCGGCCGAGATGGAACGCTGCCCGTTGTAACGGCGCACCACGGGAACCTCCCACGAGGCCGTGATACCGTTTGTAGCTTGATTCAACGGGGTAGAACCCGCCACGGCTGTCATCACTTCGTCGGGAGATATCATCCCCGCCATCAGTTCTTTCACCGTTTCAATATTCAACATATTAGTCGAGGGCACCAGACTCCACACCGGAACGTTATTCAACTTTCCGGGACGTTGCCGATCCTTCCCGATACTTTTGATATATATGGGCAAATCATGCTCTCCCTCGTAATACGAACCCACGGGCAACCCGTCGGTCGTTGCCAATAAAGCCAGTCCCACGTCCTCGCGGGAAAGATTCGCCACCCGGGCAATCGGCTGATAGTAGTCCACGTTAAGCACAGGGGTGGTTGGTCCCCAGTTATTCGTCACCAATACCGTGGTCGAATCCTCTTTCATGATCTCCTCCACTTGGGCACAAAGCCTTTTCAACACAGCGGGATCGGGTCCCGTAATCATAAACTGCACGGGAAAATCCATGTACATGAGGTTGTACTGCTTCATCCGCACGTATGCCTCCGGGTAATGCTCGGAAAGGTAACGCTGCAAGGTATCGAGATTTGCTTTCAGGGTTTCGGGGGAAGTGAAGTCCACGATCAACTCCCCGTAACTGAGCGCGGGTTCGGCGACCGTACGTACCAGATTGTAACGTGACGGGGTTCCCCCAAGACTCGTGGTTACGGTCGTGACCTCCGGTTGACTTGAAAGGTAACTTTGTATCGACGCCAGATCACGTTTCACCGTTTGAGGGTTCGTACCGTATGGCATCTTGTATTCTATATACAATTGATTGTAACTCAAATCGGGGAAAAAGCCCTGTTGTATGAATCGGAACAAATATACACTGACGGCAAGTACAAGAATCACCCCGCCAAGTACCCACACCCGATGGCGTACCGAGAATTGCAGCGTGGAACGAAACGCCCGGTACGTCCGGGTACTGTACATCTTCTGCTCGTCCTCCACCTCGCCCGGTTTCACCCGCAAAGCCCGATCGGCTTGGATTGGCACGAAAGCGAGGGCAAGAATCCAACTCAACCACAGGGAAACTGCCAGCACGATAAACAAATCCCGAACGTATTCGCCCGTCGTGTCGGGAGAAAGGAATATCGGCAGGAAAGTCAAGATACCGATTGTTGTAGCCCCGAGTAACGGCCAAGCGGTCTTCTTCGTGATATTAACCAGCGCGGCGGGTTTCGGGATTCCCTTCTTCAAATCGACCAGAATACCGTCCGTTATCACGATAGCGTTATCGACAAGCATTCCCATCGCCACGATAAAAGAAGCGAGCGAAACCCGCTGCAACGTACCGTGCATCATGTATAACACGAGCAACGATCCTAAAACCACGATCACCAATCCTGTCCCGATAATATATCCGCTCCGGAAACCCATGAAAAGCATCACGACAAGAATCACGATAATCACCGATTCGATCAGATTGACCATAAACACGTTAATGGCACTCCGTACTCTGGCAGGCTGAAAGAAAACCTTCTGGAAATCTATCCCCGCCGGAATAATCTCTTGTTTCAATTCTGCCAGCTTGTCATCCACTTTTTTACCCAGTTCGAGAATATTTCCCCCGGTTTCCATGGCAATGGATATAGCTATTGCCGGTAAAGTATCATATATCAAGCCTTCCCGCTGGGGTTCCACGTATCCTTTCGTGATTTGCGCCACGTCCGAAAGTCGTATCTGATCCTCCTCGTGCCCTTTAATAAGCAAGTTCCGGATGTCGTCGATCGCCTTATACGCCCCGTTCACGTTTACACGTACCCGTTTCTCCCCGCTGTCGAAATAACCGGAGTACACGGTTTTGTTCTGTCCGTTGAGCGTCATGATTATCTCTGCCGGGTGAACTCCCATGTTTGCCATCTTGTCTTCCAAGAACTCGACATTTATACATGATTGCCGTTCCCCGTACACGTCCACACTGCTCACCCCGTCAATATCCAGCACGGAACGCCGGACGAGTTCGGCGTAGTCGGACATCTCCTGATAATCAAAACCGTCGGACGTCATGGCATAAAACATACCGTACACGTCCCCAAAATCATCCATAACAATAGACGGTTGGGCACCATCCGGGAGTTGGGATTGTACACCCATCACTTTTCTTCGTAAAATATCCCACTTCTGCTGCAATTCCGCTAACGGAACCGTACTGCTCAACTCCACCATAATCTCCGACACGTCGTCCATCGAACGAGAGGACACGTGGTCCAAATCGCCCATGGAACGAATCGCTTTCTCCAGTACGTCCGTCACTTCCAACTCCACTTGATAGGCAGAAGCCCCCGGATAGGCCGTCACCACCATAGCCTGCTTCACGGTAATCGCCGGATCTTCCAACTTACTCATCGTGAAAAACGAGTATATTCCCCCCACTACCAAAACGAAAACGAAGAAGTAGACAAAAGCTCTATTCTTTAATGCATATTCCGTAAAGTTCATAATATATTGTTGCTAGGCAACGTTGCAAGTTATCAGGTTGCAAGTTGCAAGTTAATTTCAAACTCCCTCCCCCTTCGGGGACTCCCTCTATAAACAGAGGGAGAACTAAAATACTCACCGTCTTCGGTAAGATTCACCGCTCCTCCTCTGTTTAGAGAGGAGGAGGCGGCTATGCCGACGGAGGAGTTCAATCTAAAATCTAAAATCCTTAAATCTAAAATTAAAGCAGTCCTCCCACGTTGGAAGAAGACACGGGAGTCAATCGCCGTACTTTCTGTCCGTCTTTAAGAGTATTGGTTCCTGCCGAAACAATCACCGTCCCGTCCGACAGATCGGATTCGACAATTACCTGTCCGTCCTTATGCAGTTCCACAATCTGAACAGGATGCATCCCCACGACCTCTTTCGCGGTGTCATACACCCATACATACGACTTATTCTCTTTCTGGAAAAGGGAAGAAATGGGAACAACAGCAAGACCTGCTTGCCCGGGAGTAAAACGAATCGTCACGCTAACGCTCATCCCTGCCGCCAGACTCAGATCGGACTCCGGTTTCATCCGGAAACGGACCTTGAACAATTGATTGTAATTCGCCTGTTGTGTCATATCCAGCAATTCCAAAGGAATCTTTACCCCCGGGTACACGTCCGCCTCGCAATAAAATTCCTCGAAACTCTCCCGACGGATAAAATCACTGGAAGGTATATCTATATTTACCTCGTAGTAATCATTATTAATCATGGACAACACGGGAGTCCCCGTGTTCACGATCTCGTGGGCATCGAAAAATTTCTTTTGAATATACCCGTCAAACGGGGCTTTCAGTTTCGTATCATTCAAGGCATTCAAGTGGGCATGATACAATGCCGCAATTCGTTGCTTCGCTGCAACCGCCTTGTCATAATCATTTACAGGGACACTTTTCCGGTGATACAACTCGATCACCCGATCCGATTCTCCCGTCACCTGCTCGTACTCCGCCTTCGTGGCGTCATACTGCAACTTGTAATCCCTAGGGTCTATCTCTGCCAGCACTTGTCCCTTCCGCACATACTCTCCCACCTCTGTGTTGAAACGTAAAATAGGACCCGCTACCCGGAAAGCCAGCTGCACGTCGGAAGCCGCTTTTATCTTCCCCGGAAAAGTCGTACTACTCTCCCCTTCATACTTCTGCACCTCCGCTGTCTTTACCAGTTGCGCTATCTCCAAACCGGGCGTAGCCCTACGGCAGGAAAATACGAGCAACAAAAGTCCCGACACGGAAGCCCATTTCAATACCGAAAACACTGTCTTGTTCATATATATGTCATTTAAATCGACTATATATACTCAAAAGCCCGTGTTAAAGTTTCTATAAAATCATTTATCCTCTATATATTCCCACTTGACGGCATCACCTAAAAGCACCTGATCCGCCTCCCCCTCGTCAGTCAGCACGACTTTACATTCGCCCGGAGAAAGCCGGTATCGTCCTAATAATATCCAACCGAATGTCCCGTCACACTCCCCGACAACCTCTTTTTCCTCATTGCCATTTGTCAAGGTATAATATTGCCTAAATCCCGCATCACTCTCTGTTGTCGAAAATGCGGTCACCATGGAAAAACCGGCGGTTATACCTTTTCCCTGCTTTTCCTTATCGACTCTATAAGCACTCATCTTTGGCGGAATATAAGCATAAACATCATATTCGCCCTCCTTTTCGATCCGGGTAACCCACTCCATACTTGCACCCCCGCCTTGCATCATAAAGGCATGAGTACGTTTGGAAAGCCCGTAGGCACTCTCATTTTGTACGTATCCCGGTCGTACTTCCACTCCATCCATGAGCTGTATCGACCTATTCTGGCGCAGATATTTACTCTCCGGCTCCTTGGCGAACAAATCGCGTAACCGCTTCTTGGATGAAGACTGTACAATACGGAAACCCTCTTCCTCGTTATCTACCACGGTCACGTTTTCACCGAGGAGAAAATAAGAGCGCCCGAGCTCTCTCTCGTTATCGCCGGTTTTATCATCTGTCGTACCCCCTCTCTCTCCACTCAGAGTTGTCGGAATATTCAAAGAAAGATTAGTATTCAAAGTAATCATACCCTCGTCAAAATTAGTCACGATCTCCTTCCCGCTCTTTGCTTTTATCAAATAATTACGAGTGATGGTAGACTCTTCCATTCTTCTTCCGAAATTCCAAGCGGAACCGCCGGAAGAGGGACGCCCCTCTGTCTTCCGGGCTTCGATAGATACCACCCCGTCCACATCACTATCATTAAAAATAGTAAGACGCACCCTCGAGGCACTGCCGCTCAATCCATCTATATACACGCTTCCATTACCTATAAGAGATAAAATTCTATTCATCTCATCCGCCTTTTCTTTATCTGCACCCACGGACGCCGCTTTAAAATCTTTTATCCAAAATTCAGGCAATCGCTTATTCGTGTACCAAGAAGGCAATACATCCCGCCAACGGACGCCGAATTCCCGTGCAAAGGTTTCATCAAACTGGTCGAAATCAATCTTTTGGAAACGATGTGTCGCGATATATCCATCCAAGAAATCGACGACCTGCTCTTCTGTCATATCTCCTAAAGCCAATCTCCTGACCAGCTCTTTTGATTTCATCCGTAATACACGAAACAAAACAACCGGATCAAGTTCTCCGTCATGGAAAGCCTCTTCAAAACTATGAGAAGAAAGGTAATTCAGAGCACGTTCTTCCGCCATCTGGCCGGAATAATCTCGTGAGCGACTCTTTAATATGTTCAATAATACCGCGTTAATAATCGAATAATCACCTGACCGGAAACAAAGCGAATAATCGTAAAACATAGAAGCGGCATAATACAAACTGTTGCGTGTCGAAAGATTGTTTCCTGCCACATTCTTGATTGCCGAAGGACCAAACCACCGCATAAGTATCTGCCCCCGATCATAATTCATGGTCGTGGCACTTGTCAATAAATTAGTCAAACTCCCATGAACCATTTGCCGGAGTCTGTCCATTTCGGACATATTATCAAAACCTGCAACGGAAGCTATCACCTTCATTGTCCTTTCCATTACCGCCTTGTGATCAGACCAAACCCCGACTCCCCGTTCCGGCAGAAAGACCATCTCGGGTTGGATATATTCACTCGTCCCTTTTTCCTGCCGGAAAAAACTCGCTAAAGTTATCGGCGTTTCAATCAACTTCAAACCGGAATAAAGATAAGAATGACGCATCTGATACTCGACAGTTTCCCGCATCTCCCGGATTAACCCGGGCAATGAATCAGACAACGCCTCCAAGCCCCTCAAAATATCATCATGCCCTTTGAAAAGATAAAGTTCATATCGCACGGAATCAACGGTTATCTCCCTTTTCTCGTAACCGCCGATACAAAGTGAAATTCCCGGCAATGGAAGGTGATTCGTGAAATGTAACCCGTTATCCGTTTTTTCCTCATCCCCTTGTGCAATAACCGTCCGTTCGCCCGGGTTCGATATTTGCAACGAATAGAACGTGAACTCCGGGGATACGTCATACGGGTGAGCCGGATTCACGGGCGGTGTCGTTGTCGGATACCACAGACATTCCGGTGTCAGAAAAGTGAAATTCTTATCCAAAAACATGAACCTCTTTCCGTAACGGCATTTCAAATAAGCATTACTTTCCTGCTCGAACACGATATCATCAGGCACTCCCAAGTAACATATCCGCTCGTCTATTCCACCCCGGTACACTACCGTCAGCACGATCTCCTCGTCAGGTTGTAATTCCCTTCGTACCCGAATCACTTGTCGCTCCCGCTCGAACGATAAATCCGAATCCCCCTTGATCGAAAGCACCTCCAAATCCGGGTTCAAATAAAGAATAATCTCCGGTAATGTTTCCCGTGTACGGTTCTGTATCAATAGAGTACTTTTCGCGCTCATTTCATCACCTTGTTGTTCGAAACGTATATCATGACGTGTCACGCTGCCTTTCGGCACGTTATTATATTTATTGTAAGTCTCCGTGTAAACCTTTCTCACGGAGATTTTTTGGGAGTGAAAAGAATAAACAAGACCTCCCGCCATAACACCCGCTATCATGCAAGCAATAGAAAATCCCATCACGCGTACCCGGTTCACCGGACGATTGGAAAGTCGCTTGAATAAACACACCGTGAATCCGAGAAAACCGAAACCGACAAGCAACCAACACAACCGCTGTAAAAGATAACCGGTCAAATCCGAATGTCCCGTCACGCTCGAGAAAGTATTCGGCAAGCTATGTCCGAACGGGTCGAAAACACCTTGTCCCATGCCCCCGGCATAAAAAATCGTAAATCCGACAACCATCAAAAGGAGTAAAATACTCAAAGCCTGATTACGTACCCAAGTATGGATAAAGAAAGAGAGTCCAACCATGAAAATCAATGCCGGAATAATCAAAGTAACCAGATAAAACAAATATATCCACACGTTCATCGGGGAGCTACTGGCAAAAAGATGCAGCAAAGAACCGAAAAACAAAGATACAATCGCCATCACGATAAACACCCCCGCGAACCCGGTAGCCATACCCAGTACATACTCGGCATTACTCTCCGGACGATAATAGATCGTGTCCATCGAATCCAGCTTCCTCTCCTTCGTCAGAAACATTCCCGCCAGAAATATCAACGGAATAGCCTGCAATCCCGCGAACAAATAAGCATTCATGTAAGGGAAAAACGAAGACAGGCTAATTAACCCGCTATTCGATAGCATAAAAAGATTCGACTGAATCAATATTTGGTATAAAATAATACAACAGAACGTCAGTAAAAAGAAGATCCGAAACAACCAACTCCGCAGCAATAGCCTAGAGTTGTAAGCGGCAACCGTTCTCAAATTGTGAAGATTCATGATGACAGCATTTAAAAGTTCTTATTAGTCAAGGGCTTCGCGCACGTTTTCACAATGATAGGAAGAATAAAATACAATTGCAAGTAAATGAGCATCTTTCTTCATAAATCACGATGTACTCTTCTTGCATGATCACACGTTACTTTCCCCTTACACGGCTGTCAGCAATCACCGAATCACGGAATCATTCAATCCAAAATCAGTTCAGTCTTCCCGTCGCCTTCAGATATTTCGTTTCACTCAATCTCAATTCGGCCTTGGCATCGATCCAATCGCTCCACGCCTTCTGCCATTGGGCTTGTGCTTCCAGATAATTGGTAATCGTTTCCATTCCCACCTCGTACTGGTTTTTGCTCACGGTCAGGTTTTCTTCCGCTTGACTCAAAGACTTGCGAGTCAGAGTCACCCTCGTTCGGGCATCCTCGATATTATAACGGGCACGGGCTATTTCCAGCAACATCAATTGAGTCATCTCCTCTTTTTTCAATCGGCTCATCTCCTCTTCTGCCTTCATCGCCTTGATTTTACCTCTTCCTTCACCCCAATTGTATATAGGAATCTTCAATGACGCTATCGCGGAAAAAGAAGAAACATCCGTGGACTTCCCGTTTAACGAGATACCCCCGTGATACCCGTATGATGCGGATACCCCTAATTCAGGCAGGAAATCGGAACGTGTCAAGGCAACCTCCCTGCTCTTCAACTCGACCTCTTTTTCCAACAAATTATATTCCGGGCGTCCTTCCACCCCTTCATTGCTGTCCAATACCCCCGGCGTCACGTTCTCCTGCAAAGAATCATTCACCAGCAACGCGGAATGAAGATCTATGCCTATCACCCGACAAAGATTCATACCCGACAAAGCTCTCCCGTTCTCCGCCTTTTGCAACATTAACTCCGCCTCATTCAGACGCACCTGTGCTTTCAGCAAATCGTTACGGGAAGCCATCCCCGTTTCAAAAGCATCCGTCAGGTTGCGCACCAGCTCGGATACCACCAATTTATATTTCCCGGCGGAAGCCACCAACTCCACCACCCGCAAATATTGCCAGTACGCCTCGTCCGCCTCGGTAATCACTTCCGCCCGACTGTACTCTTTATTAATCTCTGCCATTTCTTTACCGATAGAAGCCATACGATAAGCAGAACGTACCTTTCCACCCATGTAAACGGGTTGTTCCAACATCACTCCCGCCGAATACGCCCCCCGCAAGCCTAATTCCAAATCAATATCCGGCATAAAAGCGTATTGATTAAATATCGGGTTCCCGTCCGGTCCAATCAACGGCTCGTTCGTCAACGGGTTCAACAAATAATTCGGCTTCAACGTCCCGTCCAATTGAGGCACAAATGTCGGCAAATACCCCCCGTCAATCGTGAACGAAGTCTTTTTCTGCATGTAAGCATACAAGCCCGTCGCCGAGATTTTAGGCAAGAAATTGGCTCGATATGACTTCTTGTCCGCTTCCGCCTTTTCCTCTTGCTTCACGGCAATAGCCATTTTCTTGCTGCTCTCCAATGCCATTTCCCGGCATTTCTTCAAATCCAGATGTACCTGTCCGAAAACCGAACTACAGGCAACCGACAACAATATTACTAACGCGTATCTCATAACTCTTTACCTGTTACTTTTTTATCCTTGAAAAATACGGCATACAACACGGGGATAAACACCAGCGTGATCACCGTCCCCACCAACAAACCGCCCATAATCGTCACCGCCATCGAGCCGAACATATCATCACCCAGCAACGGTACCATTCCCAGAATCGTGGTCAACGACGCCATCATCACCGGACGGAAACGAGAAGAAGACGAATCGAGCAATGCCTGTGTCTGATCCTTCCCGGAAGCAATTTGCAACCCGATCTCATCCAACAGCACCACCCCGTTCTTAATCATCATACCGATCAACCCCAACGCCCCGACTATCGCCACGAAACCAAATTCCTTGCCACTGATCAACATTCCCAAAACGATACCGATTGCCGCCAAAGGCAAACAACAGAATATAATGACGGGTTTCTTGAAATCCTTGAATAACATGATCAATATAGCGATCATCAAAATTACCGCCAGCGGGATATTGGCAAACAAGTAACGCATGGAATCCCCGCTCGCCTTATGTTCTCCCAACCATTGCATGGCATAACCTTCCGGCAACGCTATCGTGTCGATTTTCGACAGCAATAGCTTCCGGGCACTCTCGGCTGTATACCCGGGGGCATTATTACATTGCGCCCGCAAAGCACGCTGCCCGTTATAGCGACGCACCACGGGATCTTCCCACTTCATCGTGATTCCCCGCGTAGCTTGATTCAACGGAATCGAACCGATCGTCTGTGACAACAAATCTTCTCCCGAAGTCGTCCCCATCAACAAACCTTTCAGCGTTTCTTCATTCAAAGCGGCAGTCGAGGGCAACATACTCCACACGGGAATATTATCCAAGGCTTCCACCTTCTCGCCCTTACTATCCAGACTCTTCAGATAAATCGGTTTGGCATGCACCCCCTCGTAATACGAGCCGATAGGCATTCCATCCGTGGCGGAAAGCATGGAAAGTCCCACGTCCGAACGGGAAAGACCAATCGCTCGGGCAATAGGCTGGTAATAATTCACCATCAGAGTCGGCGTCATCGGCTCCCAATCATTCGTCACCAGCATCACCGCGGGTTCATCCCGCATGATCTGCTCCGCCTTCTCCGTCAACTCCTTCAACACCGCCGGATCAGGTCCCGTGAACATCAACTCTATCGGGTATTTCTTGTACATCAGGTTATACCGCTTCATCCGCACGTAAGCGTCCGGATAATTCGCCGTGAGATAATCCTGTATCTCCTCCATCGTTTCTTTCAACGCCTCCGGGGTTGTGTAATCCACGATCAACTCCCCGTAACTCATCGACGGTTCGGCAATAGACCGTACCAGATTGTAGCGGGCAGGAGTACCCCCGATACTCGTCGTCACGTGTGTCACCTCGGGGCGGTTCATCAAATAGTCCTCGACCTCCGCCAAATCGGATTCCACCCGCTCCACTCTCGTGCCCTCCGGCATCTTGAATTCTATATATAACTGCGTGTAACTCAAATCCGGGAAAAATCCTTGCGGGATATACCGGTACAGGAAAGCCGTGATCGCCAGCAACACCACAACCACCCCGATAGCCATCGACTTGTGCCAAAGCATAAAAGAAAGGAATTGCCGGAACAAACGATATATCTTACTGTCATACAACTGCTCTCCGCTCTTCTTGGCTTTTACCTTCAAAGAATGATCCGCGTGAATCGGTATATGCGTCAATGCCAGCACCCAACTCAACAACAACGACACCGCCAGCACGATAAACAAATCCCGCACGTATTCCCCCGTCGTATCCGGGGATATAAATATCGGGAAAAACGCCAGTATCGCTATCAACGTGGCTCCCAACAAAGGCATTGCCGTCTTCTTCGCTATATTCGTCAACGCCGCCGGACGCTTCACCCCCCGTTCCAGATCGACAAGGATACCGTCTACAATCACGATTGCATTATCCACCAGCATCCCCATCGCCACGATCAAAGAACCCAACGACACCCGTTGCAACGTCCCGTCAAACAAATAAAGCACCACGAAAGAACCTAGCACGATAATCACCAACCCGGTACCGATAATCACACCGCTCCGGAATCCCATCGTCAGCATCAGCACCAGAATCACGATAACCACCGACTCGATCAGGTTAACCATAAACACGCTTATCGCGTCATTCACCCTGTCCGGCTGAAAAAACACCTTGTGAAACTCAACACCCGTGGGAATCCTCGATTCTTTCAGTTGTTCCAGTTCCCGATCCACCTTCTTTCCCAGACTCACGATATTCCCGCCTTTCTCCATGGACACGGCAAGCCCGAAAGCCCGTTTCCCGTCATAGCGCATCTCGTTGCGGGAAGGTTCCTCGTATCCTTCCGTCACGCTGGCAATATCCCGCAAGCGCAACTGATCGTCCTCGTGTCCCTGTATAATCAGATTCTTTATATCCTCTACCGAATGATAACTATCATTGACCGCCACCCGCAAACGCTGATCCCCGCTGTTAAAATAACCGGGATACACCGTCTTGTTCTGGTTATTCAACGTGGCAAGCACCTCCATCGGATGCACTCCGAGATTTGCCATTCTATCCTGCAAAATCTCTATATTGATACACGCCGTCCGGTTCCCGTAAATCTCCACCCGACGCACACCTTCCACTTCCTGCAATTCACGTTTCACCAGTTGGGCATAGTCCAACAATTCCTCGTCACCGATACCGTCCGTCGTAATCGCGTAAAACATCCCGTACACGTCACCGAAATCGTCCATCACCACGGAAGCCCGTGCCCCATCCGGCAATTGCGCCTGCGCATTAGTAACCTTGCGGCGCAAAATATCCCATTTCTGTTCCAACTCATCCGGTCCCACGGTACTCTCCAACTCCACCGTAATCATCGACAAATCAGCCATCGACTTCGACTCTATACTACCGATAGCCCCCATCGAACGGATGGATTTTTCCAACACGTCCGTCACTTCCAATTCCACCTGATGCGCCGAAGCCCCCGGGTAAACCGTCACCACCATAGCTTGTTTCACCTTGATTTCCGGGTCTTCCAGCTTACTCATCGAGATAAAAGCAAAAATACCCCCAATCACCAGCACGGCGATAAAAAACTTCACCAGCGCCTTATTATTCAATGCATATTCCGCGAGATTCATCATATTTTGTTGCTTCGCAACGTTTAAAGTTCATAAAGTTTATAAAGTCCATAAAGTTTATAAGGTCAATGGGCACCGCGGGACGCTTTGTTCACGGCAGCATAGCTGCCGAATCTTAAATCTAAAATTTAAAATCTAAAATTAAAGCAGTCCCCCCACGTTCGTCTTCGATACCGGCTTCAACAACTCCACCTGCATCCCCTCCTTCAAACTATGCACACCTGCCGAAACGACAATCTCACCGGGAACCAATCCCTCGGAAACGATCACTTCACCCGTCCTCAATAACTTCTTCAACAGCACGGGACGTTTCTCCACGGCCTGTTTCCCCGGATTATACACCCACACGGAAGCCTGTCCGTTATCCTCGAAGATCGCGGACAACGGCATAATCACCAGTGCATCCATGTTAGGATTATAACTTATCGTCACGTTCACGCTCATTCCGGCAGCAATATCCAACCCCTCCACCGGCTTCAGACGCAACCGCATCCGGTAAAGCTGATTCAAATTAGCCTTTCTCGTGATTTCTATCAATTCAAGAGGAAACTCCTTTCCCGGAAATACATCTATCGTGCAAAAAAACTCCTTAAACTGATCCTGCCGTACAAAATCACTTGACGGAATATCAATCTCCACGTCAAAATAATTACTGTTAATCATCGACACTACCGGATAACCCGCCGCTACCGTTTCATGCGCGTCATAATATTTATGCTGTACATACCCGTCAAAAGGAGCCGTCAGACGCGTATCCTCCAACGCGTTTTTATGCGCGTTATACTTCGCCGTAATCTGGTTGATTCCCGACACCGCCTTGTCATAGTCATTCACGGGAACACTTCCCCGCCGGTACAGTTCCATCACCCGCCCGGCTTCCTCCTTCACCTGCTTATACTCCGCCTCGGTCGCCGACAACTGTATCTCGTAATCCCGAGGGTCTATCCGCGCAAGCAACTGACCTTTTTTCACGAATGCCCCCACCTCCGGGAACACGTTTTTTATAGGACCCGCTACCCGAAATGACAATTTCACCTCCGAGGCAGCCTTAACCTTCCCCGGATAAACAACAGACAATTCTCCCCGGTAATCTCTCACCGTATCGGCTTTCACCGTTGCTCTCGTACGCTCTTGCCCGGACTTATTATTCCCGCAAGCACACAACAATAAAACGATCCCCAGCAGGGGAAGCACAACACCTTTCATCATCTTTTCATTTAAACATTCAGATTCAGTATCTTTCTGTCCCGGTTACGAAACCACTAAATCTTTTTTATTTTTTAGCTTTCTATACTCTATTTTATACAACAAACATGCCACAATAAAATAAACCGCCACTAAAATCCACAATCCCCAGAACTCCGGCAATACCTCTGACAAGGTGGCACCCGTGTTATTAATTTTCACGAAACCGTCTATCCCGAACGACGAGGGAAACAACTTGCCGAACCATACCCAATACTCCGGGATAGCCGACTTCGGCCACGAGATCCCCGAAATAAACATCAACGGTACCGACGTGAATACAAATATCAGAAACGGCATTTCCCGTTCCCGGCTCAAGAATGACATCGCGATCGCGAAAAAGACACACGCCAACAAGAACGGGAACAAAAACAACATCAATTCCCCCCGTTCCCCGATCTGTGTCATCCCAAACAAACGGGGCACGATAAAAAATACCCAATACCCCATGACAAAATAAACTGGGAGATAAGCGAACGCCTTACCCAACACTACCCGCGCGGGACGACAGAAATGACATCCCACGGGCAACTGGCTTCTTTTGCGACGCCTGTCCCGTTCCGTCCCGGCAATCGTTCCCACTCCCAGCAACAAAGATTGTTGAATCACCAGAATCAATACCGCCGGAATCAGGAAAGAAGTAAAACCACCCTGCGGATTAAACAACTTCACATCCTGAATCTTCACGGGCGACGCTTTAATCTCTTCCGTTATCTTCGTGGCATACTCCATACCCCGTATCTGGATATCCTTACTCATTTGCAAAGCCACATCCGTTGCCGCCATAAGCAAAGCCTTGTAATTCAACAAAGCCCCCATATCACAGAACAGCGACACGTGCGCCTGCTCCCCGAGAGCTATATTCTTGCTAAAATCCTCCGGTATCTCCAGAACCCCGTAAATATCTTTTTTATACATCAAAATCTTCGCCTCTTCCATATCCGCACAACGTGCCACGACATCCACGCTTGCCGTCGCGTCCCAGTTCCGGATAAACTCCCGACTCGCCGCCGACTTCGAATGATCGACCACGGCAACAGGCACCTCCCGTGCGATCTCGTTACTATAAATGAACGTGTACACGATCGGGTAACCCAACGTCAACGCCACAAAAAACGTCAACACGGCATGATCCCGAAAAATCGAGTAAAACTCCCGTTTGAAAACGTAATATATATCTGTCCAAAAAATCATCATTCCATTTTAGATTTATGATTTATGATTTTAGATTTCAACCTGCAACTTACCGCAGGCAAATGCAACCTGTAACCTGCAACCCGTAAGCCGCGGAGCGGCTTACGGCATATATTTAAACTCCAACAAATCCAACTTCAATTTCGGCAGGATAAACAGGGGCAAAAACAGGAACACTACCAATGCCGCGTAATTCTGCCATGAATAGATCATCGGTATACCATTCAAAGCTTGATCCACGTAAATCAAAAAATAGTGACGCATCTGGAAAAGGTTAGAACCGATCTGCGCCAATTCCGGCATCGAACGTACCGGATACGTGAAACCGCAAATAGAGAATGACAACACTCCCCACAAGGCACATACACTCAATGCTATCCGACTGCGCCGACTAATCCCCGTCACGAACAACGCGAAACACTGCGCCGAAAGAATCATCAACACCATCGCCAGAAACATCGGGAAGTAACCGCTATTCAACGGGAAATGAGCGTAACCGTACAGGATAGACAGATACAACATACCCATAATCGTGAAAATAATCGCCTGCGGGAGCAATTTACCCAACAACGCCACGACAATCGAGTTGTTCCCGACACTCAACCACTCCCTCGAAGTCCTCTGCTTAATCTCCTCGCTGATACTATACACCGTGGTAAACATCACGAACATACACAGGAACGCGGGCAACAGGAAATTCGCCAGATAAATGGCGTAACTCAACCACGGGTTATTCAACGGGTGGGTATCCAACACCACCGGCATCAACTTCGCCGTCAACACGGGTTGATTCTCCCCTCGTGCCAACAATAAAGTTTGTTGCACCGCCCCGTTCGCCAGATTCGCCTGCATACGCATATCCTTGTAGAGCAGCGAACCCGCCAAAAAGTAGGTATCATTCGTGTAGAACGACAACACGGGTTCGCTCCCCGTCGAGGCATCCCGCCGGAAGTTCGCCGGGATATAAAATATCCCGTACACATCCCCCCGTTGCAAAGCCTCCCTCGCCTCACTGAAATTCGCCGACCGCATCACCACATCCGTCTGGGCAAAAGCATTCAGCGAACGCACCAACGAACGTGAAGTCGTCGTGTTATCCTCATCCACGACCGCCACGGGCAACTTCTTCGGCAATCCGTCCTTCAACAAATCCATGAAAAACAAAAAACAAAACAGCGGGGCAAAAACCATCACGAACCAGTAAATCCGATGCCCTGCCAGCATCCGAATCTCCCGCTTCATCAGCGCCCCCACCGCCTTTATATTTTCACGCATAGTTCAATTTTAAATTTTTTTTAAAACGCTCATCCCCGGCCTCAGCCCTTCCACCTTCTCCATCGGCACCGCCTTCACCTCAAAGGTCTTTGCGTCATACTGTCCGGTTGTCTTCGTCGCCCGCCAAGCGGCATAAGTTCCCATATTCTTCAAATAAGTCACTTTCAAACGAACCTCTTTATCCCCCAACGCCGGAATATAACCCGTGAACTCGGCACCCATCTTCAAATCTCCGAGCAAATCCTCCCGCACGTTAAACACCACCCACATATCCTCCAAATCCAACACGTTCATCACCGGAGAACCCGTTCCGACCAACTCACCCACTTTCGGGTAGCGTTCCGAAATCTCCCCGTCAATCGGGGATACCAAAAAAGTTTCCTTGATATAGGAACTCACCTCCTCGACTGCCCCTTTCGCCCGGTTTACCTGAGCCTCGGCAGCCATTTTATCTTCTTTCTCCGCCCCGTTTCTAGCCATTTCGTACTGGGCTTTAGCCGCCTGTTCGGTTGCCAGCATAGCTTTATAATTAGCTTCCGCCTCATCCCGTTTCTGGGCGGACATCACCTCACCCTCGTACAACTTTTGCACCCGTTCATACGATTTCCGGGCAACCTCAAGAGCCGCCTGTGCTTTCTTCCAAGTTTGATAAGCCATCGCTTTTTGCTCCTCCCGGGCACCTTTCTGAGCCTTATTACTCATCGCTTGGGCTGCATCCTCCGCCGCCTGTGCCTGACTCAACTTCGCCAACACCTCCGGACTATCCAGAATCGCCACCGTGTCCCCCTTCTTCACCCGGTCGCCCTCGTCCACCAGAAACTTCTCGATTCTCCCCGGCACCTTACCGGAAATCCGAACTTCCGTCGCCTCCGCTTCCCCTTGTATCACCTCCGGCACCGGCTCCCAGAATATAAATCCAAAAATAGCCACTAAAAATACGATAATCACAATCCCCGTGAACATCAATACCTTCCCGCTAACCTTTTTTTCCTCTTTCATAACTTCCTTATATATTATAATCTCTCAATCAAAAATCTAAAATCATAAATCCAAAATTCCATACGCTTTTTCCAAATAAACCTTACACAACCTTGCCTCAATCCTCGTGTCTATCCATTCGGAATTAGCCGTCAGCCATGCCGTCTGTGCTTCCAGCACGTTCAACACGGGAATCGTACCCTCTTTGAAGCCAAGGTTGGCGAACTTCAGATTCTCCTCCGCGCGTTCCAGATTCTTCTCCGCCATTTTCAACTTCTTCGCGACCTCCTTCATCTTAAACTCCGCTTGATTCACCTGCAACTCGATCTGTTCCTTCGCTTCCTCCAACTTGTAATTCATAACATTGGTCTGTGCTTTCGCGTTCCGCAGGCTCTTGCGGGAAGCCCCCCAATGGAAGAGCGGTGCTTTTATTCCCACTCCCACGCTCCACATTCCCTCGAACTTACTACGCACCCCGTCATAAAAAGAAGGCGTACTACTTAAGTAATTTGCCGTCAGTGCCACCGTCGGCAAATACTCTGCAAGCACGATCTTTTCCTTTTTCTTGTATATATCCGAGGCAAATTGCAGGCTCGCCACTTCCGGACGGCGGCTATACACCTGTTCGAGAGATTCCTCCGGCACCATTTCCACTTCCGTTTCGGTCATTTCCTCTTGCAACGCCACGATGGTATCCGTCGGCAAACCGCAAATCTGGTTCAACAACATCCGGGACAAACTCAACCCGTTATCCACCTTCGTCTGCACCATCTCCCCCTCGTTCAACTTCACCCGCACCGAAAGCACGTCCGCTTTCGTCGCCACTCCCGTCGTGTGCATCAATTCAACATCGTTCACGAACTTCTGCAACGTCTGCACGTACTTGTCCGCTAACTTTTTCCGGTTAACCAGCGATATAATCTGCCAGTACGCCTCGTCGGTCGCCAGAATCACGTTCTGCATCTCCTGCGCACGCTTGCTTTTCGCCAATTGCTCGGACAACCCCGCTATCTGGTTATACGCCCTAATCTTTCCGCCCATGTACACCGGCTGCGTCAACCCCACCTGCACGATTCCCAAGTTACGGGCATCCACGGACATCGCCTCCTTCGGCAGAAGGGCGTAATCCTTCGGCACGTACTGCCCGTTCACCATAACCGGTTTTCCGTCCGCCCCGACCATCAACTGATCCGGACGAAACGTGAACTTCCCGTCCGACCCGATAGTCCCCACGGGCAAATGCGCGTCTTCCGACAAAAGATTAATCTCTTTCTGGTTACGCAGGTACACCCCCATAGCATCAATGCCGGGCAAATATTTCGTGAAAGCCTCGGCCTTTTGTGCTTCACTCGCTTTCACCTCCTCGTCTGCAATTTTCAGTTTTTTGTTATTCTCCACCGCCAAGCGTCGGCAATCCTCCAAACTTAACACTTGCTGCGCGTTCGCTGCCAATGTAAAGCACAGAAAAACAACACTCCAACCGATTCCTAATTTACATACTGTAAACTTTTTCATCACCTTATCGTTTTTATTTTCCTTTTTCAATCCTCTCTGTTTTTATACTTTTCGGTATGTTCTTTTATAAAAATCTCACCCCACTTTCACGAGCGAATAAAGCTGCTCGTACTGGTAACGCACGGACGACAAAGCGTAAGCTATATCTTGATGCATGACCACGTAATGAATCAAGCCAATGCTGATATTCAGCAAATTCTTTGCCAAAATAGACGTATCCACGTCATCCCGTATCTCTTTATTTTTCTTCGCCTCCAGAATCACCCCTTCCAACTTCGACATCCACGAGCTTTTCGTGTTACTCACCATCTGTTTGAACTCCGGGTAAAGCGAAATCACCTCCACCATCAACGACAGGCACAAAATCTCCGGGATATCGCTATCAAACCGCTTTGCCCCGTAATTCTCTATCTCCAGCAAATTATGTATCGTCAAATCAATAAACTCCCTCAAGGAATGCACACGCCCAATCTCCTCCGCCCTCCGGCAATTCAACATCCGGTAATACCTCGTGACACCTTCCTTCAATACCTCCTCCTTGTTCAGAAAATGATAATAAAAAGTACCTCTCGTCATCCCCACGGCTCTTTCCAAATCCGTGAGAGTAACCGCCTTGTATCCCTTCTTGAGGAACAACAGGAAAGCGGTCTCGATAATGGTAT
Organism: Butyricimonas hominis; assembly: GCF_014287455.1. Taxonomy (NCBI): domain Bacteria; kingdom Pseudomonadati; phylum Bacteroidota; class Bacteroidia; order Bacteroidales; family Odoribacteraceae; genus Butyricimonas; species Butyricimonas hominis. The sequence continues at coordinate 370,440 of NZ_JACOOH010000001.1, forward strand.
CCCTCGTTCCGTTCATTTTTTTATCAACATATAATATTGCTCGAACTGCATCCGCATATCGGAAAAGACATACTGCAAATTCGGCTCCTCAAATTCAATATTCAACATACTGCTCGACACCGACATCAAGTTACGCGCCAACACCGAAGTATCCAGCGTTTCCCGAATCTCCCCCTTTTGCTTCGCTTTCAGAATCACGCGCTCCCAGTGTGTCAAACGAGTTTTCGACAACGTGTAAATCCGTTCCCTGAAAGCGGGAAACAACGGCGCCACCTCCAGCACAAGCTGAAAAAACAACACTTCCAGAATGAAACACCCGAAAAACTTCTGCGCCAAATCGGCACCTTCCTCCTTGTTCCGGATTACCAAATCAATATACTCCCGCAACGTCGCCACCCGCTCCGCATCCTCGTCACTCTCCTCCCGCGTGATACTGAAATAACGTTCGATTCCGGCCTCCAGCATCTCCTTCTTATCCTTGAAATAATAATAAAACGCCCCCTTCGTCAACCCTGTCGCCTGCTCCAAATCTTTCAAAGACGTACCTTTATACCCCCGGTTCAAAAACTGGAGTAACGATTTTTTCACTATTTCATCCCGAAGTTCAGCCATAAAACTATTTGTTACTCTTTGCAAAGATAAAGATAAAAATTGAAAGATAACTGTAGTACGTTAAAAGTACAAAAAGTGTTACCAACGGGATATAGCAACTTAAAAGAGAAGAACTCTTTTTTGGGGCGTGTCAATCTAATCCGGTCTTACTCCACGGTTACCTTAAAACGACATTTTTCCGCACCCCCCAAAACGGTTTCAATTATTTCCACACTGATATTTTTATCGGGCAACGAATTTCCGATAATATACAATACACTCTGGCGTGAACATTCGCAATGTGACACGTCTTTTATTTTTCCGCTTACCACTTCCAGACAAACACACGCCGGGTAACCAATTTCATAAACGTGTCCTTCTTCAATTATTTCCGCGAAAAGCCATTCCGTATTCCCGTATCGTTTATACTGTTCGTCTAAACAACAGCCACATTCTTCAAATTGCTTTCTTTGCATTGGCAATACCGTATCCTTGACACAATGTATCGCCTTATCTCTATAATCCAACAATAACCCTATTTAGCATGAAGAGGAGTATAAAGCTCTATTAAATTTTCCTCCGGGTCACGAAAATGAACCACACTCATTCCCCACTCAGGCATATCGGTCGGCTGATTGACAAATTCGATTCCTTTCAATAGAAGCGCCCGATAAGCATCCTCCACGTTTTCCACCTCAAAAGATACCATTGATTTTTCACGATATCCCACGGGCTGTTCTTTATCCGCGTTACCCACCGCCGGAGCCATATCATCAGATACAAATATAGCAAACCCTTCTATCCCATCGGCTACTTTGAACGAAGCATAACCACTCTCCTTGTCCCCCCAAAGAGGTTCAAAACCAAGTTTTTCCGTGTAAAACTTGAAACATTTCTTGTAGTCTTTAACTAACAATCTTACCCCTGCAAATTTCATATCATGTAGTTTCTTGAAATTAGTTTACTCTATTTGACATTCAACATTTAAAATTTCGAACACTCCTTTTCTGTCATCGATAATAAAGTTTCAGGAGCATGTACTGACAAAGATAAGCGTTTATAAGTTTCTTGCAACAATACCCGGGATTTATATTTCCCTCTCCTGCAAAATTAAAAAACTGACATCATACTTGATTAACACTTCCACAAAACCAAGTTCATCAATTCTCCTTACGGCATTTACCGGCATCCTGCAATATTCTTTCCGTCTTCTTCTCCATGTAACAATTCGTGATATGCCAACAATGCTCATCAAGCCAAAACCTGTTCGCCTCACTAGCTCCGGGATTCAAACCGTAATCTATGCAGCCGAAATCCACAAACCAAGTGACATCCCGGAACAACCGGTTCAATTCTTTCGCCGACAAATCATTGTAACAACACTTCACGGTATGAATCTTTTCCGCCCCTTCGACAACCCGCAATTTTTTCAACCTGTTGAAACGGCAGGCGAGCGTGTGCAACTTGAAACAACGGGACAAATTCAATTCCGTCAAGTAATTGCAATCACATTCCAACCCCATCAAACCGGGGCAGCCCGACAAATCCAGTTTACGCAAATTATTACAAGAACATTTAAGGTAATATAAACGCGGGCTATCGCCAAGGTACAATTGCCTCAGACCGCAATCTATACAAAAAAAATGACCTAAATGAACGCAATCCCGAAGCCTGACACTTGTCACGGGGATATGCTCGATAATGAATTCCGATAACTGCTTGGCGGAAACGGTCACCGTGACCACGCGATTAACCCCGCGGTACGAATGTTCACAATAGGGTCTTTTAGGTGTCCGCCAGTAATCCGAATCCTCGATACCCGGCTTGGGTGTGGCGTAACGTTCACTGCTCCCGTCACCCCAATCCACGACACACTCGTCCGCGTACACGTAAAATCTTATTTCCTTGGTTTTTCGCGTGTTGACGACTATCTCGATTTTTTCTTCCTGTTGTTCCATACTTCATTATTTAAGTTAGTAAAAACGGGAGAGGGCAAAACGTCATACCCTTCTCCCTTTACGCGGGTGGTAGTCGCGTATGGCTCCCGCGTTCCTGTATTCTAAGCTTGTCAAGGTATTACCTACCGGTTATTCCCCTCTCTCGTTTTCCAAAATAAGGAAAGGGGAGGAGCTAACTTTCCCCTTTCCGGGCACGGGATCAAGTAGCTGGTTGCAAACATTGTAAGTTCAATGTAAAACCGCACCCATTTCTTTTCTAATTTGTCTACATTGTTGAAAAACAACCTGATGCTAAAATCATCCGGTTATCCAGTATTTATATTCCAGCCGGAACTCAAAAAAAACTCCGGACTGAACAAGTCAACCCGGAACTGTAGTATAACGGCAAAGGGGTTGACTTAATCGTGTGAAGTAGGAACGCCACCACGAAAAAGCAACCCCACGCCGCTATATTATATATCCATAAAGAATATACGAATACAACGACATGAGTGTTGCAATCCCGTTTCCCGTGACTAATCGTCTTGAATCCTACTTCAAGGAAACGCAAATTATAACCTCAACATCGTAAACAGGACATCATCAGCGGCTCTCCGCACAGTCCATAATACAAAGGTAGAAAAAATTTTCATTCTTTTACAACTTTCCGCGCGAAATTATATTCCTGTTCACACGTGAACAGCCTTATACCCAAAAAACAAAGAAGCTGTTTCCACTATCGGAATCACGGTAAAGAGCAGCACGTTTATCTCCACACGACCTGCCAATTAACTGTAATTAACAAGAAGATGACAAGTCTGAAAAAAGTATTATCATATAATCTAAGTTATACTTTCTATATACCAACTCCCATTCATCTCCTATTCAACTCCCATTCAACTCCTATTATAAAGGTAAAAAAATAGGAATTGAATAGGAAATAAATTGAGATTCATTTATTGATAGTATTTAGTAAAACTATCTATTATATTAATTATTAACCTATCTTATACAGCTAATAGAGAGAAACACTACTATTAAATGTCCGTGACACAAGCCATAACCATGAATACCACGAAAACAAAAAACGCCTCCCGCAAAAGCGGAAGACGTCTTATATCTAATTGGGAACAATTCCTTATGCCACAGCCTTTTGGGCATCCATGCGCCGTACCACCCGACCGTAAATAATCAAGGCAATAGCCGACACCAAAGCGATAGCGGCAAAATAATACCATATGTAATGCGCGTTAGCCGCAGCGGCAGCCCATTCTGCCTCGCTGCTGAACAAAGCTCGATCGGGACAATACTTGCTCAAGAGGAATCCCGACAACCCGAACCCGAAAATGGATGACAAAAAGGAATGCAGATGGCTAAAACCGAGGTACATTCCCTCCTCCCCTTTCGGTGCCTGTAACGAGAAATATTCCAGAAAACGGGGTGAAATAAACACTTCCGCCAATCCTTGGAACACGATACCCACTATCATCATAAACGCCACCGGGTGCAGCCCGAGGATTTCCCCGCCTCCCAGCATATTCCCGGACGCCATGCACAAGGCGGAAACGGGCATGATAAACATACCACAGGTCATCGAGAACAAGGCCGATTTCTTCCGCATCAATGAAGTTACCAGATTCACGGTCAACACGACCACCAGCGGGTTCACGTTAGCGTACCAACCGATGGCACTCGCCTCTCCCGCCAAGCGCGTCACGTATTTCGGCATCGTGGCGTACAACTGGTGTTGCACCATCCAGAATCCGGTGATAATCAAGATCAGCACGATCAACCGCCCGTTGGAACACACTTTTACCAAACCCGTCCATATCTGCCGGAAAGTTTTCCCTTCTCCGGCGTGTTTATCACTCTTGTAAAACAAATAAATCGCTATCAAAGCCAGAAAAGTCATCGCCGCCGAGAAATAATTCAACACGATCATTCCCTCGTGCCCCATGGCATCCCGCAAGGGAGTCACCAGCACTTTACCGGAGAACGCCCCGATATTCACCATCCCGTAAAAAATAGCGAACCCGCGGGCACGGTTTTTCTCGTCCGTTTCCTTCGCTACCGTACCGGAGATCACGCTCTTGATAAACGAGCCCCCGATGATAATCAGTATCATAACCGGAATAATCCCGTAACGATAACCGCTTTCCTGCAACCCCGTGAACTTGGTCACGTAGCCGTATTCAACCAACCCCGTCGTGGACAGGAAACTCGGGAACAACCCCAGCCCCAAATACCCCAGCGACAACAGGGCAAACGCCAACAACATTGATTTCCGGAAGCCGATCTTGTCGGCAAGAGCCCCCGAAAATGTCGGCAATAAATACAAACAAGCGGAAAAAACTCCCGCGATCGTGGCAGCCTGAATATCCGTGAAACCCAGCACGTTGCTCAAATACAACGTGATCACGACAAATACCCCGTAATAGGCGGCACGCTCCAGCAACTCTACCGTGTTGGCAACCCAAAACGCTTTACTAAACTTTACTCTCTCTTTCTTTTTTGTTGTCACACTCATACAATTAATTTATTACTAACATTTTCACACGCCTGCAAAAATAATATTTTCTGGTTATCTACCAAATGACTCATGTCAACTTGAATCACTGAATCATGATAAACAAGCGCGGTTGATTCGTTAATTTCAATTGTAAAAGATTTTCACCCCATCCAATTTTTTACCCTTTAAAGCATCGTCCGAATAGACGTGCAGGCTGTGTGCCGTATCGCTCAGACAGGTGATACGATGGATATGATTGTCGAATTTTCCGGCTTCCCCGATGGCGTATAATCCTAAAACATCATTGATTCTCAATTCATCGACTAAACGGATACCCCCTTCACAAGGTTCGAATATCTCGACAAGGAACTCCCCGTCGGCAAAGGTATACCCGGCAAACTGCGGGTGCGAGTGAATGGCGGTACGATTGCCCTTCTTCCACGACATCACGATAGCTTCCCATCCCGTGCGGGCATCCCGTCCGATATAGTCGCGAACATACGTATCATCCGCGAATCGGTCAAATGCAGCCAACGGGTTATTCCTCACGAAATCCAACACGTACGTTTTCACCTGTTCGCCCATTGTTTCGTCTATCGTACCGGAACGCACGATGTCCAGCAATCCGTCCATAAAGTTCTCGTACCCGGCAACCAGACAAGGAGCAGCAGCAAAATCCTCTCGCAAAATATTCTCTTTTTTATCCATAATAAGTAATCGTTTATTTTATCACACGCAAACATACAAGAATTTCCGCTTTCGTTTTTATGCATATATACTTACTTCTCGATGCATAAAACACGTAATATTTTTATAATTCCATGTAATTCACTATCTTCACGCTGAAATTAGAAACAAGATTATGAAGATTATATCTGTTATATTGCTTACGTTATTCGCGTTGCTCTTTTCTTCTTGCGTGAAAGATAAAGACCAAGAGGGTGAAATTGAAAACTATATTGAGGCAGGTGACAAACTGCCGGATTTTACCGTGAAGAACGCTGCCGGAGAAGAATTGAACAGCGAGGAACTGGAAGGACAGGTGACTTTGCTCGTGTTCTTCGTGACCACTTGTTCGGATTGCGAACGGGAATTACCGAAAATCGAGGAAGTATGGAAAAAATTGAAAGAGAACCCCGATTTCAGGCTTGTCGCTGTTTCCAGAGAAGAAACCGTTTCTACGGTCAACAAATACTGGGAAAAGGAAAAATTCACGATGCCATTCTTCCTCGACCCCAAGCGGGAAGTTTTCTCGCTTTTCGCCAATAGCACGATCCCCCGCCTCTACTTGTCGAACCGGGAAAACATCGTAACTTGGATGGCAATTGAAGAAATGGAGTTAACCACAGAACAATTGATCGAAAAAATCAATGCGATTATAAAAGAATGAGAGCCAATGGCTCTCATTCTTTTATAATCGCATGAAAGCGTCAATCTCCCGGAACTGATCGGAAGAAAAATCACCCAACAGGTACTTGGCGAAATGGAACCACATTTTCCGTTGGTAAAATTCTTGCGGCATCCCAGAGAAACCGTGACTCTGACCGGGTAATATCACCAAATCGAAATTTTTTCCGGCACGTAAAAGGGCATCAGCCATGCGAAGGGTGTTCGCCGGATGCACGTTATTATCCGCGTCACCCGTTACCAGCATCAAATAACCTTTCAGATTTTTCGCCAACTCGATATTCGTGGGAATACGGGTTTCAAATTTCACTTTCTCCACCGTGGTCGTGGTATCCTTTCCCGTCACGGAATCTTTCACGGTCTTTTTCTCGAACGATTTGATTTCCCTTATCCCGTGATGTGTTTCCCCCCACCACTGGTTGTATATATTATTATCGTGGTTCCCCGCGGAAGAAACTGCCGCCGTGTAAAAATCCGGATAGGTACATATTGCCGCCGTGGACATAAATCCGCCGCCGGAATGACCGAAGATACCCACTTTCGTTTTGTCGATGAAAGAGAATCTATCCGCCAATTGCTCGATCCCGAATTTATCATCCGCCAAAGGATAATCGCGAAGATTGTTATAACCAAAGGTATGATACCACTTGTCCCGTAGCGGGCTGCCACCCCGGTGCCCGAAAGTCACCACGATAAAACCTACTTGCGACAACGCGGTATTATAAGCCGATTTCACGCTAAATTTCAAGGGAATAGCTTCCGTCTGGGGACCCGGGTAAACATACGAAATGATAGGATACATCTTCGTGGAATCGAAATCCGCCGGTTTCCACATGTAACCGTACAGATCGGTTACCCCGTCCGCCGCCTTGATTGTAAACGGTTCCGGCATCCGCCATCCCGTCTCGTAAAGAGCCGTTAAATCGGGCGAAGCCAAATCGAGAATCTTCTTTCCCTTGTTATCCCTCAGTACGCTCGCGGGTTCCAGATCGACACGGGAGTAATTATCCACGAAATAGCGTCCCGACTCGGAGAAAGCCGCCTCGTGAGTCGCCTGCTCCGGCGTCAATATCTCCACCTGACCGTTCCCGTCCAAACGAGCCTTGTTTATCCGGGCGAAATAAGGACATTCCCCTTTCACCTGACCGTATCCCTCGAAATAAATGGTACGCCCGACGGTATCTATCTTAACCATCTTCCCGGAAGTCCATGCGCCGGAAGATATCGCGTTCTTCAAATTACCCTCCCCGTCGTAAAGATAGAAATGACCGTGCCCGGTACGCTCCGACCACCAGATAATATCTTTCCCGTCATTCAATAATGACAAATGGAAGAATTCATTATTGAAATAAGGCTTGCTAATCTCGTTAAACAACACCTTAACCTCTCCCGTTTCAGGGTTTACCCGACAGAAGTCGATCTCGTCACACGTTCTTTTCTTCCGCAAGAAATAAAGACTCTCCACTTTCTTCCCGGGAGTGAACAAACGAATAGTCTGATCTTTCCATTTCTCCACGGGGACTTTGATCTCTTTCTTGTTCAGGGTATCGAAAAGATAAAGTTCTTCCTGTTGCACGTTCTCGTCACCCGCCATCACGTATTGGTACTCGTTGAGCGCGGGACGCTGGCTCAGGGAATTGACGATAAACAAGGATTTAATCTTCCTGCGGTCAGTACGGCGCACGTAGAAACGTTCGGAATTTTCGAACCAAGTTACACGTGCCGACTTTCTTGACGTAGAAGTATCCGAATCCGAAACGGCATACGAGTACTTCAACTCCCCGTCGGTAGTCAATTGTGTTTCAACCGAATCTTTCACGCGCAACATGTACAAATTATGTCCCTTGGCATACACGATATAGGTACTATCCGGAGAATACGCCCCGAACAATCCTGTTCTTTTCGGTTTAGCGGGTGGAGTCGGCTTCTTCCGGGCGGAATCAATTTTGACAAGTTGCTTCGTGTAAATATTGTACTCGAAACGGAACGTGTCAACCATGAATTTCATCGTCTTCTGATCTTCCTTGAAAGAAATGCCCGTGATCGGGAGTTCGCTTTTGTTCACGGGTTTATGAGTCACTTTACTGATCTCTGCCGCCATAAAATCCCGGTCGAACATCTCCCGTTGTGATTTTGCCTTGGGGTCCACGAAGAAATAGCGTGTCCCGTCCGCCTTCCGGTACGAGTACCAGAATTTGTCACTCTTTTTCAAATAATTCGGATAGACAACCGTCGAACCGGTCAGATTCTTCGCGTCCATCTTCATAAACCTCTCTGCCTGCTTGAAATTCGCCTTCTGACACACACCGGTCAAAACAAGAAAACAAAGCAATGCACTCGTGAAAAACTTTATCATCATTCGTATTATTAAAATATTGATATACTCATATTACAACTTCACCACACGAATTTAGCGATATCTCGTGATAGAACGATTGCACGTCCAAATCTTAATAAATATTTAACACATTTAGAAACTTTAATATAAGCAACTTCTACACAAACGTTTGTATATGTTGTAAAATATATAATTTCTTTCCCCGAATCATTTATTTATCTCTACTTTTGTGATGCGAATTTTTCATTAATACACCGAGGAATAATGGAAGTATACCCGATAAGCAAAGAAACGGAACAAACCTTCAAGGAAATCAGCCGCCGTATTTTCCGCCTGCAAAACGGAAGAAGCCTCGACAGTATGGAGAACGTGGGGGCTGACACCCGAGGACAAATCGGGGCTAGTTATCTCTCTTTAAAAAATTTGGCCACCCGTTACCCTAAAGAACAAAAATTGGCACAACTCTTGTGGGGTACAGGAAGACGGGAAGAACAAATCGTCGCGTGCTTTTTGTTCCCCGTCGAGGATTTGATTACTGAAAAAATTACACAATTGTTAGAGCATTGTCATAGCTTCGAGATCGCCGAATATTTCGGGACGCTGGTGCTTGCAAAAGGTAAAGATTTGAAAAGCCGGGTAGACGGATACCTGCAATCCGACTCTCCTTTCCTGCAAAGCGCAGCACTGACCGCTATCGGGCGAAACCGGATAGACAATAAATTAAATCCCGTATTTACCGACAGTTACATACAGGAGATCGACCCGAACAAATTCATCGACCCTCACGTACAAATGGTATACAACAGGATAAATACAGTACGACACAGGGACGGATAAGATGAGGTGTTAATTATATATAAAGACTCGCTGGAGTGGGAATCTTGATTGTTTTTATAAAAATGTTTCCTATTTTTGTGGTCTGATTACAGAAAAAAAGAATTAATTAATTTACAAACATAAATTTATTGCCATGGCAAAATTAGATTTAAGCATTTATGGAATTACAGGGGTAAAAGAAATCTTACACAACCCCTCGTACGAAGAATTATACAAGGCTGAAACAGACCCTACTTTGGAAGGGTACGAAAAAGGATATGTAACCGAACTCGGAGCCGTGAACGTGATGACCGGTATCTATACCGGACGTTCTCCCAAAGATAAATTCTTTGTGATGAATGAAGCCAGCGCAGACTCCGTGTGGTGGACGACTGACGAATACAAGAACGACAACAAACCCTGCTCGGAAGAAGCATGGGCTGACCTGAAAGCAAAAGCCGTGAAAGAATTGTCCAACAAGAAATTGTACGTGGTGGATACGTTCTGCGGGGCTAACGAAGGTACTCGTCTGAAAGTGCGTTTCATCATGGAAGTTGCATGGCAGGCTCACTTTGTAAAGAACATGTTCATTCGCCCGACAGAGGAGGAATTGGCAAACTACGGTGAACCCGATTTCGTTTCTTTCAATGCCGCTAAAGCAAAAGTGGATAACTTCAAAGAATTAGGATTAAATTCGGAAACCGCTACCGTTTTCAACTTAAAGACCAAAGAACAAGTTATCTTGAACACTTGGTACGGTGGTGAAATGAAGAAAGGTATCTTCTCTATCATGAACTACTTGAACCCGTTGCGCGGCATCGCTTCCATGCACTGCTCCGCCAACACGGATATGAACGGTAAGAATACCGCTATCTTCTTCGGTTTGTCCGGTACGGGTAAAACTACCTTGTCTACCGACCCGAAACGTCTTTTGATCGGTGACGACGAGCACGGATGGGACGACGAAGGCGTGTTCAACTACGAAGGCGGATGCTACGCCAAGGTTATCAACCTGAGCAAAGAGGCTGAACCGGATATCTACAACGCTATCAAACGTGACGCATTGCTGGAGAACGTAACGGCAGACGCTAACGGGAAGATTGACTTCAACGACAAATCGGTTACTGAAAACACCCGTGTTTCTTACCCGATCTATCATATCAAGAATATCGTGAAACCGGTATCCAAGGGCCCGGCTGCAAAACAAGTTATTTTCTTGTCTGCTGACGCGTTCGGAGTATTACCCCCGGTATCTATCTTAACCCCGGAACAAACGAAATATTATTTCTTGTCCGGATTCACAGCTAAGTTGGCAGGTACGGAACGCGGTATTACCGAACCGACCCCGACCTTCTCCGCTTGCTTCGGTGCAGCATTCTTGTCATTGCACCCGACCAAATACGCGGAAGAGCTGGTGAAGAAGATGGAAAAAGAAGGAGCGAAAGCCTATTTGGTAAACACCGGATGGAACGGAACCGGAAAACGTATCTCTATCAAAGATACCCGCGGTATCATCGACGCTATCCTCGACGGTTCTATCGACAAAGCCCCGACCAAGGACATCCCGTACTTCAACTTCCAAGTTCCGACCGCATTGCCGGGAGTTGACCCGAAAATCCTTGATCCTCGCGACACGTATAGCAACGCCAGCGAATGGGAAACAAAAGCAAAAGACTTGTCTGAACGCTTTATCAAGAACTTCAAGAAGTTCGAAGGCAACGAAGCCGGAAAAGCATTGGTTGCAGCAGGTCCGAAATTATAATTATCAGGATTAGAACAATAAAAAAGCACTTCCCGCAAGAAGTGCTTTTTTATTGTTCTAATCTATAAATAAGGCTATCCCATATATCCCTTCATGATACCCCGTTTGCTATTCCGCACGAACATGATGATTTCATCACGCTCTTTTGATGCCGGCATTTCTGCCTCAATCCGTTCGATAGCGTCTGTATTATTCAGACCGGACTGGAAAAGAATCCGATAGATGTCTTGAATCTCATTGATTTTCTCGTTGGAGAACTCGCGGCGACGTAACCCGATAGAGTTTACACCGGCATAAGACAATGGTACTCTTCCGGCTTTCACGTACGGGGGCACATCTTTTCCGATCAATGAGCCACCGGAAATCATCACGTGACGTCCGATATGCACGAATTGATGCACGGCACTCATTCCGCCCAGAATAGCGAAATCGTCCATTTCAACCTCTCCGGCCAACTGGCAGGCATTCGTTACAATACAATTATTTCCAATTCGACAATCGTGCGCCACATGCGCGTAAGCCATTATCAAACAATTATTACCAATTTGGGTAATGCCCTTCGCGGCAGTACCTCTATTTACAGTAACACATTCACGTATGGTTGTGTTATCTCCAATAACGACAATTGATTTTTCCCCTCTAAACTTCAAGTCTTGGGGAATAGCGGAAATAACAGCACCCGGAAATATCTTGCAATTCTTCCCGATATGTGCCCCTTCCAGAATAGTAACATTCGAGCCAATCCTTGTTCCTTCCTCGATGATAACATTTTTGTCGATTGTCACGAACGGATCAATCACCACGTTATCAGCAATTTGTGCTTCAGGATGAACATAAGCTAACGGTTGTTTCATTCGTTTTTTATTTAATAGTATATATTATTTTCATTTTAGCGGGTGCAAGTTTACTAATCCTTCTTGGTTTTTGCAACTTGCGCCATAAATTCTCCTACTTCACAAACTAAATTTTTACCAACGAAAGCATATCCCCTCATCGTCACGATACCGCGCCGTATGGGAGCAATCTTGACTAATTTGAACACTAAAGTATCTCCCGGAACTACTTTACGACGGAATTTAATTCCATCAATTTTTACGAAATAAGTGGAATAATTCTCCGGGTCTTCCACTTGATTCAATACAAGGATACCTCCACATTGTGCCATGGCTTCCACGATCAGCACGCCCGGCATAACAGGTTCTTCCGGGAAGTGTCCCACGAAGAAAGGTTCGTTCATGGTCACGTTCTTGCAACCGATCACGATATCATCCGTTACCTCGTAAATCTTGTCCACCAACAAGAAAGGAGGACGGTGAGGCAACAAAGCACGTACTTTGTTCACATCCATCATAGGCTCGGAATCCGTATCCACATCCGGACGAACATCCTCGCGTTCCGCTTGTGCTATCGCTTTATACATTTTCCGAGCCATCGTCGTGTTTGCCTTATGTCCCGGTCTTTCAGCTATAACGCGTCCTTTGATAAAACGTCCGCATAATGCCAAATCCCCGATGACATCCAATAATTTATGACGAGCCGGCTCGTTATCGAAATACAAGGTCAAGTTATTCAACACTCCTTGTTTTACCTCTATGGAATCATGATTGAATAATTTCGCCAAATGATCTACCTCTGACTGAGAGATTTCCCGGTCTACAATCACGATAGCGTTATCCAAATCTCCTCCCTTTATCAAGTTATGTTTTAACAACATCTCCAATTCCCGCAAAAACACGAAAGTACGGCAAGGAGCTATCTCCTTGGCAAAATCCGTCGTCTTGTCGGAATAGGCCGCGTATTGCATCTGTAAATAAGGAGAATCGTAAGCCACCACCAGATTCACGTTATAATCCGTATCCGGTAACAAGGTCAATTTGGTTTGCCCGTCTTCACTGCAATATTCCATTTGTTCCTTCACCACGAAATATCTCCGTTCTGCCGATTGTTCCTCGATTCCGGTTTTTTCAATGGCTTCCACGAAATATTTTGAACTCCCGTCCAGTATCGGGAATTCCTCCCCGTTCAACTCGATCAGGCAATTATCAATACCACAACCGTAAAGAGCAGCCATGGCATGTTCCATCGTGAACACGCAAATCCCGTCTTTTTCCAGACAGCTGGCACGATCCATCAATTTAATATATTCAGCCAAAGCGGGAATTTCAGGGGCTCCTTCCAAATCTACCCGATGTATTTTGTACCCAAAGTTCTCTTCCGCCGGCTTAAAAGTAGCCGTTACCATTTTACCGGTATGCAAGCCTTTTCCGCTCAAAGAGAATTCACTCTTCAAAGTTCTTTGCTTTACTGACATTTCTATTTTGACTTTAAATTTGCAACTTCTTTCTCTAAATCTCTCAATAGCCCGTACATTTCCGGCAATTTCCGGAACATCACGTAGCATTTCTGATATTTCGGGTAATCAAAAGCAGGCGAACCGCGCAACACGGATTTCTCCGGGATATTGGAAGTGATACCGCTCTGCGCCGCGATTTGAGTACCCGCCCCGATTGTCAAGTGACCGACAAGTCCCACTTGTCCGCCGAACACGCAATTCTCTCCGACCTTCGTTGTCCCGGCAATTCCCGTCTGGGCGGCAATAACCGTGTTACCTCCCACGACAACATTATGCGCGATCTGTACCAGATTATCCAGTTTCACGCCTTTATGAATAAGCGTAGACCCCATCGTAGCCCTATCTATACAAGTATTGGCACCAATCTCTACGTTATCCTCGACCACCACGTTTCCGATTTGCGGAACCTTTTTATAATGATCGCCTTCCGGGGCAAAACCGAATCCATCAGCACCCAGAACCACTCCCGCGTGCAGGATACATGATTTCCCGACAACACAACCGGAGTAGATTTTCACCCCGGCATAGATAATTGTATCGTCACCGACGGTCACCCCGTCACCGATATAAGTCTGCGGGTATATTTTAACGTTATTACCTATTTTCGCACCTTTTCCTATATAAGCAAATGCCCCGATATAAGGCTTTTCTCCTATCGTGGCACTTTCACTAACATAAGACGGTTGTTCTATCCCCTGTGGTTTCGGGCGCATATCCTCGTACATCTGCAACAAGGTCGCGATTGCATCATAAGCAGACTCTACACGAATTAATGTACAGGCGTACTCATGGGCAGGTTCAAAAGTCTTGTTTACCAGAACGACTGAAGCCTGTGTCGTGTAGACATAGTGCTCGTATTTGGGATTGGCAAGAAAAGCCAGCGTACCGGGTTTTCCTTCCTCTATCTTGGAAACGTTATTCACAATAACTTCCGGATCTCCATCCACAACCCCGCCAAGCAGAGCTGCTATATCCTTTGCTTTAAACTCCATAATTCACAAAATTTCGGCAAACTTACAAATTTTATTTGGAACAACAGACGGAATGTGACAAATATGTTTCACTTTTTCAACCATTTTCTTCCGTAAGCCGCTAATCTACTGCATTCTTCCGGAATCCGCTCGTTTTACGCGACGAATAGCTATTTTTCTTTAGATTTTTCAGCGAACCCTTTGGAATAAAAAGAATTAATTGTATCTTTGCAAGCGGTTATTAACACTGAGGGGGCGAGACGTCCCCTCTTCTGTTATCTTAAACTAAAGGATTGAATGAAAAGCACAAAGGAAATAAAAGAAATTATCAAATCCATTCTGGAAGGAAGCGAATTGTTTCTGGTGGATGTATCCATATCCGCGGATAATTCGCTCGAGGTCTACATCGATTCGTTGACAGGTGTCAACGTGGGCAAGTGTAGAGAGGTTTGCAAAAAATTGGATGCCCAACTCGACCGGGAGACCGAAGATTTCGCCATAACCGTTGCAAGTGCCGGAATCGGTTACCCGTTCAAAGTAGCACAGCAATACGAGAAGAACCTGAACAAAGAAGTTGAGGCAAAGCTGCTAACGGGTGAAAAAATACAAGGCATATTAAAATCTTATTCAGACGAAGGCATCGTACTTGAATGTGAAGAGAAAGTTGCGGTTGAAGGGAAAAAGAAAAAGAGCCTTGTAAAAATAGATAAGAGCATTCAGTTCAAAGACATAAAGGAGGTAAAAGACATTGTTATTTTCTAAAACACACGAGATAAAATGGAAAACATTAATTTGATTGATTCATTTGCAGAATTTAAAGAGCTAAAAAATATTGACAGAGCTACCTTGATGAGAGTGTTGGAAGACATTTTCAGAAATATGCTCATCAAGCGATATGAGACGGACGAAAATTTTGATATCATTATCAATATAGACAAAGGGGACTTGGAGATTTGGAGAAATCGCGTCGTGGTCGAAGACGAAGAATTCGAGAACCCGAACACACAGATATCATTGACCGAAGCGAAAAAAATAGACACGGATTACGAAGTGGGAGAAGAAGTAACCGACGAGGTGAAATTCAAAGACTTCGGACGCCGTTCGGTTTTGGCATTAAGGCAAAACCTTTCTGCCCGCATCCTCGAGTTGGAGAAAGACCACATCTTCACGAAATACAAAGAGAAAGTGGGACAAATCGTGACCGGGGAAGTTTATCAAGTATGGAAAAAAGAGATTCTGGTACTGGACGATGAGGGCAACGAATTGATATTACCCAAACAAGAACAAATCCCGAGTGATTTCTTCAAGAAAGGTGACACCATTCGTGCCGTGGTAATCCGGGTGGAGATGAAAAACGCTTCTCCTTACATCATTCTTTCCAGAACATCACCCGTGTTCCTTGAAAGATTATTCGAGAACGAAGTACCGGAAATATTCGACGGTCTGATCACCATTAAAAACGTGGTCCGGGTGCCGGGCGAACGTGCAAAAGTGGCCGTAGAGTCTTATGACGACCGTATCGACCCCGTTGGAGCCTGCGTGGGAATGAAAGGATCACGTATCCACGGAATCGTCCGGGAATTGAGAAACGAGAATATCGACGTGATCAATTACACGAATAATATACAACTTTATATAACCCGTTCTTTGAACCCCGCCAAGATCAACAAAATTGAACTTGACGAAAGCAATAAAAGAGCAAACGTATACCTTAATCCGGAAGAAGTATCACTGGCAATCGGTAAAGGCGGTTTGAACATCAAACTGGCAAGCCAACTCACGGGATACGAGATCGACGTGTACCGCGAATTAGAGAAAGAGGAAGAAGAAGACGTGAAGCTGGAAGAATTCTCGGATGAAATAGAACCGTGGATCATTGCAGAACTGAATCGCGTAGGTTGTGATACAGCCAAGAGCGTACTGGAATTAAGTGAGTCGGAATTAGAGAGCAGGACTGATCTTGAGATAGAAACCATCAGGGATGTTCTCAGAATTTTAAGAGCTGAATTTGAATAAGGACGCTCAAGATTATGAATGCTTGTAAATAAAATCTTAATATGGCAGTTAGACTAAGTAAAGTTGCTAGAGAATTTAACGTAGGCTTGTCCACGATAGTGGATTTCCTACAAGAGAAGGGGATTAAGATTTCATCTGATCCAAACGCAAAATTAACTGATGACCAATACTCTTTGATTGCCAAAGAGTTCTCCACGGATAGCGAGGCAAAAAAAGAATCCAATCGCGTGGACTTGAAAAATACCCGGCTAAAAAAAGAGACCGTGAGCATCGACAATATGGGAAATACGGAATCTCATCAAACGGAATTTATTTCCGTGAAAGACGAGATAAAACTGGAAAGCAAGATAAAAGTCGTGGATCACATCGACCTGAATAAACTGAATAAGCCCAAAAACGAAGAAAAGGTCGAGGAAAAGCCTGTCGAGAAAAAAGAAGAAAAAAGAGTGGAGAAAATAGAAGAAAAAAAAGAGGAAACACCTGTTGAAGTCCCGGTAAAAGAAACTCCGGTTCACGCGCAAAAGCAAGAGCGTGAAGAAAATCAAGCTCCTTTCAAATCTTCCCCGAAGACTCTTATAAAACAACCGAAAGAGGAAGTAAAACAAGAGGCCGCACCGGAAATAGAGGAAGAAAATACCTATACCGGAAGACAGGAAGTCAACTATAAATCTTCCACCCCGACTATAAAGGACGTGAAAGTAGTGGGTTCCATTGACTTGGATGCCATCAATCAACGCACCCGTCCCCCGAAAAAAAGCAAACAAGAGCGCGAAAGAGATAAACGGGAACTTAAAAAGAAATCACTTGTTCCACCCAAGAGCTCGGATGAACTTGCTCTCAAGAAGAATATTCCGGTCAGTGGAGACGGAAAAGAAGATTCTGATGATACGGAGATCCGTAAAAAACGGAAACGTATTCTGAAAAAGGATGAAAGAATCACTATCGATGCTCCTAAAACAGCTAAACAGGAAGAGAACAAGAAGAAACTCAAAAAAATCAAGAAGAAAAAAGCCAGCAAGGCTGAGATTTCGGAAGAAGATGTTCAAAAACAAATCAAGGACACGTTTGCGCGTCTGGGAAGTAAGGGAAAAACCAAATCTTCCAAGCACCGGAGAGACAAACGGGATGCCGTGCATCAAAAAATGCAGGCTGAAATAGAACAAGCCGAACTGGAGAAGAATATTCTTAAACTCACGGAATTTGTTACGGTTAGCGAGTTAGCTACCATGATGGATATTTCCGTGGCGGAGATCATTTCGGCTTGTATGTCACTCGGTCTATTCGTATCCATCAACCAACGTCTGGACGCGGAAACCATCAATATCGTGGCGGAAGAATTCGGATTCGATGTTGAATTTGTCAGTGTTGATATTCAAGAAGCCATTGATGAAGAGGAGGAAGAAACAGAAGACATGCTGGAAACCCGTCCCCCGATCGTTACGGTCATGGGACACGTTGACCACGGTAAAACATCTTTGCTCGACTATATCCGTAAAGCAAATGTAATCGCCGGAGAAGCGGGAGGAATCACCCAGCACATCGGGGCTTACAGCGTAAAACTGGCAGACGGAAGAACGGTAACTTTCCTTGATACCCCGGGACACGAGGCATTTACCGCCATGCGCGCCCGCGGAGCTCAAGTAACCGATATCGCTATCATTATCATCGCTGCCGACGACAACGTGATGCCTCAAACCGTTGAGGCCATCAACCACGCGAGCGCGGCAGGTGTTCCGATTGTATTCGCTATCAACAAAATTGATAAACCGGGAGCCAACCCCGACAAGATTCGCGAAGAACTGGCAGCCATGAACTATCTGGTAGAAGAATGGGGCGGTAAATACCAATGTCAAGAAATCTCTGCGAAGAAAGGCTTACACGTAGAGGAACTTCTTGAAAAAGTATTACTCGAGGCTGAAATCCTTGAACTGAAAGCCAACCCGCATAAAAAAGCCACGGGGTCTATCATTGAATCCTCTTTGGATAAAGGACGGGGATACGTGGCTACCGTACTCGTGCAAAGCGGTACTCTCCACGTCGGAGACGTTGTGCTTGCCGGACAATATTTCGGACACGTGAAAGCCATGTTCAACGAACGCGGCGCCAAAATGGAAGAAGGCGGACCTTCATGCCCGGCATTAATCCTCGGGTTGAACGGTGCTCCGCAAGCCGGTGACAAATTCAACGTGATGGCGAACGAAAAAGATGCGCGTGCATTGGCAAACAAACGCGAACAATTACAACGCGAACAAGGACTGCGTACCCAGAAACATATCACGCTGGACGAAATCGGAAGACGTATCGCTATCGGAAACTTCCAAGAACTGAACATCATCGTGAAAGGAGACGTGGACGGTTCTATCGAGGCATTATCCGATTCCTTGATCAAACTATCGACCCAAGAAATACAGGTGAACGTGATCCACAAAGCGGTAGGACAAATTTCCGAAGGCGATGTCATGCTGGCTGCAGCATCCAACGCCATCATCGTCGGATTCCAAGTTCGTCCTTCCTTGAGTGCCCGCAAGCTGGCGGAGAAAGAAGAGATCGACATCAGACTCTACTCCATCATCTACACGGCTATCGAGGAAATCAAGGCTGCCATGGAAGGTATGCTTTCACCCGAATTCAAGGAAGAAATCACTTCTACCGTGGAAGTACTTGAAACATTCAAGATTACCAAGGTGGGCACCATTGCCGGATGTCTCGTGAGAGACGGAAAAATCACCCGTAACTCGAAAGTACGCGTGATCCGCGATGGTATCGTGATCTTTACCGGAGAACTCGGTTCATTGAAACGTTTCAAGGATGACGTGAAAGAAGTCAGCAAAGGATTCGAGTGCGGTTTGAACATCAACAATTTCAACGATATTCAAACGGGAGATTTCGTGGAAAGCTTTGAACAAGTAGCGGTGAAAAAAACATTATAATTTTTTTAACTATAAGCTAAGACAAATTCTCTCGATAATTTTGTACTTTGCGTCACTAAATATTAGAGAGGAATTATTTTAAAAACTAATTGATTTACTCATGAAAAGACTTTTAATTCTTACAGCAATATTAACCATGATGGTTGGAGCTGCAAACTCACAGGTTTTAAAACCGGTGAAATGGCAAATTACTTTCAAGAAAGTCAGCGAAGGTGTTTATGACATCATCTGCAAGGCTACCATTGAAAGCGGCTGGCACCTGTATGATACGAAACTTCCGGAGAATGGTCCTCAACCAACCGTTTTCATCATGGACGAAGACGAATCATCCGATATTGAATTAGTTGGCGAATTCAAGGCTACCACAGAAGCGAAAGTAGAAAAAAGCGAAGCATTCAACATGGAATTGAAATATTTCGAGGAAACAGTTACTTTCGTTCAACGCGTGAAATTGAAAAAGGACACCGGTAAACTGGTAGGTACTGTTGAATACATGGCTTGCTCAGGCTCTCAATGTATTCCTCCCGCCGAAGAAGAATTTGAATTTGAATTGAAGAAATAAATTGAAAGCCGTCTTCGGACGGCTTTTTTTATACCTCTCTCGTATGGCATCGAGGATTCGACATACCCTCATTCTGATCACATGGATTACCATCCTTCTTCTCGCCTGCAAAGAGGAGAAGAAACCTGCACGGGCAGATCATGCTATACAGATACCGGCAACACCCGACACCGTTTCTTTATTCTTTTGCGGGGATATCATCCAACATCTACCCCAGATATACGACGCACACAACCCGACCGAGAAAGATTACAAATACCTGAAATGCTTCCGGTATATCGCACCTTATTGGCACGACTCGGATTTTGTAATCGCGAACTTGGAAACTACCCTCTCCGATAAAGAATACTCCGGGTATCCTCGTTTCAGTTCTCCTTGGCAAATAGCAAGAGATCTGCAACGTCTGGGAGTAACGACGTTCGTCACGGCGAACAACCATTGTTGCGACCAACTGGCTCGAGGCATCACGAAAACAATTTATTACCTCGATTCACTGGGCATCGCCCACACGGGCATCTTCATGGATACGTTAAGTTATAAAAAAAGGAATCCGCTCTACCTTCGGAAAGACAATTTCAAAATCGCACTGTTAAACTACACGTACGGTACAAACGGACTTCCCATCCCGAAAGGTTTTGTCGTTTCTCTCATCGACACCACGGTTATCAAACGGGATATTCAGCAAGCCAAACGAGATTCGGCGACCAATATCATTGCTTTCATGCACTGGGGATACGAGTATCACACCTCCCCCAATAAAGAACAGAAAGCCCTCGCCACATGGTTACACGCACAAGGAGCAGACATTGTCATCGGTTCACACCCCCACGTGGTACAACCTATCGAATACATCTTATCGGGCAAAGACACCGTTGGAGTTACCGCCTATTCACTCGGCAATTTCATTTCAAACCAATCTTATAAAGGTACCGACGGAGGCATTTGTATCCGCTTAACTTTAACCCACCCGGAAGCAAAAACCACCCGTTACACCATGGAAACAATCAAGTTCTACACTTACCGCCCGTTCGAGGAAGGACGCACCCGCTATTACGTCGTCCCCGAAGCCCTCTCCGACAGCATCATAAAAGATTACCACCTCATCAAAAGCAAACGCTTTTTCAAACAAACCGACTCCATACTGAATTAGTTTATAAGGTTCATAAAGTCTATTACACCCGCAAATGTTTCGTCTACAGCAGCAAAGTTGCTGATTAATAATACCCGAAGAACTCCCGTCACTTTTTAACCTTATAAACTTTACAAACCTTATAAACCCTATAAACTTTCCCCCGAATCATTTCATTTTTGCCCGACTTAATTATATATTTGCTGTAACGTAAAAAAATCACACTATGAAACTAGCAGTAATTGCACACGACGGGAAAAAAGCAGAAATGGTCGCTTTCCTAAACAGGCATTATGATTTCATGCATTCGGCAAACATTGAAATCATCGCAACCGGAACCACCGGGAAACACGCTCAAGACGCGGGATTAAAAGTTGAACGTTTGCTTTCAGGCCCTATCGGGGGAGATGCACAGATAGCGGCACAGGTCGCGGAACATAAAGTACAAATGGTCTTCTTCTTCCGTGATCCGCTGGACAAACATCCACATGAACCGGACGTACAAATGCTCATGCGTGTCTGCGACGTACATAATGTACCATTGGCAACCAATCCCGCCTCGGCAGAATTGATGCTTCGCGGATACGAAACCATGAACAAGTAATTGTTAATAATTTATTAAAGCTCACGCAAACATTTGCATATCTGCATTCTATACCCTAAATTTGCAGATAGTTAATAATATGCGCCATGAGGAAACGCCAGTTAGCAATTATACCGCTTCTTGTTGCCTGCATCACGATGCTGGTGACAACGGTTTTACCTCACCACCATCATGGCTCTCTTATCTGTTTCACCGCAACACATTGTATCGAACAACAAGAAGGAAATACTTGTCAACACAATCATAGTTCCAACTCTTGTGAAAAAGAATGCGAAGTAAAACAGCTTTTTGAAACAGACATAATAAAAGAACACAATCATGGATGTTCATGTTGTCCGGAACTGACTCCGGAGCATCTACTTCTCCCGTTATTTATCATTGCAGGAGAAAACTATTTATCCTTATTCCCGGAAGACACGCGAATAACACCGCCCACATTCTATCGGGAACGACTCCACGCCATCACGTGGAGCATGACTTCTGCCGGACGTGCACCACCTACCGTATTAGCTTAAAGAAATCGTTCCGGATTTCATTCTTTGTATTCACCGCGATCCGGTAAAATACACTACCTACATTTATTTGATTTATATACTCATAACAAATAACTTATTCATATGAGAACATTTTTTTATGCTATTACAATATTAGCAATCTCACTTGTCGGATGCAAGAGTAACTCATCACAAGACAAACACAAACATTCCGAAACGGAAACCCATGCAGGACACGACCATGCTCATGACCACAACCATGACAAAGATCACGATCATGATCCGAAACACGATCACAGTCACGACCACGAAACCGCGGAAGAACACGCCGCACACAGCCACGAGGCAGAAGAAGCAAAACACAGCGACGAGATAATCTTTTCCAAAGAGCAAGCCGCTAAAACAAATTTCGAAGTACAAGAGATACAGCCCGGCAGTTTCAATCAAGTGGTAAAAACCTCCGGACAAATAATGGCAGCCCCCGGCGACGAAGCAGTTGTCGTTGCCACCAGCAACGGTATAGTATCCTTTACCTCCAACAAATTGAGTGAAGGTACCGCCGTCAAAAAAGGGCAATCCCTATTCCAAATATCGTCCAAGAACATGGCAGAAGGAGATTATTACACGAAAGTAAAAGCCACCTACGAAACGGCAAAAGCCAATTACGACAGGGCTGAATCGCTCGTGAAAGATAAAATCATCTCTCAAAAAGAATTCGAAGCCGCCCGTTTGGAATACGAGAACGCCAGAACAGCATACGAGGCCGTATCGGGAGCCAAAACAGAGAAAGGTGTAAGTGTAAACGCCCCGCTCAACGGGCATATCAAAAACATACTGGTAAAAGAAGGAGAATACATCACAGCCGGACAGGCACTGGCAACCGTTTCACAAAACCAACGGTTAGTACTCCGTGCCGAGGTATCCCAAAGATACTACAACGCACTGAAGAGCATCAATAGCGCCAACTTCAAAACCCCGTATGACAACCACGTGTACGAACTGGCAGACCTGAACGGACGCCTGCTCTCTTTCGGAAAGACTTCCGACAACAACTCATTCTTCGTACCCGTGTCATTCGAATTTGACAACAAGGGAGAAGTCATCCCCGGCTCATTTGTTGAAGTATATCTTATTTCATCCCCGATAGAAAATACCTTGAGTATCCCCGTTTCCGCACTGACAAATGAAATGGGCTTCTTCTACGTCTACGTGCAAATCGACGACGAAGGCTACCGCAAACAAGAGGTTACCCTTGGCGCCAACAATGGCAAAGAAGTACAGGTACTGAAAGGACTGCACCCCGGCGACCGTGTCGTAACTCAAGGAGCCTACCAAGTAAAAATGGCCTCCGCGTCAGGTGCAATACCTCATGGACATAGCCATGAACATTAATCAATTTACGATTTATGAATTACGATTTACGATTAAAAATCATTGATTAGTAAAAGAGAATCATCTAAATCTAAAATCATAAATCTAAAAATTAATAGAATCTTAAATCTAAAATCATAAATCCCAAATCAATAAACGGATGTTAAATAAGATCATACAATATTCATTACACAACCGACTGGTGGTAATGATCGCGTCGATTGTCCTGCTTTTGTGGGGTTCTTACACGGCGCACAAAATGGAAGTGGACGTATTTCCGGACTTGAATGCCCCGACAGTGGTAGTCATGACCGAGGCACAGGGTATGGCACCCGAAGAAGTAGAACGGATGGTAACCTTCCCCATCGAAACAGCGGTAAACGGAGCAACCGACGTGCGCAGCGTGAGATCATCCTCCACGACAGGATTCTCCGTCGTGTGGGTGCAATTCGACTGGGGTACCAATATATACACGGCACGGCAAATTGTTTCTGAAAAACTATCTACCCTCGGAGATGCCCTTCCGGGTAACGTGGGAAGTCCCACTCTCGGTCCGCAATCCTCCATCTTGGGAGAAATGATGATTTTCGGATTGACCTCCGACACGACCTCTTTACAGGACTTGCGTACCATTGCCGACTGGACAATCCGTCCCCGCCTGCTCTCCACGGGGGGCGTGGCACAGGTAACCGTTATCGGCGGCGATATCAAAGAGTACCAAATACTTCTCGATCCTGCCCGTATGAAACACTACGGCATCACCATGGACGAAGTACTGGCCGTGGTGGACAACATGAACCAGAACTCCACGGGAGGTATCCTCTACGAGTACGGTAACGAGTACATCGTGCAAGGCATTCTCGCGACTGACAATGTTGAGGAACTCGGCAAAGGAGTCGTGAAAACAGTAGACAATATACCTGTCCTTTTATCGGACATCGCCACGGTACAAATCGGGCAAAAAGAACCCAAACTGGGACTGGCATCCGAAAAGGGACATCCTGCCGTGTTAATCACAATCACTAAACAACCTAATTCCAACACCTTGGAATTAACGGACAAACTGGACAACGCCATCTCGGAATTGCAAAAGACATTGCCCTCGGACGTGCAAATCTCTTCCGACATTTTCCGTCAATCCCGTTTTATCGAGAGTTCAATCTCCAACATACAGAAAGCCCTATTCGAGGGGGCAATCTTCGTGATTATCGTACTCTTCTTCTTCTTGATGAACGTACGTACCACCATTATATCGCTGGTAGCATTGCCCTTGTCATTACTCGTGGCAATTCTAACCTTACACGCCTTGGGATTAACCATCAACACGATGAGTTTGGGAGGACTCGCCATAGCCATCGGATCCTTGGTCGATGATGCCATTGTCGATGTAGAAAACGTGTATAAACGACTGCGGGAAAATCAACAAAGACCGATGGGCGAACGTCTTTCTTCCCTAAAAATCGTGTTCGAGGCATCCAAAGAAGTACGTATGCCCATTCTGAACTCCACGCTAATCATCGTGGCTTGCTTCTTGCCCCTGTTCTTCCTTTCCGGCATGGAAGGACGCATGTTGATACCGCTGGGAATCGCTTTCATCGTGGCACTTTTCGCTTCCACGGTAGTAGCTTTGACCTTAACCCCGGTATTATGCAGCTATATCCTCACCACCCCGAAAGCATTGAAAAAAAGCGAGAAGGAACCCATTGTTTCCCGCACGCTGAAAAAATGGTATAAAAAAGCCTTGGAATGGGCTCTCCGCCACAAGAAAGTGGTTATCGGAACCAGTGCCGCCCTGTTAATCTTCACGATCATCATCATGACCGGATTGGGACGTAGCTTCCTGCCCCCGTTCAACGAGGGGTCGCTCACCATCAATACCAGCACCATGCCGGGTATCTCACTGGAAGAATCCGACAAGATGGGACGGATGGCAGAAGAAATATTACTGGGTATCCCGGAAATACAGACTGTTGCCCGCAAGACCGGACGTGCCGAATTGGATGAACACGCCTTGGGAGTCAACGTATCGGAAATCGAAGCTCCTTTCGAACTTGACAAACGCTCCCGGGAAGAATTTCTTGCCGACGTGCGCGAGCAATTGGGTAAACTACAAGGCATGAACATTGAAATCGGGCAACCGATCTCCCACCGTATCGACGCCATGTTGTCCGGAACGAAAGCAAACATAGCCATTAAGCTATTCGGTAACGATTTGAACAAACTGTACACCATCGGGGGGCAAATCAAAGACGCCATTCAAGGCATCGACGGCATCGCCGATCTGACTCTGGAACAACAAATCGAGCGCCCGCAACTACAAATCAAACCGAAACGGGATATGCTCGCCAAATACGGCATTACCTTGCCCGAATTCTCCGAGTTCATCAACGTGGCACTCTCCGGTAGAGTCATATCCCAAGTGTACGAGGGCGGTCGGGTATTCGACCTCACCGTGAAAGTACACGACAACAACCGGGTAAACATGGAAGAAATCGGTAACTTGATGATTGACGCCAACGGACAAAAAGTACCGCTCCACTACGTGGCTGAAATACTCCCTTCCGTGGGACCGAACACCATCAGCCGGGAAAACGTGCAACGAAAAATAGTCGTATCCGCCAACGTGGCAGGACGTGACTTGAACGGTGTCGTGAAAGATATCCAAAAAACAGTAGACGAACAAATCTCCCTGCCCGAAGGCTATCACGTGGAATACGGCGGTCAATTCGAGAGTGAACAAGCGGCTTCACGTACCTTGTTCCTTACCTCATTGATCTCTATCATGTTGATATTCCTGTTATTGTTCAACGAATTTCACAGTATGCCCTTATCCGGAATCATCATGCTGAACTTGCCCTTGGCTATCATCGGAGGAATCATCAGCATCTGGTTCACCTCGGGAATCATCAGCATTCCCGCTATTATCGGGTTCATCTCGTTATTCGGTATTGCCACCCGCAACGGAATCCTGCTCGTGTCGCACTACAACCACCTGCGGGAACAAGGTTTTTCATTATACGAGAGTGTTATTCACGGCTCTCTCGATCGGTTGAACCCGATTCTGATGACAGCCTTAACCTCCGCCTTGGCATTGATTCCGCTTGCAGTCGGGGGAGACCTTCCGGGCAATGAAATCCAAAGCCCGCTGGCTCAAGTTATCTTGGGAGGATTATTAAGCTCCACCTTGTTGAACGGCTTCGTGGTTCCGATCATGTACATATTGCTTAACCACAAGCAAAAAAATATCGAAAACTTGGAAGCGTAACCTTTGAAACAAACAATATGAATACATATAAATTATACATATTAAGCATCATGCTGTTGGGCATCCTCTCCGCGAGGGCCCAAAGCAGCATTGACGAGGTTCTGAAAAGCGTCGAGAACAACAACAAATCGTTGCAAGCCAACGTAAAGATGACCGACGCCCAAAAACTGGAATCTCAAACCGGCAAATTTCTGGCTAACCCGACATTCGAGTGGGAACAAATGTGGGGCAATCGGAATAACCCCGGTTCGGAATATTCATTCACGGTAAAACAATCGTTGGACTTTCCCAACACGTATGCGAATAAGAACAAAATCGCCGCGTTAAAGTCCGGTACATTCGACCTTCAATTTGCGGCTTACCGTCAACAACTTCTTCTGACGGCAAAACAAACCTGCATCGAGATCGTTTATCTCCGCAAACAAAAAGTCCTGCTGGACGAACGATTAAGTAATGCCGAGTCCATGTTTACCCTCTATCAAAAACGGTTAGCATCAGGAGACGCCAACCAATTGGAATTAAATAAAATCCAATTGGAATTACTCAACGCCCAGAACCAAAGCCGCTTGAATCAAGCCGCACTGAACGCCGCGTTGGAACAACTGCAAAACTTGAACGGCGGTAACCCGATCCCGTTCCAAAACACGGAATACCCGACAGGGGAAAGCTTAATCGACTTCGAGCAATTGCAAGCCGATTTCATCGCCGCCGATCCGAACTTGAAAGGCTTAGCCGAAGAGCAAGAGATTGCCAAACGGGAAGTGAAACTCAACCGCTCCCTCTCCTTGCCCAAATTCGACGTCGGTTACAAACGTAGCGCCTCATCAGGTAACGTCGCGTCCAACGGTTTCGTCGTGGGAGTATCCATCCCCCTTTTCGAAAACAAAAACACCGTCAAAAAAGCCAAAGCCCAAGCAGAATTCGCCACAGCCTCTCTCGAAGACAACCGGCTGAATCTTCGCACCAGCCTGCAACAACTCTACCATCAGGCAGAAGCCTTGCAGATCTCCCGTGAAGACTACGCCAAAGTCCTTGAACAACAGCGCAACGTGGAACTGCTCAACAAAGCCCTCAACGCCGGACAACTCTCCGTGATCGACTATTTCGTCGAACTCACCACTTTCTACGACAGCCAACAAAGCTATCTGGACGTGGAAAAAGAATACCACAACATTTTGGCTCAATTGTATCAATACAAACTATAGAGCACAGGAAACTCAACTAAAACAAGGAGGAATTCAGCAAGGTTGAATTCTTCCTTATTTTATATTCTGAATTTTATTATCTACCTTTGAGGAAAATAAAATAAGGAACTACATGCAAATCGCGGACACGGATATCCTCAATACATTCAAACAGAATGTCAATAAAGGAGGAAGTCTCCTCTTTCGGCGTTATTATAGACCTCTTATTCTATTTTCCAACTCCCTACTCAATGATGATACTTTCTCAGAAGATATCGTACAAGACGTTTTTTACCATTTCATCAACACCCATGCATACACCCGCGTCACCCCGGACACGTTAGCCGCGTTTCTCTTCCGGGCCGTGCGCAACCTCTGTGTAAACAAAATTCGAAATACCCGCGAATACACCTATGCCGAACTTCTCTCGTTCGAAGCCACCGAGGAAGAAGCTATAACGTTCTCCCCCGAACTCGTCGAGGCTATCCGCGAAGCTATCCGCCAATTACCTGAAAGAACCCGTGCCGTTATTCTCTCCATTATCGTGGAAAAGAAAAAATACAAAGAAACAGCGGAGTCCTTAAACGTTTCCGTCAATACAGTCAAAACCCTTCTCAATCATGGACTGCAACAACTTCGCCGGCAATTTCCCGACCCGGCAATATTCCTTTTCATGCAATTCCGACAATCCTGTTTATAAGCAAGATATAACTTTTTCAAAAAAAAAACGAAGAAATACATTCACCCATTTTCACTTTTCTACTATTATCTTATAGACAGAAACCAAAGCTATGATGACAATAGAAGAAAAACGTACACGAATACATGACTACCTGACCGGAACCATGGATGAAGAAAAACAGCAAGCATTCAATCATTGGTTAAAAAAAGACGAAGAAGCACAACTACTCTTCCGGGAAGAAGTCCGAAAATTCAGGCGTGTCGAATGGGCTGAACGGTGGGATCAGGTAAACGACATGCAAGCGGAAAAACGAACCATGCAACGAATCCGCTCCCGAAGATTACAAAGATTACAGGTTCGCTACGCGGCAGCAGCTATCGTATTCATAGCCATCGGGATAACCACATGGTGGTGGTCAACAGCGAAACAGGAAGTCCGTCGTCCGGTAACAATACCTTTGACAAGCCGGCAAATGCCGGTATTAACCCTAAATAACGGGGAAGAAATCATTCTTCCCCTTGGTGATTCCACAACACTGCGTTCCGATGAAATAGATATCCGGCTGACCGATTTCGGGCGACTAGAGTACACGAACAAAACAAATAACGACAAAAAACAGATACGTTACAACAAATTGACCGTCCCTTATGGTTGCGAATTTAACGTAATGTTATCAGACGGTAGCCGAGTGTGGCTGAACGCGGGAAGCTCGTTACGGTATCCCGAAGTTTTTAGTGGCGAAATGCGGGAAGTATTTCTGGAAGGAGAAGGTTATTTTGAAGTAGAACGAGATGAACAAATCCCTTTTATCGTACAGACAAAAGAAATGAACGTACAGGTACTAGGTACAAGTTTCAATATACGTGCCTACGAGGACGATCAAAACGTAATTACCACACTCGTGACAGGCAAGGTCATACAACACTATCCGGGTATCGACACAAGCCTCGTGTTAACACCTTCCCTTCAAGCAGTGTTTAACCCGGAAAGCGGTTCATTGTCGGTTCAAAAAGTGAAAGTTCACACGGTACTCGCTTGGCACAATGGAAGAATCGCCATCAGTGATGCCCGTCTGGAAGACATTTTCAAAGAACTCTCCCGCTGGTATGATTTCGAGGTAATCTACTCGGATCCGTCATTAAAAGATGTTCGCTTTTACTTGCACTCTAATCGCTATGCAGAAATAGAGGGTGTACTGAAACACCTTCAAGCAACTTGCGGTGTACGATTCACTTATGTCGGAAAAACAATTTACGTGTTAGATAAAAAGTAAAGGGATGTCCCCACATCCCCTTACACGTTAGTAACTCCACGATACTAACGAAATGTTAATTAAAATAGTAGAACAAAGTTATGAAACAAAAACCAAAAATTCAACAAACGCTAAGAGAAATGAAATTATTAGCGTTATTTACACTTTTGGGCTTGTGTTCCGTCCGCGCGGTAGCACACGGACAGGAAACACGCATCGATTTACAGATGTCAGGCGTAACCCTGAGCGAAGTATTTCAACAAATCGAAGAGTTGACGGACTACATGTTCGTGTACAAGAGCGAAGACATACGTGCCGCGGGCAAAGTGAACGTGAACGCTCGCCAAATGATGGTAAAAGACGTGCTGGCACATTGCCTGCAAGGAACCGGATTAATATTTTCATTCCAAGATAACGTGATTGCCATCAAGCAAAAACTCGCGGATGAAAAAAAATCCGTGACAATAAAAGGATTTGTAACAGACGGCCAAGCCGTTCCGCTTCCGGGAGTAACCGTGAGAGTCGCCGGAACCACCGTGGGAACCGCCACGAACGTAAACGGTTGGTTCTCGATCACCTTGCCGATGACAAGCGGAGCTCTGGAATTTTCGTTCGTGGGATACCGGAAACAATCCGTGCCTTTTACCGAAAAGACAGACACGATACGCGTCAAACTCGAGGAAGACGTTGCCGATCTGGACGAAGTTGTCGTGCGGGCCTACGGTTCCCAAAACAAACGGGAAATGATCTCGGCCATATCTTCCGTGAAAGCGGATGAAATGAAAGAACTTCCGTCTGCAAGCATCACGAACATGTTGCAGGGACGTCTGGCAGGAGTCAACATTATCCAGCAATCGGGAGCCCCCGGCAGTGCCTCGGTTATCGCCGTGCGAGGCTTCAACTCCCTGCTCGTGGACGGAGCCAGCGACGGGCAACCGCTTTGGGTAGTTGATGGAGTACCCATGCACTCGTTCGTTTCTCCGGTAACAGGAACCAATACACTGGCAGACCTCGACCCGAGCATGATCGAATCCGTCGAAGTATTGAAAGACGCGGCTGCAGCCTCTATCTACGGTTCCCGTGCGGGCAACGGGGTCATTCTGGTAACCACTAAAAAAGGAAAAGCCGGGGCGGCAAAATTCGCTGCCAACATATCCTACACTTGGTCTAAAGTCATGGAATACCCCGTGCAAACCGGGGGACGCATGGATCGTTACCTGCAACTTTTAAACCGAAGAAACCAAACAAACTATTACATGGTATTCGGGGTAAACAGAGGCTTCTACTGGCCTACCTCCTACGAGGAAATCTGGAATAAAGCCGGCGTGTACGACGCTTTTTGGCAAAACGGACAGACGTCAAACGTTCGGGTAGAAATGAACCTGCAGGACAGCTTGGACCCTTACTACAACAATTGCACCAACTGGTGGAAATACGCCTTCCGCACGGGAAAAGTCCTGAATGCCAACATTCAGGCTTCGGGCGGTTCCGACAAATTCCAGTACATGATCGGAGCCGGGATCTATGACGAGAAAGGTATCATGGTCAATAGCGGTTATACCCGGGGCAACCTCATATCCAACACGACCGCTCAACTCACTCAAAGCCTGCGTTTAGACTCTCGTATCTATCTGGCATACGTCGACAGAACCATGAACAAATCGGGCAGCGGAAGCAGCCGCTACGAGAAAATGAGCGTCGTCCCCGAACAAATGAAAACTTATGAAGGAGCCAGCGACGAAATCGTCAGTGAATGGCTGGACGCGACCAAGGGCATCAAGGACAGAACTGACGACTACCGGGCTATGGCCAGCCTTTTCCTTGAATACAAATTCCTCAAAGGATTCAGCCTCTCCGCGTCCGGTAGTATAGACTACTCCCAAAACAACATGAACAAATTTACGCCCAGCACTCTGGACGAATCCTATCACGAAAACAAATCTCAAGGAGCTATCATGCGTAACTTAATGATCTCCACGGAAGAACTGTTCAAATACAACCGCAGCTTCAACGAAATCCACAACATTGACATCATGCTCGGTTTAAACATCAATAAAGAACAAAACCATTACATCGGGGGATACGGGAAACGCGGCAGCAGCGACAACGTCAACTACTACGACCCCTCGATCAACTCCCCGATTTACAATTACGGGACAGAACAAAGTCCG
This sequence comes from Butyricimonas hominis, assembly GCF_014287455.1. NCBI lineage: Bacteria > Pseudomonadati > Bacteroidota > Bacteroidia > Bacteroidales > Odoribacteraceae > Butyricimonas > Butyricimonas hominis. The sequence goes on from NZ_JACOOH010000001.1 coordinate 402,784, forward strand.
AGATGGGAATCAACTACCAGTTATGAATCCGACTTCGAAGAAAAAGTAATGGTCAGCTACTTCGGGCGTATCGGCTACAACTTCAAACAGCGCTACTTGATGGAATTTACCTTCCGCCGCGACGGCTCATCCACATTCGGTGAAGGCAATCGTTGGGCAAACTTTCCCTCCATTGCCTTGGGATGGAGCTTCTCGGAGGAACCATTTATAAAACGCTGGACAGGCAATTGGTTAAACTGGGGAAAACTTCGGGGAAGTTACGGAACCTCCGGACAAATATTCTCGGATGCATACCTCGCCCACGGCTTGATGAGAGCCAACATGACCTCCTTCCAGTTCCGCACGGGCGTCTACACGGGTACACCTGTGGCACCGGATTTGACTTGGGAAAAAACCGAACAATACGACTTGGGATTAGACCTCGATATGTTCAACTACCGCGTCAACCTGAAACTGGACTATTACTACAAATATACCAGTTCATTAATCATGAACGTCGGGTTACCCGGGGGATTCCTTCCCGTGAGCTCCCGCAAAGAAAATGCTATTGCCGTTTCCAACGAAGGTATCGAACTTGAAATACTGGCAGACATCCTGCGCGATCGAGCCGTAACATGGCGCACGAGATTCAACGTGGCTAAAGTATGGAACCGCTTGGAAGACTCTTACAGCGACAAAGACATCTCCATCCTGCGCAACAACCAACAAGACTGGTTTGTCATCGGTCGTCCGCTATTCGGGATGATGGTGTACAAACACAACGGCTTCTATAACTCGGATGATGAAGTACCCGTCTACTACAAGATAAACGGAGACGCCACCTACATCGGCGGAGTCACCAATCGCAGCAAGACAAGCGGCAAAGTCGGGGACTACAACCTAGCGGACTTCGATCATGACGGCTCGGCTGACAAATACAACGCAGGCTCACCCCTCCCTATCGCTTACGGGGGCTGGGTAAACGAACTTAAATGGAAAAACTTCGACATCAACATGTTATTCAGCTTCACGTTAGGCAGAAAAGTCATTCGCACCGCAGGCAACCAACTCTACGCCAATATCCCGCAAGCCTTCTTCGACAGTCGGGACGTGACCTTTTGGACTGCTCCCGGGGACAAGGCGGATTTCCCGAAATACGGCAAAATAATAGAGCCCATGCTGGATAGCAACATCGAAAAAGTACACTCCCTAAGTATGCGTCAATTAACCGTGGGTTACAATTTCGAAGACAACTGGATACGCAAAGCCGGACTCTCCGGTATGCGCTTCTTCATGACCGTGGAAAATCTATTCTGCTGGAGCAACTATTCATACGGCAACCCGGAAACCATCGACGTTTACACGGGATTGGACGACGGCAAATCATACCCTCTGCCGCGAAAATGGACATTAGGTTTAACCCTTAATTTTTAATCTGATGATGAAACAATTCTGTATTATATTAGCCATCGTGTTGGGGCTCAACAGTTGCACGGACTTAATCGACGTTCAACCGGAAAACGCGACCACATATACCAACTACTTCCAGACACGCCAAGACGCCGAAGCCCTGTTGACCGAACTGCTGCTTCGCCTGCGCAACGGAGAATCCAACAGGTTAGGTCTGGGCTTGATTATCGACGAAGATAGCCGCTACCAATCCATGCGCAACATGGCAACGGGACTCACGGCTGACGGAAGCTCCGTCTATCGGTTGATCTATCAAGCAAGCCTGATCATTGAAAACGCTCACCGTTTCCAAATCCCGGAAGAAGAACTGAAACCCTACCTGTTACAAGCCTACTTCGCTAACGCCGTCGGGTATTGGCGACTGGCACGGGATTACGGGGAAATGGTTATTCTCCGCTCAACCACGGACTTCACCCCTCTCGCTAAAAGTTCCCAAAAAGAACTCCTTGACGAAGCTGAAAAATGGGCTCTGAAAGCGATGGACCTTCCCGTGTACGATGAACTGGCAGGTCTGGATGGCCCGATCATCAAAAACTACGGGAGCAAAGGAGCCGCGGCAGCCTTGTTAGCTCACCTGTACGCTTGGAGAGCCGGCGTGGCAAACGAACCCGAATACTGGGCTAAAGCGGAAGAATACTGCACGATGATTATCGACCAAAAAGTAGGTTCCTACCAGTTGGCCATCAACCCCGAATCAGTCGTGCTGGACGTCATGAAAGGCAATAACCGCGAAAACATCTGGGAACTCGAAAACAACGCACAGGAAAGCAGATACTTAACAAACAACTTCGTCGGCTTCCCCATCATTACCTCCTCCGGCTATGCCCCCGTCGGGGGATACAGTTACGGGTGTAAAATCCACAAAACAACCGTGAACAACATGTATTCCCGGAACGACCAACGCCGTGAAGCCTACTTCTACGGTTTGGATGCCGACTTCCTCTACCTGAAAAATGTAAACGGCAACATCGTGGCAGATACCTCGCGCAAGGATGGCGACAACATCGTGAAGAGCTACGATAACAAAACGATTAAACAAGCCTTCATCTATAAATTCAGGTATCCCTACTTCCATGTCACCGACAACACCCCCGAACCGCAATATCGCGGTCTGAATCAAAACGAAATCGTCTGGCGCCTTGGAGGAATCTACCTGTTGCGTGCGGAATGTCGCGCCCGCCAAAACAAACCCGACGCCGTGGACGACCTCAACCTGATCCGTCGCCGGGCATACGGTAACATGACCGCCTCCGGAGGAATCGTCGATGCGGCCAAAGAGAGCGAATACGCCTATCCCTGTGCCGAAGACGTGGAAAAAGGATTGGCAAACAACATTCAGTTAGCCATCTTCCGGGAAAGAGAAAAAGAACTATTCCAAGAGAACCATCGCTTCTACGATATCGTGCGCAACGGCTACTGCTTCTTGCACGATAAAGACAGTTACGACTACATCCGGAAAGAACTGCCCGCCGCCTTCTCGTACTTGACGGACAAAGACATCGAGGACGGGGCTTTATTCTCGGAAGTATCCTCCAACTTCTTCACGAACAACGACCTGATGAGACAGAATCTATTTTGGAACAGATATAACCAATAATCTTACAAGCATGAAACTCAATATATTAATAGTATTAATAATATTCGCGGGAGCAACCTCCTGCACGAAAGACAACTTCTACTACTCCGGAATCAGCGACGGTCGGCATGAAGGCAAAAACATGCTGGAATACATGCAGGCACACCCTTACGACTGGGATTCCACGCGGGTAATGATCCACCACGCCGGCGACGACATGGTCAAATTATTCGAGGGTAAAGACGAGCGGCACAAAGAATTCACTTTCTTCGGGATGACCAACCATTCCATCCGCCGTTATCTACTGCAACACAACCTGAAACAAGTCAGCGATCTGGATGCCGAGTGGTGCCGCACCATCCTCTTGAAGCACTTGATCGACGGTAAACTCTACCGTAAAGAAATCCCCGCGGGTGAACCGGGCTTGTATGAAACCGTCGGTACCGGAGGAACAACCCTCACCACGCTAGCCGGAACCAAAATCTGGACTTACGTCGTGGTAGAAGAAAAAAACGGAGTGGTACAACACGCCTCCCGTCCCATCTACATCCGCTTCGAGGAATCCGGACGGCTGCTGCAAGTTGTTTCCGGGGACATCGAACCGGATAACTGTCTGGTTCACGCCTTGGATTACAGATTCACGATAGGAGAAGAAGAATAAAACATGACAAAAAACAATACTATGAAAAAAATAATACTATTCGCCGGAATACTATTAACGATAGCCCTATCCTGCCACGAGAAAACGGAAGGATACCTCATCACGAAAAACGCCGCCTACGTCCCGGACACCATGTACGTTTACAAAACACCCGATCCCGTGACCGATGCCTTGAGAATACAGAACAAAGCCCCGTGGGTAAGCATTGCCATGCAAGGATACGAGGGAACGGAGGAAATCTATTTCACCATAGAATCCGTCACCTCCACCCTCGGCACGGAAGCCATTAAAACATTCCGTGACGAAATATCCATCCGGGGCGGCGGAATCTTGGAATATCCCTTGGAAAACAACGCGCAACCGGGAGCCTACACCATATCCGTGCGCCTGACAAACCCGGGATACAGCCAAGTTGTAGAAAACGCGATAACTGTCATCATCGTAGAATAAATCAAATAAAAAATCATGCTAGTAAAAAAGTTTTTAATCTTAATCCTTTGTTGCCTCGGGACATTAACCTCCCGGGCAGAAGGCATCAACTTTTTCAACGGCAACTTGCAAGACGCCTTGAAAAAAGCCAAAAGTGAAAATAAACTCGTGTTCGTGGACTTCATGGCAACGTGGTGCGGCCCGTGCAAGACACTCGCCACCAAAGTATTCCCGGACAAAGAAATCGGCGACTACTTCAACGCCCGTTTCGTGTGCGTGCAAATCGACGTGGATAAGGAAAAAGACCTTGCCCGCAAATACCGGATTCAAGCCATGCCCACCCTCGTGTTCATGGACAACAACGGGAAAGCCGTCACCCGGGTAACGGGAGCCGCCTCCAAAACCCGCTTGCTGCAAAAAGCCAAGGAAGCCACGGGAGAACTCCCCTCTTTCGACGAATTGTGGAACATGCACAAGAAAAACAAAAACGACGTGAACGTCATGCAGCAAATCCTGCATGAAGCGCCTTATATCATACAGGAACGCCGGGGACAAGGTTGGGAAGCCCGAGTCAAGAAAATATTCGAACAATACATGCAAACCAAACCCCGGGAAGACCTCTTGAATCCCACCGATTTCACCATCATCATGGGATATTCCGAAATGGAGAAAAACAACGAGCATGTGGAATTTGTCATCAGTCACCTGAACGACTACTTGAAAATCATGCCCTTCCGCCGTGTAGCCAACCCGATGTTCAGCTATACCATGAGCCTGATTAACAAACTGGCCAAGGAAAACGACCTCGATTACAAGAAAGAGATCGCACGCGCGGACGGGGACATGAAAGTCATCTTCGATTCGTTGCGTCACAGCACGTATTCCCCCGTTGAATTCCTGACAATTTTAGGCGATGCCTACAACGCACTTTACGGTCACAAGGATCAAGCAACCTATGTCCAACTCATTGACAACTATCTCACGCGAACGGGAGACAACGTCATGTTGCAGGAATACCAAAGTTTCATATCCGATTTATTAGCGGCAACCAAAGGGGATTTGAGCGACGACGCTGCCCGTACCGTACTGAAATGGCTGAACGCTTACTTGACTCTCGGTCAAAAAGCCGGAGAACAGCTTCAACCTCAAAATCTATTCTGGTACTACCTGACAAGCGGCGACTGCCTCGTCACTTTAAAGGAAATCACCAAAGCAAAAGAGGCTTACACACAAGCCTACATGCTGTCCATGCAATCGGGAAACCCCAACCTGCAAGCCCAAGTAAAACAAAAGTTAGACGCTATAAACGAGAAATAAACAAGCAACACGCGGAACTAACCACCTGCGACGAGCCAGCCAAGTGACAAAACTCCGGCTGGCTCGTTTTATTTTTAATACCGATATTTACGGGTTATCAACCACCACTATTTAGGAACCTTAAGCGTAACTTTACCTATTCCGAATAGCAACAGAATTATCCCCGTATAATCCTGATCCAGATAGACAAAGAGAGGTAGCAATAAACGAACGTTTAATGATAGTGGATTTTACGGCAATCGAAAGATTTTACCTCTGAAAAGGTAATATTGTTAATCAATTGATTTCCACGAAAATGAAAGAATCAACAATATCATTTTCTCTTTGATAGATTTTGATTAATTTTGCATTTAATAAACGTGGATTAATAAGTTTCAATCAACAAGCTATACCGCTCATATACGGTACTATTGATACTTATAAATCCACTATAATTATAAGGATGCTTTATGCCGAGGGGAAGTAAACATATACATTTTACGAACGGGGAAAGTATTATATTCGACGAATACTTTAGAAGTAATTTCAACAAATTCGTGGCTTTCACCTCTCGTTTTCTCGTTGATACTCAGCAAGGAGAAGACGTGGTACAAGATACATTCGTGCAGATGTGGGAAACGGCAGACCTAACTTTCGAATCGGAACCGGCACTTTCCGCTTACATGTATCGTGTGATACGCAACCGTATTTTGAATGACCTGAAACATTTAAAAATACAGGAAAAATACAATGAACGAATGCGCAGGGAAATGGAGAGTGAAAGTTTTCTCGTGAAATCCGTGTGGGATGAAGAAACCCGCCATTTACTTTACAAGGCCATAGACACGCTTACCCCGCAATGCAAAGAAGTGATCCGTTACCACTTGGAAGGGAAAAAGAACCAAGAGATAGCGGAACTTATGGAGATTAGCATCGTGACTGTAAAATCCCACAAAATGGTTGCTTACAGACAACTACGAGAAAGTTTATCCAAAATCATATTCTGTCTTTTCCTCACGTCCCTGCACTAATCACGAACAAACCGACCAAGAACAATCAACATATCCCTCTGGTTTTAAGTCGTTTTCAAAATATAATCATACCGAATATATGTTGAAGAAATACATGAATCAATGATGAATCTCGTATCAATTCCGGTGCAGTAGTACTTGAAAAGTTATTTATACCCTTTTAATAAGCTATTAAAACGCTATTATAGTATAGGGTTTTAATAGCGCTTTAATAGGGTTCTAATAGCGTTTTATACGGAAGTGAAACGGAATTCATATGGAATTTATACAGAATTTATTTAGAAATAATATAGGTTCTCACCTCATCAAATCAATGTTTTCCAACCATAGGATACAGGACAGAAACCGATAGAAATCAATCCATTACACCAAATTCTATATTTTCACATCAACAGCAATACTGGTAATCAATTCATCACGAAACAATAACTATTGAAAAAATATTTCAAAAAAAACTCATACCCTTCCAAAATTTAGTTGTTCTATAGTCAAACGGGAGCATCAGATCAACCTCCCCATGAAAAAAGACCTATGGAGAAACTGGAAAAATATATCAAAATGTGCCGCTTGGCTATCAAACGACGACTTACTCAAACCGACAAACAAGAAGAGGAAAAGTTGGACGCTTGGCTACGGGAGAGCGAGGAAAATCGTGAACTTTACCATTCAACCAATTATATCGATCTGGCAGAACTCAACGATTATTACTCTAAAACAGACGTAGAATATCAATTATCTCGCTTTCACAAAGGCCGTAAACGTACTACACGTTCCATTGTTTGGCGTTGGAGTGCGGCAGCAGCCATCCTTCTGGTGGGAGGTTTATCATTATACATGATGAACAAGACGGAACCGGTCATGATTTCGTCCATGAAACCACTCCCCGCGGGGGTGAGCCTCGTGTTGTCGGACGGACGTCAAGTTGACCTCTCGACACCCTATCACCCCGACACCGTCGAGATGGGAACAGCCATCGCCAATATACAGCAAAATACACTCATTTATACCCCATCCGACACGTCACGTGAAGTCAAGTTCAATACATTGATCGTTCCCAGGGGAACCTCTTTTCACCTTGTATTGAGTGACGGCACACGGGTATGGCTGAATGCCGACAGTAAAATCACGTACCCGGTTGCTTTCACCGGTAACACGCGGGAGGTGCGTTTAGAGGGAGAAGCTTTTTTTGACGTGAAAAAGAACGGGCAGGCACCCTTCACCGTAAATACCGACCGACTGAAAGTGCGTGTACTAGGCACGAAGTTTAACGTGAATACCTTCGCCGATGCCGGCTATGTTTCGGCAGCTTTGGTGGAAGGTGCGGTAGAAGTCTCCGGAATGACAGGAGAGCCTTGTCGACTGGTACCGGGACAAGTGGCAATGATCGACACGATCGGTAAAATCCGAATCACGAATACAGAACTAAAAGCCTATACCGCATGGATCGATGATATGTTCTGTTTCAGAAACGCTCCCCTGTCGGAAATTCTGAAACAAGTAGAACGTTACTATAACGTGAAAGTCATTTATGACGCGGGGTACCGGGAAGAATATTACACGGGTGATATCTATCGTAACAAACCGTTACAAACTTTGTTGGATGTACTGGAGATGACCATTCCCGTGAAATTTGAATTGCTTGATCAAGTTGTACATATAAGAAGGAAAGGATAGGTCGGTTGCAGACTAAATCCGTGAGGAAAAAATGTCTAACGCAAAAAGAAGAAAAAGAAGAATACAAACATTACTAAACCTTTATTGACAAAGAAATGAACAAATTGGTAAGTCTGTTTTTTCTGGTGTCGGTGACACTGGGATTAACTTCTCTACCCTCTACGGTAACGGCTCAGGCGCAAAAAATCACACTAAACGTGAGGCATGTGAAGCTGGTCACAGTTTTGGAGGAGATACAAAAACAATCCGGTATTAATTTCATTTACAATGAAAAAATCATCAGCGAGGTGAACGACATCACGCTGGACGTGAAAGACGCCCCGATCGATACCGTGATGACACGTGTACTCAAAGGGACAAATTTACAATATGAAATTCACGAGAAGATTATTGTCATCACCGAGAAAACAGTTCAAAAACAAGTATCCCGTAAAATCAGCGGAGTGGTTCGAGACGAGAAAGGGGAACCCCTGCCGGGAGTGACCGTTTTAATCAAGGGTACTACAGTGGGGAATGCCACGGATATTGACGGACGGTTTTCTATAAATGTCCCGGGAGGAGTAACTCAGTTATTATTCTCATTTATCGGGATGGAAACTCTTGAAATGGATATTCCTAAAGATTCCCAAGAATTAAACATCACGATGAAAACAAAATCCGACGAACTGGATGAGATTGTTGTAACCGGGTTTCAAGTAACAACGAAACGACAGGCCACGGGATCCGTCGCAGTAGTCCCGATGGAAGTATTTGCCAATAAAGCAAACCCAAGTATTGATAATCTACTACAAGGTCAAGTAGCCGGAGTCAGCGTGATGGCCATATCCGGACGCCCGGGAGAAACTTCACGAATTCGGATTCGAGGAACAAACACGTTAAGCGGTGATGCAGAACCTTTATGGGTGATTGACGGGGTTCCGATGCAATGGAATTTCCCGACAAACAAAACCAGCCAAATCAAAACGGGAGATTTTAATGATATTTTCGTGAATGGTATCGGAGGAGTAAACCCGAATGATATTGAAAACATCACGATTCTGAAAGATGCTTCCGCTACCGCAATTTACGGTTCAAGAGCAGCCGGAGGAGTTATCGTGGTGACAACCAAGAAAGGGAAAATCGGGAAAATGCAAGTAAATTACGCCGCCAATATCTCCGTGGGTTTGAAACCGCAACATGACCCCAACTTAATGAATGCTCCCGAGAAACTGGCATGGGAACAAGAATTGTGGGATGAATTTGCCGCAGAGCGTTTCAATTCCGGTGAACAAAGATATCCTGTTGTCGGGATTGTGGGGATGTTAAGAGCCGGCAAATTAGGCAAAAATAACAAGTATTGGGACGAAGAAGGCTTTGAACCCATGTCAAAAGAAGAACAAGATGCTTACATTGCAGAACTGGGAAAACATTCAACGGACTGGTTCAACGAACTATTCAGGAATTCTGTGTCTACAAGCCACCACCTTTCCCTCTCCGGGGGTGCACCCAAAGTCGCGTATTACGCCTCCCTCGGATACACGAAAGATAACGGTTTGGTTAAGAAAACCGGTTATGACCGATACACGTTAAACACCAAACTTTCACTTACTCCCAGTGAGCGTTTAAAGATGGAAATCGGACTTGATCTATCACAACAAAAATACAAAGGATATTCCGGGACAGTGGATCTTTTCCGGTATGCATACTTCGCAAATCCTTATGAATCTCCTTATAACGAGGACGGCAGTTATCGGGCTGATTTCACTTATGGCAATTTGTCCAAAATAAACGGCAGGGATTGGAATAACTTACCACCTAACGGGTTGAACGTTTTAAGAGAATTAAATGAAACTTCCAGTGAAGCGAATAATTTTGCCACAACGGTTCGTTTCAACTTGGAATACACGATTATCGAGGGATTAAAATTTAACGGTTTGTTTTCATACGGTTTCGCGAACTACAAGACCGACAACATAAACGGTCCTGATACATACGCTGCCTATAACGACCGTTTGTCCTTTGATCAAAGCAAGAAAGACAAAACATACGGATCAATTTATCAAACATCCGCCAATAACACGAATTATTCCGCCCGGGGATACTTGAGTTACACTGCCCGCTTGGGCATAAACCACCAACTGGTGGCGTTCGGAGGTGCAGAGATACGTGGAGATTTGGCGAAAAGTATCTTTGAAAAACGCTACGGTTACGATCCTGTAACAGGAAATTCTTCTATCCCGTTACCATCAAAACCGGTAACAGGCGACAAAATTGACTATTCCCAGATGGAAATATTCGCCCAGATCGTGGACGGTTTATCCGGACAGACGGAGGAGGAAAATCGTTTCGCCTCATTCTTCGCTTCTCTGGACTATAATTTCAAGCAGAAGTACGTGACCAGTTTCTCGTTCCGCACGGACGGGTCAAACAATTTCGGTAACGACCAGCAATTCAATCCCACGTGGTCACTGGGGTTTGCATGGCACTTGGGAGAAGAGAATTTCATGCAATCCTTAAGACCTATCGTGAGCCGAATGACTCTCCGTGTAGCGGGGGGGTATACCGGAAATATCAGCAAAACTTACAGTCCCCGTTTGATTATGTCTTATGACAAGGAATACCGCAAGTATGGAAATGAAATGTTACGCATGGGAAGAGTTGCCAACGCCCCGAACCCTAATCTACGCTGGGAAAAGACACGGGACATAAAAGCAGCCCTTGATTTCGGTTTACTGGATGATCGGATCACCGGTCTCGTGGAAGGATATTACCGAAAGAGTAAAGATGTCGTGACAGCCGTGCGGGTATTAAGTTCAACAGGTTTCACGCAACAAGGATATAATACATCCGTGATCGAAAATAAAGGTCTTGAAGCCACATTGAATTTTTTAATCATGGATACAAAAGACGTAAAAGTACGCCTCTCCGGAAACATCGCTTGGAACCGGAATAAGGTACTTGACTACAAATCCCCGAACGGATACGTGGACGGGAATCTGTGTGAAGGTTTCCCGCTCAATTCTATTTTCGTGGGCAAAGTGGAAGAGATTGATCCTGAAACCGGATTGTACATCTTCAAATTACGTCCGGATGCCATTATCAATAAAGGCTCCGATTTACATGATGCGGATAATTACCTTTTTTACGCCGGAACAAAAAATGCTCCTTACACAGGAGGATTTAACCTGCGATGTGCATACAAAAACCTGTCATTAAGTATCGGTGGAACTTTCGTGCTTGACGCCAAAATCCGGGAAGACTTGAAATCCCCGGCAAGCTACCAAGCATTAACGGGCAGCGGAGAATCGCAACAAACATATTACAACGATTTATACCGAAATCATCTTAACGTGAAAAAAGATGCCACGAACCGCTGGACCAAAACTAACAGGACAGGAGTAAAATACCCCCGGATTATTGACTATCACGGTGAACCGTTAAATCTGAATTATTATAACGTAACCGACACGGAAGTCACCCGGGGAGTTTATCTTGAAAACGTGGCATTTGCCCGAATTCGAGACATCACGCTAGGATACACTTTACCTGAGAACGTGACAAGAAAATTAAGGATCTCGTCATTGAGTTTTGCCTTAACCTTGAATAATTTCTTCACGTTCACGAATTACTCGGGAATAGACCCGGAAACCCCAACGACAACTTATCCTTTGACAAGATCTGTCACTTTTGGATTAAACTTGGGATTTTAATACAAGCTTCAGAACAATTAAATTTCGAGAAAAATGAAAAAGTATAATATATACATCATCGCTTTCCTTACATTCATTTGTTTCTCGTGCAAGGAATATTTGGACGTGAAACCGAAGGGAAAGATATTGCCAAAGACTGCCGAAGAATTTCGGGCAATGCTTGAGCTCCACTTGAATCGTGTCGAAGGAGCCATGGAAAACTACATTCTAGGAGATGCTAAATCTATTCTGGATTACGAAATGTACTCTGATAACCTAGATGCTAAACTGACTTTTTACCCGCAAGGAGGAGCCCTAAAAACCTACGTGGGAGACGGACTGAACGACATCTCTGACGGATATGAATACTTGTACGGGTATATTCGTGATTGTAACATTGTCATTGACAATTTAAACGACGGAAATGAAACATTAGAAAAAAACGTGTTAGGCACGGCATATTGTCTCCGTTCGGTATGTTACTACAATCTGCTGCGCACTTTCTGTGAACCATATGACAAATCTCGCGAAAACGAGTTACTCGGATTACCGCTAGTCGAAAGTTTTGATATGGAAGAACGCCCGTTACGGTCAAGCTGGACAAAAACTTTCGAATTTATAGAAAAAGATCTTTTAGCGGCTATAGATTACAACGTTAAAGATGAAGTTTGGATTTTCACGTCTGACGTGGCAAAAGCCTACTTGGCAAAACTTTATTTCTGGGCCCAGAAATGGGACAAGGTAATTCCCTTGGCACAAGAATTACTTGAAAAATACCCCTTACTGGCAGGACAGGCATACGTGGATATGATTCAAAGTAAAAACGAGAAAAAAGGAAACGTTCTCATCCGTTCTTATACAGTAGGAGGAATGGGAGTATCCGATATGACATACGGTTTCGCACTAGAAGACCGCAAATATCGCCCGGTGAGCAAAGAGCTCGTGGAATTATTCACGGACGGAAAACAGGATATCCGTTACGAACTGTCATTTAACAAACAACGTCTGGCTCAAAAAAACGTGTGCGCCAATGTACGAAGTGCAGAGATGTGTCTGATGCTGGCAGAGAGTTACTTGCACCAAGAGGATGAATCCCACGCTTTGGAATATTTGAATTTATTGCGTTCCAAACGTATAGAGAACTATGTAGCCTACACGAAAGACAATTTGCCGGAAATCGGAGACAATGACCTTATCCAAGTTAATGCTACCGGAAAGACGCTATCCAAACTAATGCGAGTGATCCTTTCCGAACGCCGCAAGGAATTGTTCATGGAAGGAGACCGGTGGTTTGAACTAAAACGTAACGGACGACCGGAGTTCTGGGGAACCGCAGAAGGGAAAAAATATATTACCAGTAAATATCTCTACACGGCTCCCCTCCCGAAAAAAGATATAGAATTACTACCCGACCTGATTCAAAATGAAGGGTACGAAGATTAAGTGTACAATCAAAAATAAAGTAATCATGAAAAAAATATTATTTATACTGGCCATATGTTTGTTCTTCGGTTTGACCGGATGCAATGACACGGACGATCTTCCTCCCAAAGAAGGCTTGGTTACTTCCCGGTATATATTGCCGAAAGGTAAGGTACTGACAGAGGCTGACCGAGAAATCATCAAAGAGAGAAAAGAAGAATACAATAACGCAATACGATAGTATTTAACAGAAAAATAAAATATCATGAAAAATATATGGATATTTTTATTGACTCTACTAACATACGGGATGCTCTCTTGTCATGACGATAATAATGACGATGCATCATTGTCTTTCGGTAGATCAATTTATATATTACAGGCGAACGGCGCTCTTGAAGTGGAATTGAGAGCCGATGGTGCCGTGGAGGAACAAACCGTGGTTAAATTCACGGTTGGAGGCTCAGCTGTCAGAGGGGAAGATTACGAACTGAGCGCAGACGAGTTTGTACTGGAAGCCGGACAAGATAGAGCAAAAATACAAATCCAGCCGAAAGAAAATTACAACGAGGACAGGGAAATCCGTTTAGAACTGGAACCCGTGGCGGGATTTCAATTGGGCGATAAAAGAGTTGTCATTATCCCGATTGAAACCAAAGAACAAATGATTATTTCATTCGAGAGAGATTGGCGGGAATTAGAAGACGAACTTATCGTGAAAGTAACCGTGGCCGGAGCCGTCACGGGTAAATACAATTCTACCGAACCTCTTTCAATCCCGTTCGTGATTGGCAACGGGACCACGGCGGAAGCAGGAGTCCATTACGAGATAGAGGGTGACGTGCATGCATTCGTGATAAAGCCGGGCGAAGACAAAGCAGAGATCAAAGTCCGTTATCTACTGGTAGAAGAAGGGCACGACCGACTCGAGTTAGCTCTGACCCTACCGGACGAAAGTTTCTACTTCGGGAATTATAACGAAATGGAAATTCCCATAGTAGGCCCGCTCTCCATGAATAAATTAGCCGGGAAATGGACTTATTCCGCTTTCATGTGTCAAGATTATATGGAAATGCTCGTTGGAGGAGATTTCCCGGACGATCTGACTGCCCTACCCACCAATAATTCTGCGACGGATATTCTGGAATTTGTCACGGAAGACGGAATGGATATGATAAAAGTACACATGACAGGTGATTTACGGAATTATTTCAGGGACACAGAAATCCATATCGGTTCCACAGGGGAGGAATATTTATGGGAAACACTTACCGATCTAGCTTTAGTTACTTCTGTCAGATGTGATAAGGTGAATCTTCATTTCTCACCCAACCAAGTAAAAGAAGAAGAAACCACCATAGGTATGCGTCTCGTGGAAGGCGGTGAGGTATTGGAGATCAGAATACTGCAATATGAGCCTATCGAATTTTTGTATGATACCTACGAAATGTTTGAAGGTGATATGGAAATGTTCCCTCTAGTATTCCGTTTTGCAAAAGTGAAAGAATAACGCAAGACAAACAAATATTTTAGATTATATTGAATAATATGAAACAAATAACAACACAGATTGTTTCGGCGCTACTCTCCGGTTTATTCTTACTTTCTTTTGGAGAGATGAACGCAGCAGACAGGAAAAAGAAAGAAAAAGAAGTAGTAAAAACCAGTAAATATGACAAACTGGTACAGAAAGCCGGGCGCGTAACGGCAAAAGGAGATTTTATCTCCTTGCATAAGGTAGGGGGAAAACTCTATATCGAGTTACCCGTGGTGTACCTTGGACGGGATATGTTACTGGCCTCCACGTTAACCAGTGCCAGCGACAACCTGCTTTGTGAAGTCGGTTACAAGCCGGAAGACCCGCTGCACGTGAAATTTACGCGAACAGACAGCTCTATCTACCTGAGGAGGGTTAATACCAAGGCAACCTATAATGAGCGGGAAGAGGGGATGAAGATCGCGTTGGAGCGGAGTCTTACCGATCCGGTATTGAAAAGATTTAAAATCGAAACGTATAATAACGACAGCACCGCCGTGGTGTTCGACGTGACGGATTTCTTTGCCCGCCATAATGATATGTTACCCTCTTTACCCAAGAGTTACGGTGGATTTATCTCTATCAAATCCAGTCCTAACAGCGAGGGAGAAGCCTTGCGGGAAATCAAAGCTTTCGAGGATAACGCCACGATAAAGACGGACTTAGCCTACAAGGTGACCATGACGGTATTCGGTATTTTCACGATACGCGCGGACGAACCCATGAGTATACAAGTTACCCGTACCCTGCTATTGTTGCCGGAAGAGAAAATGCGTCCCCGTATCGCCGATACCCGTATCGGGATATTCCTGACAGACAAACAACATTTCTCGACGGAACAAGACGAAGTGGGGATTTATTCCATGATCCACCGCTGGCGATTGGAGCCGAAAGATGCTGAAGCGTATGCACGAGGAGAATTGGTTGAACCCGTGAAACCGATCGTGTTTTACGTGGATGACGCATTTCCCGAATTGTGGAAACAACCGATAAAGGAAGGAACGGAACGCTGGAATAAGGCTTTCGAGAAAATCGGGTTCAAGAACGCAGTGCGGGCATTGGACTTCCCGAAAGATGACCCGAATTTCGATCCGGATAACTTGAAATATTCCTGTATCCGGTATATACCGTCAACCACAGCCAATGCCATGGGTCCCTCGTGGATAGACCCGACAACCGGAGAGATCGTGAACGCATCGGTACTAGTGTACAACAACGTGATTCAATTGATCAACCAATGGCGTTTTATCCAGACAGCACAAATAGACCCGTCCGTACGCGACAAGAAGATGCCGGATGAGATCGTGAAAGAGTCTATCGCTTACGTGGTAGCACACGAGGTGGGACACTGCCTCGGGTTCATGCACAATATGGCCGCATCGGCTGCCTATCCGGTGGACTCGTTGCGTTCCGTCACGTTCACGCAAAAATACGGGACCACTCCTTCCATCATGGACTACGCGCGTTACAATTACGTGGCACAACCGGGGGATAAAGGCGTGAAACTTACACCTCCCGACTTGGGAATTTATGACGAATTCCTAATCCGCTGGGCATACCAACTGATACCGAAAGCCCGCACGGCACGGGAGGAAGTCCCCGTACTCGAATCATGGCTCGACGAGAAAGCCGGAGACCCGTGCTACCGTTACGGACGGCAACAATTACTGGAACGCTATGACCCGAGTGCTATCGAGGAAGATTTGGGCGATGACCCGATGAAGGCGGGAGATTACGGCATCCGTAACCTGAAATATATTTTATCCCACATGGACGAGTGGATCGCAGATGACCCGGACGGCTCGCACAAGCAACAATTGTTGGAACAGTTGATGGAACAATATTACCGGTATATCACGAACGTGATGTATAACGTGGGTGGTATTTACTTGACTGACGTGAAAGAGGGAACCCCGGGTGACCGTTACCGTTCCGTGCCAAAAGAGGTGCAAAAAGCTTCTTTACAATGGGCGTTGAAACAATTCCGGGATTGCGACTGGCTGTACAATAAACCGTTGAGCAAGAAGTTGACCCTTCGGATCAGCGAGGCGGATGTCGTGAGATCGGTGCTTGCTCAAAGTCTGCTGTCCTCTTATCAACGGGTAATTCTTTCTGCCCACGTGTCGGACGATCCTTACACGTTGAAAGCGTATTTCGACGACTTGTATAACGGGATATGGGAAAATACCATCCGGGGAAAAGCGTTGACGAACGGGGATAAATTGCTGCAAACGAACGCTATCGTGATGATCAATGATGTTGTCGGGAATAGCATGAAAAAGAAAGGGAAATTTTTCCTGACCTCTCTGGACGAGTTGAAGAACTATGGGCTGGACGAATCGGGTATGGTTCGGAAATTCTACAAAACGTTGAAGTCTATGGAACGGGAGCACGGGGACAGCTTCGTTGCCGAACAGCTACGCCTGCACGGCATTGGTTATGGCTATAACTGGCAAGACGAGGTGGATGTAGAAGCGATTGACAATTCCAAGCAGTATTTGTTTACCATGGCAAATAAAGTAAAAACGCTACTTGAAAGTAAGATCCCCACATCGACAGGAGAAACACGGGAACATTACCGGATGTTGTTGTTCTCTCTGAACAGGGCATTAGAGGGGAAATAAAAAGAACAGGGGTGCGTAAAAAACACCCCTGTTCTTTTTATACTTGTAGACTAAGCTTCGAGTTCCTCTATAAACTTCCCGTCTTTGTCAAAAATGACAACTAACTTCGCATCTTCTTTCTTTATTACCAATTTATATTGATCGTCATCACCTTTGTAAGCTTCATCAATAGTGTACCCTTCATATTTTTTACTTACGGCATCAACAACAGCTTTAGGTAAGTCGGCAACATCTATTTTTGTCCACGTTGTCTCAAGTCCACTCATATTGAGCATAGATGTAAGTGCAACCTCTTTCTTTGTTGTGTCTGGGATAATGGTATCGCAAACTTGTAAATTATTACTTTTGGCTGTCACCGTGTTTGCCATTCCTGTTACTACAACTGCTACTACAATAAAACATTTCACTAAATTTTTCATGGTCTTAAATTTTAATAGTTATTATTCATTTGCTTAATAAAAAACAATAAAGAGGCCAGAAAAATAAAGAGAACACGCACGCACACACAAATCATTAATAACCAATATAATATCAATAAATACTCTATCTTTCTACTTGTAGAACTTTGGGGAACGAGTGTAGAATTATTCCCCCTAAAGTTGTAGACAATCCCACTAAATAGCCAAATTATCGAATTTCAGACAATAACATATCCATCCGTTCCAATACAATTCCTTTTTCTCGCAAACGTTCGGCGCTATTGTGCCCTCCGGCGTACAGCCTGATATTAAAGCCTAGTGCCTCGGCAACTTCCGCGTCATGTAGCGTATCTCCCACCATTAAAGTTTCACGGGGCTCTATCGGATACACGTCCAACATTCTTTCACCTCTGGCAATCTTACCGTCAGCATAAATATTATCTGACCCGCACACACCCTCGA
Organism: Butyricimonas hominis; assembly: GCF_014287455.1. Lineage (NCBI taxonomy): Bacteria > Pseudomonadati > Bacteroidota > Bacteroidia > Bacteroidales > Odoribacteraceae > Butyricimonas > Butyricimonas hominis. Next base: position 421,032 of record NZ_JACOOH010000001.1, read on the forward strand.
AATAATCGCGGATACCGAAACGTTCCAGCATATCTTCCAATAAGTTTTCCTGCAAAGCCGACAATATATATTGCCGTACACCCATTTCTTTCAATCCCGATAATACTGACACTACCCCCGGAGTCAACATGACATCTTTTGCCAACTCCTCGTAAGTGTCGACAAAATCAAGGGAAACAGTTTCCCAATCATCATGTTTGAAATCGAAACCGATTCCCTCGTAGTAGTCCTTCACCGGAAAACCGAATATGGATTTATATTCCTCCACGGTCAGTTCATTCAACCGTTTTTTTCTCAACATCCGGTTAATCGTATTTACACTAATCTTCACGTCATCCAACAATGTCCCGTTCCAATCCCAAACCACGTTTTTATACTTCATATTTTCCCTATATAAAATTAATTTTGATGAAAAGCCTCGATACCCGTCCACCCAAGACGCTCTTTGGCCACGTTTTCAGGAAAAATCCGATAAGTAACTTCCGCTTCACTTCCCAAGGAGCCGTCGGCATTGAATATCTCGACATGCATTTTGGCAACACGGGCATTCTGTTCCACGATACGGGAGCGCATGAAAATTTCGCCCCGATCCGTGTACACGGTTGAACGATATTTCATATCCAGTGCGATAGTAACTCCCGCACTCTGTACCTTGGCGAAAATGTTCCAGCAGGCGATTTCATCCGCTAAAGTAGCTTGGATTCCTCCATGCAAAACATGAAAAAATCCTTGAAACTCGGGACGGGGAGTCCAGTAACAAGTAATATACTCCCCCTCCTCGTAGAATTCGCATCGCAACCCATGCTCGTTAGCGGACGCACAGCCGAAACAATTGTATCCCTCGTGTTGCTCGTAGGCGTTATATAATTTTTTCTTTTCCATATTACAAAAAAAGGGACGTTTAAATGCGTCCCCGATAATAAATTGTCTAATAATGTTACAAGTTACTATGAATCAACTTGGCACAAGCTTCCATTTCCTCTTTCGGGAATTGTTTCTTCGGGTTACTGAAATTCAATTCGTTTCCCTCCACTAATGGAACCAGATGCACGTGAGCATGTGGGACATCCAGTCCTAACACGCCAATACCAACGCGCTTGCACGGTACACTTTTCTCGATAGCTTTTGCCACTTTCTTGGCAAATACCATCAAACCCGCTAATTCATCATCTGTCAAGTCGAAGATATAATCTTCTTCTCTTTTCGGCACCACTAACGTGTGCCCTTTTTGCATCGGCGCAATATCCAAAAACGCGTAATAGTTCTCGTCCTCCGCCACCTTGTATGACGGGATCTCACCATTTATAATCTTCGTAAAAATTGAAGCCATGTATTAATTTACGATTTTAGATTTATGATTTTAGATTTCACACACACAAATTCTCTCGCTCATTTTTAATTTTCAATTAAATTGAGATGTCCATTATCTCGAATTCCATCATTCCTGCCGGCACTTGTACTTCAACTTTATCACCCAGCTTTTTGCCGATCAGAGCCTTCGCGATAGGAGTCGTGATAGACAATTTCCCTGCCTTAAAGTCAGCCTCACTCTCGGACACCAACATATAAGTCATTGTCGCTTTTGTCTTCATATTCTTGATAGTCACCTTGTTCAAAATCTGCACTTTTGAGGTGTCGATTTGGGATTCGTCGATAATCCGGCAACTGGCAATTGTATCTTGAAGCTGCGCGATCTTTGCCTCAAGCATACCTTGAGCATCCTTCGCCGCGTCATACTCTGCATTCTCGGAGATATCTCCCTTTTCAATGGCTTCACCGATTGCTTTGGAGATTCTAGGGCGCTCCACGTTTTGCAGATTGTCCAGCTCTTCCTGCAATTTTTTCAGCCCTTCTTTAGTTACATAAGATACCTTCTTTGTCATAGCATATAATATTAAAATCTTAAATTCGTATATAAAAAAATAAATGACACTTATCCTCCAATAAGTGCCTTTATCTAGTAAAGAATTCCATTCGTTCAGAATTCCTCACCTCCTGATGACAAATTTATGACCTTTTTTTGAATTAAACAATTTTTCCCCGCAAATATTTTATAAACAAAAAAAACGTCATATATATCTGATAGAAAGTCTATCACCCCAAATGCTCAAGGAAGATATTCCTCACGTATATTCCGCATCGAGGCAAAAAGATTACTCCGGGCATGAGGAGATACGGCTTCCATCCGGTCAATCAATTTACTCACCGCATCCCGATTTGTCGCTTTCTCGTGAGGACAATGCTTCTTTTGTTTCTTGAACTGTCGCATTTCGGCATAGCGCAAAGTCTCGTCATTGGAAAGATAAATCAACGGACGAATCAACGTGAAAGTATTCTTGAACATCTCCAACCGGGGCGGCATACTGCAAATCGTTCCGTTAAAAATCATGCTCATCATAAGGCTTTCCACCGCATCATCCCGATGATGCCCGAGAGCCAGTTTTTTACAGTCGTATTCCTTGGCAATATCGAAAAGCATTTTACGCCGATGCCACGAACACACGAAACAAGCAGGTTTCTTCGGGTTTACCGTCATATCCAACCGAATTGTCCGATACACGTATTCCACACCCAAGCGTTCACAAAAGGCTCGCAAGTAATCGCTATCCACCTCGTATGACACATCCTCGACGGCAATATGGGCGGCTATCACCGTGTAATCCTGCTTCGGATCCTTTGCCCGCATCGCCAATACCTCCAACAACGCCAAAGAATCTTTTCCCCCGGATACGCCCACGAGTACCCGATCTCCGTCACCAATCAAGTGATAATCATGTATCGCTTTCCCCACCTTCCGGAAAAAATCCCGGGTGAATACTTTATCTTGCTTTTCTTCTGTTATCATCTACTTGTTTATTATCCTACCGCAAAAATAATTAAAATCTTCTCTTTTTTTTGTATGTTTGAAACCTCAATCAAAAATACCACTTATGCTAAAGAAAGTTCCGCACACTTACACTATTGTATTCTCGATTATTATCATCTGTGCTATCCTGACATGGATTATTCCGGGGGGTGAATACGCGCGGGAAACCGTCGATGTAAACGGCGTGGAACGCACGGTTATCGTGAACGATTCATTTCATGAGGTTGCCAAGAGCCCGCAGACATGGCAAGTATTCTCCGCACTCTTCAACGGGTTCGAGAAGCAGGCGGGCATTATCGCGTTTATATTGATCATCGGCGGAGCTTTCTGGATCATGAACAACAGTAAGGCAATTGACGTGGGGATTTTCTCTTTCCTGCGTTCCACGCGAAAACTGGAACACATCGGGATTATACGCAAACTAGGTGTAAACAATATTATTATCACGATGGTTATGCTACTTTTTAGTAGTTTCGGTGCCATATTCGGCATGAGCGAGGAAACACTGGCTTTCGTTATTATCATCGTTCCTTTGGCGATATCCATGGGGTACGATTCCCTCACGGGCGTATGCATGGTGTACGTTGCCGCTCATGTCGGTTTTGCCGGGGCCATTCTCAACCCGTTCACGATAGGCATAGCACAAGGGCTATCCGACTTACCGTTATTTTCCGGGTTTGAATATCGCTTGTTCTGTTGGGCGATTCTCAACGTGATTATGATCGCTTGGGTACTGCGTTACGCGGCAAAGGTGAAAAAGAACCCAAAAGCATCATTAGTCTACAATCTCGACAGTCACTGGCGTAAAGAGAAAGTAGCTACCACCGAAGAAATAGAATATAAAACCTATTCCTCCTCTTGGATGGTTTATCTTTTTATCCTTTCGGGACTTGCCATTTTCTCGTTCTATTTCCCCCGCACCACGTTATCTATCGGAGAACACTCCAGTTTGACCACCTTTGTACTCCCCGTCCTAACCATATTATTTGCGTTGATCGGTTTTTTCTCACTACGAAAATCCTATCACTTTTTTATATTGACTATTCTGGGCTTCACGATTCTTTTCTTGATCGTGGGAGTCATGGGCTACGGTTGGTACTTACCCGAAATATCCGGATTATTTCTGGCCATGGGTATTTTATCCGGTTTCGCCGCAAAGGAGAATGCCGATAACATTGTAAAACTTTTTATTGCCGGAGTGAAAGATATTCTCTCCGCGGCGTTGGTCGTGGGACTCGCGGGGGGAATTATTATCATCTTACAGGAGGGGCATATCATTGATCCCATTCTTCATTCATTGGCAAATCTCATGAACGAAACGGGGAAGGTACTCTCGTTAGGCATCATGTATCTCATCCAGACGATGATCAATATCATCATTCCGTCCGGTTCTGCAAAGGCAGCCCTAACCATGCCGATTATGGCACCGTTCTCCGATGTGATCGGGTTATCCCGACAAGCTACCGTTATGGCGTTCCAATTCGGTGACGGCTTTACCAACATGATCACCCCCACTTCCGGGGTTCTGATCGGGGCTTTGGGTATCGCACGTATACCTTATGACGTTTGGGTAAAATTCTTCTGGAAGTTTATCTTATTTTTGATCGTCATCGGGTTTATTTTGCTTATCCCGACCGCCACGATGCAATTGAACGGGTTTTAAAATATACAAAGACTCCACGCATGCCCACATGGCGGATTCTTCACGAATGAAGCCGGCAAGGTTACGAGTATTCCATTGCCTACCCGTTTGTAGCTTAAATTACCCTTGTATCCCAACAACGAAACCTTTGTCCCTTTTTCCGGCTTTATACTGTAAAGCATAATCCGGGAAGGCGGATTCGGTTCATCCTCGTCATTCAAGTATATGGCATAAATCTTCCCGTTACTCTTGTGCCTCGTGTAACAAATCTTCGCTTCTTTGTAGGGGGCTATCGGTCGGGTTTCGTAAATGGCTTCCCCGTTAATTTTCATCCAAGCCCCGAGCTCTTTCATAATCTTTATTCCTTCCGGCGGAATCTCTCCGTTCCCGTCCACTCCCACGTTCAACAGGAAGTTTCCCCCTTTGCTGACAATATCCACAAGGTTATGAACCAACTCACGGGTGGGTTTATATTTGTCCCACGGCAGATACGACCATTGATTCGCCATGGTCATACAGGTTTCCCACGGGTAATCCCACGGCTTCTCGGGAATCTTCTGTTCCGGGGTACGATAATTCTCGTATTTTCCACCTACCCAACGATCTACCACGATCAATCCGGGCTGATACCCCCGAGCCATATCAACAATCTTGTCCAACCTGATATCTTGTCCCCGGTTCTCGGGTGCAACCCAACCACCGTCTAGCCAAAGAATATCCACGGGACCGTATCCGGTCATCAATTCCTTCACTTGATTAAAAGTAAAATTACAGAACTTTTCCCACATCCACGGGTGTTCCTTGATCTTGTAATTCACGTTCCGGTCGCCATGCTGCCATCGTTCCGACCAATAATAGGGACTATTCCAATCCGGTTTCGAAAAATACGCCCCGATCATGAAATCCCGCTCCCCGAAAGCCCGGTATATCTCTTTCAACACATCCGCTTTCTCCGCCGTGTGATAGGGACATTCTTTAGAAGTTATTTTATAATCCGTTTCCCTCGTGTCCCACATACAAAAACCGTCATGATGCTTCGTCGTGAACACAAAATACTTCATTCCCGCTTCCTTTGCCAATTCCGCCCATTTATCCGGATCGAACTTCACCGGGTTAAACGTCTTTTTCAAATCCACGTAATTCCGGTAATACTCGTCATAAGAAATCGTCGTGTCCCGTTGAATCCAATCCACATCTTCCGAACAAATCGTCCACGATTCGCAATATCCTTTCTGACTATACGGTCCCCAGTGCACGAAAAAACCGAACTTCAAATCCTGCCACCGTTCCAATTTTGCTTTCACTGCCGAATCCTGTTCCCAATAATACTCCATTCCCTCGTATTGGGCTTTCAACAAGGTACACCACAGAACGAATACCACGCACAACAACAATCTTCGCATTGTTTCTCTTTTAGCAATTAATATATTTTACACAAACACATACAAAGATAACAAAACAAGAATCATATAAAAAAGGAATTGTTCAAAAAAGGATGGAAACTTAGAGTTCTCCCTTTTTTGAACAATTTCTTTTAACAAGAACACCAATTCTATTCTAATCTATCAGATACCAAAGCTCTTAACTTTTCCCCTCTAAGATTCTTGGCTATAATCCGGTTGTTCTCGTCCAGCACCAGAATGGTCGGTACGGCATCGATGTTATACATTTTTACCACATCACCTTGCCAACCTTTCAAATCCGAAAGGTGCAACCATGTCAGACCGTCTTTTTTAATCGCCTCTTCCCATTTGTCTTTTTTCTCGTCCAAAGAAACACTTACCACGACAAGCCCTTTCTCTTTAAAATCGTTGTATAACTTCACCATATTCGGATTCTCCATTCGGCAGGGGCCGCACCACGAAGCCCAAAAATCGATGATTTTCAATTTTCCCTTTACCTCATACAAGGCAATCTCCTTCCCTTCTGGAGTAGGCAACGTAAAATTCGGAGCCACGGCATCTACTTCCACGCCCTCTAACGCCTGAATACGCACAGCCATCAATTTCCCCGGCCCCGTGTGTTTTGCCTTATCCGATAATCCGGCATAACACATTTTCAATCCGTTCAAATCCATCCGTTCCATGCCCGCAGTCTGCACATAAGCCGCCAGTACATTGTCTTTATTTCTTTCCACGATAACACCCAAACGTTTTTGAGCGTCTGCCGTTACCTGTTCCAATTTTCCTTTCAACTCGTTCACTGTCCTGAAATGCTTGGCGGCAGAAGCCTCTTCCAATTCCATCTTTACTTTCCGAATCTTTTGATTTTCCTCAGTCACGGCTTCTTGATAGACGTTCAACTCTTTTTGCAACTTTCCTCCCCTAATCACACTCTTTCCGGATTGAAACAATTCCATCTCGTAAGGTGCATCCGTGTCCAAAATAAATACAAAACCACCACCGTAACCAGCCACATAAATCAAAGCTACACGAGGCTCATCCAACTCACCTTCAATCACGAATTTACCACTTACGATATCACCTTGCCCCAAGGTATCCACACGCCCTACCTCTTGTGAAACTACAATCATTTTTCCCTCGGGCATCTCCGGAATTGCTCCGTTAATCGTGAATTTTTTCTTTTCCCCGAAAACAATCCCGGGGAAAAATAAACAACCTAATACAAATAACTTCCACATAATTAATTCAATCTTCTGGTTATCGCCGTGTAAACAACATCTTTAATCACTCCAAACCCCGTAAACACGTGCGAGTCAACATAATCACCTCCCACACTCAATACAACTTCATGCAATTCACCCTGTCCTCCTGCATTTACCACGACACCCAACGTCCTGTAGGGTTCACTTTCATACTGAAAATCCCCCTCCGAATCAGACCTGAATTTCAACCGGGTAATCACATTTCCCGCATCATAAAGTTCCACTTTTTCTTTTGTTACGACATTAAACAAATAAACTTTACTTTCCTCCGTGTATAAAAATTGGTCCATGAATGCAACCGTTGTGGCAAAACATGTATTTCCGTTAAAACCTAACTTACCTAATTTTTCACGAACTACTTTTATCGGGGACTCATCCGCCTTTGCCGATTTACCTCCTTTACTACTAGCTTCTATTTTCAACAAATAACAAGTATCATTCATCACACCTATTGCCGTAGCACCTTCTTCACTGGAATTTACCGAAATTCCTTTACCCAACCACAATATCTCCATATTATGAGTAGCACCTTGTTTATCTACCTCTTGAAGTCCTTCAACAAGAAATGGAGTCAATTTTTCCAGATTATACTCGACAGCCTCTTGAGGATAGATATCTTCACTCACACCAAAATTATAACAACCATTCATTCCATTCAGACGATAGGACATAAATTTTCGATTCACCTTATCCCACACCGTCACGAAACCGGATTGTGACATATAAATCTTATCTATCACATAGTTCTGTACGTTATCCTCTGCCAAACCCGCAAAATAGAATCCACTAGCACCCGAATGATAAAATTTTCCGGCATCATCGACAACAATAGCATTCCTCCACAATACATGGGAAACTCCATACACCAGATTAGTCGGGTTTAATCCCGGAGCGAATAAATTCCGTGAAGCCTTAGCATCTTCCAAGGCAAAAGGAAGCATAAATGATGCTGAATCAGACTGAACCACGTAAAGACGTTCCATATCTCGAGTATAAGAAACTGATCCCGCAAACATCAATGAATTCGCTTTCTGAAACCGCTCCACATCCCAAGTTTCCCGATAAGCATCCAAAGTAATAATCGCATGCGTGGAATCCGGATCCTCCACCGTGGACAATTTCCGATTGTTTTCCTCTCCATTCAACACGAACCACGCATGTACAAAAGGTAATCTTGTTTCCATCGTAAAATCCCGGTAAGCACTAATTCCGGTTTTTGTATCCGTCAATCGGAACTTAACATTATAACTGGATGATTTCCGAACTGGATAAGTAAGTGTTAATTCCTTCGTGAAGACACTGTCCGTAACATTCTCATTACCTTCACGATAACTCACCACCCACAAATACTCCATATTCTCTTCCCCCTCGACCTCACTCTGAGAGAAAACAGGAGAATAAGTAACAGACAACTCCTCTTGAATCGGTTGCCGATAAGTATACCGGTACGAAGTCCCTTTCGTAACAACCTCTGGCACGGGATCGAAGGTAAGCCCTTCGATCGTGTTTATATCCTTGTAATCGTAGTTTCCTTTATCATCATAACATCCACAAAGAAGCCACGTGACAAAACTCAATATAACTATTATTCTCTTCATCATATTCCTATTTTACAAATTCATAGACATTCTTCTTTGCTCACAATACCGGGAACTGCTCGAACGGCAACGGATTATCCGGATGCTCTGTGTTATATTGATCATAAGCATTTCTCAACAACTGATTTAACCTAACCGCATCCCACTCCGCATACCAGTAGACAAAACTTTCATAGTCTGCAGCACTAAGCACCTCCTGCATAAAAGTATGTTTAGCCATAGAATACTCTCCCAATATAGCTAAATGAGGAGGATAATTCCACCACTGTGGAGCCGGCGGTTCCGGGAACGAGAAATCCACCTCTTCGTCCGGGTGTAAAGCCTTATATTCCGCCAACGCTTCATTCAAAGTCTTAAGGTCCTCACTCCAATTAGCATACGGATTATACAAGGTCTTCAAAATAGTAACCATAAATGCATATTTATCTTCCGTATACTCTCCTACAACATTATCATCCCATTCCCTCGGTTGCGGGTATCGATTAATCAACCGTACACGATATTCATCCTTTTCCGCTGCCCCCAGTTCCAAAGAAGGATCCGAATTCTCCACGTCGAACACGATGCTCACGGTAAATTCTTTCCGCACTTTTGGATTCAACACGTACACCTCTACCGTATCCTTTAACTGTCCGGCACGAAACACATATGAAGGTTCAAACTCCAAAAATGAAACTGCCGTTGGATCTTCTCCCTCCTCTACCTTAGCTTTCAACCGAAACTCCCGATCATAATCTGCGGCACGTCCCATCAAATACAAATTCAACTTCACGCCTTTTTTCACCAAAGAATCCCCCGAATACTTTGGTATCAAATCATAAGGACTATTACCCGGCTGTCCCCACCACATCGTATCCGTTACGTACTCTTTCATGAAATCAACCGTAACCCTTAAAGCATTCGTGTCATAATTAAATTGCAGCCCATCTCGCTCCAACGAATAACCGATAATCTCTTTCTCCTGACACGATGCAAAAGAGAGCAACAAAAAACCTATATACAATATATACTTTCTCATAACCAATTCTTTACATTTTTAAATCACTCGGCTTCTCCATAAGTTTTCTCGTCATCCGGAACCGGCAGAACATAAGCAGAAAAGTTCTCCACGGGACAACGATAAAACGTACTCCTATTATGTCTTTTCAAGAAATAAAAATACTGTCCTTCCGCGAAAAACTCCTTCCGGTACTCCTTATCCAACACCTCCAAACGTTGTTCCTCCGTCACATCCGTTCCCAAATTATTACTTCTGGAAATACCCCGGGTAGTTCTCACCGTATTAATGTATTGCCCACACTCGGACAAAGCCACAGATTCAGCCAAAATATAATACATCTCGGCTAATCGAATCAAAGGTATTTTTTCTCCATACAACCCCTCGCCAAGATATTTACGACACATCAAAAGATTACTAGCCGTATGATTAAAACCATACCCGGAACGATAACGCATATCATTCAAACCGATTCCCTCGTTAATCTCGAACAATCCACTTGCATTATTTCCTGAAATATAATACTGCACATCATAAGAGGAACCATTCACCCAGTAATTTTTCAATTTCTCCTCCATATCATACATGGCAAGACCAAAAATAGTCTCTCCATATAAAGAAACATCCTGCTGATTATTCCGAACAAGTTCTAAGCCGGATTTTTCAATCACTTCCCGAGCATACTGTGCAGCCAACTCTTTATTTCCCCGGTATAGATATACACGTGCCAACATCGCTTTCACCGCAAACTTATTCATACGATGCTTGCGTTGCCCGATAAAAGGCTCTTCAGCCACATGCTCGTAATTCATCGGATCATTTTTCAACAACTCTTCAGCCGCCTGAAGATCTGCAACAATGCGCTTAACAACTTCATTAGCAGCCATCATAGGAGCGCTCTCCGAATCGAACTTGTCCCGGTAAGGGATACATAACTTCGTGGAATCCAACGAATAAATCGGCCCCCACAAACGCAATATATCGAAATAATGGAAAGCCCGTAACCCAAGAGCCTCACCCTTCATCAAATCTCGATAACCTTCCGTCAAAATAACATCCCCGTTCGTTTCAAGATATTGCAGGAAATTATTGATATTCGCTATCTCGTTATACAATTTCAACCAAATATCGGCTATGGCATTTTTAGAACTTGTAGTCTCACCATACTTGTATATTGCCGCACGCTCCTCATCCGTAACAGCTCCCGGGGCATAATTATCATATCGTTGTACCAATTTCTCTACAAAATCGAATGTCATTTGTCTACCATACGATTTTTCAAGAGTCATCATACTATATAAACCCGTCAATGCACTTTTAAAACCATCCTCCGAAGTAAAGAATTTCTCTGCCTCGATATCCGTTTTGGGGTTCACATCTATCCAATCCTGACAGGACGATAAAAACAATGAAACGGTACAAATTGCAACTACTAATATATTTCTCATCTTGTACTCCTCCACATTTTAATTAAACAATACCGACAAGGACACGTTAAACATCCGGGCAAAAGGATAATCCAACCCCCGCTCTGTCTTGATCGAAGAAATTCGTCCTAAATCCTCCATCGTGGCATTCAATGACACACTTGCTATCCGGCAAGCCTGCAAGAACTTAAAATTCTTCGGGTCAAAACGATAACCAACAGACAAAGATGTAAAGGACAACTCATTACGCTTTTGAACGAAACGACTGCTCATCCCCGTTTGCTGGCTGACAATCGACATTGATTTATAACGGGCATTCCGGTTTTCAGGACTCCAACGACTGGATAACGCTCTACGATCCACATTATACGCCGCACTGGAATTTTCAATTTTATCCACCAACGTTTGATTATACCACCATGCTCCCAGTTCGTAAGTACAAGCTAAAGCAACACTCCAATTCTTATACGTGAACGCGGAAGAAATAGCACCTCTCAATTTCGGTTCCTGATCCCCGACAGCAATCTTATCGAGCGGATCCCAAATATAAGTCTTTTCCCCGTTACGAGTCAAAAACACTTCCTGCCCCGTTGCCGGATCTATTCCCAAGGAAGGAACAACAAACAACTGTGTCGTGGACTTCCCCTCTTCATAAATAGCTTCCGGAGAACCGTCTTTCTTCTCCAGATTCTTTTGATTCATCGCCTTCATCTCATTCGAAATCTTCTTGATCACGTTTCTGTTATGCGAGCCATTTGCGGAAACACTCCATTGAATCTGCCGCTCATAATCCTGAATAAGCATCACGCTGAACTGAATATCATACCCTTCATTCTCAACCGCACCCACGTTCATCGTCTTTGACGCAAAACCGGTTGAAGGCGCTATATTGTAATCCAACAACAACTCATCCGTGTAATTATTATAATACGAGAATGATGCATTCACCCGACTATTCCACAACCCGATCTCGAGAGCCAAACTCCGGTTCTTCGTCGTGGACCATCCCAAATCCGGATTACCTATTCCTTTCAATTGAGCACCTAAAATATCCGAAGAAGGATACGGGAACAACAAATCGTCGTAAGTATAAGTTTCTTTCGCCTGATACGGGGAATAACTTTGAGAACCTGTGACTCCATACGAACCTCGTACAACCAAATTAGATATTAATGTATTCTGAAACCATTTTTCCCGGTGTATATTCCAACGAGCACCGGCAGCCCAGAAAGGAGCCATACCCGTGTTCGCTCCGAATTGGGAAGAAAGATCACCTCGAACACTAAAATCAACAGCAAAGCGCATATCATACATATAACTCACTTGTCCTATCAAACCTACTGTACGGGAAGTTGATTCGGAACCTCTTACCCGATCATCCATCTCGTAAGCGAACAAAAAGTCAGTCATATTATCATTCGGGAAACCGAATGCTTGTAAATTGACACTGTTATTCTTTGATTCATCCACATTCCAACGCGCAAACAAACTCAACAAATGCTTATCCTTCGTGTAATTATAGTTCACGGAAGCATTCACACTCCACGCCACATTATCTCCCGTATTCTTCTCGTACGAACCTTTTTTAGTTAGATCCTCCTGCGGGATAAAATCAGTATGATTCATCGATTTAAACTTTTCCATACGGGAAATACCTTTTGTTATGGAAGCTCCCATCGACACACGGAAATTTTCCTGTATAGCACACTCTATCGTGAAATTATCCACCACATTAAAATTCTCCGTAAAATCCTTGTATTTAAACAAAGTATTATACAACGGATTTACCACTGTCACGGTTCCACCTCCCTCTCCCGGCAATATCTTTTGATCCAAGAAACTCGTGTATCTTCCGTTCTCATCCGTCTTCCGGTAATAAGGATTCAATCTCGTGTACTGGCTAAACGAACCGTACGGAGAATTATCACCCCTCACGTTCGACAATGTTAATTGGTTTTGAATATTCCATTTTTTCCGACGGTATTGAAGTGACAATCCTAACCCCATAGTATTTCGTCCCGATTCCTTCATCACACCCGGCTCTCTCGAATAATTCAAGCTCAAATTATACCTCAATGCCTCGTCACCACCTTCCATGGATAGCGTATGGCGATGTGTTACAGCTGTACGCAAAGGCTCTGATAACCAATACGTGTCTACTCCTCTCTGAATTTCTGCCTTATAATAATTATAATAATTCAATTGACTCGTGGTCGTGAACACCCCGGCCTGTCGCTCGTATTCCAATTTCTCTTTCGCGTTCATCAAATTATAATCCGATAAATCGGGAACGGATATACCCATATTCATGCTATATGATATATTCAACGCACCCGGAAGCGGCTTCTTCGTTTCCACGACAACCACACCATTTGAAGCCTTGGAACCATAAATAGCGGTAGCTGCCGCATCTTTCAAAATTGTGATCGACTCCACCCGCTCCGGATCAATATCCACTATACGCTGCAATGTAGTTTCAAAACCGTCCAACACGAAAAGCGGCATATTCGGGCGTTGTGAATAATCACCCATCATCATCTCCATACTATTCGCATCCACTCCCCCGTTACCCAATTGCACATCTCCCCGTAAACGGAACTCCGGCATTGCATTCGGGTTCGACCCTGCCCGATTATTTTCCAAGATACGGAAACTGGGATCAAACACTTGAAGCGCCTTTAACAAATTATTCGGACTAAGTTTCTTCAACTCGCTTCCCTTTACCGTCACGTAACCACCCGAGAAACTCTCCACCTTACGAGGAGCCATACCCGTCACCACAACATCCTCCAGTTCTGTCTGCTTCTCGGTCAACTTAATCACCACGTTCTCCATATTTCCCGTCACCGGAACAATTTCCTCCTCGTATCCCACGAAAGACACCAACAAGGCAGAAGTCCCCTCCGGCACCTCAATAAAAAACTTCCCGTCAATATCCGTCACAACACCCATTGCTTTGTTTTCCTTGAGAATAATACTCGCCCCGGGCAACGTTTCTTTCGTTGCCGCATCTATTACCGTCCCTCGAATCTTAAAAACGACCACCCCTTGTGCGGACTTCTTGTATTTCAAAACCACGACCCGGTTCATCTGGTATTCCACCTCAACCGACTGATCGCCTAACACAAGCAATAACACGTAGTCCAACGTCCTATCTTTCACATCGAAAGAAACACGCTTATCAACATCAATCTGTGAATGATTATAAAAGAATCTCACCTTCGCCGCCGAAGCCAACGTGTCCAACACCTGATTCAACTTCATATCCTTCACGTTCATAGTAATCTTCGTGTTTTTATACTCTTGTTCCTGTCCAAAAACATTCTGTATAGAGAACAATACACATAAAAAAACACAACAAACCAATTTAATAATTAAATCTCTACAGATCCACTTCTTTTTTTGCATAGTTTTGTATTGTTTTTAGTTTAGAGGCTTTAAATTAAAATCTATTCTAGAGGGGAATATAGTGCGAATATATTTCCCTCTATATTTTAAGCCTATTGCATCACTTGATTCAATATTTTCTTGTACTCTTTTTCCTTATTATACTTCTTCAAATAATCTTTCACCAACTTCTCGACCATATCAAAATCCTTATTTGCTGCCACCGCATCATACAAGAACACGAAAAGCGCCGTATCCCTCAACGCACCCTCGTAAAAAGCTGCCAAATCCTTGTATTGCTCCTCAATAGAAGTCGGTGCCTTATACTCTTTGCCTGCGGCACGGGCTTCCCGTTCTCTCACGTAATCTTTATAAGGCGACAACATACACATGTAAGCCCTATTTCTCAATGAAGCTTTATCATTACGCAACTTATACTCTTTCAATACACTCCAATAATCGGCAGTCATACAATCCTCCAATTTCTTCTTGTGCACTTCGGCACTAGCGTAAGGATAAGTAATCAGATTAGTCAACAGCGTACCCTCGATACTCGATAATACCATATTATACATCTCTGGCGTAATCTCACCCTTTACCTTATCCAAAATAGCTTTTTCATCCTTCAACTCCTGCACGGTAGCCTCGTGGAACTTCTTGGCATCAACTTGTGTCACCAGCATCGCCGGAATATTCGTCTTGTAACGCCGTTCACGCTGTAACATCTCTTTCTCGTATACCTTCGTGTTCACCGCCACTGCCGCTGGAGTTCCCGAGAATTCCACTTTATCATAACTCCGCCCTTTATAAGTAACCTTCAAATGAATAGAATCTCCCGGTTGCAAAAACACCTCGATAAAAGTATTCAGCTTCAATGTAGTAATATCATCCAAATCCACCGTGAATTCCATCAACTGTCCGTCCTTGTACGGAAACTCCATATTAATCCCATCCTTCTCAAGAAAATCAAAATGTACTTTATCTCCCTGATAACCGTATATTTCCGCACTCACTACCGTGGGACGCCCTTTCGCATTACACGTCCAAGAGAACACCCCACATAAAAATACCGTCAACAACAAATACCTCATACCCTATTATTTATTTAAAACTTCCTTTACCTTCTTGATCAACTCTTCACCTCTAAGATCCAACGCAATAACTTTACCTTGCGGATCAATCAATACGGTATAAGGCACTGCCGTCACGTTACACAATTTCACGGGAGGCGTTCCCCACGATTTCAAATCACTCACTTGAATCCACTTCATTTTATTTTTCTCTACCGCATTTAGCCAAGCATCTCTCTTTTGATCCAAAGATACCCCCACGATTTCAAAATTCTTTCCCTTACACTCCTTGTAAAGTTTCACCACGTTAGGCATTTCCCTCATACATGGTCCACACCACGATGCCCAAAAATCAATCAACACGTATTTCCCTCTCAAGCTACTCAATTTAAATAAATTACCATCCTTATCAGGCAATTTGAAATCCGGCATATCACTTCCCACCTTAAACTCAGCCAATCGAATATATTCATCCAACTGTCTCGTGTAAGGATGCTCGTTCAAACTCGGATCGACCAAGGCTCTCAACTTCTTTAATTCATCCAAAGAAACATTCGCCCGCATCTCCCAAAAAATCATAAAAGGAGCTATTGCCTGATCGGAATAACGTTTTACCAATTCTTCCTGCAACTCCAAATTTCTTCTATTATGAAAATCCGTACGGGCCTTAAAATCTCTGGCCCTCGCCTCATCCGATTGATTCCGGTTCAATAAAATATCAATACAAGCAGCCCGCTTAATACTATCCATATGAAACTTTTGCGTTGCCCTATAAGCACTAAAAATCTCATTATTCGGCGTACCAACCACATCAGAATTCAAAAAAAACTGAGAATTAGCTTTCACGCGAACTGTTCCTCTTTCCACCCAAACAGGAGTAATCGGACTCAAACACTCCGGATCACCACTCTTAACGAAATACATCCTCGGAACGCCACAATCTTTAACGACAAACGTGTATTGATTATCAACGACATCACAACTATCCACAACCCACGACTCCCCATTAATCTCCTTCTCTTCCACCAAATACACCTTCTTACCCTTATAAACTCCATCCAATACACCGCGAATCACGCAATCCTCGCTTATCGTTTCACTCTGCCCGAAAAGCCCGACAAACGACATTATCAAACATCCTAATACTAAAATCCTTTTCATACAAATTGCTTTAACTTCAAATTAAACATGATAAAAATCACCTAACGTATAATTTATTACCCTCCATTCTACACGATAAAGAGGACGTCTCCCCCAATCGCTGAACAAAAGCATCAAAACTTTCTTCTTTATTCACCACGCCCGTGAATATCGACTCTCCCACACTCCCTTCCAGCACAATCTCCACCGCGTACCAACGCTCCAATATCCGGGCTACATCAGCCAATTTCTTTCCCCGGAACACGTACTGCCCGTCTTTCCAAGCAATGAAATCTCCCGCATCCACCACCGCCATCTCCACGTAATTCCTTTCGCGATCATAACGCAACTGGTCATCCGGCTTCAACTCGTAACACCGCTCCCCCGCGTAAGCTTCCACTTTCCCGCTAACCAAAGTCACTTCCACGAGCCTATCCCCTTTATACGCGTTGACATTAAAAGACGTACCAAGAACCTTAACACGTACCCCGTCCATTTCCACGAAGAAAGGGTGGCTCTCGTCCCTAGCCACTTCAAAATACATCTCGCCCGAGGCATATACCACCCGTTCGTCGCCACCGAAAGCCACCGGGTAACGCAACTTGGAACCGGCATTCAACCACACCTTTGTTCCATCCGCCAAAGTGAAACTATAATCACACAAAACCGGAGTTTCCAATGTATTATACACCGTTTCCCCTTTCACCGAATCGGGAACACAATACTCCAAACCACCCGCTTCGTTCTCCCGCACCTGTATCCCTTGCACCTCATCCAAAAGAATACCTTCCCCGTACAATACCATCTCCTGCCCGTTAGAAAGGGTCAACGTGGGAACTCTCCGCCCCGTTACCGCCACTTCTACCCGTTGGTTCTCCTTCGGCATCATCTCTCCCTCTTCCCGGTTAAAATAGAACAAAGCCACCCCTAAAGGCAACAGTAACATCGCCGCATATCGCACCATTCGTCTTACTCTCCGCCTCCGGTCGCCCAAAACTTTCCTCCTCCGCACGAAAAAATCAAAGGCCGTCTGCACGTCAGCTTCCCGGTATTGCCTAATCTTTTCCCGTGCCACCACGTCCGAATAAATTCGGTCAAACAGCATCTTGTTATGCCCCGACGCCCTCTTCCAAGAATCCAACTTCGCTTGCTCATCCCGCGTGATCTTCCCTGCCAAACTCTTGGATATCAATCTTGATATTTCAAATAATATCTCTTTCTTTGAATCCATAATCTATACTTTATCAATAGACACATACATTATTTCCCTGTCCATTCATATATAAAACGCACATCCTTTCCAAAAGGGGGGATGAAAAATAAAAAATAATATACGATTTTATTCGTAACGAACGTTACAACCAAATCAAACTAACCAGACAAATCAAATCAGCATCTTTCAAACGAGAAATCAATTTTCTCTTCCCGTTACTTTTATATTCTTTCACGGTATCCACCGAAATCTCCATCTTTTCAGCTATCTCCGCGATCTTCAACCCTTCAAGAGTCAACATCATTACCATTTTGCATTGAGGTGGTAATGTATCGACGGCAGCCATCAGACGGGCATACACATCCTCCTCCAACACCTTATCCCAAAAGTGTTCTACATCTGTTTGCGAGGACAAAACTTCCTTGTGATATTTATCCCGCACCTTTTGTTTCCTGAAATGGCTGATACATTTATTTTTCAGAGAACTGTACAGGAAATATTTAACCTCGCTCTCCGTTTTAAATTTGTACCCGCTTTCCAACAACGAAATAAACACATCTTGAACCAAGTCCTCCGCCACATCATTATCTTTCACGTAATAATTCGCCAGAGCTTTCAACGCCACGTAATAAATTCGATACAAGTGTTGATAAGCCCGGTTATCTTTCCGTGCCAGCAAATCCAATAATTCCTCTTGATTCAATGCATCGTCTCCCATTGACAAAGATAAAAGAGGAAGCGTCCCAAAAACCTCATGGAACGCTTCCCGCTATAATAACTTGAAAATTAATTTTCTTCCGTGTAAGACTCAAGCGGGTCACAAGTACACATCAAGTTACGGTCACCGTAACCGTCGTCTACACGACCTACTTGCGGCCAGAACTTGTTCTCTGCCACCCAAGCCAGCGGGTAAGCCGCTTTGCTACGCGGGTAAGCGTGCGACCATTCATCGGCGGTCAACACCTTGTGCGTGTGAGGTGCGTTCTTCAAAACGTTATCCGTCTTGTCAGCCTTGCCCTCGCCCACTTCGATCATCTCTTCACGAATCGTGGTCAATGCCGCGATAAAGCGATCCAGTTCTTCTTTCGGCTCGCTCTCGGTAGGCTCAACCATCAACGTCCCGTGAACAGGGAACGACAAAGTAGGAGCGTGGAACCCGAAGTCCATCAAACGTTTCGCGATATCCAACTCGGAAATACCGTACTCTTTGTTGAACATGTTGCAATCCCAGATCATCTCGTGCCCTACACGACCTTGCTTTCCTTTATACAGAATCTTGAAGCCCAACTTCTCGAAAGAAGAAGCCAGATAATTGGCGTTCAAGATAGCCATCTTCGTTACCATTTCCAATCCCTCGGCACCCAACATCAGCAAGTAACCGTAAGTCACGGGCAACATTCCCACCGAACCGTAAGGAGCGGCAGCAACAGCGTGAATACCTTCCTCGCCTCCGGTCTTCACCATCGTGTGCGACGGCAAGAATTTCACGAGGTGAGAAGCCACGCAGATAGGACCTACACCGGGACCGCCACCGCCGTGAGGCATAGCAAACGTCTTGTGCAAATTCAAGTGACACACGTCGGCACCAATCGTACCGGGATTCGTCAAACCGCATTGCCCGTTCATGTTAGCCCCGTCCATGTAGAACAAACCGCCATTCTCGTGAATAATATCCGCCAACTCCTTGATAGACTCCTCGAAAATACCGTGAGTCGACGGGTAAGTAATCATAGCACCCACCAAATTATCACGATGCTCGATAGCCTTCTTGCGGAAATCCTCCACGTCAATATTACCCTCCGGGTCTGTAGCCGTCACGATAATCTTGAAACCCGCCATCGTGCTTGATGCGGGATTAGTTCCGTGCGCGGAAGAGGGAATCAAAATCACGTTCCGATGCCCTTCCCCTCTGGCGATATGATATTGGCGAATCACCATCAACCCCGTGTACTCGCCCGCTGCACCGGAATTAGGCTGCAAACTGCATCCGGCAAAACCGGTCACCTTACACAACATATCTTCCGTTTCACGTATCATCTGTTGATACCCCTCTGCTTGAGAAAGCGGAACAAACGGGTGCAAACCGCCAAACTCCGGCCAAGTAATAGGCAACATCTCCACTGCCGCGTTCAACTTCATCGTACAAGACCCCAAAGAAATCATGGAAGTAGCCAAAGAGATATCTCTTCTCTCCAGATTCTTCATGTAACGCATCATCGCGGTTTCCGAGTGATAAATATTAAACACGGATTGCGTCAAAATCTCATCCTCACGCAACATCGCCGGTTCCAACACCGTGCGGTCGTCAATAAACTCGACACGCTCGGCTGTCTTCCCTGCCGCCTTGGCAAAGATACCGATCAACGTGTTGATTTCCTCCTCGTTGATTTTCTCGTCAGTAGACAGACCGACCACTTTTCCGCACCCGCAATCACAATAGAACAAGTTTATTTCCTGCTCCAAAGCGGCATCACGCACGGCCTCTTGAGTTACACCTTCCGGCAACTCGAAACGAAGCGTGTCGAAGAATTTCTCCACTTTCAGCTTGTAACCCAACTTCTGAATTTCTTCTGCCAGAGTCACTGCTGCCGAGTGAATATGACGAGCGATACGCTCCAATCCTTCACGCCCGTGGTAAGCGGCATAGAATCCCGCCATCGTGGCGTTCAACGCCTTGGCGGTACAGATATTGGAAGAAGCCTTCTCCCGTTTGATATGTTGTTCGCGAGTCTGCAAAGCCAAACGCAAAGCATGATTTCCCTGCGCATCGATCGTCACGCCGATAATACGTCCCACGATATTACGCTTGTACTCCTCTTTCGTCGCCATGTAAGCGGCGTGAGGTCCACCGTAAGACATCGGGATACCGAAACGCTGGGTAGTACCCACCGCCACGTCGGCACCCCATTCTCCCGGGGCGGTCAGCAACACGAGGCTCATCATGTCGGCGACAGCAGTCACCAACGCCCCGTTAGCGTGCGCACGATCGGCAAAAGCTTTATAATCCCGTACTTCCCCGTTAGCGGCAGGGTATTGCACTATAGCACCGAATACATCCGGTGTAAATTCAAAAGTATCATAGTCACCGTAAACCAACTCTATTCCTTGCGGCTCGGCACGGGTAATCAACACGTCCTTCGTCTGCGGGAACACTTGGTTATCCACGAACAATTTATTCGCCCCGACTTTCTTCATCTCCTTACCGCGCAAACCATACATCATGGTCATAGCTTCGGCAGCAGCCGTAGCCTCGTCCAGCAACGAACAGTTGGCAATCTCCATCCCGGTCAACTCGACTACCATCGTCTGGAAATTCAACAGCGCCTCGAGACGTCCTTGAGAAACCTCCGCTTGATAGGGAGTGTATGACGTGTACCACGCCGGATTTTCCAAAATATTCCGTTGAATCACGGCAGGTGTAATCGTGTCGTAATATCCTTGCCCGATAAACGTCCTGTACAATTTATTTTTTGAAGCTACCGCTTTGATACGAGAGAAAAACTCGAACTCGGTAAGAGGAGCCGGTAAATCCAGCGGATTCTTCAACCGGATTGATTCGGGTACGGTTTGCTCTATCAACTCGTCAAGAGAACTGACACCCACCACCTTGAGCATATCCTCGATATCCTCTGGACGCGGCCCAATGTGTCTCCACAAAAATTTGTCTGTTGCCATCTATTTATTCCTAATTATTAATGATTTATACTCTAAACCATCGTTTCGTCAACGATTGTGTAAAAATAGACATAATTCCGCTTAATACCAAAAAACGAATAAAAAGTTACAGTTTATAATACAGCCTCACAATTCCGCCGTGGCGAAATTACCCGTGGCGAAATTTGTTTCTGTTTCTCTTTTATATTACCTTTGGTTCAAATTCCGCCGTGGCGAAATTCGCGGCGGCGAAAATAATGACATTACAGAGAACCCTATGAAATTTTACAATCGAGAAAAAGAATTGGAATTACTTGCCCGGACAAGGGAAATTGCTTTCAACAATCATTCACAGATGACAGCAATAACCGGACGCAGACGAATCGGGAAAACAAAACTTATATTGAAAAGTTGCGAGGGCACCCCCACGGTTTATCTTTTCGTGAGCAGAAACAATGAAGCGGCACTGTGCCAACAATTTGCGCAAACTACGAGTAAATCCTTAGACACATTCATCCCTGCTGAAATATCCTCTTTCGTGGGGTTGTTCGAGATGCTCATGAACTTGGGAAAAAATCTATCTTTCAACCTTATAATAGACGAGTTTCAAGAGTTTTTTTACATCAACCCTGCCATTTACAGCGGAATGCAAGATGTTTGGGATAGGTACAAAGACACAACACGTGTAAACTTCATAGCAAGCGGTTCAGTTTATACTCTAATGCACCGTATATTCATGGAATACCGCGAACCGTTATACGGTCGCTGCGACAACATTGTCAAATTAAAATCATTTACTCCCTCTATCATCAAAAAGATTCTGGCAGACTACAACCCGAAATACACTAACGACGACCTGCTAGCTTTATACACTTTTACCGGGGGAGTTCCCAAATATATTGAAATCCTACTTGACAAAGGATGCTACACGATAAACGATATGGTCGACTGTCTTCTTCAAGAAAACTCGATATTCCTTGAAGAGGGGAATATATTGCTAATCCAAGAGTTCGGCAAAAAATACGGAAATTATTACGCCATTCTTTCCGCCATCGCCTCAGGCAGAAACACTTCGGCGGAAATATCCGAATCCATCGGCAACACGAGCGCGGGTGGTTTATTACAACGTCTTGAAGAAGATTACGAGGTAATAGCAAAAAAACGCCCGATTCTATCCAAGGAAGGTTCGCAGACCGTTCGTTACGAGATTTCGGATAATTTCTTACGGTTTTGGTTTCGTTATATCGTAAAATATCAAAGCTATATACAATCCGGGCTTTTAAATGATCTCGCTGGGATCGTCAAAAATGATTACCCCACTTATTCCGGGATCATGCTGGAAAAATACTTCAGGGAGCAACTCATAGAGAAACAATTATATAGCAATATCGGTTCATGGTGGGAAGCATCCAAAGGAAAAGACAAAGAACAGCATGAAATTGATATCGTGGCAATTTACGCCCATGAAAAAAAAGTACTCGTTGCCGAGGTAAAACGTCAACGCAAGAATTTCAAACCCGAACTATTTCAAGAAAAAGTCGAAGCGATTCGTACAAAACTATTCTTCAATTACGAGACAGAAACAGCTTGCTTCACGTTAGATGATATGTAAAAAGCGGAGAACTTTTATTCTCCGCTTTCTCGCGGGTGGAAGACCGGGTTCGAACCGGCGACCTTCGGAACCACAATCCGACGCTCTAACCAACTGAGCTACATCCACCATTTTGCTTTTGCGCTGCAAAGATAGAACAACTTTCGTTTCTCGCAAAGAAAAAGCTACAAAAATTTTACCGTCGGAACTTAATTTTTCCCGTCTCGATCTCCCGGGCGGCGTAGCACAGCTGCTCGTACCACTCCTCCCCGTATTTCGTGATCAAGGCATCTTTTAGGAACACGTACACCGGAACTCCCTCTTGCTCACCTTTTAATCTGGCACAGGCACATATCGACCATTGATCGTAATTCATCGCCTCGTAATTCTGGTATTGTTTCACCCGAATCGGGTATAAGTGACACGAGATAGGTTTCCGGAAACTACTCTCGCCCCGGCTCCACGACTTCTCGATAGCACACCAGCAACTTCCCCCTTCCTCTATCGCGTAGGCACACTCCCGTCCCCCGATCAGCGGGGTCACCAAATCGCCCTCAACATCAATCGTCGAGAAACCTTGCTCCTCCACGGCAGTAAGCCCTTCCGACTTCATGTACGGGCGAATCTTCTCGTAATTTTCCCGAATCTGCTCCGCTTCCCCCTCTTCCAATGGAGCCCCAGAATCCCCTTCCACGCAACAAGCTCCTTTGCATACTGTCAAATCACAACAAAACTTCTTCTCGAAAATATCGAGGCTTATAATCGTATCCCCTATCTGTATCATGTGCTAATTGAAAATTGAAAATGCAAAATTGAAAATGTTTTTTCAAAGTTACAATAATCTCACCCTTATTTCTCTCGTGTTTAAGCAGAGTTTAGTTAAATAACATGTATTATTATTTTATATTCTTTATACTTGCCTTATACCATCTCCTATTCAACTCCCATTCATCTCCTATTCAAAGCCTATTTTAAAGGTGTAAAAATAGTATTTTAATTGAAATTGAATAAAATTTAATAAGACGAAAATACATCGTATTATCTATTTTAAAAACAATAAAATAATGAAACACACTCAAAACTCTCCTCGAAAAAAGGAGAAAAAACATCCTATCGGTCAACGTACCGATTGAAAATAAACAAGGGAGGCCGTCAACACATACGCTAACTTACCTCCCCTTCCACTAGTTGCAAAAATGGAATTCGATATACTTAAACTAATAAGGATTTACCCGTCATTTCCTTAGGCTGGGGAAGTCCCATGATAGCCAGCACGGTGGGTGCAACATCTGCCAACACTCCATCCCGCAAATGGTCGCATTTCGAATCGGTCACCCAGATGCAAGGCACGGGGTTCAGCGAGTGTGCCGTGTTGGGCGTCCCATCCTCGTTCACGGCATTGTCGGCATTCCCGTGGTCGGCAATAATAAGCACGTCGTAGCCGTTGGCACGGGCGGCGGCGACTGTTTTCCCCACGCACTCATCCACCGTGGCAACAGCTTTTTGTATTGCCTCGTACACACCCGTGTGTCCCACCATGTCGCCGTTAGCGTAATTCAAACAAATGAAATCAACCTCTCCTTGGTTTAACACCTCCACGATCTTCTCCGTCACGGCAGGAGCGGACATCTCGGGTTGCAGGTCATAAGTCGCCACTTTTGGAGAAGGCACCAGAATACGGGATTCTCCCTCGAAAGGTTCCTCCCGCCCGCCATTGAGGAAGAAGGTCACGTGCGCGTATTTCTCCGTTTCGGCGATGCGCAATTGCTTCAACCCTTGGGCGGATATATATTCCCCGATCGTGTTCACCACGTTGTCTTTATCGAAAAGGATATGCAATCCCTTGAATTTAGCATCGTAAGGAGTCATCGTGCAATAATGCAACGGCAGGGTTTTCATACCGTATTCCGGCATATCTTCCTGAGTCAACACGATGGTCAACTCCTTTGCCCGATCGTTGCGGAAGTTAAAGAAGATCACGGCATCACCCTCTTGTATCGTGCCTAACGGTTTACCCGCCTCGTCAACGCACACGATCGGTTTCACGAACTCGTCGGTCACGCCCGCATCATAGGAAGCCTGCATGGCTGCCGCAGGATTGGTTGCCGGGGTTCCCACGCCTTTCACGATCAAATCGTAAGCCTCTTTCACGCGTTCCCAACGTTTGTCCCTGTCCATGGCGTAATAGCGCCCGATGATAGAAGCGATCCGCCCGCCGGATTGTTTCGTGTGATTCTCCAGTTCCTCGATAAAACCTTTCCCGCTCTTGGGATCGGTGTCGCGCCCGTCCATAAAACAATGAACGAAAGTCTTCTCCACCCCAAACTCTTTTGCCAAATCACAAAGGGCAAAAAGGTGATCTAAGGAACTGTGCACGCCCCCATTGGATACCAAACCCATGAAATGCATCTGCTTCCCGTTCTCGCGAGCGTAAGTGAACGCTTTCACGATCTCCGGATTTTGAGCTATCGAATGGTCACGGCAAGCCCGGTTGATTTTCACCAAGTCTTGATAGACAACCCGTCCCGCACCGATATTCAAATGCCCCACCTCGGAATTTCCCATTTGCCCGTCCGGCAAACCTACATTTTCTCCGCTCGTGTAAAGTAACGAACGAGGATTCCGGCTCGCCAATCCCGTGATATTCGGCGTGGGAGTACTCCCGATAGCGTCTGAATGGTCGTGCTTACCAATACCCCAACCATCCAATATCATCAATAATACTTTTTTCATATCTATTTTATTTATTCTTGTTTTCAACTTCTAAACGGAGAGCAAAGTTAAATGATAATATTCAGTTTATCGCCTTATTTTCAGGGAAAATCAACGAAAACGTTTGTCATGACAAAAAAATAATCGATATTTTTATAGTACTATGTATTGCATAATACTATTTTTTTATTTATATCTTTGCCATGCAAAACTAAACAAATCAAGATATGAATATCGAGAACACGCAGGCTCAAATGAGAAAAGGGATTCTGGAGTATTGTATCTTGCTGATAATCTCGCAAAGGGACGCTTACGTTCCGGACATCATCAGCAGGTTGAAATCCTCCCGGATGATCGTTGTCGAAGGCACGATATATCCCTTGTTGACCCGTTTAAAAAACACGGGTTTGCTTTCATATCGCTGGGAAGAATCACAACAAGGTCCACCCCGCAAGTATTACAGTATCACGGAAAAAGGACGGGAATTTCTCAAAGAACTGGAAAACTCTTGGAATGAATTGACCTCCGCCGTGGACAGTATCAAGGAAAACCCTAACAACTAAATTTTAAATCATGAAAAAGACTTATACAATCAATCTAAGCGGGAAGATTTTCCACATTGATGATGATGCCCTGGATAAATTGCAAACATACATCAACACGCTCAAGACACATTACTCCCGTGAAGAAGACGGCAACGAGATCATGGAAGATATCGAGAACCGTATCGGGGAATTGTTCACGGAATACCTGAAAGGACAATACCGGGAAGTGGTTACCATCGACGACGTGGAACAAGTGATTGCCACCATGGGCGCCCCGAATGATATCATAGATGAAGACGAAGAACCACAAAAGCCCGCAACACCAAAGCAAACCAAAAAACTATACCGGGATCCGGACAATCGCGTGTTCGGGGGTGTTGCCGGGGGAATGGCAGCTTACTGGGGTATATCGCCCCTGCTGCTTCGGGTATGTTTTATCATCATGACGTTCTATTACGGGATATTCTTTATCGTGTACATTATCCTGTGGATTGCCGTGCCCAAGGCAAAAACATCCAAGCAAAAACTGGAAATGAAAGGAGAGGACATCAATGTTTCCAATATAGAGCGTTCTATCAAGGAAGAATATCAAGAAGTCAAACACGGCAAAGGTGCCAAATACGCTAACCGTGTCGGCGAAGGCTTCTCGGACGCGATGCTCATCGTGGGGAAGGTGCTCGCTATCATCGTCGGGATAGGACTTTTTTGCGGGGGTATATTTTTCTTATTTTGCCTGCTCTCCGCCTTGTTCTTACCTCATTGGTTCCCGTGGGGAGAAAGTTACATGGGAATAACTTACGCGCTCTCGCCCGCCAGTCTTATATTGGGCAAAATCGGCATACTTTTCCTTTTTGGAATTCCTATAATCATGATCATTTTCACGGCGATCAAATTGTTGTTCTCCTTCAAGAGCAACAACAAGGCGATCGCCTTTTCTGCCCTATGCTTATGGCTTGCCAGTCTGACATTGCTTATTATCGTCGCCATCAGCGAAGGAACGACATGGACTCCCCGCACGAACACTTACGAGGAAACTATTCAGCCGGGCAAATGTGAAACGCTCACGATTCAAGTGGATAAACGACATATCGTACCTAAGGACTTCTACCGGAACAGAGGAGTGCTTCAACTGCACGAGGGTAATTTGTTCTCTCCCTACTTTGCCATCCGCCCCTCGCACGGCAACACGGCAAGTATTGTCATCCGGTACTCCACGCACGAGAACAACCCGCAAAAGGAAAACATTACTTTCGATTACAAGTACACCAACGACACGTTACGATTCGACAATTACGCCCAATTGAACAGTAAATGGAGAGCACAGAACGTGGATATCACGGTTTATCTCCCCGAGGGTACAAAAATACGGTTCACCCCGGAAGCGGTGAATCATTTAAGCAAGCGTAGACACGCGGCTTACCCTTTATATTCTGAACTAAACGACCATAAATCATTATTCATCATGCAAGACGGAGAGATTAGACCTCTCCTGTAAAAAGAAGCGGCAGACCTTTATCCCTTTGGTCTGCCGCTCTATCTCGTTCTCAAATTATAAGCACTTATTTAAAATACACATCATCAAGGATACATCTATTTATTATTTTCATAAATTTGCCTACAGAAGAGGTATTTGATCTATAAATCCACTTACAGATTTATAGATTGTGGCGCATGATTTTTGTTAAACACTTTAAACTTTCAATTATGAAAACAAAACTTACGCTCATCTGGATAGGCATTATCACCTTGAATTTCTCGTGCAAAAATGACATGACTACAAGCGAGAAAAATAGAATTAACACGGAAGAATGGATTCCGGCGTACACTAAACTTCCACAACCTGTTAACGTAGATGATAGAACCATGTATTGTTTTCGAGTTGAAAACAGTCGTTCAAATTTAGAAAAATCAGTTCAAGAAGAAATAATTCTTTCCATATACGATAAGGAAAATGTTTTTCCCGAATATTTTGGCGGACAATACCGTTCAGAAGAAAAAACATACGTTTTACTTACAGACACCTCCGAGCAAGTTAAAAAAGAGTACATGGAATTATGCCAAGTTACACCTGACGATGTAATTTTCAAACCTTGTACTTATTCTTTTAACGAACTTCTTCGCTTGTGGCATAAATTAGAAGCAATGCCTACTGTAAAAAATAATAAAGACATTTTCCCGATTTTCATAAGACAAGCGACAAATTGCGTGTTGGTAGTATTTGATGGAGAAAAGGACGAAAGTAAAATCCAATGGTTCAAATCGGAAATCATTGATTCTCCCATGATCAAATTCAATTTTTTACAGGATATAAGGAAAGAAAGTGCAAACAAAGCTGGTACGCCTAAAATGTGTGCCAATAAATTACAAAACGATTATGTCACAACCGGACAAAATTTTTTAACAGAAGATCTCCGCGAAGGAAGAATCGGTTTTAAAGGATATCTCCGATATTCAGGTTCAGAAACACATCAACACGGATTTATTACAGCTGCACACGTTTTCAGATTTGAGAACCTTGATTATTCCCTTTATCAAGCACACAGTTTTGATCTGCCAGAAGAAAATCGTTTTGCAACTTCTGTTTACCTTAATCCAAGATACGATGTCGCTTTTTGTAAACTAGATCCAGGTATTACACTATACACAAACCATAATCCTAAGATTGTTGAAATAAGAGGAGATGAACTTTCAAATATTATCGTACATATTGAAGATAAACAATTATCGGCAAGCACTTATGGCGGAGAACACCCAACAATTAGGATAGATAATTGTCCAGTTCAAGGTGTTGCACTTTGCTATCTCCAGACAGAAACAAGTTTACAACGAGGCGACAGCGGCACCCTTGTAACAGATACAGAAAATAATATCGTGGGAATAGCCCTTGCCATTGAGCCAAATTCTAAATGTTTCTATATAGCCCAAGCTTACAAATTTTGGGGTGCCCTTGATTTAAAACTTAAACCGTAATCAAAACAGTCAAACATGAAAAACAAACTCACGCTCATTTGGATGTGTATTCTTGTCTTATGTGCCTCATGTGAAAACGGGAAAAGCACGATAAGCGAGAAAGATAAATTCAAGATTCCTGAAGATGCATGGACGAAAAAGATTGGAACGTGGATAATGGGATATGAAAGATACTCTTCTCCTAATGAAGTTTGTAGAATTATTCATTGTTATCGCACCCAGTTTTATCCTTTGGGCGAAAAGACAAAACCAACACCACACATCTATCCTGAATATTATGGAGGTATACTTCGTTTAAAAAAAGACAACACGAAAAAGGTCGTTTTTCTCACAGATACGACGAAACAAACCATTGACAAATTCGTCCAATTGTGTCAAATCACATCCGATGACATATCCTATCAACTATGCACCTACTCCCTTAATGAACTCTCGCAAGTAACTACACAATTACGAGAGAATATTGATTCATTAACTAAAACTTTAGGTGTCAGCAGTATTCGTTATTCCGTCAAAGACAATCGAGTTTTTGTGTATTTTCTCGGCAATCGGGATGAACACAAAATACAACGCTTCAAAACAGAAGTATTGGATTCTCCCATGCTTATATTCCGATTCAAATCAGATCCAAGAATTCAGCCAATCAAATCAGAACTAGAATACGTTACAGGCTCCCGTGATATTGTTATTGACGAAAACGGAGAAGGACAACTCGTCTGGACAGAAACGCACCATCACTTTCCTAACAACTAACAAAACAAGGCGGAGTTTTTTGATTCTCCGCCTTGTTTTTTCTATTTCTTGCTATCAATGTCTTTCAACAATTCTTCGACTGCTTTCTTCAACTGCTCGTCTTCACCCTTGATAATCTTTTCGGGCGAATTGGCAATCTTCACATCCGGTTCCAATTGCTGGTTTTCAAGGTAACTTCCGTCAGGAAGACGATAGCCCACGATAGGGATACCGAAATACAGCGTGGGGTCTTGCAGAAATTCCCATGACACGCTGGTCATCGTTCCGGGAACAGGCATTCCCACTACGCGTCCCAAGCCTTGATGCTTGTACACCCAAGGCGTGCCGTGCGCGTTCGAGTAATTCGCCTCGCAAGTCAGCATGATTGACGGTTTGTTCCAACGACGGCTCGGCATGTCACAAGCCTCCCGACCGCGAACCACTTGCGTGAAATATTTCTTACCGCTGAACAGGATTTCGATATCCTCGTGCAGGCGTCCGCCCCCGTTAAAGCGCGTATCTATGACAATACCTTCCCGGTCATTGTATTTACCGAGAATATCGGAATACACGGCGCGGAAACTCGGGTCGTCCATGCTGGAAATATGCACGTATCCCAACCGTCCGCCCGAAAGGCGATCCACATCGGCAGCCCGCTGTTTCACCCAACGCCTGTAAAGCAAAGCGTTGAGAGTGGATTTATTAATCGGGATAACAATCTCATCCCAACGGGTTTTCGTTGCAGGGTCATAGACTGACACCAACGTACGCTTGCCCGACTTGTTATTCAGCAAAGGATAATAATCCTCACCCGCTTTCACTTCCTCGCCATCTATTTTCTCGATAATCATCCCGGCTTTTACCTTGGAACGGGCATTATCGAAAGGTCCTTTCTCTATCACCTCGTCAATCAGCAAACCGTCTTTCCTGTAATCCGTGCTCAGGAACAATCCCAGTTCTGCCGTGGCGTCACCCTCCAAACGGGCAAAATAACCGGAACCCGTGTGCGACACGTTCAACTCTCCCAACAATTCGCTCAACATTTCCGAGAAATCGTAGTTGTTATTAATATACGGTAAAAACTTCTCGTACTCCTTCGTCATTTTCGCCCAATCCACGCCGTGCATATCCTTCACGTAAAAACGCTTTGCCTCTTGAAGGCGTACCCGGTTGAACATATACGCCCGCTCTGCCGCCAAGTCCATTTTCATCTCGGCAACGTAAGAAACAGGCGTCCTCTTCTCGGAAGCCAGATTGATTTTTTGCATTCCCCGGCTACCCAACAAGAACAAGTCTTTGCCGTCCTTATCCGTTTCGAGGGAAGCCCAACCGCTGTTCAACTTGTGCATGACACGCGTACTTCTTGCTCGCAGGTCGCTCACCCACAAATCATACCCGCCCTCGAAAGACAACATATAATACAATTTATCGCCCGCTTTGTTCAAAATAGCATCACCCAGAGAGGATGAATTTGGTGTCAGCCGCATCACCCGGTCTTCAATGCCTTTCAGTTCCACGACAATGTCTTTCTTCTCTTTTTTGTCTGCTTTGGCATCCTCATTTTTATCCTCTTTCTTCTCTTTCGCCCCGGCTGCCGCTAACAACTTCTCCTCCTCTTTCATCAACTCGTAACTCTCTTTGTTCAAGCGGAATTTGTCGTAAGCCTCCTGATTCATGAAGACAATCATCACATCCTGCAACGAACCCCATGAAGCGTGATTACGCATCCCGTAACGCTCGCTGGCAAAAAGGATGGCATTCCCGTCCAGCACCCAGCGGGGATTACTGTCAAAATAACCGCTATTCGTCAAGTTAATCGTTTCGCCGCTCCCGTCCGCTTTCACGATAGCAATATCACTATACGGGTCATGCCGGTTACCGATAATCTCCACGGCAAACCACTTGCCATCGGGCGACCACGTGTAAGTAAAACCGTCACCCGTGCGGTACTGGTATTTATCGTCCGCGACTTGTCTGACCTTCTTGGTCTTCATGTCCATCACCATCAGTTTCGTACGGTCTTCGATAAACGCCAATTCTTTGCCGTCCGGGGAGAATTGCGGGGCAAAACGCTCTTTTGTCGAAGCGGGCAACAAGGCCTCTTCCTCTATCAACGTCGCGTTGGGGAAATTAGCTTCCCCGTCACGGGCTATCTTGGCAGTGTAGATATTCCAGACTCCATCCCGTTCGCTGGCATAAGCTATCGTCCGGTTGTCCGGGGCGAAACTCAACCATTTCTCCTGCTCCGGGGTATCCGTGACCTGCTTGGTGGTCGTGTAATCGGATGACGTCACGAACACGTTGCCCCGGATAATCATCGCCACCTGTTTCCCGTCCGGGGATACCGCCGCGCTTGTCGCACCTGAGGTAAAGCGCAAAGAAGCAACATTATTCTTTCCCTCGTCGCCGATAATATCGACTTTCACTTTCTTGGGATTTCCTTGAACATCCTTCACGTATATCTCGCCGTCGTACCCGAAACAAAGACGACCGTTGTCGGCAATACTCAGGAAACGAACCGGATGCGTTTTAAAAGATGTCACCGCTTTCACATCGGCAGGATTAGCCAGAGGGAAAGAATACACGTTGAAAGAACCACCCCTTTCGCTCAGGAAGTAGACGGTTTGCCGGTCGGGTGACAAGACGGGGGAACGGTCTTCACCCGCACGTTCTATCAGCCGCGTATGTTTACCGCTCTTTATATCATAACGATAAATATCCCGGGTAATCGAAGAGGTATGGTGTTTCCGCCATTCATTCTCCCCGCCCTTGCAATCATGATACAAGAACATATCACCGGATTTCGAGAAACAGACCGCTTCCGCCGGGGTTGCCAACACTTGACGGGGACGTCCCCCTTCAACCGGAATGGCATATAGCTCTGTCAACGAGCCACTGGGGAACAGGGCACTTTGTGCCGGGTCTTGAAGTTGCGCCCCGTAAACAATCTCTTTCCCGTCGGGGGTAAAGGTATAAGGTATCTCGCGCGAGGAATTAGTCGTAACCCGACAAGCCTCTCCACCGCGGGCAGGCATCACGAAAATATCGAAATTCCCGAAACGGTCGCTCGTGAAGGCTATCTGCTTCCCGTCAGGCGACCAAACGGGATGGGATTCATGTGCCGGATGAGTGGTCAACTGTCTAGCCTCCCCGCCATCCGAGGACACGACGTAAATATCCCCTTTGTAACTAAACACAATCTGCTTCCCGTCAGGCGAAATCTTCGGGTAACGCATCCAAAGCGGTCCCGCCTGTACCATGAAGCCTGCTAATAAAAAAGTAATGGTCAATACGAATTTATTCATCCTTCATCTATTTTGATTTAAACTTATCTTAATGGATTGATTCGGGTGTCTTTCAACCACGAGAAACGAGCGAAGTCCGCCCCTTGGATAATCGCTAAACCTTTGCCGCTCTCACGGGAATAACAATCCTTTATCTTTACCAGTATATCATCACCCTCCTGCCACTCGACTTCATCCCGGACAAAATCGGCAACAATCATTCCCCCGTAAAACTCAAGACACGGTATTTCTTTTATTTCTCCCCCGGTGTCCACGACATCCGTGACCTGCCCCTCTTCCAACACCACGTACCCGTTACGCATTAATTCAAAACCGGGTAACAATATATAATTAGCTGCTATCTTTCTGAGATTCATCTTTTCATTTTCTTGCATTCGGTCTTTCCCGTTTGGGCAAATTGGCTTTGGAAGCCGCCTTCATCATCTCTTCTCTCTGTTTGTATTCCTCTTCCAATTGTTTCCTTTTGTTGTCCCCCACGTACACCTGGTTCAAGCGGGTTTTCGTCACCCAACCGTCAATTTCCTTGGTTTTTACTTTCGCGTTTTTAACATCCTTGGTATCTACAATCTTTATAACTAATTTATTGTACATGGAATCCTTCACGTAATGTTCCCATTTATATTCCCGACTCCGGATAGTATCATACGTGGAAACAGGGACATCCATCACTTTCAGCGTATCGTTACCGGCAGAAAGAAAATAAGATTCTATCTTGGCACTTCTGCCCTGCACGCGCTTATTCCATTTTAATGTCGTGAAGAAATGATACATGCCGGGGACAATACTATCCACCTCAATCAATATGAATTGATTCCGTTTATCGAAATGCACTGTGTCCGCTTCCACTACCCGCTCCCCGTAAACGATTGAATCTTTCTTGGGCGCCCCGACACGGGTGGAGTCCAGTCGTAGAGTATCGGCAACAATCATCGTGTAGCCCGGGAATAAATTCACCGTGTCATTTTTGGTGAACTGGCTCAACAAGCGCATCTTCTGAGTCTGCCGCCGACTAAGTGTGTCTATGACTGCATCGTATATCCTGTTGAATTCCGTGGAATTTCTCGTGTAATAATTCAGACAGGAATCGAAATCCGCACGGGTAATCCCGTATTTCTTGAACAAATCGTTATAGTACAAATAATTATCTTTTTCATTACGACGTTCGAATTTAGCAACTTCCAGCGCCCCGTCTGCCATGTGCATATCTATCAACAGAGCCGTAAACTGATTTTTATTTAACGCTACCTCTTTCGAACAGGCGATTACAGAAACGGCAATCATGAATACCCATACAATATGCTTCATATCTCTCTTTATTTTTAGCATTTTCGTCTTAATTTTTCCCGTACCATTTTGTTTAGTTTCGAAGAGAAGAGAAATTCGTTCAGCGCCTTGTTATCAGAGTACATAATGTTCTCGTTTGTACCTTCCCATTCCTTATGTCCCTCGTGGATAAACAAGACTTTCTCTCCTATTTCGAATACCGAGTTCATATCATGCGTGTTGATTACAGTTGTCATATTATACTCGTGCGTGATTTCCGATAACAGGTTATCAATCACTATCGATGTCAATGGGTCTAACCCGGAATTCGGCTCGTCACAGAACAAGTACTTCGGCTGCAACACGATAGCTCTAGCTATGGCAACCCGTTTCTTCATACCACCGCTAATCTCTGCCGGGTACAAATTTTCCACGTTCTCCAGATTCACGCGCTTCAAACAAAATATAGCGCGTTCTATCTTTTCCTTTTCCGACATCGCGGAGAACAAATTCAGCGGGAACTTCACGTTTTCCAACACGGTTAGCGAGTCAAACAATGCCCCTCCTTGAAACACGACTCCCAACTCTTTCCGGATTTCTTTCAACTGGTTGGAATTCATTACCGTGATATCCCGATTGTCATACAAAATCCTCCCGGCATCAATAGTATGCAGCCCAATCAGAGATTTCAACAACACCGTCTTCCCCGAACCGCTCTTCCCGATAATCATATTTACCTTACCCGGCTCGAAAACGGCATTGATATCCGACAATACCTCTTTCTTATCAAATGATTTACATACTCCTTCCGCCTGTATCATTACAACAATATTTTGGTTAATATCACGTTCACAAGCAAAATGGCGATACTACTATCTACCACCGCTTTCGTGCTTGCCTTACCGACTTCCAAGGCTCCGCCTTGCACGCTATACCCGTAAAATGCCGGTATAGAGGTAAATATCACGGCGAAGAACAACGTTTTTATAATGGAATAAGTCACATAATAAGGATTAAACGAGAAATGCAACCCGTGAATATAGTCATCGTAATTGACAACCCCGGTAGCGATACCCGAAGCGATACCCCCGATAATCCCGATAAAAACACTGAATATATAAAGTATCGGATTCACCACCAACGCCGCCGCGATTTTAGGTCCCACGAGATAAGACACGGTATTCACACCCATCACTTCCAGTGCCTCTATCTGTTCCGTGATCTTCATACTCCCGATCTCGGAAGCGATATTACTCCCGATCTTTCCCGCTAGTATCAAACTCACGATCGTGGAGGAAAACTCCAGTAACAAAGTTTCCCGCGTCAAGTATCCAATCAAGTAACGGGGAAGCAAAGGACTGGACATATTGTAAGCCGTCTGCAATGTCAACACGACCCCGATAAAAAAAGAAATAATAGCGACCAACACGATTGAATTCAGTCCCAGTTTTTCCAACTCGTTGACTAATTCCTTCAGGTACACCCTCTTCTTTTCGGGCTTGGTAAAAATTCGCCCCATAAATAATATGTACTCCCCTATCCTATTTAAAGCTTTCATCGGCATTAACTCCTTATATAAGACCCTCCTGAACCTCCTTCTTCAAATTTTATCGTAAAAATAGAAATTATTCACGGATTTATTACTAATTTCGACAACAATAAGATGAAATTTAATTTTAAACTTATAACTAGAAATGAACAAGAACTCGTATTGCGTTATTATGGCCGGAGGATTGGGAAAACGCTTTTGGCCCGTGAGTACCAAGGCTTGCCCGAAACAATTTTGTGACATTCTGAACGTTGGGAAAAGCTTCCTTCGCCAAACATTCGAACGAGCAAACCAGATCTTTGATACCCAAAACATCTTCATCGTAACGGGTGTAGCCTATGAAGACCTGACCAAAGAACAGATCCCGGAGATTCCAACCGAAAATATCCTCAAAGAACCGTTTGGTAAAAATACTGCCCCGTGTATCGCTTACGCTGCCTACCGGATAGCCCGTATTAACCCGAACGCCAATATGGTTGTTGTCCCTTCCGACCATTTTATCAGTAATGACCTCGTGTATATTGATAATATCCAGAAAGGACTCTCCTTTATCGAGCAATTCGGGGGCTTACTTACAATCGGTATCAAACCCACCAGACCGGAAACCGGATACGGTTACATTCAGATCAAGAAAAACAAATTCTCCGAATTCATTTCCAAAGTAAAGACCTTCACCGAGAAACCGGATGTCGAACTTGCAAAAGTCTTTTTGGAATCCGGGGACTTCCTGTGGAATGCCGGAATATTCGTGTGGAAAGTAAAAGATATTATCGGGGAATTTAAAACTTACTTGGAAGACATTTACCTGCTGTTCGAGCAAGAATACAAAAACGCGGAGAATCCGGATTCACAAGAGAACATATCACATATTTACAGCCAGTGCCGGAATATTTCCATCGACTTCGGCATCATGGAAAAATCTTCGAAAGTATATGTTATGAAAGGGGAATTCGGTTGGTCTGACGTGGGAACATGGCATTCGTTCCACGAAATCAGCCCGAAAGACGAAAACGATAACGTATCCAATAGTGAACACGTGCTATTCACGGATTCCAAAGGGTGTATCGTTAATGTCCCCCGCGACAAGAAAGTGATTATCGAAGGCATCGAGAATATTATCATTGCCGAAAACAAAGACGTACTCATGATTTGTCATCGGGAGCATGAAGACAATATCCGGCATTTTGATGATATGCTGAAACATACAAAAAAGGAGCTTTAGAAAAGCTCCTTTTTTATATCTGTACTTTATACGGTTACTTTCACTTCTTCAATCCGCGCACTCTTTACGCTCAATATCTCGTACACGGCATTTTCGATCTCTATTTGTTCTCCTTCTTCAGGAATATCCTCGTTATAATACAGGATCAATCCGGCTAACGTTTCGTATTCCTCGTCTTCCGGCAGTTCCAAATCATACTTTTCATTCAAGTAATCCACTTCCAAACGACCGGAAAAGATAAATTCATTCGGACTTAATTGCTCTTCTTTCAAATTCAAACGATCGTGTTCATCCTCTATCTCCCCGAAAATTTCTTCCATGATATCCTCTATCGTCACCATTCCGGCTGTAATCCCAAATTCATCCACGACCACGGCTACACTTTTCTGCTCCTTCGTGAAAAGATTCAACAATCTCAATGCCGACATGGTTTCGGGCACGATCAGGATCTTACTCACCGCTTTCTTCACGGTCTCCGGGTGATGAAACAGTGCCGAGGAATGCACGTAACCAATCACGTTATCAATAGAATCCCGATAAATCAATATCCGGGAAAGCCCTGTTTCCACGAATCGGTTCCGCAACTCGTCCAGACTGCAGTCTATGGGCAGAGCCACGATATCCGGACGCGGCACGATACATTCCCGCAACTTGATTTCCGAGAAATCCAAGGCGTTACGGAACAACTTGATATCATGTTCATCCTCGTTCTCCACGCCGGCAGTTTCCCCCTCCTCTATCAGGTTATTCAAGTCTATCTTGCCGAAAGCACGATTCTCCTCTTTCGCTAATTTACGCCCCGTGAATATCCGCAACAACAGTCCCCCGAACCATACCGAGAAATAAGAAATCGGGAAAAACAGGATATAAAAGATAAATACAGGTATTGCAAAAATACGAAGAAACAAATTCGGACGCAACCGGAACACCGCTTTAGGCAAAAACTCGCCCGATACCAACATAATTAAAGTAGAGATTAAGGTTACCAGTATCAATCTCAATCCCAATGAAATACCATAACTTTCCAAACGAGGATCAAGGTAATCGGACATAAAAATACCATACACGACCATTACCACGTTATTACCCACCAGTATCGTGGTAATATACATTCCTGAATTGGATATAAAAAGGTCTATCACCTTCTGCGTGATACCCTTATTCGATTTATCAATCTCTATAAGCAACTTATTGGATGCCATGAATGCAATCTCCATTCCAGAAAAGAAAGCAGACAACACCAGACAAATTAATATAGCTACTAATACTGACATTTAAGGCTGTTGTTTTTCTACAATTACCCCGGTCACTTTATTAAAGACCGGATTCCGTAACGATTGGTCGGACTTGAATCCGTTGTTTCCCTCGATAATATTCTCGTCCGCCGTTAAGCGGGAATAGCGATCGGAGTAAACGATCTCCTTCTTCATATCCC
Organism: Butyricimonas hominis; assembly: GCF_014287455.1. NCBI lineage: Bacteria > Pseudomonadati > Bacteroidota > Bacteroidia > Bacteroidales > Odoribacteraceae > Butyricimonas > Butyricimonas hominis. The sequence continues at coordinate 460,015 of NZ_JACOOH010000001.1, forward strand.
AATAAAGAAGCTCCGTTTCCAACTTCTCACCCTTATCATTAATCACGACAACATCATCACGCAATTCCCACAGCATCTCCTCTTCCAATTTCTTCGCGTATTTCGAAGTGATGGAACCGATCATCGTTCCGTCTTTCTCGTACAACTCGGCATGAATCCCTTTCGGGAATTCATCATATTTCTTGTTTTCCTCGTTATACTTGTTATAAAGCGGTGTCGTTACCCGATATTTCAGTCGTGCGGAATCGGAATAAAACAATTCCATGTTTTCCCCTGACATTTCGGGTAATCCCGCCCGTGTATTGATAGCGTTGACCTCCTTGATGTCCGTTTTGCACGAGAAAAGCATTACCGCCCAAAAAACAAGGGCGGTAATGCTTCTTATCATTATTCCTAAAGCACGATATCGAAATATCATATATTATTCTTTAAATCTAGCTGTCGTTGTTTCATTAATCCAACCACCGACTTTAACAGTTGCACCTGACGTGATAGAACGGAAGAATGCATCTTCTTTCGACGGGAAGTAAACAGAATACTTGGAAATAAACTCATTCGCCTTTTCTGCAACTGAAGGATCAACTTGTTTTGCCTTAGTAAATTTATCTACGGCAGCCCAGAATACAGTACGTTTCTCAAATTCATCTCCCTCGTAACTGTTGCTGGCAGAAGCATAAGCCAAACCGATAGTCAGATAAGCCTGTCCCAAGTTCGGATTACTCTTCAAAGCTGCCAAAGCATATTTCTTTGCTTGCTGGTAATCTCTTTTGGTAGATAGATACACCTGAGCCAGATTCAAATTATAATCGGCACGATCCGTTTCGTTATCTGTTTTGTCAATTGCTTCTTTCAAGTATTGTTCGAATTTGGGAATATCATTCTTACGATAAAACATAATAGCCAAACCGTAAGCAGCTTCAGCACTCGGCTCCTTGTGATAAATACTTTCCGCGATAGTAGCGTACAACGGTAAATCCGTACAATCTTGCTTTTTCAGCAATTTGTAAATATCTTTCAATACACTCAGACTATCTTTGTTTGCCTCGTACTTTTTAACCAACAAGTCGTTTAAAGTCATGCAGTCTGCCAATCCGGAATCAATAAACATGGCTTCCAGATTTGCCTTACATACCAGATAATCATCACAGCCTTTTTCTCCCGAACTGGCTTGCTTATCCACGAAATCGGCAAAATCAATATACAAGTTGATAAAATCATCCTTTGTCAGTTGATTTTCCTTGGCTAATGCACACGCTACTTGAAATGTCATGTGAACTTGCATAGGAGGAACATCCTTTTCCAACTCGTATGACTTCATCATATTATGGAAAGCATCTTTAATCATGTTTATGTCGCCATTAGCATACTTGAATTGGGCCATACCTTTTTTCCCCAATACAATTCCTTCCTTATTGTTGGGATTATTCTTCATGTATTGGTTACGGCGATCAAAAACCATCATCAAAGTATCCACGTATTCCTTCTTCTTGGTCTTTCTAATCATATACTCCATGATCACCTCACCGCGTACGTAAGTATTCAACTGAAATGCCGGAGCATTCAAGAACACGTATCTCCAAGGAGCTAAAGCCTCCTCGAAATTTTTCTGTTTAAAATATTCTGTGTAAAGAGAGGCATTCAAAATGGTATTCGCGCTATCCAGCCCAAATTTAGACTCCAACGTTTGCGCCTTCGTCCCGATAGTGAATAAACACATTCCTAATGCCAGTACAGCAATTTTTTTCATGGTCATCCCTTTATTTTAAGTTATAGTTCGAATTAGTATTTTTCATCACAGCATGTGTTCCAACTTGAACACGTTTGCAAAATTACCACTATTTTTCAAATACGGAAATCTATCCTTAATTTTTCACTGCCTATTAACCGTTTTTGATATTCTAAAACTCTGTTTAAACCTAAGTTTACCAGTTTATCCTCAAAAAAGACGGATCTATTCAGTGTTTTTTTCAAATATTCACTTCCTCCCCCAGTAATAATCACCACAGCATCGGGATTATCACGGTAAATCTCATCTATATAACCTCTTATTTCAAAAAGTGTACCATTCATCACGCCGTTCAAGATGGCATCATGTGTATTTTTCCCTATATAGCCGTGATTCACATCACATTTCACCAACGGCAGACTCACAGTGAACTCGTTCAAGGCACGGAAACGAATCCCCAACCCCGGGGAAATATTCCCACCTCGAAATTCCCCATCCGCGCTCACGAAATCATACGTGATAGCCGTTCCCGAATCGATAATCAATAATTCCTTTCCCGGAAATAACACGACACCCCCCACGCACCCGGCTATCCGGTCTACGCCTAAAGTCTTCGGCGTATCGTATCCCAATCTGATTGGCAAATCCATTTCCGGCGACATCTCGCAGAAAAAAGTAGAAACGCTCTTCAAATGCTCCCGTACTTCTTCGGATATTGCTCCCGTGCTCGACAAGATCATATTCACTTCCTGCCCCCGGTGCAAATAAGCGGACGCCAATTCGTATGCTTCCGGCACGCCCATGCCGCAAACAACCCAATCCCCGTCATCATAAACGGCGTATTTGGTACGCGTATTTCCTATATCAACGATCAGATTCACTAATTTCCCATTTTATAGTTTATCACTTTCAACTTTCATAAACGTACTCCCAAACCTCCCGGATAATCGCCGACACTTTATTAATATCCTTTATATCCGTGAAAATCAGACTCAATTTATCATTCTTTTCACTCATCTTGCAAGGAATAATCTGTTTCTGCACGAATTTAAGCAATTCACTGAAAACCGGCGAAGCATAGAACGGAGAATCTTGATCACTGATAAAATAAACGACCATTTTATTATTCTTCACCATCAGACGCTCTATACCCAAATCGACACATCTCTGACGAATCCGCACAACCTCGACTAACCCGCTAACCTTTGAAGGTATTTCCCCGAACCGATCCCGCATCTCGATCTCGAAACGCTGTAAGGCACTCTCGTCCGTGATATTATCCAACTCCCGGTATAAACGAATCCTCTCGCTCACGTTTTCCACGTAAGTATCCGGTATCAATAAAGCGAAATCCGTATCAATCACGCAATCCGTCGTGAAAGCCGTCGGCTCGTCAGCCTGCTCTTTCTGCAATTCCGGAAATTCCTCATCCCTCAACTCCAACAATGCCTCGTTCAGAATACGCTGGTAAGCCTCGTAACCGATTTCCGCTATAAAACCCGATTGTTCGCCACCCAATATATTTCCCGCCCCGCGGATATCCAAATCCTGCATGGCAATATTGAAGCCGCTTCCCAACCCGCTATAATCCTCGATAGCTTTCAACCGCCTTCGGGCGTCCGCATTCACCAACTCCAAAGGCGGGGCCAACAAGTAGCAAAAGGCCTTCCGGTTAGAACGCCCTACCCGTCCGCGTAATTGATGCAAGTCACTCAACCCATAGTTTTGTGCCTGATTAATAATAATCGTATTTGCATTCGGGATATCTAATCCCGACTCTATAATAGTCGTCGCTATCAACACATCGTAATCCCCCCGGATAAAATCGTGCATCACGGTTTCCAACTCCTCGCCACTCATCTGCCCGTGCCCCACGCAACTTTTAATACCCGGGATCAAACGATGAATCATATATTGTATATCCCGGATATTATCCACCCGGTTATGAATAAAAAAGACCTGTCCGCCACGGCTCACCTCGTACGTTATAGCATCTTTGATAATCTTCTCGTCAAACCGGTGCAATTCCGTCACAATCGGATAGCGGTTAGGCGGCGGAGTCCGTATAATCGACATATCCCGGGCTCCCATCAACGAGAATTGCAACGTACGCGGGATCGGCGTTGCCGTCATGGTAATCGTATCCACGTTCAATTTCAAACGCTTCAACTTCTCTTTCACCGCCACCCCGAACTTCTGCTCCTCGTCCACGACCAACAGTCCAAGGTCTTTAAACTTCACGTCCAGACTTGTAAGACGATGAGTTCCTATAATAATATCCACTTTCCCCGCTTCCAGATCTTTCAAAATCCGTTTGATATCCGCACTCTTCTTCATCCGGCTGATATACTCCACCCGACAAGGCATTCCCTCCAAACGCTTTTTAAAAGTATTGTAATGTTGATAAGCCAACACGGTCGTCGGCACAAGTACCGCCACCTGCTTACTGTCTGCGACCGCCTTAAATGCCGCCCGGATAGCGACTTCCGTTTTCCCGAAGCCGACATCCCCGCACACCAGACGATCCATAACGTGAGGTTTCTCCATATCCTCCTTCACCGCCTGAATCGCCTTCATCTGGTCGGGAGTCTCCTCGTACATGAAAGAAGCCTCCAGTTCATCCTGCAAAAAACTGTCTTTTGAAAAAGCATAAGCCTCCTCTCTACGACGTTTAGCGTACAAAGCGATCAATTCCCGGGCAATATCCTTCACCCTTGATTTCGTACGCTGTTTCAGCTTATTCCATGCCTCGCCGCCTAATTTACTCACGGCAGGCGGCTCGCCGTCCTTCCCCTTGTATTTGGAAATCTTATGCAAGGAGTGCAGGCTCACGTACAACTCGGCGTTATTCTTGTACACCAAGCGTATTGCCTCCTGCTCCCTACCGTCATTATTTATTTTTGTCAATCCCCCGAACCGTCCGATTCCATGATCTATATGAACCACGTAATCACCGGGATGCAGGTTTTGCAATTCACTGATCGTGATCGCTTCCCGTCCCTTGCGTATCTGGGTGGTCTTCAAACGATATTTCTGGTAACGGTCGAAAATCTGGTGTTCCGTGTACACGCATATCTTGACATCGGCATCACTAAATCCCTCGTGTACCGTACCGTCCACCGGGACAAAATTAACCGCATACCCTTTATCCGAGAATATATCCCTCAATCGCTGCAACTGCATGTCATTCGTTGAACAAAGATAAATGGAATAACCATTCTGTTGCTTATCCGACAAATGTTCCGCCAGCAAATCAAACTGCTTGTTCACCGCGGGTTGCACCTCTGCCTCCAGACGAAGTACATCTCCCCGGAAATAGAGTTCCGGCCCCCATTCGATCACGCTGTTGCTTTCGATCGAGTGAAACAAATCTCCGGCATCAATCAACACATCCCCGGCATCTTCCTCTCTCAACGTGTTAATCCGATCATGAACCAACAACGAATTTTTCATCCACCACGTGGTATCCTTCCCCAAAAATTCCATCAAACCCACGCTCTCGTCCTTCCCCGTCGCCTCGCTCAAATCGGGAACAATCACCACCCGATCGATCAATTGCTCCGACAACTGCGTTTCCACGTCAAAATAACGAATGCTTTCTACCTCATCCCCGAAAAAATCCATTCGCACGGGACGTTCCTCCGCGAACGAATAGACATCCACGATACTTCCCCGGATTGAAAACTGCCCGGGTTCATACACGAAATCACTCCGCTCAAACCCGTACTCGGAAAGCAAAGATTCAAGAAAAGAAATAGATAATTTCTCCCCCTTGGCAACCGGCATCGACATATCCGCAAGCACGGTCTTACTGACCACTTTTTCAGCCAACGCCTCCGTGTAAGTCACCACCATGCTCACCTGCTTTGCCGTTAAAGCATTCAATACTTCCGTGCGAACCAGAATAGAATCATTATCCTTATCCTCGAAATTACCGACCCGACGATAGGAAGAAGGCAAGAAACGCACGTTCTCCTCGTCAAAGAAAGTCAACAGGTCATTATAAAAATAGGCTGCCTCCTCCTTATCGTTCATCACGAACAATTGAAGACTCTTCATCTCCTGCTCGACACTAGCGGCAACAAACGAAACAATCGACCCGATCCCGTTTTCCAGTTTTATCTTTATTCCCGGGCGTTCGCTCAAACGTCGGGTAATCTTCCGGACAACAGGATGCGCCTGAAAAAGTTTCAATAACTCCTTTGCTTCCAAATTTCTTCCTCTTTATCAAAAAAACGGCATACCTTTCAGCACACCGTCTTTCTATTTGTCTATATATTCCTTATCATATAATCAACATGGCATCTCCATACGTGCCGAATCTATACTTCTCCTTGACAGCAACATCGTAAGCCTCCATCACATGTTCATATCCCCCGAAAGCGGCTACCATCATCAACAAAGTAGAATAAGGCAAATGGAAATTGGAAATAAACGCATCCGGCACGCTGAAATCATACGGCGGAAATATAAATTTATTCGTCCAGCCGTCAAACTCCGTCAACCGTCCTTTCGTCGTCACGCAACTCTCCAGAGTACGCACGACAGTTGTTCCCACGGCACATATTTTATGCTTCTCGTCTTTCGCATCATTCACGATCTTCACGGTTTCCGGCCCCACGATAATTTGCTCCGAGTCCATCTTATGCTTTGTCAAATCCTCGACATCCACTTCCCGGAAATTACCCAAACCTACATGCAACGTGATATAAGCGAAATCAATACCCCTGATCTCCATACGTTTCATCAACTCGCGGCTAAAATGCATCCCAGCAGTGGGAGCGGCAACAGCCCCCTCGTTCTTGGCAAAAATAGTCTGATAGTTCTCGGCATCCTCCGGCTCCACCTTCCGGTTGATAAACCGGGGAAGCGGAGTTTCGCCCAACGCGTACAACTCCTTTTTGAACTCGTCATACTCCCCGTCATACAAAAAACGCAAAGTTCTCCCGCGGGAAGTTGTATTGTCAATCACCTCTGCCACCATACTATCATCTTCCCCGAAGTACAGCTTATTACCGATACGAATCTTCCGCGCCGGATCAACCAGTACATCCCAGATACGTAATTCCGGGTTCAACTCTCTCAACAGGAATACTTCAATCTCCGCACCTGTCTTTTCCTTGTTTCCATATAGCCGAGCCGGGAATACCTTGGAGTCGTTAAACACGAACACGTCTTTTTCATCGAAATGATCAATCACATCCTTGAAAATCTTGTGTTCAATCTTTCCGGTTTTTCGATCCAATACCATTAAACGAGCCTCATCCCGATTCTTAGCCGGATGCAAAGCGATTAACTCCGGCGGCAACTTATATTTAAACTTTGATAGTTTCATGCTGAACAATTTTATATATTAACCAAATCCTGCTAAATTACAAATTTTCTCCTAAAATTCCAATAATTTCATCCATTTTAAATCCGTCTTCCACCCGAAAGTCCCCTACACGAGTCCTTCTTAAAGCGGAAAGATGCGAGCCGCTCCCGCAAGCTTTACCCAAATCGTGTGCCAAAGAACGGATATAAGTCCCCTTGCTGCAAACAATCCGAAGCTCCACTATTGGAAACTCCACTTTCAATATTTCAATCTCCCTCACGGTCACTTTCCGGCTTTTCATTTCAACCTCGTCCCCCCTGCGAGCCATCTCGTAAGCACGGACCCCGTCGACACGAACCGCCGAATAAGAAGGTGGGAATTGTTCTATCTCCCCGACAAACTGACGAACAGCTTGCTCTAGACATTCCCGATCGACATGTGTATACGGAAATTCCGCATCAAAAGATGTTTCCAAATCATAAGAAGGCGTCGTGTGCCCGAAAGTTATTTCCGCCACATACTCCTTCTCCTGCCCCATGTACTCCTCTATATTCTTTGTTTCTCTCCCCACGCAAACAATCACAACTCCCGTCGCCAATGGGTCCAGCGTCCCCGCGTGTCCCACCTTGATTTTCCCGTACCCTTTACGCAGGCAGATGCGAATCTTGTTTACCACATCGAAAGACGTCCAACGCAACGGTTTATCCACCACAAGGACAGCCCCCGCCCGAAAATCATCTCCCTCTCTAAAACGTATATTTCCCCACTCCTTCATTATCCCAATACAATCGTCAATATACCGGCAATCGCGCAATAAATCGCAAACCAGATCAATTTACCCTTCTTCACGATATTGATCATCCAACGGCATGCAATGCATCCCGACACGAAAGCGGCAACAAACCCTACCAGCAAAGAAACCGTGGAGATTCCGCTTTGAGAAGCACTGAATCCGCCTTTCATCAAATCAAGAAATGCCTCTCCCAAAATAGGGATTAACACCATTAAAAAGGAGAATTTCGCCACCGCTTCTTTTTTATTTCCCAACAGGATACCCGTGGCAATCGTCGAACCGGAACGGGATAAACCCGGCAACACGGCACAAGCCTGAGCGATTCCGATCACGAAAGCATCCATAAATGATATTTTCTCCTTCACTCGCGGTTTGGCATAATAAGCAAATGCCAACAACAAAGCGGTCACCAACAACATGCAACCGACAACCAATAACCCGGAACCGAATAGCTCTTCCACGTAATCTTTAAAACAAAAACCCACGATAGCCACCGGAATCATTGAAAGAAAAATCTTCAACACGTAGGCCATCTCATCATTATACTTGAAAGTAAAGAATCCTTTGAAAAGTATTGAAACCTCTTTCCACAAGACCACGATCGTACTGCAAACCGTTGCCGCGTGCACCGCCACGGCAAACGTCAGATTCTCCTCTCCCTGTAAACCAAATAAGGCACTAAATATCTGCAAATGTCCGGAACTGCTTACCGGTAAAAATTCTGTCAATCCTTGGATCACCCCAAGAACCAATGCCTGAAACCACTCCATTTATTAATTGAAAATTGAAAATTGAAAATTGAAAATGCACGCACACTCAATACTCAATTTATATTAATACTATTTCTCCTCTTTTTCCTTGGACTTCCGCATGATTGCCCAAAACACGAAACCGAAACCGAACAGCACAACGATCGGGGCTAACGTGATTCTTCTGAAACTAAAGATATCGTAATTAAACGTTTCGGGAGAATCCGCTCCCCCACCCATCATCAACAGGAATCCGACTACAACAATACCGAATCCGATAAGAATCATCTTGTAATTTTCTTTCGGGATAGGGAATCCGTCTTTTTTTTCGTTTAAAATTCTTGCCATATACTTTATTTTAATTTACGCGTACAACGTGTTCAAATCCTTGTTCAAATATCGCCGCACCGAGAACCATGCCGAGAAGAACGACAACAGCACCCCGGAAAGCATCACGAATCCGACCATAACGACAATGACATCCATGTGCATGATATTAATCACTTTACTCACTTTCTCCTGCACGACAAATATAGCTCCCAATAAAATCAGGTTAGCAATCAACGCACCAAAGAATCCCCGCCACATGCTGCCATACACGAAAGGCTTGCAAATAAAGAACGGCGTCGCCCCGACCAATTGCATTGTCTTGATCAACAATCGCTGGGAATACACCGCCAAATGAATCGTGTTACGAATCAACGTGAACGAGATCAACACCAACACGGCACCCACGATCAAAAACAGCAAAGTAATGCGATGAATATTCTCGTTTATACTCTCTATCATGGATTTCTGATAATATACCTCGTGGATAATATCAAACCGGGCTAACCCCTTCTCGATCACAGCCAACGAATCATTATTCGCGTATTCGGGATTCAACCTGATCTCTATTGACGGCAACAAGGGATTTCCTCCCAATATAGCCTCGAAATCTTCCCCCATCTCCTTTTTAAAAGATTTCGCGGCCTGTTCTTTCGTGATATAAGTGGAAGAATAAACAAAAGGACGGGTATCCAAAATCTTCTGCACCCGCTTGATCTCCGCCTCATTCGTGTTGTCTTTCACGATAACGGCAAAGCCGATATTCCGCCTCACGTGATCTGATATTAACCGGGCATTCAACAAAATAAACACAAGCATACCCACCACGATCAGCACTAGAGAAATACTGATCGTGGAAACAAAATATGAACCTTTTCCTCTTTTGCTTCCTGTACCTGACATTGTTTTTGTCTTAAAAACTCGACAAATATAATCATTCTACTCCCGAGAACAATCAATTCAAGAAAAAAATCATCACAACTCTTCATCTCATCCCCGAATAACTCCATGAATAACAGATTTTAAGAAATCAATTAAAAAAATCTGCCGCATTTTCTCCTAAAACCTTTTGCACGTATTAAAAATTGCCCTATATTTGCAATCGCAAAAATGGAAAGCGTTCCTGTCAAATTTTGCAAGCAATTATGCGAAAATAGCTCAGTTGGTAGAGCATAACCTTGCCAAGGTTAGGGTCGCGGGTTCGAGTCCCGTTTTTCGCTCCAAGTTGCTCGAGTGGTGGAATCGGTAGACACGCGGGACTTAAAATCCCGTGGCCATTGCGGCTGTGCGGGTTCAAGTCCCGCCTCGAGTACACGGAATTTTAGAGAGTTAGCATCAATTGCTAACTCTTTTTTTATACAATCTCTATCTGCTGAACTTCAATAATTCACCACTAAATCATAAATAAAATCAGAAAGGTGTTCAACAACACTTGTCAAACACCTTCTATACACTTATTTTAGTATTCTCACTTATTCTCAAAGACAATCTTGTCATCCTTCACGTCTACCACGATACGGCTGTCCCGCGACACCTCCTCCGCCAATATTTGCTTGGACAACTCATTCAGCAAAGTACGCTGTATCACCCGTTTCACGGGGCGGGCACCAAATTGCGGATCATATCCGGCTTCGGCAAGCCATTCCACGGCTTTATCCGAAATTTCGATAGCGATACCGTTATTCCCCAGCATCTTCTTGACTCCGTTAAACTGCAAACGCACGATATCCACGATCTCGGACTTCTTCAACGGGGCAAACATCACGATCTCGTCAATACGGTTCAGGAACTCGGGACGAATCGTCTGTTTCAGCATCTCGTAAACCTCGCGATTTGTCTTCTCTAACACCTCGTCCCGGTTATTCTCGTCAATACCTTTCAGTTTATCCTGAATAATATGCGCGCCGATATTTGAAGTCATGATGATAATCGTATTCTTGAAATCGACCACCCGACCTTTATTATCTGTCAAACGACCGTCATCCAACACTTGCAACAAGATATTGAACACGTCCGGGTGCGCCTTCTCGATCTCGTCGAGCAACACCACGGAATACGGTTTCCGCCGAACAGCTTCCGTCAACTGTCCGCCCTCGTCATATCCCACGTATCCGGGAGGCGCTCCGATCAACCGGGACACGGAATGACGTTCTTGGTACTCGGACATATCTATACGGGTCATCAATGACTCGTCGTCAAACAGGAACTCCGCCAATGCCTTCGCCAACTCGGTTTTTCCGACACCCGTCGTTCCCAAAAAGATAAATGAACCGATCGGTCGTTTAGCATCCTGCAACCCGGCACGATTCCGTCGTACCGCATCAGCTAATGCCACGATCGCCATTTCCTGACCAACCACCCTCTTGTGTAATTCATCCTCCAGATGCAATAACTTCTGCCTTTCACTCTGCATCATGCGGCTCACCGGAATCCCCGTCCATTTAGAAACCACGGCGGCAATATCATCCTCCGTCACCTCTTCCCGGATCAGCGATTCCCCGTGCTTCATATCCGCCAGCTTGGCTTTTACCTCCTCGATTCTCGCCTCCGCCTGCTTGATTTTACCGTAACGCAACTCGGCAACTTTACCGTAATCGCCTTCGCGTTCAGCACGACTAGCCTCGAACTTGTACTGCTCTATCGCATCCTTATTCTTCTGTATCTCGTCAATCAAGGATCGCTCGGACTCCCATTGAGCACGCAATTTCGTGCGTTCTTGGTTCAAATCCGCCAATTCCTTCTGAATCTCGTCCAATTTCTTACTTTTGCCATCCCGCTTGATCGCCTCTTTCTCGATCTCCAACTGCTTGATCTTACGATCCAACTCGTCAATCTCTTCCGGCACGGAATTCATCTCCAACCGCAGACGGGCAGCCGCCTCGTCCACCAAGTCAATCGCCTTGTCGGGCAAAAAACGATCGGAAATATACCTGTGCGACAACTCCACGGAAGCAATAATCGCGTCATCCGTGATCCGCACTTTATGGTGATTCTCGTAACGCTCTTTCAAGCCGCGCATAATACTGATCGCGCTCATCACGTCCGGTTCGTCAATCATCACCTTCTGGAACCGGCGCTCCAACGCCTTGTCCTGCTCGAAATACTTCTGGTACTCGTTCAGCGTCGTCGCACCTATCGCCCGCAAATCACCCCTTGCCAATGCCGGCTTCAGTATATTCGCCGCATCCATGGCTCCGTCGGATTTTCCCGCACCGACCAAAGTATGTATCTCGTCGATAAACAGGATAATTTCTCCCTCGGAAGACAACACTTCGTTAACCACGGCTTTCAATCGTTCCTCGAACTCCCCTTTATATTTTGCCCCGGCAATCAAGGCACCCATATCCAAAGAATAAATATTCTTGGATGCCAGATTCGAGGGCACATCCCCGTTCACGATACGCTGCGCCAATCCCTCGGCAATAGCGGTCTTACCCACACCCGGTTCACCAATCAGAATCGGGTTGTTCTTCGTTCTCCGCGACAATATCTGCAACACCCGACGGATCTCGTCATCCCGCCCGATCACCGGATCGAGCTTCCCGTTTCGGGCACGTTCATTCAAATTGATAGCGTACCTTCCCAAGGCATCGTAATTATCCTCCGCCGATTGGGAATTTACTTTCGACCCCTTCCGCAACTCGTTGATCGCTTCCCGGGTTTCTTTCTCGGTCATACCCGCATCCTTCAACATACCGGACACAGGATCTTTCACCGACAACAAGCCTAAAAGAATATGCTCCAATGAAACATATTGGTCACCCATCTCTCCCGCCAGCTTCGCGGCTTTCTCCAGCACCTTGTTCGCCTCGTCGGACAAATAGGGGGAACCTCCCGACACCTTCGGGTAAGCATCCACGATACGATCTAACGCCGCGACAACATTCCGGCTATTAATACCCAATTTATTAAAAATAAAAGTGGTGATATTTTCGCCCTTCTCCATTATCCCCTTCAACAAGTGACCCGTCTCGATCGCCTGTTGACCTTTTTCCTGCGCCAGCTGCACTGCTGCCTGCACCGCCTCTTGCGACTTAATTGTATAATTATTCATGTTCATAGTCTCAATCACTCCTTTCTGCGTTAGAAATTACAAAGTATATACCGAAACTCACGCCCAAAAGTTTCACGATTGAAATATGAAATCAATAAACGCCACATCTCACTGCTAACCAAGAAATAAAAGAAGCATCGGAAATTTTTCCATTTCGAGAAACACTTCCCCGCAAATCTTCATTCCTGTCATTTTGTCTTTAAAAACACTAATTATTATGTCAAAATGTCTTTTCTTTCCACATCCTTAACGTCCCCCCGAAAGGCGGATAAGCAATCCCACGCTCCGTGATAATCGCCGTGATCAAATCAGCGGAAGTCACGTCAAAAGCCGGGTTATACACCTTCACGCCTTCGGGCGCCATTCTCCGGGCATACCATTTCTCCGTCACCTCCTCGCGGGCACGCTCCTCGATCTCGATCTGTTCACCCGTGGGACATCCCATGTCTATCGTTGAAGTAGGTCCTAACACGTAAAACGGGATACCGTAATATTTCGCCAATACCGCTACCCCCGAAGTACCAATCTTGTTCGCCGTATCCCCGTTGGCAGCCACCCGGTCACACCCCACCAGCACGGCCTGTACCCGTCCCTGCTTCATCACCGTTGAAGCCATATTATCACAAATCAAAGTGACATCCACCCCGGCCTTCTGCAACTCGTAAGCCGTCAATCGGGCTCCCTGCAATAGAGGACGAGTTTCATCGGCAAACACGGAAAAGGCATATCCCCGTTCTTGTCCCAAGTAAACCGGCGCCAAAGCCGTCCCGTACTCGGACACCGCCAAATGCCCCGCATTACAATGCGTGAGCAACCCCATCCCCGGGCGCAGCAACGACACCCCCCACTCCCCGATTCGCTTGCAAGCTGCGGCGTCTTCTTCCCGGATTGCCTCAGCCTCCTCCCGCAATACCCGCTTCCAGTCCTTCACTCCTTCTCCCCGATGTCGCAATAACCGGGCTTCCATCCGGTCTAACGCCATAAACAAATTCACCGCCGTGGGACGAGAGGACTCCAGATACTTCTTTACCTTCACGAACTCCCGATAGAAACTCTCGAAATCCGTCACCTCTACTCCCTGCATCAACACGGCAACCCCGTAAGCCGCTGCCACCCCGATAGCCGGGGCTCCCCGTACCTTCAACGAATAAATCGCCTCCCAAATCTCCTCCGCCGTCTTCAACGCCAGATAAACCTCCCGGTTCGGCAAGCACGTCTGATCCAAAATCACCAAAGCGTTTTGCCCGTAATCCGCCCAAACGGTTAGCATCGTAAACAAATTTCCCATATCCCAATAGTTTTCCGGATTTCTTTACTTATCAACTTCTTTAAACTTGTCAACAAAGGTATCCAAATTCTGAATCAAATAATCATCTTTTGCCCGGTAAAGGAGATTTCGTTCAGGCTTGAAAAATTGCCGTACACCGATAATAACATTCCTCTCCCCGATTTCGACCAAATGAAACGGTTCATGCACATCTTTCACCCCCGTTACCGTATGTCGTTTTGAAATAAAATAACGAGCATCCTCCTCCTTGGACATATTATCCCTCGTCAACACATAAAATGTCGAATCCGTATCAAAAATCACCCCACATCTACTGCTTAATACAAAAGCAGGATAGACAAGCTGCCCGAATTGGTATATATTATCCAATTCCAGCAACACACGCCCACATCCATCCCATTTCTTATAAAAAATATGATATTTATTATTTTGATAATAATACATGAATCCCTCTGATATCTTATCATGATCATCTTTCGGTCTGTATATCTTATTCGCTAACACCTTATTCACCAAAAAAGAAACTTTCCGATTCAGAACCTTATCTATTTTCGCCCTGCCCAAAGAAGTTTCAGTATGAGGTCCCCAGTAACGAGTCTCAAATGTAGTGTCTCGTTGTTCCCTAAAAACACTTTCCTTGTTCTTTATTCCATATTCTATCAGCTGAAGCGTTTTCGTCGCGTTATACGTTTTCGCCTCCAAGTTAAACAAAAGGGTATCACCCGTACTTCCTCGTCTGCACTGAAGTTTATACCGGGGAACAATATCGTCCACGTAACTATGTTTAAAACTTAAAATAATCGGCTGTTTATAATCCATTTCTCTTGAAAGCATCTCCACCAACTGACCGATAATTAGAGCCTTAAACCTTTCCTCGTGTCGATTAAAACCAAATTGATACCACACCTCCACGTTCCCGTATTTGTTTGTCATTATCAGATCCGAATGTCCCCAAACCGGCTTCATCACACAAAGTAACAAAATCAGCACAAAACAACCTTTCATTTTACCTCTTTTCATATCATCATTCATCTCACTATAAATAATTTAACTGTAAAGTTATAAATTTTCCTTCACATCTTGATAATTTAAAGCATAAAAGGAAAGAGGGAGCCTTTCGACTCCCCCGTTTACCTACATTATTTCACGACCACCGTGAATACCGAATCAAGAGCGTAAGTGTATCCTTCGTTCGACACCCGAATATTAATCACGTACCGCCCGGGTGGTACGGTGTGATTCCACGGCAACTCGATAATGCCTTTTCCTTGCATCGTGAATTGATCGGCAACCTCGGGATGAGCGCTATTTATACTCTTGATGGAGTAGTGAATTGGTGCGGTTCCTTGCACCCCCTCGATGGAAGTGCTTTGCCACGGTATTTGAAACTCTATCTGCCTCGCGTCCCAATCGGGGTCGAGTTCCGCTTTAACGATCATACTGTCCGATTGATACACGGCCTCCCTCGTTTCCAAGTACCCGACCGTCACGTCATGACATCCTGCCTGTACCAACAGCAACAGTCCAAAAATCAATACATATACCTCTCTCATAATTTTCAATTTTGCATTTTCAATTATTACAGTTGTGTTCAGAGAAACAAGAAATGTGATTGTAATCTATTGAATAATAGATTTTTGAAGAAGAAGAGTATAACAATGGGTAACGATATAGAAATGAGCAAACTACTTTGGTCTACTGAGTTTTTCCATCGCTTCAAATAACTCTATTACAAAGATATAAATAATAATCTAATCGTGTTGCTGAATAAAATATTTCTTTCTTTGTAAAATACGCTATCATGCTCAAATTTTAAGTGCAAAATGCAATTCGATGAATTTTGATTCACTTTTACACTTAATCATCTCACAAATAGGCATATCTTTGTGAGAAAATAAATGTATTGATATGGTAGAATTACGTAAAATTGAACATGTGTCACCTCATATAATATGTGAATTAGCAAATAACTATAAGATTGCTATAAACTTACGTGACATATTTCCTCATCCATACACTCATGATGATGCCGTTGCTTTTATTGAATTAGCTACAACAGGGGGCATTAGGAGATGTTTTCGGTATCTATGCTGAAAATGAGTTTGTCGGTTGTTGTAGTTTAATCCCTCAAAATGATGTTTATAGAATTAATGCAGAAATAGGATACTGGATTGGCGAACAATATTGGAGAAATGGATATGCAACAGAAGCAGTTAAACAATTAGTTGCAATAGCTTTTAATCAATTAGGCATCAATAGGGTATATGCAAATATTTTTGAATATAATGTCGCATCAATGAGGGCATTAGAGAAAATTGGATTTGAGAAAGAGGCAATTGTTAAATTGTCCGTCATAAAAGAAGGACGAATATTTAATGAATACATATATAGCATTATAAATATATGAAAGATGAAGCAATAAAACATATAATTAGCAGGTGTAATCTAAATGAAATAGTTGATATACTGTCCGATAAATTGAGTGGTTCAGAGTTAAACTCTTTGCTATTAGAGGTGTTTGACAGGCGTACCACAAAAGAAACACCATCTTCCTTATTGAGTAAATACAGTAAAAACAAATTGGCTAAACCTGCACAATTAGATTTTCTGGAATTTAAAGAGGAAGAATTGGAATGCTGTAAAATAATTGCGAATAACAACTATGAATTAATTGAGTTATCTCCTGTTACTCAATTAGGTACAAGTAGTGTAATGGCAACAGTAAATCAAAAAAAAGTTCTTACAGCACTAAGAAACACGGAAGTTCAGTCCGACCCAACAAATGCAATAGCTTTGCATTATGCTTCATTAAAGAAAAGTAATGAACTGTCTGAGAAAACATATAATTTTGGTAATGTATCAAGAGTTATAAGAACTCAGGTTTTCTCAAACCCAAATTTTACACCTCATTTTCCTCTTTTGTGCCTAATTTCGTGCGGTATGGATACGGGTAGTTTTGAATTTGAAAGAACTGAATTACATAAACATTTAGCCATAACACAGAAGGTCTGCAAAGAAGTCTTTGGGTTTGAAAATATATTCTTTGAAATTATACCCTGCAAAGGATATGATGAAAAAAGTCAATTGGTATCAGATACCTTATTTTATAATAAAAATAGCGGTTTGGATATTCGTATTGCCAAATTAGATTCACACAATAATTATTACTACGGCATTAGAATTAAAGCTAAGATTATTATTAATGGGGTAGAACATGAAATAGGTGATGGAGGATTACTTAACTGGACTCAAAACTTATTGGCAAATAAAAAAGAACGTATGCTCACAATGGGGATAGGGATACAATTATTGCACTTATTTAAGAAACACGCAAGAGATTTATCAAGAGCACAAAATCTTCTTTAAAACAAAACCCGCTGATTTTTCGGGGTGTACCCGTCAAGAATAGGGGACAAAACCGCTTCAAAGCCGGTACAAAGCCGGTTCAAAGACGCTCGTGAACGTCTTTGAAACGTCTTTGTATCGAAGGTGAAACGTCTTTGTTCCCTTATTACTCCCTTATCTCCACGTGTTCTCTCTTGATTTACATCGAGTCTTCACGTTATCCCGTCCTGAAAAAGTTTACCGTAAACTTTAGTAAACCTACATCAGCACTATCCAGAATATCTTATTTCATTGAATCTTCTCCAAGTTCACTATTTTCACTCCAAAGAAACATCGCGAAATTTCAAGTGAAAACATTTACGATAGTACCACATCCCGACAATATCAGCCAAGAACCAGCCGACAGGCACCGCCCACCAGATACCCACCACTCCTATTGCCGGAATCGCAGACAAGACATAAGCCAAGACGACACGGGTTCCCAGCGAAATGACCGTTAAGACTACGGACATTCCCGGCTTTCTTATCCCCCGATAGAAACCGTATAACAAGAACAGACAGCCGATGCCACAATAGAAAGCCCCCTCGACACGCAGGTATTGAACCCCGATCGCGATAATCTCGGACTCTGTCGCCGGGACAAAAATAAGCATCAGAGGACGGGCGAAAATGAACACGAGCAAGGAAATAAAAAGACAAAACAACATTGTCGAAATGACCGCCACACGGATTCCCTCCCGGATACGCTTCGTCTTCCCGGCTCCAAAGTTTTGAGCGATGAAAGTTGAAAAAGCATTACCAAAATCCTGAACGGGCATATACGCGAACGAATCAATTTTCACCGCCGCAGCGAATGCCGCCATGACAGCGATCCCGAAACTATTGATTAAACCTTGCACCATCAGAATACCGAAATTCATCACGGATTGCTGCACGCAGGTCAACGAGGAATAAACGGCAATCTCCTTTACTGTCGCCCATTTCATCCGCATATCCTGACGGCGGATTCGAAATTCCGGGAATTTCTTTATCGCGTAAAGACAGAGCCCGACTCCCGACACGGCTTGAGCGACGACGGTAGCCCATGCCGCACCGCGAACACCCCAGCCAAACAAAAGAATAAACAACAAGTCAAGAACAATATTCAACACAACAGCGACAGCCAAGAACCATAACGGCACAACCGAGTTACCGATGGCACGCAACAGGCAAGCATAATAATTATAAATAAAAGTGAAACCTATCCCCAAAAAGATAATCCACAGATATTCCCGCATCAACGGGTACACGTCTTCCGGCACCTGCAACAATCTCATGATAGGATCAATCCAAACAAAAGCGATAATATTCAACAACAAAGTGACAGCCCCTATCAATACCAAGGCAACAAAAGCACTACGTTTCATCGCTTCCTTATTTCCCGAACCGTACTGAAGCGAAAAGACTACCCCGCTTCCCATGCACAACCCTAAAAGTACCGAAGTCAAGAAGATCATCAAGGCGTACGCGGAACCCACCGCCGCCAAAGCGTTTGCCCCGAGGAATTGCCCCACGATCAGGGTATCCGCGATATTATATAATTGTTGTAATAGATTGCCCAGTATCATGGGGACGGCAAACCATAATAATCCAAGAGATATATTGCCGGCTGTCAAATCACGAACCTCTTTTTTTATACCAATTGCCATACTCCCTTCCGAATACCGTTAATACATTTTTTTCAAGTTTCCCACAAAAGAAAAACCCTCTCAATCATTCGATTCAGAGGGTTTTCTTTCGATTTTTTTGTACCCAGGGCGGGAATCGAACCCGCACGTCTTTAAGGGACACTGGATTTTGAGTCCAGCGCGTCTACCAATTCCGCCACCTGGGCTTGAAGACGGGGACAAAAGTAGTGCTTTTCTGTCAAACTCCAAATATTATGACGTTTTTTTTACGAAAAAATGTCATAATATTTTTCAGCCCGGTATACGGCAGGATTCGGTTTTTCGATGAAAACGGGGCAAGATATAGTATAAGTCGATGTATTTTAACTACATTCGCGATAACGATATTTAAACAGATGAAAGCAGTTATTCGATTTATTCTTGCCCTATTATTTCTTGTCCCCGTGATGGCGCACGCGCAGCAAAAGGGAATCGTGAAGGGGCGCATATTTGACAGTAAAAATAATGAACCGGTTCCTTTTGCCAACGTGGTGATCTGGAAAACGACCATAGGGACGGCGGCCGACGAGAACGGGTATTTCCGGATAGAAAATGTGCCGTTAGGATTCAATCGACTGGAAGTGAGCAGTGTCGGGTATAACACGAAGCTATCGGAAGAATTTATGGTTAACACGGCTTCCGAGCGCACGGTGAACGTGGAGCTGGAGGAGAGTTCGGTGAGCCTTGAACAAGTGACAGTGAAAGCCGATCCCTTCCGCAAAACGGCGGTGAGCCCGATGTCTTTGCAGCGCATCGGGATTGCCGAGATCGAGAAGAACCCCGGCGGGAACCGGGATATATCGAAAGTGCTGCAATCCATGCCCGGCGTGCTTTCATCCCCGGCTTTCCGCAATGACTTTATCGTGCGGGGCGGTGGTCCGAGCGAGAATCGTTTCTACTTGGACGACGTGGAATTACCGAACTTGAACCACTTCGCCACGCAAGGGGCTTCCGGTGGCGTGGTCAGTATCGTGAATATTGATTTCGTGAAAGAGGTGAGCTTTTATTCCGGTGCCTTTCCGGCAGACCGGGGAAACTTGATGAGTTCGTTACTCGACTTCAAACAAATATCCGGGAATCCGGATAAAATAAAAGTACGGGGAACTCTGGGGGCTACCGATTTCGGGGTATCGCTCGACGGTCCGCTCGCCCCGAAAACGACCTTTATCATGTCTGCGCGAAGGAGTTATCTCAAGTTCCTGTTCGACATGATCGGGTTGCCTTTTCTCCCGGTGTACAATGACGTACAGTTCAAGACGACAACGAATCTTTCCCCAAAAAGCGAATTGACGATTCTGGGTATCGGGGCTTACGACGTGAATAATTTGAATAAAAACATGAAAGATCCCGACGATGACCAGAAATACCTGCTCGATTATTTGCCGGAAAGCGTGCAATGGAGTTACACGCTGGGTGCCACGTACAAGTATTACGGGAAGCATTGGAATCATCTTTTCGTGCTCAGCCGGAGCACGTTGCAAAACGAGATCGAGAAGTACAGCCGGAACGACAAGAGTCAACCGAAACTGGTGGACTATACCTCGGGAGAAACGGAAAATAAATTCCGCTTCGAGCACAATCGCCTGACGAGGCAAAACGTGAAACTGAATTTCGGGGCAGGCATCGAGTACGCCACCTACAAGAACAAGACACAAAGGGAACTCTACACGCGAGGAGAGTTACAAAACATCCGCTACGACCGGAATTTCGAGTTTTTCAAATGGTCGCTGTTCGGGCAAGCCAGTAAAAGTTTTTTCCTCGAACGCCTTTCCTTGTCGTTCGGGGCACGGGTAGACGGGAACAGTTACACGTCGGGCATGAGCAACCCGTTGAAACAGTTCTCCCCCCGCCTCTCCCTGTCCTACTCGCTCACGCCGGAATGGTTCGTCAACGCGAGTACGGGGCGTTACTATCAATTGCCTTCCTACACGACCATGGGGTACGCGGACGAAAACGGGGAGTTCGTCAATAAACGGAACGGGGTGAAATATATCGCCACGAACCAATACGCGGCGGGAATAGAGTACCGTCCCGGCACCCGGACACAGATCACGCTGGAAGGTTTCTACAAGACCTACGACAAGTATCCCGTGTCGCTCGCCGACAGCATCGTGCTTGCCAACAAGGGGACGGATTACGTTGCCGTGGGTGACGAACCCGTGAAGTCGCTCGGCGAGGGACGGGCATACGGGGTGGAGCTCATGATACGCACACAAGAATTTTTCGGCATCGTGGCTTCTGCCGCCTATACCTATTTTTACTCGGAATTCAAACAGATGGATCACAACTTGCGCCCGACATCCAAGTATATCCCCAGTAGCTGGGACAACCGTCATATCTTTTCGCTCACCGCCACCCGCAAACTGGGGCTTTGGGATGTCGGCATGAAATGGAGGTACACAAATGGGGCTCCCTTCACTCCCTACGACCGAGAAACGAGTTCACTGATCGTAGCGTGGGATGCCAAGAAGCAACCTTATCTCGATTACTCTCGTTTTAATAGCGAACGGGCATCCTCGTTCCATCAACTGGATATTCGGGTTGACCGGAGCTTCTATTTCAAGAAATGGTCGCTTATCTTGTATGCCGACATACAAAATATATACAACCACAAGACGAAAAGCCCCGATCTCCTTGTCCCGGAAGAGGACGCGAACGGAAGCTACCGGGTAGACCCCGATCGTCCGGGGCACTACCTGATGCGATATATAAAAAATGACACGGGGACATTACTTCCCTCTGTTGGCATTATTGTTGATTTCTAAAGTAAAATAAAATATAAGCCGATTATGAAAAACATTATTTTTGATTTAGGAGGAGTGGTAGTCGAATGGAACGGTGAACGAGTAATCGACTCATTTAAAGGGAATCCGACGTTGATCATGAACATCAAAAACAAGGGATTCTTCAAAGACTATTGGACTCAATTCGACAAAGGAATTCTCGGGCGAGAAGAACTCGTGAACAAAGTATCCGTGCTCACCGGAATATCCGCCAAAGAATGTGATGCTTTCGTGGAACACGTGAAACGCTCGCTGGTACCGATTCCCGAAACAGAAGCGTTAATCAGGCTATTGTCCGCGCAAGGCTACAAACTGTATTGTCTATCCAATATGTCGCTCGACTTTTACGAGTATCTCAAGACGCGGGAAGTGTTCAACTATTTCGACGGGCAGATTATCTCGGCGATAGAACACATGGTTAAACCGGACAGGGAGATTTACGAGTTGATATTGAAACGATATCACTTGAAACCGGAAGAATCACTATTCATAGATGATCTTGCCGCGAATGTCAAAGCCGCACAGGCTCTCGGCATTAACACGGTACATTTCTCGGATAAACAGAAAGGGTACAAGGAAATCAGGGAGAGGTTGGGGAAAAAGGTTTCAAATTTTTCTTCCTGATAAAGTAATAAAAACGACAACAGAGCATAATGCCGGTCAGGGTGAGCCCGAGAGGATAACCCGTCCAAACCCCTTCAATACCCCAATCCAGAACGAAGCCGCAAATGTAAGAAACGGGCAAAGCGACCACGAAGTAGCCGATAAAGGAAATGACAGCCATAGAAGTCACGTCCAAAACGCCTCGCAGGGCATTGGCAAAGATAATTTGCAGACTGTCGCCGAATTGGTAAAAAACGAGGATCACCATCAACACGGCAACCAAGTCTACCACCTCTCCCGATGAAGTATATACCAGTCCGATATGTCCCCGTACCGACAGGAAGAATATGGAAACGGTCAAAGCCAACAAAGCTAACAAGTGGACTCCCGCCATGGTTGCCCGTTTCACGCTCGCGATATCTCCCCTACCGTAAAAGTTACTTACCCGTATCGAAACCGCAGACCCGACACCATAATACACCATAAATCCAAGGGTGGATATAGAGGCTACCACCTGATGCGCCGCCAAAGCGACCGTGCCCAGCCAACCGATCATTACCCCGCTGATGCTGAATAACGCTGTTTCCATCCCCATTTGCAAACCGACCATGATTCCCATACGATTCAGCACCCGCAAGTCTCCCGAATTATACGCTGTCCGACGATACCCCACCAAATAACGACGATAGGACAAACGCCGAAAAAACAAGACGGCGAACGCGACAAACATGAATACCCGGGATGCCAGCGTGGATATTCCCGCTCCCGTTAAGCCGAGTGCCGGAAGCCCGAAAGTCCCGTAAATCAGAATCGTGTTCCCGATAATATTCAGCACGTTGGCGGAGAGCATGATCCACATGGAAGTCTTCGTGTCCGTGATGCCGTCGGCAAATTGCTTGAAGCTGTTGAACATCATCACGAAAACCAACGAGGCTAACTGTAACAGGAAATAAGACCGAATGAGCGGCAGTAACTCTTCCGGCTGTCCCATGCGATGAACATTCAAGAAAACTACTCCCATGATCAACGAGAGCAACACCCCGATCATCAAATTAGCCAACAGACTGTTGCGCAAAAGACCGCCTACCCGGAACTTATTCCCCCGACCGAAAAATTGCCCGATCAAAGGAGTCAACCCGTATGAGAAACCCAAGCCGAAAAGAATCGGGATATTGAACACGCTATTCACGAACGAGGAAGCCGCCAGATCAGCCGTACTGAAATGTCCCACCATAATATTATCCACCAACCCGACCACGACAACCCCTAGCTGTCCCAACACGATAGGCACGCCTATCTTAACCGTTTCCGAGTAATGCCGCCCGTATTTCTGTAACCAATTGCTCATGCTGTCCGTTTGAAAACACAAAAATAGAGATATATCCCAAAATATTCTAACTTTGCCCCGAATGATTGTTTCAATTTATAAGGCAAGACTCTGACAGGCGATTTTGAAAAAAATATTTAACCGTTGTCACCCGCGGGTGAATATTATTTGTCTCAAATGTAGGGATGGTATGTGAACAATGAAGATTAAAAAGACAAAAAGAGATGGAGGAAGAGACTAACATGCATTTATTCTCGACAGATGAACGTAGCAAACAACTGTTTACCACGTTTTATCCCGCGTTATGTCTTTTTGCCAACCGCATCTTGAATAATTTTGACGAGGCCGAGGATATCGTTCAAAATGTTTTCATTACCTTGTTACATAAAAAGGTGAAAATAAACAAAATAAACTCACTCAAAGCCTATCTTTACAGTTCGGTACATAACGCTTGTATTAATCACTTGAAGCATCAAGCATATATCACTGAAAAAATGAAAGACTTCGAGCAAGAAGTCTATGAAGAAAACAGTTACCTGCTTCAGCGAATCGAAAGCGAGATTATGGAAGAAATATTCAGTACCATCGAGAAACTTCCGGAAGAATGCCGGAAGGTCTTCAAACTAAGCTACATCGACGGTATGGAGGTTTGTAAAGTTGCCGAAACCCTTCAGATCTCAGAAAACACGGTGAAAACCCAACGCCTGAGAGCACGCAAATTCTTGAAAGAAAATTTAAAAGACTTGTTCCCCTTATTAGTCATTATTTTTCCTTGTTTTTAAAAATCTTCGAAAAAATAATACCCTCTGTCACCCGCGGGTTCAATTCTTTTGTCTTAAAGATAAAAGACGCCATAAAATGAGAAAAGAATCCGACATACAGAAAATTTCCGAACTGATCTTGAAACAGATGAGGCAGGAAATCACGGAAGAAGAAAAACTCTTTCTCGCCAATTGGTTGAAACAATCGAATAAAAACCAAGAATTATACGTTCGTATACAAAACGAAAACTATATACTGGAACAATATCGATTGAAACAAACGATTGACACGGACAAGGCATGGAAACACGTGACTTCCTTTCCCCGAAGACGCGTATCCCGCTATTTCGGGTACGCGGCAACCATTCTCCTTCTTCTCGGTACCTATTTTATTTACCGGATAGAAAGCCGCACGGAAATAAAGCCAAAAGATGTAGTTGCCATGAAACCGATTCAACCGGGAGTGGGCAAAGCCACCCTCATCGTGTCGAACCGGGAAGAGATACAATTGCACAAGAACTGCCAACTTGAATTAACGGATAATTCCGGGACAAAATACCGGAATGATTCTGCCACGTTATATTACCAAACCGGAACACCCGAGAATACAACCGCCCAAACGGATAATATCCATACCTTGGTTATCGGCAGAGGGGGAGAATACAGCGTCATGCTGGCGGACGGGACGAAAGTACATCTAAATTCCGATTCCAAACTCCGGTATCCGGTTACTTTCACGCGATCCGAACGCCGGGTGTATCTCGAGGGAGAAGCCTATTTTGAAGTCAGTCGGGATGAGCGACACCCGTTTATCGTGGAAGGAAAAGATTTTGCCGTACAGGTACTCGGTACAAGTTTCAATATATCCAACTACAAGGATGATGACGTGTCGCGGGTCGTGTTGCTGGAAGGTAGTGTACAAGTTAAAAAAGCAAACAAAAACTATAAACTGAAACCCGACGAAGCCCTCGAAATAAGCGGGGACGACATCAGCATCAAAAAAACAAACGCCAGAAACGCCATATCGTGGAAAAATGATAAATTTTATTTCTCCAACGAACGGCTGGAAGTCGTCATGATGAAATTGGCAAGGTGGTATGATGTGAACCTGTTCTACACGAATCAAACCATTAAAGATTACCACTTCACGGGTTTCATTCCCAAATATGCCGATATCACAAAAGCATTCCGCGTGTTGGAACTGACCGCTGATGTAAAATTTGAGGTAAAAGATCGAACAGTGACTATTATGAGGATATAATAATACAAATTAAATAGCTTATTATTAATTATTTATTGATTCGAAACACGAATCAATTCGGGTGTTGTGTGCATAAATCACACGTATGTAAAAACTTAAAAAAATTACCATGAAGTACAAATTGTTATTATTGCTCTGTTTTTTCACAGTAGCGTTCTTAACTGAAACAGAGGCTTCTGCCAGAAAGAAAAAGAAAGAAACGGCAAAAACTCCTGTCAAAAAAGAAAGTGCTTACGACAAGCTCTTTAAAAAAGACCACACACAAGCAAAAGGACTCATCAATTTACATCGGGTCGATAATAAATTGTATTTTGAACTTCCCCTTCAACTTTTGGGAAAAGACATGTTACTGGGATCGACCGTAACGGAAATCAGTGATAACGGGGATGCCATCGTGGGACAAAAACCCAAAGAGCCGTTGCACATACAATTTACCATGATCGATTCCACGATTCAATTAAGGCAAATTTTCAATTATTCGATCACACGCCCTGAAGATAAAAACATTGCCAATGCCATCGAGAAAGCCAACATCGGGGCTATTATCGGGGTTTACAAGGTTGAAGCCTACAACCCGGACAGTACGGCGGTGGTCTTCGATATCACCAAATTGTTCGTGGGTGATAACAAAGACCTCGAACCGATCGATGATTACGGTGCCAATACTTACGGGGGATATCTGGTCAGAAGCAGCCGCTTCCAGCAAGACAAATCTTTCCTCGGGGAAATCAAGGCATTCGAGGATAATGTTCTCGTGAGGAGCCACCTCTCTTACGAGTGTGATATCCGCGGAGGACAGAACTATTACGAATACAAAAAACCGCTTACGGTAGTAGCAACCCGGAGTATCGTACTCTTGCCGGAAATCCCAGCGAGACCCCGTATCGCGGATCCGCGAGTGGGAATATTCCCGACCATTAAAATCCAATACACGAACACCGACAACAAGGCTGTTAATGTTTTTTACGCCAACCGTTGGAGACTGGAACCATCGGACGAGATCGCCTTCAAAAAAGGACAACTCGTGGAACCGAAAAAACCGATTGTTTTCTACATCGACGATAATTTCCCGGATATGTGGAAAAAATACATCCACATGGCAGTAGAGGACTGGAATCTGGCATTTGAAAAAATCGGTTTTAAAAAAGCTATCATCGCCAAGGATTTCCCGAAAGACGATCCGGAATTTGACCCGGACAACTTGAAATATTCCTGCGTACGTTATGCCCCGACATGGATGGCTAACGCGATGGGACCGTCATGGACAGACCCCAGAACAGGAGAAATCATTAATGCGTCGGTATATATCTATCACAACTTGATCAGCTTACTGTACAACTGGCGCTTTATCCATACCGCCGCGGCTGATCCGGATGTACGTTACAAGATTCTCCCCGAGCAAGTTATGGGTGAGGCCATTCGATACGCGAGCCGTCATGAAGTGGGGCACTGTCTTGGTTTCATGCACAACATGGCAGCCTCGGCTTCCATTCCGGTCGAAAAACTGAGAGATCCCGAATTTACACAAAGGTACGGTACCACGGCATCCATCATGGACTACGCCCGTTTCAATTATGTCGCACAACCCGGCGATAAAGAAAGAGGCGTGAAATTAACCCCGCCGATTCTGGGAGAATACGATTATTTCCTCATCAAATGGAGTTATTCTCCGCTTTTAGACGCCAACTCTCCCGAAGAGGAAACGACAACATTAAACCAATGGGTGCGCGAAAAAGCCGATGACCCGATGTACAGGTACGGCAAACAACAAATCTGGACACATTATGACCCTAGCTCTCTGTCCGAAGATTTAGGCGACGACGCCATGATCGCGTCCGAATACGGTATCAAGAATTTGAAATACATCCTGTCGAACTTGAATAACTGGTTTACTGACAGCGACAAAGACTACAAGCACAGATTCTCTTTGTACAACGAGATAGTACAACAATACGTGAGATACTTGAATCACGTGTATGCCAATATCGGCGGTATTTACCTGACGGAAAGATACGAGGGAGATCCTCGTCCGAGCTATGAAGCCGTGCCGAAAGAGAAACAAAAACGGGCATTACAATTCATGATGGCACAAGTGAGAGATATCGACTGGATCGAAAATAAAGATTTGTTGAAGAATTTCACGCTTATCGGTTCCCCGAGTTCGGACATCCAATCCGAAGTAGTTTCCCGCATCGTGGACGGGGTAAGCAAACTCCCCCTCTGCGTGGCAAAAACAGATAAAGATCCCTATACCCCGGAAGAATACCTGAACGAGATTTATAACTTCGTGTGGGCTACAACACTAAAAGGCGGAAAAACCCAAGTGGCAGATCGTAAGTTACAAGACGCTTTCGTTTCCGCATTAATCAGCAAAAGTAGCGGTTCCGGTTCCGGCGGCAGCATCATGATCGGGGTTACAGACGCCTTCAAAGCGATCGAAGTTCCCGAATATATCAAACAAAAAAGCATCGAGGATTACGGACACGCCGCACTTGAATATGCCGCTCCTCAAGAAGCTAACGACAACGGAGAGGTCAGCGGATTCGGGTTCCTGCAAGCCGTTAATTACACGACTTCGCCTTCCGTGTCACACATCTATTACGGGATGTTGCTAAAAACCAAGAACCTGTTGGAAAAGAACATAAATCATCCCTCGCTGGAAACCAGAAATCATTACCAATTATTGTTGCGTCGGATTGACAAAGCGATGAAATAGCCTGTAACCTTTTTAGTAATGATAAAAAAAATTGATATGAACAAGATAATGACTCTTCTCATCATTTGCTTCTTGATACCGACACTCGGTACGCAAGCCGCAACGAGAAAGAAGAAAGAGAATAAAACAGAACAGAAGAAGCAAAGCGAATACGACAAACTGTTCAATACACCCGCGTGCAAGACGGTAAAGGGCTTGATCACATTACACAAAATCGACGGCAAGGTCTATTTTGAATTTCCGTTCTCGTTATTCGGGAAGGAAATGTTACTCGGTTCGACCGTCGAGGAGATTAGCGACAACACTGAAGCACTGGTGGGACAGAAGCCGCACAGACCCCTGCATATCTACTTCACCAAAATAGACACGAACGTACAAATGCGCTATGTTTACAACGCTTCGGTCACCAACGCCAAGGACAAAAACATTCAAGAAGCCATCGACAAAGGAAATATCGGTGCTATCGCGAAAATGTTCCCGGTCAAATGCTGGAATAATGATAAATCGGCGGTCGTGTTCGACGTGACAGACTTCCTCGTAAGTGATTTATACGAGATCGATCCTTTCGACCCGTACAGCGCGAGTACCTACGGCGGTTGGATTCAGCGTATCACGAACTTCAAAAAAGACCGTTCGTTTATCGGCGATATCATGGCTTTTGAAGACAACGTATCAATCAGCAGTCACCTTTCCTTCGGGGTAACCATGAGAGCCCTCGGCATGTTCGAGTACCAAACGGACAAACCGTTCTCCGCCCTCGTGAAACGCTCCTTAATCCTATTGCCGGAGAAACCGATGCGACCCCGGATTCTAGACCCGCGCATCGGGGTTTTCTACACGGGGAAAATGAAATTCACGAATGACGACAATGGTTCGGACGTCGTTTACTACGCCCACCGCTGGAGAGTTGAACCCAAGGACATGGAAGCCTACAAGAGAGGAGAGCTTGTAGAGGTAAAACAACCGATTATCTTCTACATCGACCCGAATTTCCCGCAAATGTGGATGAAATACATCCGCATGGGAGTGGAAGACTGGAACCGTGCTTTCGAAGAAATCGGATTAAAGAATGTCGTACAGACCAAAATGTTCCCCGTTGACGATCCCGAATTTGACCCGAACAATATTAAATACACCTGTATCCGTTATGCTCCCATTCCCGTGGAAAACGCCATGGGTCCCTCTTGGGTAGACCCGAGAAGCGGGGAGATTCTGAACGCTTCCGTGTACATCTATCACAATCTCGTGAGTCTTCTTTACACGTGGAGAATGTTGCAAACGGCAGCCGTAGACCCGAGCGTAAGGCAGATCACCTTGCCGGAAGAGGTCATGGGTGACGCCATCCGCTACGTCGCACGTCATGAAGTGGGACACTGTTTCGGGTTGATGCACAATATGGCATCCTCTAATGCCTTCCCCACGGACTCTTTGCGTTCCGCCACCTTCACGCAGAAATACGGCACGACTCCTTCCATCATGGATTATGCCCGCTTCAATTACGTGGCACAACCGGGGGACTTGGAAAAAGGGGTAAAACTCACACCGCCTATCATCGGACAATATGATTACTACGCCATAAAATGGATTTACAAGCCTATCCCCGAGGCGAAAACCGCAGAAGAGGAAGTTCCGACGCTGGACAGATGGATCAGTGAAAAAGCCGGAGATCCTATTTACAGGTACGGGAAACAGCAAATCATGTCCCGGTATGATCCGAGTGCCTTGGAAGAAGACTTGGGTGACGATGCCATCAAGTCCGCCACCTACGGTTTGAAGAATTTAAGATACGTCATGGAAAACTTGAACGAATGGGTTGCAGCATCGGACACTGACCTCTCTTTCAGAAATCAGATGTATTATGCCATTCTGAATCAATTCAGAACCTACATGGGACACGTCACTCCTATCATCGGTGGTATCTACCTGAACGAGAAATACGAGGGCGATCCGCGACCGACTTACCAGTCCGTACCGAAAGCAGAACAAAAGCGGGCTTTACAATTTCTGTTGCAATTACAGGAAGATATGTCGTGGCTGGATAACAAAGAAATGCTCAAAAATATCCCGATTATCGGTAATCCCGGAGTGCTTTTCCAGCAAACACTGATCAGCAATCTTATCAGCAACGCTTCCGGCTTAGGGCTATGCATCTCGAAATCAGAAGAGCCATACACGGAAGAGGAGTACTTGCAGGATATATACGATTACATTTGGAAACCCACACAAAAAGGTGTCACGCTGAAAAGCCGGGAACGGGAAGCACAATTGACTTTCGTGAAGAGCCTAATCAAAGAATCCAAACTGGATGCCGGAAAAGGCAAGGCAAGAGGCAGTATGAATATCACGAATAACTTGACGCTGGATCAATGGCTGGATCAAAAGATGTTCCAACTCTACGGTTATGTCCCGGAACAAGCAAAATTATCTGCCGACAGCCCGGAACCGGTGCAAGGCGTTGGATTCCAAAGACGGGTAAAAGCGGACTTTCCAAGTATCGCACACGTGTATTACAATGTTTTGATGAAGACCAAACAACAATTGGAAAAAGCCAAAAACACGGGTAATACCGAAACCCGTAATCATTACGCTTTACTACTGCATCAAATCAACCAAGCTCTCAAAAAGGATTGACAAATAACAGGACGAGGGACCCGAAAAACAGTCTCTCGTCCCTATCTAATTTAATTACAAACATAACAATAGCAAACATGGAAAAAGAGTGTCATCTAAAACAGTTGCTATGCAAGGGGCTGCTAATTCTTTGCCTGCAACTTTTCGTTACCTTGTCCATCTCCGGGGAAAACCTGTACGGACAACAGCACAAAGTAGTGACGGTCAACTTGAAAAACGTAACGTTACTCCACGCGCTGGAATATCTGACAAACGTGGTCGGATGCGAGATTCTCTACAATCACGAACAAGTCAGGTCGGATAAAAAGTTTGACTTGGAAATGACAGACAAAACACTGGAAGAGGTTTTGAATAAATGTCTGGAAGGTACAAGCCTGACATACAAGATCGTGGATAACGTGTTCGTGTTGACCAACCGCACCAAAGAAGAGGAGAAAGCGAAAGAGATAAAAGGTGTCGTTGTAGACGTCAAGGGCGACTCCATCCCGGGTGTTACCGTCATGATCAAAGGAACTACTATCGGAACGAGTACCGATGCAAAAGGTCTGTTCAAAATGACCATTCCCGCCAACTTGAAAGATCTTACGCTCGTTTTCACCTATGTCGGCATGGAAACTCAAGAGGTCCAAGCCGGTAACAAGACAACCTTCAGAATTGTTTTGAAAGAAAAAGAGGAAAGTTTGGACGAAGTTATTGTTACGGGATATTCCAACATCAAAAAATCAAGTTTCACGGGAAGTGCCGTACAATTGAAGAAAGAAGATATCTTGAAAGTGTCCAAACGAAACGTTATCGCCGCACTGTCTACCTACGATCCTTCATTACGAATCATCAAAAACAATGAATGGGGTTCCAACCCGAACAAAGTTCCCGAGTTTTACATTCGCGGACGTTCCAGTATCGGGACAAAAGCACTGGATAAACAAGCGTTGGAAAATAACCCGAACACTCCTACTTTCATCATGGACGGCTTCGAAGTAACGGCAGAGAAAGTGTACGACATGGACCCGGAAAGAATTGAAAGTATCACGATCCTCAAAGACGCTGCCGCAACCGCCATGTACGGTTCCCGCGCTGCCAACGGAGTGATTGTAATCACAACGGTAGCCCCCAAGCCGGGTGAGATCCGTGTAGATTATTCCATGGTCGGCACCCTCGCCATTCCCGACCTGTCCGACTATAATCTTATGAATGCGGCAGAAAAACTGGAAGCAGAACGGCTTGCCGGATACTATGACGAACTTTCGGCACAAAACACGTATTACCAGAAACTGGAAGACGTTGCCCGGGGAGTTGACACCTACTGGATCGGTCAACCTCTCCGTAACTCCTTCAGCCACAAACACAGCATATACATTCAAGGTGGTGTGGAAAGTATTCGTTTCGGGCTGGATCTTTCCTACAACAACAATGACGGAGTTATGAAAGGATCTTTCCGGGATAATATGGGAGCCGGACTAACCTTGGATTATAGATATAAGGATCTACAGATTAAAAACTATATAGCCTACAAATCCAACAAATCCAAAGAATCTCCTTACGGGAACTTTGCAGATTACACGAGACAGTTACCCTATAACGAAATGAAAGATTCCTACGGCAATTATAGTAAAACACTCAAATGGGGAGATTTTGATAAAACCAATCCTCTATACGAGGCCACTCTTGGCAACTATGACAGATCGTCCTATAATGAATTACAAGATAATGTAGGTATCAACTGGTATATTATTGACGGACTACAAATAAAAGGTACTTTCGGCGTAACCAAACAATGGACAAAATCTGACGTTTTCGTGGATCCCCTGTCTCAAAAATCCCAAAATTCAAGTGACCCGTACAATTTATTAAGAGGTTCATTAACAAGATCCAGAGGGAATTTCTTAAGTTGGGATCTATCCGTCATGTTAATTTACAACCGTCAATTACATAAACACAATATAAACGCTACATTAACTTATAACGCCAGAGCTCAAGAAACAGATTCGGAAAGAAGCGAATACAGGGGATTCCCTTCCAGCGATCTGGTATCTCCGGCCTATGCAAAAGAAATCTATCAGAAGCCCACTTTCGCGGACAACGCAACCCGGAATATCGGTTTCCTCGCTTCTGTAAACTATGACTACAATAACATATACGCTCTTGACTTGACGTATCGTCTGGATGGTTCCTCGGAATTCGGAGACAAGAAAAGATGGGGTTCTTTCTATTCCGGTGGTGCAGCCATAAACATTCATAATTACGATTTTTTAAAAGGGAACAAAGTCCTCACCCTATTAAAAATCCGAAGTAATTACGGGCAATTAGGTACTGCTAATTTTGCTCCTTACGAGGCATCTACCCGTTATCTAGCCAATCTTGACAATTGGTACAGTTCCGGGTACGGAGTTTCCCTCATCGCTTTAGGAAACCAAAATCTGGTGTGGCAAAAAACAAATTCTTTAGACCTTGGTATCGAATTTGAGCTATTTGACGGACTTTTCTACGCGAAAGCATCGTGGTATAACAAACAGACGGTAGATATGGTAAATGATGTTACTATTCCTTCTTCTGCCGGTTTCAATTCTTACAAAGAAAATCTCGGAAAGCTTGAAAACAAAGGATTTGAAATTGATGTAAGAAGTGATTTTGTCAGAACGAAAGATTGGGCTGCCTCCGTGTTTTTAAATCTTTCGCACAACAAAGGTAAATTGAAAAAGATATCAAACGCATTGCAGGAATACAACGACAAGGTGAACTCACACTATGACGATTATTATTCTACCCCGGACGAAGAATTGATGAAACCCTTGTTAAAATACGAAGAAGGTCAATCACTGACAGCTATCTGGGGAATGCGATCTCTTGGAATCGATCCGACAAACGGAAAGGATATGCTATTGAACAGAGACGGTAGCATCACTTACGACTACACGGCAGAAAACCAAATCGTACTGGGAGATACGGAACCCGATGCGGAAGGTAATTTCGGTTTAAATTTACGTTATAAAGGTTTTACCTTATTCACTTCATTCAAATTCCAATTCGGGGCACAAAGCTACAACTCCACGTTGGTTTCAAAAGTTGAGAATGTCAACCTGCAATATTATAACGCGGATAAACGCGTATTGTATGACCGTTGGCATGAAATCGGGGATATCGCAAAATACAAAAGCATCAAAGATTACAGTGAAACAACAAGACCGGTTTCCCGCTTCGTGCAGGACGATAATTGGCTGGAACTGACTTCACTCACACTAGGATACGATTTCAGCGAGCATGCATGGATGAAAAAAGCCCGTTTAAAAACGTTACGTGTTGAATTCAACATGAATGATTTGATGCATGTTTCTTCAATAAAGCAGGAGAGAGGACTTTCTTATCCTTTCGCTTATAACATGGGATTCTCATTAAAAATCGGACTTTAATCTAATAAAATACATGACCATGAAAAAAATAATATATATCGCCCTTTGCCTAATAGGATTCTCCGGTTGCGACAACTGGCTGGATGTATCGGCTTCAGACCAGATTAAAGAGAGTCAATTGTTTGAAAACGGGAACGGTTTCAGAAGTGCTTTACTAGGCATATACCAGAATCTTTCAACAGAAGATCTTTACGGTAAAAATATGACGTGGGGATTCATGGATTGCCTCGGACAACTATACGATCCAAAAGCAATAACATTAAACGGTGGTGAACTGGTTCAAGCCCAAAATTACGCATTTGAACATAGTGCCGTCAAACCCGTTATTACTAAAATATGGGAATCCATGTACAACTGCATAGCGAATTGCAACAACGTAATCACAAACATAGAACACGCAAGCCCATCTATCTTCGAGTATAAAGAAGAAGAAAAGAATATGATCTTGGGAGAGGCTCTAGCCTTACGCGGATTTATGCACTTCGACCTGCTCAGATTGTTTGCCCCGGCGCCCAAGGCAGGAGCTTCCGGAACATATATTCCCTACTGCACCTCGTACCCCGAAATTCGGAGTCCTAAACTTTCGGTAGATGACTTTTTAAAATTAGTTATTGAAGATTTGGAAAAAGCCCAAGACTTGACGGCTAAATTCGACACACTGCCGGATAATATAAAAGCTATACAAGACGCTTTTTATAGAGTAGGGAAAGCAAATTATTTCCAAGAAAGAGGTATTTTCTGGAGTTATCGCGGGACACGCATGAATTACATGAACGTAACCGCGTTACTGGCAAGAGTCTACATGTACTCCGGACAAATTGACAAGGCGTATGAAGAAGCGAAATACTTACTAGATTTCGAAGGATTGGAATATCCGTCATATAGTTCAAGTTATGACGGAAACTCCAAAAGTAGGGAAGATATCATTCTGGCTTTTTTCAACAAAAATGTTACCGAGATATTTAAACCATGGACAGGTGAAAACGGTTATCTGAAAATCCGGAATGTAGAAGATTTATTCGAAGGCGAAACTACCGACCGCCGCTATTCAAAAATGACAACGGAAATAGCCAAAGGTACCCGGATTTCAGCCAAATATGTAGGTTATGAAGACCCTTCTAAAGAAAGAGATAACGGTCCGCTCATTCCCGTCATAAGAAAAGCCGAAATGTATTATATCGCTTGCGAATATTTTTTGCAACACAAAAAAGTGGATGAAGCAAAAGCATTACTGGCCGAATTGCGAGAAGAACGCGGTAACGGAAAACCTCTTCCTGAATTATCCGAAAGTCAATTTATCGAAACGATGCTTTTAGACGCAAGACGAGAGTTAATGAGCGAAGGACAACTTTTCTTCCTGTATAAATATTATAATCTTCCTATTTGGGATGGCAAGACAAACCCGGCAATCACCGCCAAGTTCGTATTACCCGTTCCCGCCAGTGAAAATATCTAATTCATAAAATTACCGATTATGAAAAAATATCTTGTAATACTCATTTGTCTGTTCACGATATGCAGTTGTACAGAAGAAGAATCACCCTATTATGAAGGCGGGCATTACATCTATTTCCGCAACAGCTACACCTCGGATAGTATTGAAATGTCATTCTTTTTCTATCCCGGGCAGGATAAAGTACCCGTGTGGTTAAAACTCGAATCCGGAGGGGATATCTTTACAAAGGATGTACCTGTCAAATTCTCCGTGGATAAAGATTTGTCAACCGCGGCAGAAGAAGATTACGACCTCCCGACAGATGCCGTATTCCACGCCGGACACCAGAAAGATTCCACACAACTATTCTTGAATTACACGCCCAAACTGGATGACAAAAGATTTAAGCTCGTCGTGAATCTGGATGCATCCGACGCTTATACCCCGGGACCGAAACTATACCGGAAAGCCGTAATTATTTTTACAGCCATTCCCTCTCGTCCCGAATGGTGGGATTCTGACATTGAAAAAGTTTATCTCGGCAAGTATTCTGATCTCAAGTACGAAACACTCATGAGCGTCACGAAAGTTTCTGATTGGTCTAATCTTGAATCGCCCGAAAAACGGGCATTGGCACTACAATTCAAATACTACCTGCAAAAGTGCGCGGAAGACCCTGAAATAGGTCCCGTTTTAGATGAAGACGGTCGACCGATGACTGTAACTGTAATTGGATAAATAAAAATAAGACTATGAAAAAGATATATATTTGGATTTTATCATTGTCTGTCCTGATTTTAGGATGTATGGATGATAAAGGTAATTATAGCTATTCAGAACTGAACAAAATCACGATAGATAATATCGCATGGAGCAACAGTATTAACTATGGAGATCCCTTGAACATAACTCCCGAATTATCTTTCTCTCTCGATAGCGTCAATGTAAGTTTAAGTTACGAATGGATTGTCAACGGTGTGGTTATAGATAGTACCTCTCCCGAACTCCATATCGAAAGTTTCAAAGAATTTGTCGGAAACCGGCGTTGTTATTTCCGCGTGGAAGATAACAGCACGGGTATGAAATACACGGCAGAATTCATGGTAAATGTTTCCGGCACATATCAAGCCGGTTGGCTTATATTATCGGAAAAAGATAACAAATCCTACCTCTCCTATGTCAAAGAACAAAAGAAAGAGGATGACGATGGCAATCTTATTGAAATCGTATACGGAGAAG
Source organism: Butyricimonas hominis (assembly GCF_014287455.1). NCBI lineage: Bacteria > Pseudomonadati > Bacteroidota > Bacteroidia > Bacteroidales > Odoribacteraceae > Butyricimonas > Butyricimonas hominis. Next base: position 497,480 of record NZ_JACOOH010000001.1, read on the forward strand.
AAACCGATGTCTACAAAAATGTCAACGGAACCGATCTTGGCTCCGAACCGATAAAATTACTCGAACATTGGAGCTCAAACTATTCGTCCATTGGAGAGATCCTAGTGTTACAAAAATCCGGTTCCGTGGAATTAGACGGTAGTGCCCTCACGAAGGCTGTTGACACGGAGCTGGAATTCCTTGGAGAAACATATCCCGCCAATTTCGTACCTAAGGATGCCCTTTATCCCGAAATATGCGGTTACTTGCTTTCCGAAGACGGAAATGTATACAGTCGTCGGAATGATGTCCCAAAAGAATATCATTCGGGACGCTTCATGGCGGAACCAATGCGGGCAAGCGGCGGCATGCGTATCAGCCATTTCATCCCGACCTTATATTTGAATAGCAAATGTATACTCATGTTTGACGAACTCAATCATCGCTATTTAGCCTGCATGGATACGGATTACGAACCCAAATTATGCGGGGAACCCACCGTTATCTCGCATAAAGATTATCCCGACGATTTTTCCGACCTTAATAATATGACACGGGAAATTGTATTTGCGGCAAGCTATGAAAACCCGGATCCTTGGGCTGACTATGAAAACAGCGTATTTTCAATTTTGTATGACAGAACTGAAAACCAATACTATATGCAGAATTTCGGCATAGGTGCTGTATGGTATACAGGAGCAATCAACATCGCTCCCGACTACGAAATACCTTTCCCGGACGGAGATATGTTGAACGGAAATAATGTTTTTGCCATTTCCCGGAAAACTCCTTATTTCTTCTTTTCAGCAGGAGCCAATCAAGAGAAATTATACTGGAGAGATATGAATGATAAAACCGGAAAAGCACACCTTTTCGACATTGACTTTGAAGGGCATAGCATCACTTCAATCGCAGTTGCCATGAACGGCGACAGAATAGGCGTCGGTCTGGACAATGGAATATTTTACCTCATTGACGCAACAGATGTAGGAATCTGGAAAAGCAATGTTCTATATAAAACAAAGAACGACATGGGTAAAATAAAACATGTTATCTTTAAAAGCGGAGCAAGAAGCGTATTCATGTGGGGCGAAGAATAGATAAAAACTCTGTCCGTCACCGGCTTTCTTTGTAAACAAAAACCGGCGGCGGACAGCCCTCAATCTTAAATCTAAAATTTAAAATCGTAAATCACATATACCCTTTCTCCTTCAACATCCCCTGTATCTTCATCGCGATCTGCATTCCCCATTGTTGCCCTACTTTCATACTTTCGGACATGATTCCCGGTTGTGCGGCAGCCATTTTCTTACCCACGGGTGTTTCATAGAATTTGATAATACCTTCCAAATCAGCCTGTGTCAAGTGTTTCGAATAAACCGGAGCCAACATACCGACAACATCGTCCATGATGGTTTTCATAATTTCCGCCTCGGCTGTTTTCCAAAATTCCTCGGGTACATTCGGCAATTGTTGCTTCATCATGGCAAACATTTGCGGAACGACCATTTTGAACGTAGCATCACCGCCGGAAACGGTGATCATCTTTTTCAACGTCTCTACATATTCTTTTGAAGGTTGGGTCTGAGGAGCTTTTGCCTCCGCGACACTCCACAAACACAAGGATAACGCGATTAATAACAAAATTCTTTTCATATTCTTTTAATTTTTAAATAGTGTAACAAAGGTATCTTTTTCATATAAAATTCATACCTTGCAGACTGAAAAATAAAGAGCTGACCTATGAAATATGTATTTACACTTGTTGTATCTCTATTATTAGCATGCGGAACGTTATTCGCGAACGGGCCGTTATTACAGAAATTGCAGCAAATCAAAGAGATATCCGATATACGGGAATTAAAAGTTCCTCCCTATAGCGAATATTACGAGTTTTGGTACGAACAACCGATCGACCATAACAATCCCGCGAAAGGCACATTCAAACAACGGGTGTTGCTCGGGCATCGGGACTTCAAAGCGCCCATGGTGGCAATCTTGGAAGGATACGGGATATATTCTCCCACCGAAAGCGAGTTATCGCAATTATTCAAGACAAACCAACTCACGATAGAACACCGTTTCTTCAACAACAGCAAGCCCGCCGGGGAAACTCCTTGGTCGGACTTGACGCTGAAACAAGCGGCTACCGACCAACACGAGATCATCCAAAGTTTGCGCCAAAAGGTATACCCCGACACGAGATGGATATCAACCGGTATCAGCAAAGGCGGACAGACCACCGTCTACCACCGTTACTTCTACCCGGAGGACGTGGAAGTCAGCGTACCTTATGTTGCCCCGATTAACCTAGAGAAAGTGGACCCCCGTTTAGAGAAATTCCTTTCTAAACTCGGCGATACCCCGGAAAACAGACATTTGCTCGAAGGTGGCGGTAAAGAAACCAAATGGCAAATCTTCGATTTCCAGAAAAAATGTTTCGAGAACCTCAACAAATTATTACCCATGCTGGAAGAAACGGCACGTTCAAGAGGCTATACATTCGAAAAAGCAGGCGGCACGGAGCGGGCATTGAAATTAATCATCATGGAATTCCCGTTTGCATTCTGGCAATGGGGCAATAACATCAACGATATGCCACAACCGGAAGTGGAAGACTTCGAACAGATATACAATTATCTTGTCCGCATCTCGTCACCGGATTTCTTCAGTGACCAATCCATCAGAGACATCGAGGCCTTCTATTACGCCGCACTGACCGAAACGGGCATGTATGCGTACAACATCAAGCCCTTCAAAAAATATTTCAAAGAAGAAAAGGACAACATAATCACCTTTGACTTCGCTATGCCCAAGGGATACGAGAATACGCCTTTCAACACGAAACAATTACATGACATAAATAACTGGCTACAAACAAAAGCGGAAAATATGCTCTTTATCTACGGGGGAATAGACCCGTGGAGTGCTACCGCCGTTGACTTGAAAAAGAATACCAAGTGTGCCAAATACATAAAAGCGGATATGGATCACAAATGCCGTATCAAAGACTTCGAAAACCTTACTCGCGACGCCATCCTAAAGACCTTGAAAGCATGGATCAAGGGTGTCGAAGTGGAAAATGAAGCGGAAGAAGAAGTCCTATTCTACTAACTGGCGAATAATCGCATCCGTAGCGCCCAATTGTTTATTGACAAACTTTAAAGCACTTTGCCCGGCTGCCTCAGCGATAGCCGGGCTATTTATTAACGAGTCGAGCAAGGACGTGAATTGTTCCTTATCCTTGATCGAGAACGCTCCCCCGCAATCAATCAAGTCTACCGCTTCTTTGAATTTATGATACTTGGGACCGAAAATCACCGGGATTCCGTATATCGCAGCTTCCAACGTGTTGTGGATACCCTTGCCGAAACCGCCGCCGATATAGGAAATGGAACCATACCGGTATATAGACGACAGCACCCCGATAGTATCGACCACAAGTACTTGACATTTCGTCACATCGGCATTTTCATCCGTGTAACGTGCCACGGGTTTATGACACTTGTTCAGAATATCACGGATATGCCCCTCCCCGATCTCGTGAGGCACGATAATCCATTTAAAATCCCCTTCCTGCTTATTGATATAGTCCATGATAATCTCCTCGTCCCCCGGCCATGTACTTCCGCAAACCACGGCACGGCGGTCATTACAGAACGCTTCCACTTTCTCGATTCGTTTTGCCGCATCCGCGATCTGTTTCACGCGATCAAAACGGGTATCTCCCGTCTGTTGCACGTGGGTAATCCCGATAGAGGCGAGCAACTTAACGGATTCCTCGTCCTGCACGTAAAGGCGGGTAAAGAAACGTAACATCCGGCGGTACAGTCCGCCCCACTTTTTGAAAAAAGGCTGCTCCCGGCGGAAGATAGCAGATATCAAATAAGTCGGCACTTCACGTTCGTGCAACTCCCGGAGATAATTATACCAGTACTCGTATTTCACGAACACGGCAGCATCGGGATGCCATATCTTCATAAAGCGACGGGCATTTGCCGGGGTATCCATCGGCAAATAGAATATATAATCCGCCCCGGGATAATTCTTCCGAATCTCGTAACCCGAGGGGGAGAAAAAAGTCAACAATATCTTCGTGTAAGGCTCTCTCTCTTTCAACTTCTCGATCACCGGACGTCCTTGCTCAAACTCCCCGAGCGAGGAGGCATGAAACCACACCAATCGTCCTTTTTCCCGTCCTGCCGCTTCCATCCGTTTCCATATTCCCTTTCTTCCCTTCACCCACAAAGCCGCTTTCTCGTTAAACAGAGAAGCAATACCAATAGCGCCGCAATAAGCGATAATCCCGAAATTATACTCCAACATATTATTTTAGATTTTAAATTTTAGATTTTAGATTGAATATCAAGAGTATCTTCAATTTACAATTTACAATCTGTTTTCGGCTTCAAAGGTATAAAATTTCTCGCCCAATGGTATAACTTTTGTAAATAACGTTAAGCCGGGAATAATGAACGGGTTATTCCATTAAATTTACTGTCGGTTAAAAAAGAATGTGCCAGTATAACAATAAAATTATCAGGTTATGAAGATCAGATGTTTATTAACGTGTATAGTAAGCCTTGTCATCGTTTTTCCCCTGCAAGCGCAGGTAGGCAAAGAGATGAAAGCGTTCCGTAACAAGGAAGGCATAACCGTGACGATGCTAACCCCATCGCTTTATAAACTGTATAAACAAAGCGATATGTCTATCGCCGCGGAAGAAGCCTTGAATAACATGAAAGAAATCAACGTGATGTACGTTGACAAAAAACGGGCAACCCCTAAAGTAGTCGAAGAAATCAACCAAAGACTAATCCCGATCATGGAAAACGAGTCCAAGTACACTCTCGTACGCAGCCATCAAGGCGTATACGGTCAGGAGCGTCTGTACGTGACACAGAACAACGAGCAGATCACGGCATTAGTATTATGGAACGAAGAAAGAGAACAGCTCTCCGTGATTGAATTAAAGGGAAATATCGACTTGGATAATGTGGATGAGATCGCTGCGGCTCTCAATGTGAAAGGACTTGACAGACTGGCATACATCAACACTCCCGCCGAAGGCAGTTCTTTCGCCGAGAGGATGGGCAACCCGATGGACCTGCTCAAACGGATGGAAGAGAGATTCGGGGTTAAGAGAGATTCGCTCTTCGGCGAAGATCCTTTCGGAACCCTACGGGAACGATTCGGGAATATGGGCAGCATGGAAGATATGATGAAACGTGCAGAAGAGGCATTCCGCAACATGGGCAGTATGTTCAACGGGATGGACGGCATGTCCGAATCTATTTCCAACGGTCTGGAAGTCATCCGCGAGAACGGTAAAACCCGTATCAAAGTAAACGCTACCAATTCGGAACTCGCGTACTTGATCGACGGGGTAGAATATGCCGCCGACAGCTTGAAAAACGGGATACCAGAGGAAATCGCCAACGTGATTATGGTCACCGAACCGGGTAACGCGAAGAAGTCCCACGTGATTATCAACACCCTGAAAAAATCAGGACAATTCATCAGCTATTCCAACGGCGTCTTGAAATACAAATACAAAAATCAGGAATTTACGGTCAATCCGGAGAAACTGTCCGAACCGTCATTACTCGTCAACAATCGGCTCACGAGAACATTCAACGTCGACCCGATGCAAATTATTCAAATACGCCCGGCAACGGAAAGCGAGCGAAAAATACTTAACGCTCCGTCCGCCCAAGTAGTTATTGTTACAGACGAAATGAATTTCGGGTTCTAACATTTTTTCCTTATTCTCGTATAGCAGTTAGTAGAAAATAGACTAACACAATTTATACACTATGAGACTGGCTGCTATGACGAGGACAGGATGTATCCTGTCATTTATTATTTTCACACTTATAACTTTGGCGGGGAAAGCTGCCCCGCCACAAGTCAACAAACCTTACAAAAGGACTAGCAATGCCCCGAACCTGCAACAGACACTTCCCTCGAACGACGAATGGTGGAAACTGTTCAGAGATCCCATACTCGACACGCTGATTGACAAAGCGGTAATCAAGAACTACGACGTCCGTAACGCGATCCGCAAAATAGAACTGGCTAAAGCCAAATTACGGGTAGACCGGAGTCCTTATTACCCGACCATCTACTTCTCGGGTAGTTACGCGCCGGAAAAAAGCAGTCTTAGCGCCGACAAGAAAAACATCATCGAACGGGTGGGAAGCGCCACGGTCAATTTGAACTGGGAACTCGACGTTTTCGGACGAATCCGTAAAGAAAGTTCCTCACAGAAAGAGTTCTATCTCGCCGCCCAAGAAGACTACCGGGGAGTTATGGTATCACTTGCCGCCCAGTTGTCCACGGCATACGTCAATCTGCGTTGCGCCCAGAAGCAACTCGAAGTGACTCAAAGGAATATCGAATCCCAAAAACAGGTCATGGAACTCACGGAATCCAAACTAAACGTGGGACTCGCATCCCGGCTCGACGTGGCTCAGGCAAAAAGTCTTTACCTGCAAACAAAAGCATCCCTTCCGGGTATCGAATCAACTATCGCGCAACAAATAAACCTGATCGGGGTATTGATCGGGGAACATTCCGTTCAGATTCGGGATTCCCTGTTCAGAACACACCCGCTCCCGGAAAACCCGAGAGCGGCAGCCGTCGGGATTCCCGCAAACCTGATCCGCCAACGACCGGATGTACGTTCGGCAGAGAGAACTATCGACGGACTGGCCGAGGCTGTCGGGGCAAGCCGTGCCGACTGGTGGCCGAAATTTCTCGTGACAGGTTACATCGGTTACGCTTCCGAGAACTTCGAACACTTCACGGACAAGGAAAACATGATATGGCAAATTGCTCCCTCTATCAAGTGGACGATATTCAGCGGTCGTAACCTCGTGGAATCCAAGAAATCAGCACAAATCCAATTGGATGAAGAGATCAACTCGTACAACCAGACCTTGCTCACCGCCTTACAGGAAGTGGACAACGCGCTGGTAACTTACAACAAATCCCTCTCGCAAATCTCCGCCCTGAACGATGCTTACCAGCAATCACAATTAACACTGGATCTGGCGATAGAACAATATAAAAACGGTCTGACAAGCTACCAGAATGTGCTCACGTCACAATTGAGCCTGCTGAATTACGAAAATTCCCTCGTGGAAGCGCGGGCAGCGTCACTCCGTTACTTGATAGAACTCTATCAGGCTCTTGGCGGAGGATGGCCTGTGGAATAATTTTAGATTTAATGATTTTAGATTTCATTTACACGAACTAACATACATATTTATTATGAAAGTATCCAGTTTTATCTTCTTTATTCCGATCATCTTTTTAACGGGATGTGGGGATTCCAAGCAAAAAAAAGAAACACCTCAGGCTCCCTCGGTGGAGATCGCTCATCCGGGATTCCGTACCGTGGTTTACACGTTTGAATACCCGGGGTATATGGAAGCGGAACAGACCGTCAATCTGGTTGCCCGCGTATCTGGGTATCTCGATTCGTACAACTTCACCCCCGGTCAGCGGGTACGGGAAGGACAAACTCTTTTCGTGATAGAACCTCAACCTTACAAAGACAAGGTTGTCCAAGCCGAAGCGAATGTAGAAAGTTGCAAATCCAAACTGGCATACGCCAAGGCATCCTACGAACGCATGAAAGAAGCCGTGAAAAATAAGGCTATCAGCGAAATAGACTACCTGCAATCCCAATCGGATTACGGGGAAGCGGTTGCCGCCTACGAGGATGCGCGGGCACAATTGAGTTCCGCCAATATAGACCTATCCTATTGCACGGTAAAAGCTCCTTTCACGGGACGGATATCCCGTAACATGGTCGATCCCGGTAATATGGTAGGAACCGACGCCAACAATTCGGCACTGGCAACCATATACAAGGACAACCAGATGTACCTTTATTTCAATATGGCATACGCCGATTTCATGCAATTACCCCAAAACAGTCCGTCGGCACTACCCGTCACAATACAAGACGTGAACAATCCCGAAAAAACATGGATTGCCTCTCTCGATTACCGGTCGCCCAACGTCGACCTCTCCACGGGAACCATCACCGTACGGGCAATAGCCAGAAACCCGAACGGGGATTTGTTGAGCGGAATGTACGTGAAAGTTGTCGTACCTTACAAGAGTGTACCGAAAGCCATCGTCATTCCCGAGGCTTCCATCAGTACCAACCAAGGAGGACGTTACATCTACCTCGTCACCCCCGACGATACCGTGGAATTTCGTCAAGTAAAAGTCGGAACCCTAACCCCTGACGGCATGCGGGAAATCATCAGCGGCATCACCACCGAAGACCGCTACGTGACCAAAGCCCTCATCAACATCCGTCCGGGAATGAAAATTAAACCCATTTTAAAATTTTAGATTTTAGATTTACGATTTTAGATTCCAGCCACACGAAACCCAACGTTGCCGACTCCTTAAATCGTAAATCATAAATCCAAAATCATAAATCTAAAATTCAATCTTTATGATGTCCAAGTTTTTCATCAACCGCCCTATATTCGCCACTGTCCTTTCCATCCTTATCGTGGTGGCAGGAGTGATCTCCTTGAGCTCATTACCCGTGGAACAATACCCCACGATCACGCCGCCGACGGTAGTCGTGGAGGCACAATACCCGGGAGCCAACGCCACGACCATAGCGCAGATGGTGGCAACCCCGATTGAACAACAAGTGAACGGGGTGGAAGGGATGTTATACATGTCGTCCACCTCGTCCAGCGCGGGAATATACAAACTCACGGTCACGTTTGAAGTCGGTACCGACCTCGACATGGCAACCGTCCTCGTGCAAAACCGGGTAAACATAGCCCAAAGCGCACTCCCGCAGGAAGTCACCAAACTGGGTATCACGACCACGAAAGAATCTACCAACGTGGTCATGTTCCTCACCCTGACCTCGGACAACCCGAGCTATGATGCCCTATACCTCTCCAACTACGCGGAGTTAAACCTCGTCAACGAATTAAGCCGAATCAAAGGGGTGGGAAGTGTCGGTTCCTTCGGTGCCGGCAATTACAGTATGCGCGTATGGCTGGACCCGAATTTACTCGCTATCCGGGATGTCAGTCCGGAAGAAATCATTTCCGCTATCGAAAGCCAGAACATACAGGTAGCCCCCGGCTCAGTAGGTGCACCCCCTTTGGCAAGCCCGGTAGCTTTCCAATATACTCTCGAAACACAAGGATTACTTGTCAATGAAGAAGAATTCGGCAATATCATAATCAAAGCTCTCCCCGGCGGGAAATACCTCCGGGTAAAAGATGTCGCCACGGTGGAACTTGGCAGCCAGTCATACAGTGCCAGTGCCACGTTGAAAGGTGGTGCTGTCGCCGCCATCGCCATTTATCAGCTTCCGGGTGCCAACGCCATCGACGTTTCCCAACGAATCAAAGCACGGGTAAACACCCTCTCGTCCTACCTTCCCGACGGAGTAAATCTCAACATCACTCTCGACACCACGGAATTTATTCACGCCTCCATCAAAGAGATATACAAAACTTTAGGTACCGCATTCCTGCTCGTGCTCATCGTTATACTACTGTTCTTGCAAAACTGGCGGGCGATGCTGATCCCGTTGATAGCAATCCCCGTCTCGCTTGTCGGAACCTTTGCCTTCATGAACATACTCGGTTTCTCGATCAACACGCTGACTCTTTTCGGACTGGTACTCGCCATCGGACTGGTAGTCGACGACGCCATTATCATCGTCGAGAATAGCTACCGACTGATAGAAACCGGGAAATACACCGATATGCGGGCAGCCGTCACCCAAGCCATGAAAGAGGTTTCAGGCGCCATTGTCGGCATTATACTCGTTTTGCTCGCCGTGTTCATTCCCACGGCATTTATCGGGGGAATCACCGGTTCGCTCTACAAACAGTTTGCCCTCACGATTGCCGCCGCTACCGTGATCAGCGGATTCAACGCCCTGACTCTTAGCCCCGCCCTTTGTGCGCTATTCTTGAAACCGGCAAAACCATCCCGTTTCTTCCTTTTCAAGGGATTCAATAAATTCTTCGAAAAGACCAGTAACGGGTACATGTGGGTAGTACGGGGCTTTATCCGCAAATCGGCTCTGGCGATGTTTATCTTTATCGTTTTGTCCGTACTTGCCTTCTTGGGCTTCATGTACAGACCGACCACTTTCGTTCCGAACGAAGATCAGGGATATTTCCTCGTCTCCATGCAACTCCCCGACGGGGCTTCCCTCTCCCGCACGGAAGAGGCATCTGCCAAAGCCGGAGCCATATTAAAAGACATCGACGGGGTGCGAACCTATATCACTATCAATGGCTTCTCCATGATGGACAACGCTCAAAGTTCCAACGCGGCATCCATTTTCGTGATGCTCGAAAACTGGGACAAACGTAAAGCAAAAGCCCTCGGAGTCGATGCCATCACTACCCGTTTCAACGAACTCGCTTACGTGGAAATCCCCGAGGCACAGAGTTATGCCGTATCCCCGCCACCCATACCCGGGTTAGGAGAAAGCAGCGGCTTCCAACTCATGCTGGAAGACATCAATAATTACGGTTCAGCAGCCCTGCAACAAGCCACGGATCATCTTGTCGATGCCGGCAACCGATACCCCGGACTTGCCATGCTCCGCTCCACGTTCAGTGCCAGTGTTCCGCAATATTACCTGAACATAGACCGGGACAAAGTGGAATTAATGCAAATCCCCATCGGCGACGTGTTCAGCGCGTTGTCGGCATATATCGGTTCTATCTACGTCAACAACTTCGTGAAATACGGACGTACTTTTCAAGTCAACCTCCAAGGCCTGCCTTCCACCCGTGAAGTCATCGATGATGTGTTGTTCCTCAACGTGAAAAACACACAAGGCAACATGGTTCCATTCTCCGCCTTTACCACCGTGGAACAACGTCTAGGCACAGAATTACTACCCAAGTACAACACCTATGCGGCAGCTTCCATATCCGGCTCGGCAGCAGCGGGATACAGTTCCGGTCAAGCCCTTACCGCCATGGAGCAAGTCGTCAAAGAAGAATTAGGCAACACGTTCGGGTACGAGTGGACAGGCCTGTCCTATCAGGAAGAAAGTGCCGGTTCAACCACCACCGCGATATTCATTCTCGCCATCCTCGTGGCATTCCTTATTCTTGCCGCTCAATACGAGAGCTGGACGTCACCTTTCGCCGTTGTCATGGGATTGCCTATTGCCCTTTTGGGCGTTGTCATCGGATGCCTTGTAATGAATTTGCCGATCAGCGTCTACACCCAGATCGGTATCATCCTGCTGATTGCCCTCACGGCAAAAAATGCCATCCTAATCGTGGAATTCGCCCGGGACTATCGTGCCGCGGGAAAGCCGATCAGCGAAGCGGCTCTGGAGGCCGGACGGGTACGTTTACGCCCAATTTTGATGACCTCATTCGCCTTCATCCTCGGTGTATTCCCCTTGATCATTTCCACCGGAGCAGGTGCGGCCAGCCGAATCTCTCTCGGCACCGCAGTATTCTACGGTATGTTAATGACATCCCTCGTCGGCACACTCTTTATGCCCAACTTCTACTACATCATGGAATCCCTGCAAGAATGGTTCAAAAAGAAAAGTTCATGAAGTATTATAGTTTATAAAGTTTATAAAGTTCATAAGGTTTATAAAGTATTGGACCCCTGCGGGGCGCTTTGTCTACGGCAACTTGAGTTGCCGATAAGCATAGTCCGAAGGACACCCGTTACTTTATAAACCTTATGAACTTTATAAACTTTCAAACTCAATTAGTACACAATCGTCATTTCATTGATCAAGTTCTGGGCATTAGCCATCTTGTCTACAATAAACAACATATATCGCGTATCCAGATTGATACATCTTTGCAAATTTTCCTCGAAATCGATATCACCAGACATAGCTTCAGAGTTCCCGTCGAAAGCGGTACCAATCAACTCACCGTAAGCATTGATCACCGGAGAACCGGAGTTACCACCCGTGATATCGTTATTCGTGATAAAGTTCACAGAAATATTGTCAGCACCGTAGCGACCGAAATTCTTTGCATAATACAAATCTTTCAACTTCTGCGGAACCTCGAACTCTCCGCCTTTCGGGCCTTCTTTTTCCATCACACCCGTTAAAGTGGTGTAATAATCATAGAATACGGCATCCTTCGGTTTATAGCTCTTCACGTTACCGTAAGTCAAACGAATCGTGGAATTAGCGTTCGGCGCCCATACTTTGTCGGGTTGCATCTCCATCAATCCTTTCACGAACAGACGGTCACCTTTAGCGATATTCGTCCGCATCTCTTGTGTCAAACCACCCAATTTCTGGTAAGTCTCAAACAAAGAGTTACCCATAACATATCCCGGATCCTTCTCCAACTTCTTCATATCGGGTTTTGCCAAAAAGGCGTCAAAACGAGCCTGATCGGTAAATATTGATTTCTCTGATACCTCCTTGGCAAACTTATCGTAATTACCCTTGTATTTCTTATTGATCATTTTGATCACTTCCGGGTGCCATTCTTCAGTCACGTTATCGCTGTACATCTTCAGCATTGTAGCGATCAAATTCTTCTCAACATCCTTGTTATAATCCTTGAAAAACTCAGTCGCGTTATCCTTAATCGCGTCCATCATGCGTCCTTTAATCATCTCCGGAGTTTTCTCGTCGAAATACGCTTTCAGCGTGTTCGTCACGCGAACGGCAAACAACGGACTCTCCGCTCCCTGAAGACCGGCTTCCTGCATATAAGACATAGCCTCGTTGTAAGGATGCATAGCTTCATAACCTTCCTTAATCAAAGTCAAAGCCTTACCATATTTAGCTTTACGAGCAGACTCGGCATTCATCCAAGTTGTAAATTCACGCTCGATCTTCTCCTTCTCACCCATGGTGTTCAAGTTCTTCAAAGCGATATTCTGCTCGTGAGAATATTTCCAGTAATTCGCGCACGATGCATATTTAGAAGCGTATTGGATACGGGTTTTCGGATCTGCATCCATTCCTTCTTTCATCACGCGCAATTTCTCTGTACGTACTTTATAACGGATATCGTTCGTTACATCCATCGTTTCTTTCAGACCGAAAGAAGTCAGGAAACGATCCGTCGTTCCGGGGAATCCCATGATCATGGCGAAATCACCGTCCTGTACGCCTTTAGCGGAAACAGGTAAATGATGTTTCGGTTTCAAGGGAATATTATTCTGAGAATAAGGAGCAGGTTCTCCGTCCGGTCCGGTATAGACACGCATCATACAGAAATCGGCAGTATGACGGGGCCATACCCAGTTGTCCGTGTCACCACCGAATTTACCCATGCTCTGTGGCGGAGCTCCCACCAAACGAACATCCTGATAAATCTTGTACACCAACAAAAAGAATTGATTTCCCTCGAACATATCGATAACTTGCGCCTGCAGGTTAGTACCTTTCACGGCTTCCGCCGCAATCTGTTTTGAAACCGCACCAATAACCTCAGCACGTTGTGCCTCTGTCATATCGTCTTTCAAAACGGCATTCACCTTGTCAGTAACATCTTCCATGCGTTGCAAGATAGAAGCCGTGATCCCGGGATTCGGCAACTCATCTTTCATATCATATGCCCAGAAACCGTTAGACAAGTAATCATGCTCCACCGTGGAGTGCTTTTGAATCACACCAAAACCACAATGGTGGTTCGTCAAGACCAATCCCTTGTCGGAAATAATCTCACCCGAACAGAAATGCCAAAACGGGCGTCCGGCGTTACCCAAACCCACGATAGCATCTTTCAACGACGCCTTGTTCACGGAATAAATATCTTCCGCCGTCAATTTACACCCTTGTGCCTGCATCTGCTCAATATTTTTCCCGAGCAGGGACAACAGCCACATACCTTCATCCGCCCGCACGATTGACGTTGAAAGTAAAGCAACTAAAACAATTAAAACTCTCTTCATCTGTTTAAATTTCACGTTTATATATAATCGAATTTAATTCATTCCTCCACCACGAACTCGTGTCCCACCGCCTACTATCCAGCGGCAAACGTTCGCGAATATACAATTTAATTCTCTGATACTTCACGTAACTCCCCGTGATTTAATATTATTATAACATTCAAACACTTCTCTCGACAACATCTCCAACCTTCAATAACCTTGGATTTAATGCAACACTCTCGAAATAAAATCCGAGACGAAAGGCAGTATGCACAGCCTTCATTTATTCATGGAAGAAAAACACCTTCCATGTACCCGGAAGAATTCCATGTCAATCTTATTTAAACATACTATTATTTCCTTGTAAAATTTAGTAGACCGGGTATTTGGAACTTGTCAAGACCTTGTTTTTCCCGAGTAGATTTTAGTATCCAAGTAGCATTATTGCTATCTTTTCTTGTTAGATATGCAAGACCATTGTTGTTAGATTGTTCTCCTTCCCAATACGTGAATATCAGTTCATCAGGTCTATATGCTCCACCCACTAACGGAATGCCGGATTCTTCTACAATATTGTTCTCTTTAATTTCTCTATAAAAAACAATATGACCATTTTTTATCCGTTTAACAGATCCCACGATAGCCTCGAAATATTGGTTCATCTTTTTCGCGTACATCACTTTCTTCACAAGTGTAATCTCCACGGTATCATTTGTAGCTACTTTTGAAACCCAAGTTCCAATAAAGTCAATACTGTTATATTTCAGTTTCAGAGTATCACTAGAAACAGAATATTCATGTTGTATATTTTTAGCAATACCTTGTACACTAAATATACCCAAAATCAAAATTAGAATTGAATTTTTCATATTACTCCCCATTATATATGGTTGAATTTTATCGTAGCGTATTTTGCAAATATATTAATATTTTTTACATTTATATCCTAAAGCTCAGTCAAATTTTATTCACATTTACTCCTACCAATTCATAAAGTCCATTTCATAACAATGGACTTTTCTTTCCATTGCATTTTTTCATTTAAAAACATACCTTTGTTTCGCAATCTTAAAATCACGAAATTACATGAAGGTATTCAAGTTCGGGGGAGCATCCGTGAAAGATGCCGAAGGAGTTAAAAATCTATCCTCTATTGTCCGCGGGCAACACGGGCAACTCATCGTGGTCGTTTCCGCGATGGGCAAAACGACTAATTTGTTGGAAACACTATGCAATGCTTATTTCCACCGGGATAGTAAAACAGTGGCTATCATGGAAGAATTGAAAAACTTTCACCTCGACATCGTCAACTCGTTATTTCCCCTGAATGCTCCGGTCTACAAAAATCTGGACGAATTATTCACCTCCCTCGGAAACATCTTGAATACCGAATCTTCCCTGTGCTACGACTACGAGTACGACCGTATCATCAGCTTCGGGGAACTCATCTCGACCACGATTATTTCCCATTATTTAAGGCTGAAAGATATCGACAACCTGTTCATCGACATACGCAAATACTTGAAAACCGACCAGAACTACCGGAACGGCAACATCGACCTTGAACTCTCCGGGCAGCTCTGCGAAGAGGCTTTCGATTTTAAAAATACCACCATCTACGTCACCCAAGGCTTCATCGCCGGAACCCGTACCAACCAAACCACCACGCTGGGACGCGAGGGCTCCGATTACACGGCGGCATTACTTGCCAACCTGCTGAACGCCGAGGATGTCACCATCTGGAAAGACGTACCGGGAGTAATGAATGCCGACCCGAAAGAATACGACAAGGCACAAGTCATCAGCAAAATGTCGTACAAAGAAGCCATCGAGCTATCCCACTTCGGGGCAAAAGTCATTCACCCGAAAACCATAAAACCGATACAGAACAAACAAATTCCCCTGTATGTAAAATCATTCTTGCACCCGGAATCAAGCGGAACAATCATCGAGGAAATAGACGAGCACCTGAAACTCCCCCCCATATACATCAACAAGGGGAATCAATGCCTGCTAACCCTCACTCCAAGAGATTTTTCCTTCATCGCCGAAGAAAAACTCAGTCACATCTTTGCCATACTTGCGCGATACAAACTCAAGCTGAACCTGATGCAAAACTCCGCCATCAGCTTCTCGTTCTGCATAGACTGCAACACGGCCATCTTCAATGAATTCCTGCAACAATTGCAAGAAGAATTTGAGGTACGTTACAACCAAGATGTCAAACTGATAACCATACGCCACTACACGGAAGAAGCCATCCGGGAAATAATAGGCGACCGCCCGTCACTCGTGGAACAACGAAGCCGGACAACCGCCCAATTCGTGTTGAGAAACCATATGTCGGAACCAATTCACTCTCGTTCATGAAACAACAGACCTTGTCCATCATCATCCCCGCGTACAACGAAGCGAGTACCATATTCCGGTTACTGGAAAAAGTACATCATACCCGCCTCGTCCATGATATTCGTAAAGAAATTATTGTTGTAAACGATTGTTCCAAAGATAACACGGAAGAAGAAATCCTGCGTTTTACAGAAACTTACCCGGACTGCACTCTCGTTTATCACAAACAGCCGCACAATCAAGGAAAAGGAGCTGCAATTCGAGCGGGAATCCAAAAAATCACGGGCAATTGGACAATCATTCAGGACGCTGACCTTGAATACAACCCCGAAGATTACAACCCGCTACTGGAATGGATGATAGAGAACGACGGAAAAGTCATTTACGGTTCCCGTTTCCTGAACAAAACGAACAAACACTCCTACCAGAGCTTCTACCTTGGCGGACGGCTCCTCTCCATAGTGACGAACCTGCTGTACGGGCAACACCTCACGGACGAGCCGACCTGCTACAAGATGTTCGACTCGGGACTATTGCGTTCCATCCCCTTAAAATCCACGGGCTTCGAGTTCTGCCCCGAGGTCACGGCAATCGTCTGCCGCCGGGGATACAAAATACCGGAACTCCCTATCCGTTACTATCCCCGTAGCATCGAGGAAGGCAAAAAAATCAACTGGAAAGACGGGTTGATAGCCATCTGGGTGCTGGTAAAAATACGGTTCGCGAACAAACATTCACTCGAATAAACACCACAATCATGAATATATTCAAAAACATACAACCCCGAACGTTAATATATTACTGTTTAGGTATCATCACCTGTGTATTCGTCTTCAACTACATACAAATATTTGACTTCAAACCGGACTTAAACGGTGACAACGTGTACTACTACGCCCTCGGCAAAGCCCTCGCCTCCGGGCAGGGATACACCAACATCATGTTCCTCGAGGAAAGCCCCCACTCGCACTTTCCCCCGGGTTACCCGTTATTCACGGCACTCATCCTGCTGTTTTTCAAATCCTACACGGCTCTGAAAATAGCGAACGGCGTTCTTTTCGGCTTATCCATCCTGCTTCTTTTCTTCCTGACGAAAAGAATTTCAGGCAATATGCTTCTGGCATTACTGACCTGCCTGCTATGCTGCATGCAGCAAGCCATGTTGCGCTACTCGACCATCGTGATGAGCGAAATGTTGTTCACCTTCCTGACAATGGGAGTACTCTACCTCTTCAGCCTTCTCGACACGGACCGCCTTTTCAGCAAAGACCGTCCCCGCCGGCAAATACTCTATTTCGCGGGAATCATTATCGGACTGAATTACATCTACTTCGTCCGCACCATGGGAACATCCATCATTATCGCCGCCATACTCTACATGCTACTCCTTTGCGGGCAAAAAGCCGTCGGATGGCTAAAAAGCAAACGGGAGAACAGCGACATGCGAATCATTCATCTCAACAAACGAGCCCTAACAAGCAACCTACTCATCCTGTGCATCATTATTGCCACCTTCGCCGGGGCTAAAACCGCGTGGGATTTCAGAAACAAAAGCATCGGGGTAACTCAAAGCGATTACCTCAAAGACTTCAAGAAAAAGCCCAAGGGACAAACCATGGAAACATTCTCCGACTGGACGGAACGCGTGCAAAACAATCTCGTCAGCTACATCGGGAAATGGATACCCACCGCCGTCATCTCCGACGAACCCGCGTTTGACCAAAAAGTAACCCGAACAGACCTCATCAAAGGCACATGCATCGTTACTCTCATGATTCTGGGATTAATAGCCTTACCCCACATGAAACTCCTGCTCTTCCTGTACATCGGCATCACCATGGCAGTACTCATGGTCTGGCCGGAACAATATGCCGGACACCGTTACTTCATCGGCATCATTCCATTATTCATCTTCCTGTTCCTGAACGGCTGCGTGGAAGGATTACGCTTGCTTGTAAAGAAAATGCCGGAAACAACATTCACACGTCTAATCCCCACCGGGGGAATGGTCATCGTGTCCCTTTTCCTCTTTCCGCATTACGCCAAAGCTCTAAAACCACAGCAAAATTTCGCCACGTATAAAGTTTGGAACGAAAAAATTGCCGACGCCGCTTTCGTCGAATACATATACGCCATCAACTGGTGCAAAAAGAACTTACCGGAAGACGCCCGCATCGCCTGTCGCAAACCGGAATTATTCTACCTCTTCTCGGGAGGTCGGAAATCAACCAGTTTCCCGCAATACGCCACCCCGGAAGACCTGCTCAACACGTTCAAAGAGAAAAACCTCTCGCACGTCATCATCGACCGTTGGTTCCGCCACGGGTATGTCACCGTCTACCCGATGGTACAAAAATACCCCACCCATTTCAAACCCTTGATTCAAATCGGGCAGAACACGAAAAAACAGCTCCCGACGCTTATTTTCCAATTCTTCCCGCAAGCGGAATTGTAATATTCTTCAATAAACCAGAATACTTATTATGAACACATTAAGTCTCAAGAAAGCAACATCATTGTTCATCCTAACTTTAATACAAAGAGACGATGGACAAAAGAAACAAATTATGGAGACACCGGCAAATGGCACGCGTGTTCAAAGCTCGCATGATTCTTTATGCCGCTTATAGACATTGCATTATTCTCGAGGATAGCAGTATTGATAGTCATCCGCATTGGTTCGAGTTGGCAAAAGAAAAATGGGCAAGAGTTTACAAAACCACAGGAACTCCATGTAACTGTTCGATGTGCAGAGGAGAAAAGTATAACCGCAAGGAATACAAGAAAGAAACTCTGCGCATTATCAAAGAATCATTGGATTAGCCAATAGATTGAAACGTCATGAGGGGGACAAAAGTCCTTGTCTAAACTCAACTCTCCCTCTGTTTCCAGAAAAACTCACCAGCACTTCCTCTGTTCATAGAGAAGGTAGCGGCGTAGCCGACGGAGGAGTTTTAGAGGAAAATGATTTTTGACACCCTCATAACGTTTGTTAAATCAAACAAAGCACTCAAAACAACAGCTATTACAAATAGTTTCATCCCAACATTTGATTAACGCCAGAAACTACAAAATACGCCATTTTGATACCATAAAAAACTTTTCACGCACATTTTATCCTTATAGAAAATAAAAACAATGAATTATGACATTTTATCTTCCATGGAAGATAAAATGACACACTAGGGCTATAGATACTGAATTAACAGGGAAAACCTCTCCAATACAGTTATAAATGCAGTATCAATTCCGCATCACTTCCGGATGAATAGTACTTATAAAACTTTAGTAGTCCTTTTAATTCCCTATAAGAACGCTATTATAGTATAGGGTTTTAATAGCGTTTTAATAGGGAACTAATAGCGTTTTACACGGAAGTGAACCGGAAGTGATACACTATTGATACGGGATTCATTACTGTATTCCAGACTATTAGAGAACAACCTCTCGTGAATCACCCGAAAAAAGAAAATTGCACGTGTCGATATCGCGATCGAGTAAAAAAAGACATCAATTCCTATCAGTATTTCTACTTTCTAAATAAAATGGTATATTTGCAACTTGATTTTTTAAACGTGCAATAATAATATCTAAAAAGTTAGGAGTCACGATGGACAAAAAATTCCAAGAGTACAAAGGATTGGATCTCTCTCAGGTAAACAAAGACGTCCTGAAAGAGTGGAAAGCTCAACACACGTTCGAGGAGAGCTTGAAGATTAGAGAGGGGCATCCCTCGTTTGTCTTTTTTGAAGGTCCCCCTTCGGCAAACGGTATGCCGGGTATTCACCACGTAATGGCACGGACGATTAAAGATATTATTTGCAGGTACAAAACTTTACAAGGATTTCTCGTTGAACGGAAAGCGGGATGGGATACCCACGGGCTTCCGGTTGAATTGGGCGTGGAAAAGAAACTCGGTATCACGAAAGAGAATATCGGGAAAACCATATCGGTGGCAGACTACAACAAAGAATGTCGTGCGGACGTGATGAAATTCACCCGCGAGTGGGAAGACTTGACCGACAAGATGGGATACTGGGTAAACATGGAAGACCCGTACATCACCTACGACAACCGATATATCGAAACCTTGTGGTACCTGTTGAAACAACTGTACGAAAAAGGATTCCTTTACAAGGGATACACCATACAACCTTACTCCCCGGCGGCAGGAACCGGGTTGAGCACGCACGAACTGAACCAACCGGGATGCTATCGGGACGTGAAGGACACCACGTGCGTGGCACAATTCAAAGTGGTACGGGACGAGAAATCAGAAAAGCTGTTCGCGCATAGCGACGAAGTGTACTTCACCGCGTGGACTACTACCCCGTGGACGTTACCGTCCAACACGGCATTGGCTGTAGGTCCCGCTATCACGTACGTGGAAGTGAAAACTTACAACCCGTATACATTCCGCCCTGTAACCCTTATTTTGGCGAAAGACCGCTTCAGCGCTTACTTTAACAAGAAAGCGGAGGATATTGCCCTAGGTGATTACAAGGAGGGAGATAAACTTATTCCTTACGAGGTGGTTGCCGAATATCAAGGCACGGAACTCGAGGGCATCCGTTACGAGCAATTGTTACCGTGGATGACACCCATGGGCGACGCGTTCCGCGTGATCTTGGGTGATTACGTGAGCACGGAGGACGGTACCGGCATCGTGCATATCGCCCCGACTTTCGGCGCGGACGACGACCGGGTTGCCAAGATGGCAGGCATAGCTCCCATGTTGTTGATAGACAAAGATGGCAATAGACAACCGATGGTTGACAAGCGGGGACGTTTGTTCCTGCCGAGTGAAATCGACCCCGATTTCTTGAAAAATAACGTGAACTTAGACTTGTACGGGGAGTTCGCCGGACGTTTCGTGAAAAACGCGTACGACCCGGAATTAACGGACAACGATCCCACGTTGGATATAGACCTGAGTATCCTGTTGAAACGGGAGAACAAAGCGTTCAAGGTAGAAAAACACGAGCATAACTACCCGCATTGCTGGCGCACGGATAAACCGGTGCTTTACTACCCGCTGGATTCTTGGTTTATCAAAACCACGGCGGTACGCGACCGGATGATCGAACTGAACAAAACGATCAACTGGAAACCCGCAAGCACGGGTGAAGGGCGTTTCGGCAAGTGGTTGGAAAACCTCGTGGACTGGAATCTTTCCCGTTCCCGTTACTGGGGTACCCCGCTCCCGATATGGGTAAGCGAGGACGGAACCGAGAAAATATGCATCGGTTCGGTACAGGAATTAATGGAAGAGATGGAGAAAGCCGTACAAGCGGGCGTGATGAAGGAAAACCCGTTCAAGGATTTCAAAGCAGGAGATTACTCGAAAGAGAATTACGATAAAATAGATTTGCATCGCCCGTACGTGGATGACATTATACTGGTATCACCCACGGGACAACCGATGTACCGCGAGAAAGACCTGATCGACGTTTGGTTCGATTCGGGAGCCATGCCCTACGCGCAGGTGCACTACCCGTTCGAGAACAAAGAGTTGATAGACAATCATATCAAATTCCCTGCCGACTTTATCGCCGAGGGAGTGGATCAAACCCGCGGGTGGTTCTTCACGCTTCACGCTATCGCCACCATGGTGTTCGATTCCGTGGCGTTCAAGAATATCATCTCCAACGGGCTGGTACTGGATGCCAAAGGAAACAAGATGTCGAAACGGTTGGGCAACGCCATCGACCCCTTCGACACGATCGAGAAACAGGGTTCCGATCCCTTGCGCTGGTACATGATTACTAACGCGCAACCGTGGGATAACTTGAAATTCGACATCGCCGGGGTGGAAGAAGTGAAGCGCAAATTTTTCGGTACGTTGTACAACACGTACAGTTTCTTTGCCTTGTACGCCAATATCGACAACTTCACGTATGCCGAGCCGGAAGTTCCGTTCAACGAAAGACCGGAGATCGACCGCTGGATACTTTCTTTGCTCAATAGCTTGATCAAGGAAGTTACCGAGGCTTACGAGAGTTACGAACCGACCAGAGCCGGACGTGCTATACAGAATTTCGTGATCGAGAACCTGTCGAACTGGTACGTGCGTCTTTCCCGGAAACGTTACTGGGGAGGGGAACAAACCACGGACAAGTTGTCGGCTTACCAGACACTGTACACCTGCTTGGAAACCGTGGCTATCCTGTCGTCACCCATCGCGCCGTTCTACATGGATCGCCTGTTCAAGGATTTGAACAGTGTCACCGGACGTTACACGACAAGCGTTCACCTCACGGATTTCCCCGTCACTAACGACACGATGATAGACAAGCAACTGGAAGAACGGATGGATATGGCTCAACAGATATCCTCCATGGTACTCGGGTTGAGAAGGAAAGTTCAAATCCGCGTCCGCCAACCGCTTTGCAAGTTGTTGATCCCGATTTTGGACGAGGGGATGACCGCGCAATTGGATGCCGTGAAAAATATCATCCTGTCGGAAGTGAACGTGAAAGAGATCGAGTACATAACCGATACCGCCGGGATATTGATCAAGAAGATCAAACCGAACTTCAAGACTTTAGGACCGAAATACGGCAAGTACATGAAGCAGATTTCCGCTCTCGTGGCAGAAATGGACCAGAACGATATCTATAATTTTGAAAAACAGGGTACTTACTCTTTGCAAGTAGGCACGGAGAATCTGGAATTGACACTGAACGACGTGGAAATCATGTCGGAAGATATCCCGGGCTGGCTGGTTGCCAACGAGGGACGATTGACGGTGGCTCTGGATATCAACATCACGAAAGAATTGCGCGAGGAAGGTATCGCCAGAGAGTTGATCAACCGGATTCAGAATCTGAGAAAGGAAAAAGATTTCAACGTGACGGACAAAATAGATCTTCAAATCGGCAAGCATAAAGACATTAACGATGCCGTGGAGAATTTCAAGGAGTATATCGCCAGTCAGGTTCTGGCAGAGAACGTTACGCTGGCAGACTATGCCGATGAAGATGTGCAGCTCATCGAAATCGACGATATACATACTTTCATAAAGATTCGGAAAATGTAACCTAAGTGGGCTTTAACGAGTAAAAACGGATATTTTAGCAGCAGGAAGGTTGCAGAACGGATTTTTTTATTAACTTAGACAAAAACTTTACAACTATGTCAGAGAAGACCAGATATTCGGATGAAGAGTTGCAGGAATTCAAAGAATTGATTCTTGAGAAACTCGAAAAGGCGAAAAGAGATTACGAGGTTTTGAAAGCCTCGATCTCCGGAAGCGACGGGAATGACATTGCCGACACATCCCCCACTTTCAAGGTATTGGAAGAGGGTGCATCCGTACTCTCGAAAGAGGAAGCCGGACGTTTAGCCCAAAGGCAGGCGAAATTTATCGCGCATTTGGAAGCTGCATTGGTTAGAATTGAGAACAAGACATACGGAATTTGCCGGGTAACCGGGAAGTTGATCTCGAAAGAAAGATTACGCGCCGTGCCCCACGCCACGTTGAGCATGGACGCCAAAATGGGACAAGACTCTTGATCGTTACAAGCGATCGAGAGTCGCTTTTTTAATATTTTACAAGAATGAGCACGGGGAAAAAGCTAATTATTTTTATTGTCGCCCTTTTGATCATCGATCAAGTCGTGAAGATTTGGATTAAAACGCACATGATGATCGGGGATGAATTCAGTGTCTTCGGGGACTGGTTCAAAATCCACTTTATAGAGAATAACGGGATGGCTTTCGGGATGGAACTCGGGGGCGGTAGATGGGGTAAAACCGTTTTAAGCGTATTCCGCTTGGTTGCCGTTGTCGGCATCGCGTGGTACTTGCGACACCTGATCAAACAAAAAGCCCCAACCGGAGTGATTCTGTCTTTCGGGCTTATTTTCTGCGGTGCCGTGGGAAACATCATCGACAGTATGTTCTACGGGATGATATTCAATGACAGCTATTCCCAAGTGGCTACTTTATTCCCGAAGGGCGGAGGTTATTCCTCGTTCCTGCACGGGAAAGTGGTCGATATGCTTTATTTCCCGCTTTACGAGGGCTTCCTGCCCGAGTGGGTTCCGTTCTGGGGTAACAAGTTTTTCGTGTTCTTCCGTCCGGTATTCAACTTGGCAGACTCGTATATCACGATAGGCGTGCTAATGCTATTGCTTTTTCACCGCAAGTTTTTCGCGACACAGAAGTAATTTAAACCTTTAAATCATTTCTCCATGCACGATGATGAATCCGGATTCATATCGAATATAAACGCGAAGAAGGAAATTGCGTGGAAGAAATTATACCGAAGTTACTACCCGGCTTTGTGCAATTACGCTTCCCGGATGATTCAAGATGAAGTGCTCGTGGAAGATATCGTGCAGGAATGTCTTATCAAACTATGGGATACCCCCGTGACGTTTTCGAGTATCAGGGGGCTCACGGGATGGCTTTACCAAGCGGTCTATACCCGCTCGTTGAACACGATACGGGATAAAGCCCGCACGAATAAGTTGCGACAGGATTTGTGGGACTCCGTGCAAGGGGAACCGACCGAGGAAGATGCTGTCGATTCGGCTATCGAAGAAGAGATATTACATAAATTCAGAACCATCATTACCCAACTTTCTCCCCAGCAACAGGAAATCATGAAAATGAGCATGAATGGGATGAAAGTAAAAGAAATCGCCGAAACCCTGAACGTGTCGGAGAACGCTATCAAAATGCAAAAAAAGAGGGCTTATTCGGCCATACGGGAAGAACTCGGGGAATGCTGGAGCATCCTGCTCGTGACGTCGTTCCCGAATTTATTCTAAAGATTTGTAATCTGTTATTACAAAAAATGTAATAACAGAAAATGTAATATGCATTCTCTTTATATTTTTCTTGAAATTTTTGTTACCCGTTTTTGTACCTCAGGTGTTTTATTGATAAATTAATAACACATTTATGGCTCATTGGGACGAAATAGATGGTATATCCGGAAGATTGCTCAAGAAGATTCTGCTTGGGGAAGGCAGGGATTCACAAGAGGATTCCGGGCGGCTGACGGACAAATACAAGGATTGGGACACGCTTGCCAAGCAATCCAAGAAGGCATTGAAGTATGACGCGAATAAGGCTTTCCGGAAATTGCAATACCGAAAATATCGTCGCCGCCACTTAATGACACGATGGAGTGTCGCGGCGAGTATTATGCTATTGTTCTCTCTCACCATTTTCTTGACTCAGGAATCTCCCGAAGTGAAGCCCGTCAAGAAGATTGAGCCGGGGTACAAGAAAGCCACCCTAACGCTGTCCGACGGGACAAGCTGGGATATCCGGGAAACGGCGAAAGTGTTCCAAGTGAAGGATAGCGAGTTTAAAGTGGATTCGTGCGGGTTGAGTATATTCAATAATGCCATTGCTCCATCCCAAACAGAAACACAATACCACACGTTGAGCGTACCGAGAGGGGGCGAGTACAATTTAACCCTGTCGGACGGGACGCAAGTCTGGTTAAACTCGGAATCGGAATTACGTTTCCCCACGCGGTTCAACGCGAACAACCGGACGGTATATTGCAAGGGAGAGGTTTATTTCGATGTTACCCGGAACCCGGACTCTCCTTTTATCGTGAGATTGGATAAAGGTGAGGTCACGGTGTTAGGCACGGAGTTCTGCACGTCCGATTACGAGAATTCGGTCGTGGAAGTCACCCTCGTGACGGGCGCAGTCCGGTTCAAGGCAGAAAACGGGGATTCCGTGTCGCTGACTCCTTCCCAACATCTGGTTTATAACACGGTAAGCGACAGTATTTCCGTTACCACGGTGGACACCCGCGTATACACGGCGTGGAAGGATAATTTATTCTGCTTCGAGGATGAAACACTGGAAAATATCATGCGCACGCTGTCACGATGGTATGACATAAATATACGTTTTGACTCGGAGGATTTAAAAGGACGGCATTTCTCGGGAACTATCGAGAAGTATTCGGATATAAAGTCTTTCTTAGAAGTTTTTGAAACAGGAACAGGTATAAAATTTGACATTTATGGACACACGATAATTGTAAGGAAATCAAGATAAACGAAGAAAAGTCCCGTTCTGGTTGGCGCCGAACACGGAACTTCTCTCGCCTAATTAATAGTATAACCAATTAGTTTTCGAAATTATGAAAAAAAATCCATTTAATACGCGGAAAAGGCCGCATTGGATGAAAATTTTTCTTTCAAAAATGAAGTTTTCATTATTGTTTTTAATGCTATTCTGTTCTTATACAGAAGTCTTCTCACAAAAAGTCACCCTAGAGGTCAAGAACATGGACCTTTACACGGTTCTATTACAATTGAAGAACCAAACGGGGGTGCGTATCCTGTACGATGCCGATTACACGAAGCAGATTAAATGCGAGGACACTAATTTTGTAGAAAAGGAACTTACAGATGTACTCTCGCAATTATTGGCTAAAACTTCGCTCGTTTACAAAGAGGTCAACGGGACTTTCGTTATCAGCAAAGCACCTGAAAAAGAGAACAAAACAGTAAAGTTGACCGGTACGGTAAAAGACGTGCAAGGTGTTCCCCTACCGGGAGTTACCGTTGTAATCAAGGGAACTGCTATCGGTGTTTCCACTGACGCGCAAGGTGGGTTCACCTTGAACGTGAAGGAACAAGAGAGAATAACACTTGTATTTTCTTTCGTGGGGATGAAAACCAAAGAAGCTGTCGCAACTCCCAATAAAGCGATGACTATCACCCTCGAGGAGGATACGCAGACCATTGATGAAGTGGTTATCACGGGTTACCAAGTAGTAGACAAACGAAAAAACACAAGTGCCATCACTTCGGTAAAAGCGGCAGATATTATGCGCCCCGGGGTTACCTCTATCGACCAGATGCTGGAAGGTCAAATTCCGGATTTGGTTTCCATGACCAACTCGGGAGAAATCGGGGTGGCCCCGAAATTGCGTATTCGAGGAACCTCTACCCTGATTGGAAACCGGGAACCGCTTTGGGTGATTGACGGGATTGTGCAACAAGACCCGGTAAATATATCTCCCGAGGAGTTGAACAACCCCGACTATATTAATCGTATCGGTAATGCTATCTCCGGGTTAAACCCGCAGGATATCGAACGTATCGATGTTCTGAAAGATGCCTCGGCAACCGCTCTCTACGGGACGAAAGCGGCTAACGGAGTGATTGTTATCACAACCAAGAGAGGGCATCTCGGTGCCCCGATGGTGAGTTACAACATGACGGGAACATTAAAATTCCGCCCCCGTTACAGCGACCGACACATTGACGTGATGACTTCCAAAGAGCGGGTGCAATTTTCCCGGGACTTATTGAATAGCAATTACAATTTCTCTAATCGCGTGAGCCTTGTGGGTTACGAATATCTATACGCCCAATTGTACGCGAAACAAATATCCTATGACGAGTTTGTCAAGCAAGTTTCAGATTTGGAATCCTTGAATACAGACTGGTTTTCCGTGCTGGGGAATGATGCTTTTTCCTCGCAACATACCGTGAGCCTAAGCGGGGGTTCCGAATTAATCCGCTACTACGCTTCCATCGGTTACACGGATGATAATGACGTGATTGAATTTAACCGCAACGACCGTTACACGGCAAAATTGAATCTGGATATTCATTTTTCAGACCGCGTTTCTCTCTCGCTAGGAATTGACGGTAATAAAAGTACCCGAAAATATTACCAAAATGATTTAGCTCCCATTGACTATGCTTATAACACTAGCCGGGCTATTCCTTTTCGAAATGAAGACGGGACTTTATTTTATTACAAAAAATACTCGGGCTCGAACCTTTACAAATTCAATATTTTAAATGAATTGGAAAATAGCGGATGCAGCCAAGAAGGTTCCTCGTTACAGTTTCAAGCCAATCTGTTGTACAATCCTCTCTCTTGGTTAAAGCTTAACGGGATTTTCGCTTACTCTATCTCCAACACAGATATCACGTCTTACTGGGGTGCCGAAACTTTTTACGCCGCCCAACTGCGACATGGCGAACTCGGGGAAGAATTTGACGCCGCAGAGAGTGAGTTGCCCGCGGGTGGCGAGTTAAAACAACAAACAACACGAAATGAAAATTACACGATTCGTTTCCAACTCGACGCTAACAAATATTTCGGACAGGAGGAGCAACACAATATTAACGCGTCATTCGGTTTCGAAGCCAGTTCTTCCAAATATGTCGGTACGGATATCATCAATCGAGGTTATTATCCCGACCGAGGAATGCAGTTTGCCACTTTCAATCAAGGTGATTACCCGAAATTCGATGCTTGGCTACTGAATAACCGTCCCACGTTGACGGATAATTTAACCAACCTCGTGGCGGCTTACGCAAGCATCTCTTATTCCTATCAGAATTGGATTACCTTGAATGCCAATGCCCGCTATGACGGTTCCAACCGTTTCGGTTCACAGAGTAACGACAAGTTATTACCCGTGTGGTCGGCATCCCTGTCTTATAACCCGCTGGAACAATTCCAAGTTACTGATTTCTTCGACTTTTTGCATTTGAAATTTTCCTACGGGTACCAAGGAAATATGCAAGATGGACAGTCCCCGGAGATGATTATCAAGAAGTTGCCGATGGACGAGTATTATCACGAATTACTCTCGGAAGTTTCCATTTACCCGAACCCAAATTTGAAATGGGAACGCACCAGTTCATTAAACGCGGGAATTGAGTTCTCCATTCTGAACCGCCGTTTGATGGTTAGTTCGGATTTCTATCATAAAAAAACGAAAGACGCTTTCCTTTCAAAAAAGATTTCCGGTGTAAACGGTATTGATTCTTACACGGTTAATAGCGGGGAAGTTCTAAACCGGGGATATAATGTGTCACTGACCGGAGTTCCCGTTCAAACGCAAGATTTCCGCTGGTCGCTTTCTACTTCTATTTCCAAAACGTTCAACCGGGTAGAAACTAAACCCTCGACGGATGAATTTAACGTGGACCACTTCTTGGACGGTACCGTTATCACCAAAGGGAACCCGGTAAATACATTTTTCTCGTATCGTTTCAAAGGATTGAGCCCGCTAGACGGAGGTCCCCTGTTCTACGATTATAAAGAAAATCCCGAACGCCTGTACGGTAAAAGTAAACACGATATATTTACTACCATACTGGAAGCATCCGGTTCTCGAGAACCCAAATTTTCGGGTAGCTTTAATAATACATTCACTTACAAGAATTTCAGGTTGAATATGACATTGGCTTATAGTCTCGGTGCCAAAACCCGCTTGTTCAAGCTATTCGACAATCAAGATTTCGGTCCGGAACAAAACGTGAATCGAGATTTCCTCGACCGTTGGCAACGCCCGGGAGATGAAATGTACACCGATATCCCGGTGATTATGAATGGCGGAGTTTCCGGCTACGACGTGCACTGGTCCTCATATGGCGACCTATTACCTACTTTCGGCGGTTCTGCATGGAATATGTATAATTACAGCGACCTCCGGGTGGTAAGTGCAGACTATTTGAAATGTACTACCATGACTTTAACTTATTCATTCCCGAACGAGTTGATTTCGAAATGGAAATTACAACGCTTGGAACTATCGCTGTCAACGAATAATCCGTTCATTTTCTGTTCCTCAAAATTGAAAGGACAGACACCGACACAAGGCGGATTTACCACGATACAGTTGTCCGAACGTCCGACGTTTTCTTTCGGATTGTATGTTTCATTTTAAATTACAACACACATGAAAAGATATAAATTTTCTTCTCTAATCGGAATATTATGCTGCACTTGTTTCGCTTGTGACAGTTTTTTAACAGAATATTCTCACGACCAGGCATATGTACAATCATACACGGATTTAGACGAACTGCTTCTAGGGTCCGGATATATGAAGTGTACTAAATCCAACAAGTACACCAGCTCGGCTAAAGATACCTACTACCCGTACATTCACTTTATGGCTGATGAAACCGAAGTACGCACCTCAGGCGAGTTCGATGATTGGTACGGCGATGAAACTTTAAGACTGTTCTACGGGTTCTACACATGGCAACGAGAGGTGAATAAAGACCATGAAGGAACTTCCACTTGGACTGAAAGCCAAGATTGGAATAATCTATACAAACATATCAATATTGCCAATACCGTTTTGTCGCAAATCGATAACCAAAAGGTCGAAACGACTAACGACCAGCAAAATGTAAATCGAATCAAAGGGGAAGCCCATTTCTTGCGCGGAGCTTACTATTTCATTTTAGCGAATTTGTACGGCAAACCCTATTCCACCGCCACTGCCCAAACGGACTTGGCTGTCCCTTTAAAATTAACCGAATATATCGAGGATAAGGTGTATACCCGGGCTACCGTAGAGAAAACTTATGAACAAGTGGTGAAAGATTTACTGGAAGCCGAAAATTATCTAAAAGGAATCTCACGCAAATCGGTTACCCGAACAAGCCATCAGGCTACATGCCTCATGTTAAGCCGGGTTTACCTGTACATGCAAAATTATGCAGAAGCTGTAAAATGGGCAAAAGCCTGCCTCGAAGAACAATCTAACTTGACTGATTTAAATGGTTTCCAAGGAGAGATGTTTTTGAATCAATCATCCCCGGAATTAATTTTCACGATGGGAAGCAATTATATCGGGTACAATTTAACCCAAAAAGCAGGCAATTTTTCTGCATCGGATGATTTAATGAAATGCTATTCCGAAAATGATTTACGCAAACAATTTTTCTTCGGAGCCGTGGAAGAAGGAGTATACAAATACACGAAAGTCTTCACGACATACGGGATTCGCGAGATATCGGACAATTTCATTTTACGCACGGCGGAAGCATACTTGAACTTGGCGGAAGCGGCAGCCTGTTTGGGTAACGAGTACACGACAGAAGCACAAAACGCATACAACACGCTAAGAAAACACCGTTTCCCCAACTACACGGAGGAGCATTTCCTGACGGGCAAAGCTTTGGTGGAAGCTATCCGCTTGGAACGCCGGCGAGAATTATGTTTTGAAGGACACCGCTGGTTTGATTTACGCCGTTACATGGTAAACGAATTGTACCCGGAAGAGAAAACATTAACCAACACGTACGCGTTATTCAAATATAACTCCTCCTCAGAGCAATACGAAACTTCACTTCATAGAATCTATACCTTGGAACCACATGACGGAGCTTGGGTATTACCGATACCCGATGCCGAGCTGGAGTCGAATTACGGAATGCCCGATAATCCAAGAAACGAACGCGAGTATAAACAGATAAAATAATAAAAATATGAAACATACTATATTACTTTTAGTTCTCACGTGCGCATTATGGTGTTGCTCCAAAGATGAGGATGTTACACCTTCCAACGTGGACCGAAATATGTTTGACATGCCGGATTTCTCCTCGAAAGAAGAGATGAAAATCCGAAGGGATTTTTACGAAAACACGACGTGCTATCTGATTTTCAATGATTCCTTATATTATCGCGCACTCACAACACCCGGTAGTTCAGAGCCGGAATGCGTGGTACTTGATTTAAAATACCAAATAACGGGGTACAGCGAAAACATTTTATTACGACATACTTATTTGAAAAATATTCAAGACAAAGAGTTGGCGGCAAAGTTCGCAAAAGAAGAAATTCTACCCAGACTCATTCCTGCACTCTATCCATACACGTTCTTCATGGTAGACCAATTCTTTGTCAGAGAGGAATCTAAGTGGAGTGACGACTACGGTCCCGAAGTAGAAAGAGCCGCTTACACGGGATATAACGCAACTTTAGTGGCTTACAATAATTATTACCAAATGGACGAAGCCGCTCGCGATGCTTACAAAAGAGCTATTATGTCTATTATCATGGCTAAAAATCACACGCAAATAGCAGATAGCGAGTACGACTCTTTCTACCAATATTCCCAAGATACATACGGCAAATTTCCGGATTACGACGATACGCCATTGGAAGCCGGATTTCTGGAAACCTTCAGGTATGACTGGGGACGCAGTTTTTACTCGAAAAAAAACGACCTGTTAGCATACGTGATGGAGATATTCAAGTTGACGGAAGAGGAGTTCAACGAGAAATACGACAAGGAGAAATATCCATTAGTTCACTTGAAAAAAGAGGCTTTGGTGAAGATATTTGAAAATCTCGGGGTAAAGGTTTATTAATTCAAAAAGATTCTATTATGAAATACATGATTTTAGTTTTATCAATCATATGCGTACTGGGGTATGCCTGTTCGGATGACAATGACGAAAAAGAAATTCCCGTCATTCACCCCGAAGCGGAAGGAACATGGGTAAATCCCCAAGACGGGAACACGTATCACTGGGTTCGTTACGGAAACCAGGATTGGTTATGCGAGAACATGAGAACGGAAACCGCTCCCGGCACTTTTTTCAAAGACGAGAAATACATAACGGAAGAGAATTTATCAAAATACGGTTACGTGTACACGTTTGAAGGTGCAAATTCATTAGCTGTCGAGGAATGGCGTTTACCGACAGACGAGGACTGGAAGGCATTGGAACACCATTTGGGTATGTCCCGGCAAGATTGCGACGCAGAAGAATGGCGAGGTGATTTCGAGGGACAATTGATGATGCAGGGTAACACGGGCAGCGGTCTGGGATTGACTTGTAGCGGATATTACTACACTACCGGAGGCTCAGGTGTACGCAATTTCATGGTTGATGGCATTTATTGGACATCAACCCTAGATTCCCGCACGTCAGGATATGCATGGACTCGTATGATTTCTTACAATCGTTCCGATATCCGGCGTTTCTCTATGATGACAGCAAAAGGTTTAAGTGTACGTTTAGTTCGTGATGTTAAATAAGATTAGAATATGAAAAGAGTTTATACAGTTGTATCCATTCTATTTTTTTCACTCGTGACTTTCGCCCAAAGTGGTACCCGGTTCATGGATAACCGTCCGTGGCAGGAGGTACTGCAACGGGCGCAACGGGAAAATAAATTGATTTTCGTGGATTGCTACACGAGCTGGTGCGGTCCTTGCAAACAATTAGCCACAGAAATATTCCCCCAAGAAAAAATGGGGGAATATTTGAACAAACGTTTCGTCAATGCCAAATACGACGTGGAAAAAGGAGAGGGATTAGCGGTAGGGAAACAATACGAAAAAGAGATTAAGGTTTTCCCGACAATGCTAATTCTAACCGCACAAGGCGAAGTCATTCATAAAGTATCGGGCTGTCGTCCCGCGGATGAATTAATCGCCGCCATCGAAGAAGGATTGCAAGGGAACACCATTTACAACCTGAGAAAAGAGTACGACAGAGGAAACCGGGAATGGAGTTTTATCCAAAAGTTCTTACATTTATTGGAAACAGCCAGCGAACGAAAAGAGTACGAGAAGGTGGCTCGGGAATATGCCTCCCGCTTCCCCATTGACAGTCTGCTTAACAAAGATATCTGGGATATCGTGGGAAAGTTCGTGATACAAACACCTTTCAGTCCGGAATTCCGCTTCGCGGTGGAACATATCGACGACTTGGATAGCAAGGGACTCGTGAATCGTTACCAGTTGGAAAGCAAGTTAAGCGAAGAGATGGGATTTGCCGTAAATTCTATTTTTCTTGTTTCCAATCAAAAACATAGCGAGGATTCACTTGCCAAGTTACAAGAAAAAATCGATTACCTGCGAACACTATTGAAAAAGCCGGTGAAAGGATTTCCCGAATCACTTGCCGAACTTTCTATTGTCGAAAGCAAGATAAAGAATGACACGAACCAATTATACGAAAGATTGTGCGTACTAGTCGAATGCGGTTTTGCGAATCGAGACCTTTTCCTTTCCGATATGCTAAAATATCTGGCTCGAAATTTAAATAACGAAGCCCGTTTAAAGCGCTGTATCAATATCGCCGAGTACATGAAAGAAATCAGTTCGAAATCAAGCTGGGTGCAAGAGGGCTTCGACGAAGTCATCACTCTAGCCAATCAAAAATTGGAAAGCAAGAAATAAAGATTTTATCAACATTGAAAATAGTTCTAATTGTATGAAAAAAATTTTACTGTTAAGCGTATGGCTGGTTGCCACGATTATGGTGTACGCTCAAGAAGCGGGAAAAGGTATCAAATTTCTGGATAATGAACCTTGGGAAGAAGTGGTGAAAACCGCCAAAAAACAACGAAAACTAATTTTTGTGGATTGCTACACGAGCTGGTGCGGTCCTTGCAAAAAGTTAGCCGCTGAAGTTTTCACGCAGAAAGACGTGGGTGACTACGTTAACAAGAAATTCGTCAGCGTGAAGTATGATGTAGAAAAACCTAACGGGTTGGAATTCGCTCGCAAATACCGGGAACTGATTTCTGCATTCCCTACCCTATTATTAATCCGCCCGGACGGTTCCGTGATGCAACGTATCGTGGGGGCATTCCCCGCCGAAGAGATTCTGGAGGCCATTCAAAACGGCGTGGACGGAAAAACATGGCAGGCTTTGGAAAAAGAATACTTGAACGGGAAACGGGATTACGATTTTGTCATGACTTATCTTGACTTGTTGCTTAAATCCGGTGAAAATGAAAAATATGCCGATGTCAAACGAGCGTACGTGAAACAATTTCCCGTTGACAGTTTGTTAAATCCGCAAATATGGGAACTGGGAGCCGAATACATTCAACACCCCAAGACGGAAGAATATCAATTTGTACTCAAACATCTGGATGAATTTGCTCAACGAGGATTCGACCGATACGATTTGGAATGGATGTTAGCAATCAACGCTTATTATCAGATTAGCGATATTATCAAAACCGGTTTCAAGACACAAAATCAAGACACAATAGCCGAATTGAAAAAACAACTTAAGGAGTTGGAAGTAACATTAAACAATCCGGTGAAAAATTTCCCCGAATATCTGGCTTACGTACGACTCGAAGAAAGTTATTTAAATCAAGATTCAGAAGAGTTGGCCTATCGATTAATCTACTTGGGGGAACATCATCTCGCAGCCTATTTGGAATGGGTTAAAAACTGGTTCGAGTACACTATCGAGCATCTGGAAGACAAACAATTAATTCAACGCTGTCTGGATTACCTGTACCAAGCTCAACAAGCCAATGAAATCGGGAACGATTGGATTGTCACCAATTGTTACAATGTACTTGCCAAAGGTTACGCGAAACTGGGCGACCAGAACAAAGCCGAGGAATACACTCAAAAAGCAAAACAAATAGACGCGCAAAACAAGGAGAAACTAAATATTTTTAAATAAAAGTTATGAGGAGTAGACTGACTATTTTAGCTATGATGTTCATAGCTTTGGTATCCTGTAACACAACACCTGAAACCCATGTCGGTTTTCATGTCGAGGATACGCAACTTTATCCTGAGGCAGTGTTAATGACCAAGGATTCTATTTATACACAGGCTTTAACCGCGAATAATTCCACCACATTTACATTACTCAAAAAGTTTGAACCGGCTTACGGGGCTATGTTCTTCGGACAAAAACACGTTTTATTGTACGTTGAACCGGGAAAAAGCTTCGAGCTTTCCGTGAAAATGGAGGGAAGAAAAGCAGTACCGACTTTTTCCGGGGAGGGAGCTAAAAAGAACCAGTATTTGAATAACACGGACTTTAGTTTTACCCCCGATTACAAGTTAAGCGAAACTGAATTCGCCGCTTCTTTGGATAAACAGCTAGAAAAACTTTACAAAAATCTGGATGCCCAAGGATTTGATAACTACTTTAACAATCTTGAAAAAAAGAGATTAAAGTACACCGTTTTCAGTAGCCTGCTGGAATACCGTTCCGCACATCTTTACGCTATCGAAAATTTCGAATACCAATATCCCGATGCCTATTTCAATAAACTGGCCGAAGTTTTCACCGAAGATGAAGATATGCTGGGAATGGGAGTTTACCAAGAATACATGAAAAAGA
Organism: Butyricimonas hominis; assembly: GCF_014287455.1. Taxonomy (NCBI): domain Bacteria; kingdom Pseudomonadati; phylum Bacteroidota; class Bacteroidia; order Bacteroidales; family Odoribacteraceae; genus Butyricimonas; species Butyricimonas hominis. Next base: position 533,581 of record NZ_JACOOH010000001.1, read on the forward strand.
TGGTATCCTATATCTCTATTAACAATATGCCGGAATTCGAAGATTTCTTGTATATCAAAGAGCAATTGAATTACGTTTGCCAGCATTTCAAGAATCCGGCCGTCGCAGAATTCATGGTAGACTACATCATCTCCGACCACGTCGCAGGTGAAGGAATAGGCAAGTTAGAGGAATTAGCCCCTATCTACAAAACTAAAGTTCACGACCCGAAAAAAATAGCGGCTTTCAACGCATTATGTGATAAATGGCGCAGAATTGCCCCGGGACAGCCCTCACCTTCATTCACTTACAAGGACATCAACGGGAAGGAAGTCCACTTGTCGGATTTTGCCGGAAAATATGTCTATATCGATAACTGGGCAACTTGGTGCGGTCCCTGCCGCCGAGAACAACCCATGTTGAAAAAACTGGAAGAAAGATACGCCGGAAAAAACATTTGTTTCGTTAGTGTTTCGTGCGACCAAGACAAAAGCGCTTGGGAAAAGGTCGTGAAAGAAGATAAATTAGAAGGCATTCAATTATTTGCCGGAGCTTCTGATGCTTTTATGGATGCATATATGATAACGGCTATCCCACATTTCATTCTAATTGACCGGGAAGGCAAGGTTATTAATGCAAAAATGAGCCGCCCCTCTGACCCGGAAACCGTTAAATTCCTTGATGCTTTAGAAGGGCTTTAGTTTAGGCTTACACAATTTTGACAAAACGAATCAACGAGAGGGTGTGTTTGACACACCCTCCTTTTTTTAATCATCTTCCCTTGATAAGTATTTGAATATTGTTAAAGATTCGTTAAGACCTAATTTAGAAAAGATACACTTATTTTTCTTTCCTATCTTGCGTCAAAATTTACCCATATTTATTATTCAAATTATGAAAAGCCTTATCTCGATTATTACCTTATTGATGCTCAGCTTTACTGTTTTCGGACAGGGGGTGAACTTCGAACATCTTACATTCGACGAAGCCTTGGCGAAAGCTAAAGCGGAGAATAAACTCATCTTCATGGATTGCTACACGACGTGGTGTGGTCCATGCAAGTACATGACTGAAAATGTTTTTCCACAAGAGAAAGCGGGAGAATATTTCAACCCGAAATTCGTCTGCGTGAAATTTGACATGGAGAAGGGTGAAGGTCCCGAACTGGCAAAAAGATTCGGCGTCAGAGCCTACCCGACTTTCTTTATTATTCGCCCCGACGGAACTATGCAACATACTGTCGTTGGCGGTGGCGAGGTTGACGATTTTATCGCCCGAATTGAAAAAGGATTGAACGAGAAAACCTCTCTCGACTACTTGAACAAGTTGTACGAGAAGGGGAAAATGAACAAGAAACAACTTATCGCTTATCAGATTGCCTTACTTGACGCCTATGACAAAGCCAAAAGCACGGAAGTAAGCGAAAAACTAAATGCCGTTCTAAAAGATAAGGACAAAATGAAAAAAGAATATTGGCCGATCATGGAAAATGACGGTTACGGTTCTGACAATTTCAAACTTGTCGTGAATAATGTCGTCACTTTTAGAAAAAATATCGGCAAAGAGAAGGTGGATTCATACCTATATAATAATTATAGCAGAGCTATCGACAATACCATGCGTCGCGGAGCAAAAGAGCCTGCCGCTCAACTGAATCAAATCCGTCAGGAATTAGCTAACCTCGACTTGGAAAAGAAAGACCAATTAACGGCAAAACTTGACTTGATCGAGGCCGCCGTGAACGGGGATGTAGAGAAAGTCATCGCGTTGGCTTCACGAGAAGATTCCGGCAACGATGTATGGTCTATCGTTTCAGCTCTCACCACGCTCAAACCCAAAGCAACGAAAGAGCAAGCCGGCCGTATCGCGGCTTTAGGAAATAAATTCATCGAGAATGCCGCTCCCGGAAGAGAAAAAGCGTATCTGGAAACAGTTTTCGAGGGTTTCAAAATTGCCGCTCACACGGGAATATATTTCCAAGAATTGACTTATGAACAAGCCTTGGAGAAAGCGAAACAACAACGGAAGAGGCTCTTTATCGACTGCTATACCAGCTGGTGCGGTCCCTGCCAATACATGGCAAACAAGGTATTCACACAAGAGAACGTGGGTGATTTCTTCAACAAGAATTTCATTTGCGTGAAATATGACATGGAGAAAGGTGAAGGTCCGGAATTAGGCAAGAAATTCGGTGTCAGAGCCTACCCGACTTTTGTCATCGTGAACCCGGACGGAAGTATCCGCCACAAACTTGTAGGCGGCGGTGAAGGTGAAGAATTTATCAAGCGGGTAGAAGAATCTTTCGATGATGAAAAAGCTCTCGGAACTTCCATTACCAAATACAATGAAGGAAACCGGGACAAAGCATTTTTGGCTTCTTACGCCCAAACATTACTCGACCTGTATGATCCGGCAGCGAAAGACGTGGCAAATGAATTGTTTATAACCTTGAGTGACGAAGAGAAAGTATCTCCCGACTATTGGTTTATCTTTGACAGAAAAGAACTTAGCCCAAAAGGTTCCGACGCGGAGAAATTCCTGTTGGCCAACCGGGCAAAATTCAACGCTACAAAAGGAAAAGAAGTTGTTGATACAAGACTGAGCAAAGATTTACAACGGGAACTCATGGAAATCCTTGCCACGAAAGGACAGGCAATCAAAGCAACCCGATTTGACGAGATCACGAAAGAAGTGAAAAGTTTGAAACTAAGCAACGAGAAATCATTGCTCGGGCTTGTGGCTATCGGTAGAGCGGTAAAGAATGGCAATGTCGATCGTTTTCTGGCTACTTGCGAGAAAGAGATGCCAAAAGTAAAAGCAGACAAACGGTTATTAAATTACTATTTGTCGCAACTTACTACCCGAGGCACTGACGCACAAAAAGCCCGCTGGAAAAAAATCGCGGATAAATATCTATAAGAGTCTATAAGGTCGAAAGTCCATAAGGTCTATAAAGTCACTAGAGTCCTTCGGACATATTTATCGGTAGCACTAGCTGCCATAGACAAATTGCCCCACGAGGATTCATGGACTTTCGACCTTACGGACTTTATGGACTTTACAGACCTTATATCCCATTTCTTTTTCATTTATAATTGTCAACCGTTTTTCATTTTCAATTGTTTTACGTAAGTTTGCACCCTAATTTTAGGACGAACTGCTTGAAAAAGCGATAACTCTGCTTCCGTGGGAAGCGAAAAGTAAAAGAGAATCGTGTATGATTGAAAATTTAGTAATTGTCGAGTCTCCGGCGAAAGCCAAGACGATTGAACGTTTTTTAGGAAAAGATTATGTTGTAAAGTCCAGCTTCGGACATATCCGGGATCTTGAAAAAAAAGATTTAGGGATAGATATAGAACATAATTTCCAACCCCAATACGAAATATCTCCCGATAAAAAAGCGATTGTAAAAGAGTTGAAGCAACTCGCGAAAGAGGCCAAGACCGTGTGGCTGGCTTCCGATGAGGACCGCGAGGGAGAAGCCATTGCCTGGCACTTGTTTGAAGTACTCGGCTTAAAAAAGGAAAACACGAAACGGATTGTTTTTCACGAGATCACGAAAGATGCCATACTGCATGCCATCAATAACCCGCGGGATATTGACGGTAACTTGGTGAACGCCCAACAAGCCCGTCGGGTACTCGACCGACTGGTGGGATTTGAAGTTTCTCCGGTTCTCTGGAAGAAGGTAAAACCATCGCTTTCTGCCGGACGGGTTCAATCCGTGGCGGTAAAACTCATCGTGGAGAGAGAGCGGGAAATCAATCATTTCGAGGAACAAAAGTACTATAAAGTAATCGGTACATTCGAAACGAAAGATGCTAACGGGAATATCACACCCCTGAAAGCGGAATTATCCGAGCGTTTCTCCACGCAGGAAGAAACACTCAAGTTCTTAGAAGCTTGTAAAGAAGCATCCTTCTCGGTCAGCGATGTGGTAACAAGACCGACCAGTCGTAAACCGGCTCCGCCTTTCACGACTTCCACGTTACAACAGGAAGCATCCCGGAAACTCGGTTTCTCCGTTTCCCAAACCATGTCCGTGGCACAAAAGCTTTACGAGCAGGGATCGATCACTTACATGAGAACGGACTCCGTGAACCTGTCCCAACTGGCTATCGGTGCAGCCAAAGCAGTGATCACGAATGCCCTTGGAGAAAAATATTCCAAGCCACGGAATTACGCGACCAAAACCAAAGGGGCACAGGAAGCCCACGAGGCTATCCGCCCGACTTACATGGACAAAGAATCCATTAGCGGGGATCGTAACGAGCAGCAACTTTACGCCTTGATCCGTAAACGGACACTGGCATCCCAAATGGCAGACGCGGAACTGGAAAAAACTACCGTAACCATTGCCATTTCGGGACAAAAATATAAATTCGAGGCCGAGGGAGAAGTCATCATCTTCGACGGTTTCTTGAAAGTTTACATGGAATCGTTCGATGACGAGAAAGAAGATGACGAGGCAGCATTACTACCCGCCATTCGCAAGGGCGACCAACTGGAACGCTCGCTTGTGCAGGCACAGGAACAATACACGCTGCACCCGCCCCGTTACACGGAGGCAAGCCTCGTGAAAAAAATGGAGACCTTGGGTATCGGGCGTCCCTCTACCTACGCGCCGACAATTACCACGATTCAAAACAGAGGTTACATTCTCCGGGAAAGCCGGGACGGGGTTGACCGGGAACTGGACCAAATCGATTTGAAAGGACAAAATATCAAAATAAACAAGATCAAGAAGACTTTCGGGGCAGAAAAGAAGAAACTTTTCCCCTCGGATATCGGGATGGTCGTTACTGATTTCTTGTCCCAGTATTTTACCAACATCATGGATTACAATTTCACTGCCAAAGCAGAAACCGCACTCGATCATATCGCTGAAGGAGAAATCGAATGGCAATCCATGATCGGCTCTTTCTACCGTCCTTTCCACGCGAACGTGGAGAAAACGCTGAAAGAGTCGGAGCGTAACAGGGGAGAACGCGTACTGGGAACGGAACCTCAAACGGGTGAAACGGTGAGCGTTCGTATCGGGCGTTTCGGACCTATGGCTCAAATCGGCGAGGGTGAAAATGTACGGTATGCCGGGCTGCTTAAAGGGCAATTAATGGAAACCATCACGCTGGAAGAAGCTCTTGATTTGTTTAAATTTCCTCGCCAGTTAGGCGAATATGAAGACAAACCCGTCAGCGTGGGTATCGGTCGTTTCGGACCGTACATCAAACATAATCAGCTCTTCGTTTCTTTGAAAAAAGGAGTTGACGAGCCGGGTACAATCACGCTGGAAACCGCTATCGAGCGTATCGAGGAAAAGCGGGAAATCGAGAGAAACCGGAAGATCAAAGAATTTGATAATGGTGTTCAAATCCTTAACGGACGTTTCGGACCTTATATTACTTTCAATAAAGAAAACTATAAAATCCCGAAAGGACAAGAGGCCGATAAATTGACGTTCGAGGAAACCATGGCTATCATAGCGAAAGGTAACGACACCAAAAAGAAAACGACGAAAAAAACAACAAAGAAGACAGCAGAAAAAACAACAGAAAAAACGAAAAAAACAACCACAAAAAAGAAGAGTAAAAAGAGTGAGTAAGTGAATATATAGAAGGGGATAAAATTTATTTGCATAAAACCAATCCATTTTATATATTCGTACCCTCGAAAATAGATTATTTCGTGTGGAAAACATAAAATTTTAATATAAATGGCAACATTACAAAAAATTAGAAATCGCGGCGGACTACTTGTTAGTATCGTGATTGGTTTGGCCCTTGTGGCTTTCATTGTTGGAGATGCGCTTAGTTCTGGAGCCAGCCTTCTTAACCGCTCTAAAAATCAAGTCGGAGAGATCGCCGGAGAAGCTATCAGCATTCAGGATTATCAGCAAAAGGTAGCGGAGAACGAGGAAACGATCAAATCAATGAACAATTTACCTTCTCTAAACGAAGAGCAACAACGAATGATTCGCGAAAACACGTGGAATCAAATCGTGTCCGAAAACATCATGCAAAAAGAATATGAAAGTCTTGGGCTAGGTGTCAGCGGAGATGAGTTGTTCGATTTCACTTTAGGGGAAAATATGCATCCCAGTATCAAACAATTGTTCACCGATCCGCAAACCGGTGCTTTCGATAAAAATCTTGCCAGAGAAAGAATACAAATGATTTTGAATGCTCCCGCCAATAATATGCAAGCACAAGCGAGCAAACAATATTGGTTGAACATGGAAGAGCAGGTAGAAGCAGCCCGCAAGCAAGAGAAATACAATTCATTGTTAATGAAAGGTATGTTTATCCCGAACGAGGTTGCAAAAGAATACGCCGAGAATGCTTTAACGACTGTTGACATCAGCTTTATCTCGAAGAGTTATAACACGGTAAGCGATTCAGCCGTAAGCGTGACGAACAACGAAATAAAAGATTATTACAATTCACACAAATACCTGTTCGAACAACAGGAAATGCGGCAAATCGTTTACGTGAACTTTGACGTTTCCGCTTCAGCCGAAGATATTCAAGAAACAGAAGAATGGGTAAAAGAGTCCATTCCGGAATTTACCAATGCAAGTAACGTGATTGAATTCGCTAATCTTTCATCCGAAAAAAGATTCCAACCCAAATACTACAAAAAAGGAGAAATCGGGAATGAAGAATTGGATGAATTTCTTTTCACTGAAAAAGGTAACGGCGTGTACGGACCTTACTTGCAAGACAACGCGTACAATATTGCACGCGTAGCCGACCGTAAAGTAATGCCCGACTCTGTAAAAGCCCGCCATATCTTGATTTCAACCCAAACGATGGAGGCTTCCCGCGCCGAGAAATTAGCGGACAGTCTGGCTGGATTAATCCGTAAAGGAGGCGACTTCGACGAACTTGCCAGAAAATATTCCGCGGATCAAAATTCAGCTATCAACGGGGGTGACTTGGGATGGTTTACACAGGAAATGATGATTCCTTCATTCAGTGACACTGCATTTATTGCCAAGAAAAATGAAGTTAAAATCACGAAAACTCCTTACGGTTACCACGTTCTTCAAGTAATGGACATGACAAAACCGGTAGAGAAAGTATTACTTGGAATCATTGCCAAAGAGATTACCCCGTCACAACAGACGGTCAACAAAATCTACAATGATGCCCGTACTTTCGCTAACAATATCAACACGCTTGCCGATTTCGACGCGGCTGTTACTGCCAACAATCAAACCAAGCGTATCGCGAATTTAGGTAAAAACGACGCTACTATCCCGGGTATCGAAAGTGCCAGAGAGATTATCCGTCAGGCTTACTTAACGGATAAACCGGGATTCATCCTTATGGACAAGGAGAAATCTCCGATTTTCGAAACAGGGGATAAATTCACGGTTGCCGTGTTAACCAACATTCAAGAAGAAGGCATCGCACCGTTAAACAGTGTAGCCCCCATGATTCGCACCGAACTTATCAGAAAGAAAAAAGGTGAAATCATCGCGAAAGAATTGACCGGTGCTATCTCCGGTAGCGAAAGTTTGCTTTCTGTCGCTCAAAAGGCAAACGCACAAGTTATGGACGCGACAGATGTCAGCTTCAGTTCATTCCAAATCCCCGGAGCCGGAATCGAACCCAAGTTAATCTCTGAAGTGATGACCTTGCAGGAAAATCAAATCTCCAAACCGATTATCGGCAATCAAGGAGTGTACGTAGTTGTAGTTAATTCCAAAACCGTTGAAACGGCTACCCCCGAACAAATCGAGGCTGCAAAGAATTCGGCACTACAAATGAACATGACCAAAATTTATTATCAGACTCTTCCCGCCTTGATTAAGAAAGCAGGAGTTACCGATGCCAGATATAAATTTTACTAATAGCCTAAACCACAAACCAAGAAAACCGTCCGACACACCGGGCGGTTTTCTTTTGTCAAAAAAAACGCTATTTTTGTTTTGAAAAACAAACACGACATGGAAGAATATTTCGCACACGAAACAGCCGTCATTGACGAAGGCGCAATCATAGGAAAAGGAACTAAAATATGGCATTTCTCACATATCATGAGCAACTGCCGCATCGGGGAAAACTGCAATATCGGACAGAATGTAGTAATCTCTCCCGACGTCATTCTGGGAAATCAAGTGAAGGTACAAAACAACGTATCGGTCTACACGGGTGTGACCTGCGATGACGACGTATTTTTGGGTCCCTCCTGCGTGTTCACAAATGTAACGAACCCGCGGAGTGCCGTGAATCGCAAAAGCCAGTACGCACGGACGCACGTGGGTAAAGGCGCGACAATCGGGGCAAACGCGACTATCGTTTGCGGGCATGACATCGGGGCTTACGCCTTTATCGGTGCCGGGGCTGTCGTGACCAAAACCGTCCCCGCCTACGCCTTGCTGGTCGGGAATCCGGCACGCCAAATGGGATGGATGAGCGAATACGGGCATAGGCTGCATTTCGACAAAGACGGCATCGCCGAATGTCCCGAAAGCAAACAACGGTATCGCTTGCAAAACGGTATTGTAGAAAAGATTACAGAATAATAATATAAAATATTCCATCATGAATATAGCCATGGTAGACCTTCACGGGCAATACGAACGTATTCGGGAAGAGATAAACCACGCCATACAGGAAGTCCTCGACTCCGCGGCATTTATCAACGGACCGCAGGTAAAACAATTTGAACAACACCTCGCGGAATACAATCAAGTGGAGCACGCGATAACTTGCGGGAACGGAACCGATGCCCTGCAAATTGCCTTGATGGCCTTAGGCTTACAACCGGGTGACGAAGTAATTGTACCTGTCCATACCTACGTGGCAACGGCGGAAGTGATAGCCTTACTACATCTGGAACCCGTGTTCGCGGATTGTGTGGCAGACCGCTTCACGATAGACGTTACCCGGATTGAAGAAAAAATCACCCCCCGCACGAAAGCCATCGTACCCGTTCACCTGTACGGTCAATGTGCCGACATGGAGCCTTTGATGGAAATTGCCAAACGCCACAACCTCTTCGTGGTGGAGGATGCCGCGCAATCCATCGGGGCGGAGTACACTTTCAGCGACGGACGGAAACTGAAATCCGGGTGTATCGGCGATATCGGCACCACTTCATTTTTCCCGTCCAAGAACTTGGGATGCTACGGGGACGGCGGAGCCTTATTTATCCGGGACGCCCGACTGGCAGAACGTGCCCGCATGATTGCCAATCACGGGCAAAAGATTAAATACCACCACGATATCGTGGGTTGCAATTCCCGGCTGGACACGTTACAAGCCGCCATTCTCGACGTGAAATTACGTTATCTCCGCGAATACACTGCCGCCCGTAACCGGGTTGCCGACAAATACGACGAGGGACTGGCTTCCGTCAAAGGCATTATACTTCCCGCCCGGGCTACCGACAGCACGCACGCGTTCCACCAGTACACGATACGAGTGGCGGACAAACGCAGGGATGAACTGAAGACTTTCCTGCAATCCCAAGGCATCCTGAGCATGATATATTACCCGGTTCCTTTACACCTGCAACAAGCCTACCTCCGCGAAGGACAAGGGAAAGGCTCGTACCCCGTGTCGGAGCAACTGAGCGAAGAGGTACTATCCCTGCCCATCCACACGGAAATGAAACCGGAGGTTCAAGAATATATCATACAACAAATACACGCGTTTTTTAATCAATAATACCCGTTCCATGAACATTATCACCATCGTAGGGGCAAGACCTCAATTCGTGAAAGCGGCAGTAGTCAGCCGAGAAATCAGCACTCACGATGATATTCACGAAACCATCATACACACGGGGCAACACTTCGACCCCAATATGAGTGATTTGTTTTTCGAGGAAATGCGGATTCCCGCTCCCGGTTACAACCTCAATATCAACAGCCTGAGTCACGGTGCCATGACGGGCAAGATGCTTGAAGAAATCGAAAAAGTACTTCTGGACAAGAAACCGGACTGGGTGCTTGTGTACGGGGACACGAACTCCACCCTCGCCGGGGCTCTTGCCGCGAAGAAATTACATATCCGGGTGGCACACGTGGAAGCCGGGTTGCGTTCATTCAACATGACCATGCCGGAAGAAATCAACCGGATTCTGACAGACCGCGTTTCCGATATCCTTTTCTGCCCGACGGAAACGGCTACCCGAAACCTGAAAAACGAAGGCTTCGACCATTTCGACTCCCGTGTCGTGCTATCGGGAGATGTCATGCTGGACGCCGCCCTTTTCTACCGGCAATACAGCCGTCCGCCACAAATCGAACTGAAGCGGGATTTCGTACTCGCCACCCTGCACCGGGCTGAAAACACGGATACTCCCGAATACTTGTCGGAAATCATCCGGGCACTGGAAACGATTTCACGGGAGCAAGACGTCCTTCTCCCCCTTCATCCCCGTACCCGGGCTAAACTGGAGGCTTCGGGCTATAATACCCGACTCTCCCCCATTCGTTTCATCGACCCCGTGGGATACCTTGAAATGATTTACTTGCTAGACAAATGCTCGCTCGTCATGACGGATAGCGGGGGTTTACAAAAAGAGGCTTTCTTCTTCCGGAAATATTGTATCACGCTCCGGAACGAAACGGAATGGACGGAACTCGTCGCCCACGGTTACAACGCCTTGGCGGGAAATTCATACGACAGAATTATCCAAGCCTACCGGGAGCAACCGCATCCTAACTTTTCTACCCCCCTGTACGGTAACGGACATGCCGCGAAAGTGATTGTCGATACTTTAATCGAGGCATAAAATGAAAAAGAAAGTTCTAATTATTACCTACTATTGGCCGCCAAGCGGGGGACCGGGAGTGCAACGGGTGCTAAACTTCGCGAAATACCTGCCCAAGTACGGGTGGGAACCCGTGATACTGACCGTCAGAAAAGGCGAATATCCCGCTAAAGACCCCTCGTTGGAAAAAGAAATCCCGTCGCACCTAAAGGTGTACAAGACAAAAACTTTCGAACCGTTCTCCATTTTCAAACTGGTTTCCGGCAAAAAGAAAGACGACGCAATCGGTACCTATATTCTCTCCGAGAAAAGCCCGAACCTCGTCACCCGCCTCTCCAAATGGATTCGGCTCAACCTCTTCATCCCCGATGCCCGTGTCGGTTGGAAACGTTACGCCGTGAAGGAAGGAAAGAAAATCATCCGGTCGGAAAACATTGATTTGATTCTCACCTCCTCTCCTCCCCATTCGTTGCAACTAATCGGTCAAGCCCTTGCCCGAGAAACAGGAAAACCGTGGATTGCCGACTATCGCGACCCGTGGAAAGAAGTCGTTTACAACCAAAACTTGAAAAGGAGTGCCCGTGCCGAGCGTAAAGACCGCAGTCTGGAACACGACGCCTTGAATGCCGCCGATGGCATCGTGTCCATCAGCAAGGACATCCTGCAATTGCTCGAAAGCAAACGCGAAAAACCGCGAAACGGTTGTCTGGTCTTCAACGGTTACGACAACCGTCCGGCTCCCCTCCCGCGTAACGACTGCCCCGTGATTACTTACACGGGAGTACTTTCAGTCACCCGTATCCCGACACCCTTACTCCCCGCCCTTCGGGAATTGCGGGAAGAAAATATACGGTTCCGGCTGAAATTCATCGGGAACACCTGCCCCGAACTGCGACAACTCGTGGAGGAAAACGGGCTGACAGCCGACACGGAATACATATCCTATCTCCCCCACGACGAATCGATACGCCATATCAACTCGTCCGACGCCCTGTTACTTGTCATTGATAACGTACCGAACAACAAGGGCATCCTTACCGGAAAATTGTTCGAGTACATCGGGGCTCAACGTTCCATTCTCGCCGTCGGCAATACCGAGGGTGAAGCCCGCCACATCATCGACGAATGTCAATGCGGGGAAATGGTCGACTACAATGACACGGAAGGTGCCAAAAGAATATTACGCAAGCTCCACGAGGCATGGCAACGTCAAACACCCGCCTACTCGTTCTCGAACAGTTCCCGTTATTCCCGCGAGGCAACCACCGGGGAGCTGGCTCACTTCATGAATCACGTGCTTTCCCGGCACTCGAAATAAACAAGCCTATGAAACTGAAAAATGCCCTATTCTTCGGAAAAAGATTGTTGACCGATTTCAACGAGAACAAGCATTTGGCTACTTGCACGGACAACAAAAGCACAGAACTGACTTATTATTATTTTCTTTTTGAAGAGGACAAAATCAACACGCGGGGCGGCAACCACCCGTTCCAATTTGATGAAGCGGGTATTCCCCTCGTGCACTCCTACATCGACGTGGTTGACGGAAAAGGATATTACTATTACCCAATCACCATCGGGCAATACGCTTTAGCCGTGTTTCATAGCTGGCTCAAAACACATGATAGCGAAAAGAAAGCCTATTTCCTCCGTTTTGCCGATTGGTTCATGCAGCAACGAGAGGAATCGCCCGAATTGGGTTGCTACTGGCTGACCGAAACCGCCAAACCGGAATACCGCGTCACCACCCCGTGGAAATCGGCATTCACCCAAAGCCGGGCTATCTCTATCCTCTTGCGGGCATGGCAAATGACACAAAACACGGAATACCTGCACGCGGCAACACTTGCCCTTATCCCTTTCACGAAAGATATATCCGAAGGCGGTGTTTCCGTTGACCGGGCAATCGGCGAAACGTTCTATGAAGAGTACACGGCCGCCTGCCCTACCCGCGTGTTGGACGGGCATATATTCTCGCTCTTCGGTCTACACGATTACATTCGTGCCGTCCCGGAAGAAGTGAATCCCGACGGGCATGCCCTCGCCCTCCATCTATTCAAGGAAGGTGTGGAAGGACTTATCCGCCAACTACCTAAATTCGACATGGGCTACTGGTCCCGCTTCAACCGCTGCGACCTGCCCGGTTACCCGCAAAACGACCCCTGCACTATCGGCTATCTCCGGCTGGTACGCCATCAATTGCTGGTACTCCACCAAATCACGGGTAAAGACGAATTACGCGCGTACAGTGAAAAATTCCGCCGATACGACAATATCCGGAATATCCTGAAAATGTATCGCCATAAATTCAAGGCTCTGAAAAAACTGAACAGGTTATAGCCCCATCCCTTGCTACCACTACATAATCCTTGCCCTACCTTATAAATAATGCAATAACATAGCATATACACAGCATAAACACTGATTTACGTTTATGCTACGTTCATGCTACGTCCATGATACGTTCATGAGGTAGAGCAAGGGTTAAGAATAGCCTGCCCAACCATAAAATAAGTATAGATATTCCGTATCTCTCATTTTTGTGTTACTTTTGTAAAAAATGCAACCGATGTCCAATTAATCAACAAAGAATATGTGCGGAATAGCCGGAATATTTGAACGCGACAAGGATAACAAAGAATTGATGTCGGAAATGCTGACCGCCATAAAACACCGCGGTCCGGATGACCAAGCCGTCTATGTCCACCGGGATTTTACTCTCGGGCATCGGCGCTTGTCCATTATCGACGTGACAACTTGCGGGAATCAACCCATATTCAACGAGGATAAAACGGTTTGCGTTATTTTCAACGGGGAAATATACAATTACGAGGAGATACGGGAAGAATTAAAAAATAAAGGACACGTGTTTTACACGGCTACCGACACGGAGGTGCTGGTTCACTTGTACGAGGAACACGGTACCGGGTTCTTCAATAAACTGAACGGTATTTTCGCTTTTGCCCTGCTGGACATGAAGAACGAGCGCTTGATTCTCGCACGGGATCATTTCGGGGTGAAACCGCTTCACTATTTTTTGAAAGACGGCGTACTGGTATTCGGCTCGGAGCAAAAATCCATTATCCTTCATCCCAAGTACGAGCGACAACTCAACCTGAAGGCCTTACACGTTCACTTGAACTTGCGGTACACGCAAGGCAACGAAACCCTGTTCGAGGGAATCAAACGTATCCCGCCGGCACATTATGCCGTGTTCGAGAAAGGGTTGTTCACGGTAAAACGTTACTGGCAATTGTCTGTCGATGTCGATCGCTCCATCACGGAAGACGAAGCAAAGGAGCGGATGAACGCGTTGATCAAACAGGCCGTGAAACGCCAGCTGGTGAGTGACGTCCCCGTGGGAGTATATCTTTCGGGAGGGTTGGATTCTTCCGCTATCGTGCAAAAGATGCATGAATTGGGAGTACCGGAAATCAACACGTTTACCATGGGATTCAACGAACCCACGGACGAATTTCCCGACGCGCAACAGATAGCGGATTACTTTCATACGAATCATCACACGTTGAGTCTGTCGATGAACCCGATGCAACAAATGCCACAAGTTATATGGCACGCGGAAGAACCGAAAATCAATTTGTTGCAGGGATTCAACATGTCGGCGTTCGTCCACCCCACGGTGAAAGTTGTACTGGGGGGATTAGGCGGGGACGAGCTATTTGCCGGGTACGATATTCACAAGTTCGTTTACCCGTTCAACCAATGGCACCGCCATATGCCGCGATGGATGCAACGCTTCGGACGTTGGAAATCGGATTTTATTTTCAAACTACAAAATAATTCCAAGTCTTTGCGGTATGACGAGTACCGACGGGGAGTGCAAATGCTTCTCTCGATCGGGGACGTGGAGCGCTTTTATCTCATCCTCCGTAACGCGTGGGATTACGACATGCCATTCTACAAGAATATTTACTCGGAGAAGTTTTTGCATCAACACCAAGCGGAACTTATTCCGGTTCACAAGGAGTTCGATAAAATTTTCAACGACGTGAAGAACGAGAACGCGCTAAATCAAGTGCTATACACGGAGTTCCAGTCCAAAATGGTGAATGATTACCTGCTCACGGACGACCGGATGTCAATGGCTCATTCCGTGGAAGAACGGGTGCCTTTCCTCGACCGGGAGCTGGTGGATTTCGGGTTCTCTCTGCCCGTGGAACTGAAAATCAAGAATAACCAGACGAAGTATCTGTTCCGGGAAGCCATGAAACCTTATCTGCCGCCCAAAATCATCACCAAGAAGAAATGGGGATTCACGGTGAACCCGTATCTCCAGTTCAAGAAGGATTTGAAGGATACCGCCGAAAAGATTCTGACGAAGGAATACATCGAAAAACAAGGTATATTCAATTACGAATATATCCGGTATATCTTGGATTACCCGGCTCACCCGAAACTCCGGTGGCACTATAATTTCATTTGGATTATCCTAGGACTCGCGATTTGGGAACAGCAATTTATCTATAAACGGGTGGAAGATAATATTGAGGCTTATTATTAAAGGGAAAATGTATGAAATATTCTATTATCATAGCCGTTTACAACCGATTGGATGAAGTGAAAGAACTTCTCGATAGTGCCGAAAGAATGGAAGGTGATCGGGAACTTTTTGAATTTCTTTTCGTGGATGACGGTTCGAAAGACGGTTTTCGGGAATTTATAGAGCAATACCGTTCGGCAAGCGGTTTGCAGATTCGTGCCGTCTACCAAAAGAATCAAGGTCCGGGAGCCGCAAGAAATCACGGGATGCGGGAAGCCAAAGGAGATTATTTTATCTTCGTGGATTCGGATTGCATGTTTCCCCCCCATTGGCTACGTGAAATAGAGAAAGTACAAAACGAACACCATTACGACGCTTTCGGCGGACCCGACACGTGTCATCCCTCTTTCTCCCCTCTGTTAAAAGCGATCAATTATTCCATGACTTCTTTTATCGGCACGGGCGGCACGCGAGGAAATAAAAAACATGTCGGACGTTTCTATCCCCGGAGTTTTAACATGGGCATATCCCGCGAAGTCCATGACACGATTGGAGAGATGGGAGGTCTTCGCCACGGGCAAGACATGGATTACTCGATGCGTATATACAATGCCGGATTCAATGTAGGACTTATTCCTGATGCTTACGTTTACCACAAGCGACGGACAAGCATCCCGAAATTCTTCCGCCAGATATTCAACTGGGGAGTGGCACGTATCAACCTCTCCCGTCGTCACCCGCACACGTTGAAAGTGGTGCATTTGTTACCCGCAATCCTTATCCTCGGTCTGTTCGGGTTAGCCATTGTGACCTGTTTCACGGGGCTAATATTCCCGACGCATGTCCTGTGGAGCATTGTCGGTTGCGGACTGCTGGCGGTTTGCCTGCTGGCTTTCCTTCAATCTTTGGGAAAGTATCACAGTCTCGCGGTTGCCTTCTTGTCAATCATCACGCTGTTGATTCAAGTGTTCGCATACGGATTCGGGCTTCTGTGGGGAGGGTGGAATGCCTTGTTGGGCAAAGAGGTGAGGGGATTTTCAAAGAATTATTACGGAAATAAAAAGTAAGACATGAAAATAGGTGTCATATTAGATAAAGAGATCACGAGAGATCAACGGGTACTGAACGAGATCAAGGTTTTGGAAAATCACGGGCACGAGATACACGTTCTCTGTCCGGATTTGCTGAATATCGGACTATCGGGGACTATCGGCAAAACTAAAATCACACGCTTCAAGATGTCAAACAGGCAAAGAGAAATCCTGTTCGGAATCGTGAACCGTTTCCCGCTATACAACTGGATATGGCAAAAACAAATCCGCCGTTTCATAAAAAATACCGGGGTAGAAGCCTTACACACGCATGATTTGTACATGGCAAAACCCGTGTACACGGGCAGCCGCGAATACCGGCTCCCGATCACTCTCGACTTGCACGAGAACTTCCCGGCAGCGATACAATCCTACACGTGGGCAACGACTTTCCCGAAGAGTTTGCTCGTGGTTCCCAAACGCTGGGAAAAACTGGAAAAAAGATACCTTGAATATGCCGACAACATCGTCGTGTTGTGTCATAGCTTTCAAGAAGAGTTAAAACAAAAATACCCGTCACTCGCGGGAAAACGCTTCGTTATTTATCCCAACGTGCCGGACACGGAGGAACTTTTAAAACACGATACCGCTCCCGAAACAGTTGCCAAACAAGATTTTATCATGTTCTATTTCGGGGCTATCGGTGTACGCCGCGGATTGATTACCTGTTTTAAAGCGTTAAAGGAACTTGCCCCGAAATACCCGGATATAAAACTATTGCTTATCGGCCCTATTGACAAAGGGGATAAAGAAGTATTCAAGACCTATATGAATGATCCTCAAATAAAAGAGCAAATCATTTACCACAAATGGAAGGATCTGTCCGAGTTTCCCGTTTTTGCCCGCCAATCCGCTATCGGGTTATCCCCTTTAATCAAGAATCCGCAACATGATTCCGGTATTGCCAACAAGGTTTACCAATACATGCTGTTTGAAACTCCCGTACTGGTGTCGGATTGTACCCCCCAGTTGGAATTAATCGAAGAAACCGGAGGCGGAATGGTATTCCGGAACGAAGACGTGGGCGACCTCACGGAAAAAATCATCTATCTCTATCAACACCCGGAAGAACGGAAACGCATGGGAGAGAACGGGAAGAAAGCCGTGTTGGAGAAATACAACTCGGTAGTGGCAGGCAACACGTTGAATACGATATACTAACGATCTAAGAAAGACAACCAAAGTTTGCGCACATTCGAGAGAAAATGATGATTCCAATGCTCGGGGTGAGTCAATAACAGGATCACGGAATCACCTTGCTCGATAGCCTCGACAGGGGATTTACCGTATCGCCAGACAGAAGCGTCGGTCACCGAGGCATCCGATATGTAGGTCGTGATTCTTTCCCTCAAAGCTTCGTCGTAAGCCTCGAAAAGGATATCATGCTCTTTTTTGAACGTATCGTCCACGAGAATATGATTCGGGACGCCCAGTTTCCTGTTCCAAGCCGCACCGTGGGAACAGAGAGAGGTCATGGAACCGAAACTCTTTCTAAATTCTTGGATTTCCCCGGCTAATTGTTGTTGACAGGAGAGAAGGATTTCGGAAGAAATCTCTTTTTTGTCTTTCAATTGCAAGTATCTCATCTTCAAGGCCAACGTTTCGTAATGCAGTCCAACATCGAACCCTTCACGAAGCATTCGTTTCACGAGAGAGGATTTCATGGTTAAATGCCGGAAATAATAAGAGGCATGAACTCCTAAACGCCTTTCCACCTCGAACATCCTTTCCGCCCCGCGGGAATCTATATCCACATCGTGACGAAGCAAGAGAACATGCCCCGACGGATAATCTTCCCGCACCCATTCAAGTAACGACATTACCCGATAGCCGTTCTCCAAAGCCCGTTTCAAAAGAGCTTCATACTCCCCTATCCGGTCTTTCTGCCGAAATAACTTATGATATATTCTTTTCCAGCGGTTCATCGGTTTATCCATGTCACTTTAGTCGGTTCAAAATGGAAACGTTTTTTAAATAAAGCTAACCCTCGGGAATTTCCCCAATAAGAGTCATAAATGATATACCTTACATCGTCCCGCTCAAAGCAACGCTGCACGACTTCCAAAAGCAAGAAATACACAACCCCTGCTTTCAGATAAGCGCCATGCCCCAATATATTATTTATAAATATCGTTTCGCCCAAATGCAATGTACGGATATACCCGACCAGTTTATCATCCATAAACACCCCGTACACGTCCATCCCCTCGCCCCGGGTAATATTTCCCCGCTGCAAATATTCTTGTTTTATCTCTTTTCCCTGCCGTACTTCCAATGAAGTGTTCACTTCAAAAATCTCATTCTCGAATAACTCCGGTTCAATAGACCGAAATTCAGCCCCTTTCTTGTGCGCCTGCTGATGAAAATACTTGACCGAGTTCTTGCCTTTCACCGTTTCGTAATACGCGGCGAAATCGTTATGATATTTACTTTTATCCAACAAGGCTATAGCTATTCTCTTACGAGGCACTAAAAATAAAAATTTAGCCTTTCGTTTACTAAATTCCCTACTCAATCGCCCGGCAACAACAGTCTTTCCCAGATTAACTGTTTTACGGGGCATAGAGGTCAAAGAAGACCAATAATATCCCAACATCAATTTCCAATTATCCCACATCCCCGTGATTCTTTGAAGTTCCACGTCATCGTAAAATTTCCATGCATAGAGCATAAAAGGATACGCGACCAACAACCCGATCTTGATAATGAAAGCAATCCATATATTCAACGGAGCCGTCAAAACGCTCAGAAGATAGATTGCCGTACCAACCGCAAGAACTTTTCCCAACTTACCCAACTCGTAGGGTATCGGATAAGCCTTTTGCGCGAAATAGTAGGGTATGCCCCAAGAAATTATTTGCGCCACCAAGGTTGCCAATGCAGCCCCGTACATTCCCATCGCGGGGATCAAAAGTATATTCAATCCCAGATTTATAAACGTGATCAAGATGATCGAGGAACTGATAATTTTTGTCCGTTTCGTGATTTGTAAACCGATAACGGAAGCATCCCGCAACATACCGAAGAATATCCCGAAAGTGATAAAAGGAACGATATACACGGAAGCATAATACGCAGGATTAGACGCCACCAAGGCAATCAATTCTCTGGATAATAAACTTAACCCCAAAACACAATACATTCCTCCGAAAGAGAGATAAGTAAATATCTTTGAATAAAAACGTCGATTGTTCGGGTCGTTTATTTTTTTCATCATCAAGGGCGTCAGTGCCAATTGAACGGAAGCAACGATGAATATTTTCAACGTGTTACCGATTTTATAACCGAATGCATAAAAGGCAACATCATCCATCCCTTTCATGTAATTCAGCATATATTTATCGAAAACGGTCAATAAACCGCCCACGATAGCGGGGAACATCAACGGGTAGCTATACGAAAGAATTTGCTTAATAGCCGCAAATTCCAATTTCAAGGCTGAATTTTTTATAATAAAAGGCAACAGGAGTAATATTTGGAATATAGCCCCGATCACTTGCGCCTCGTACACCCCGGTAATTCCCTTTTGCCGCCCCACGATAAAATAAACAGTTACACCCAAGGTAACGACCAATTTCAAAATATTGACTACCGAGAACTGCACGGAACGGCTTTTCAACCGCAACAGATCCAACACCGGTGCCACTATCGCGGATAAAACGGAATACACCAACAGCAAATTGAACACGTAAGGCAATTGTTCAAACGACTCCATTTTCTCCCCTGCCAACAACAACCCCTCTATAGAATCCCGGAATCCCCACAGGATCATACCCATCCCCACAGCTGCCACCGTGGTCATCAGCATTATCGTGAAGAACAGACTTTTCTGACGTTCCGCATACTCCTTATCCCAATACCAACGCACGAGCCCGGCATAAAAAGCCAATCCCATGGCGGCAACCAATACTTGGGACGTTACGTCCAGAAGGCTCAGCATCCCGTAATCGACGGGAGAAAAGAATTTTTCGTTCGTGTACAACGGAATCAGAATAAAACCGACCAACTTGGAAGCAAAGTTTCCAACGCCATACACGACGGTATGCTTCATGGTCTGTTTTATATCTCCGAACATCTTTTACGCTAAAATATAAACTTATCTATACACGAAATATTTCTCAAACGGGAACAAAGATACTCATACCTGCTGATATAAAGCAATCATGGTGTCAACATTTTTCTGCCAATCATACATTTTCTCCACTCGTTCCCGACCGCTTGTTCCTAAAGCAAGTCGCAACCTGTCGTCCAGAAAAAGACGTTCCATGGCTTCCGCTGCAGCGGCGACATTCTCCCTAGGCACAATCAACCCGTTTATTCCGTCTTCCACAATTTCCACGAATCCCGGGGCATCGGACACGATCACGGGACATTGGCATGCCATGGCTTCCACTATCGCGACTCCAAAACTCTCACTTCTCGAAAGAGCTACAAATACATCAAAATCATTTAATATTATCGGCAATTCATGATTCGGTACACGCCCCTCAAAAATGATATCATCTCCTACTCCCGAATCTTCTGCCTGTTTTTCAAGTTTTCCTCTCAAACTTCCATCCCCGACAACACGCAACTTCATGCTTGTTTCAGCATATTTCTTCCGGAACAAAGCGAAAGCATCGATAAGTACATCAATCCCGTAACCATACTCCAACGTCTTCACAATCCCCACGGTGAATACCCCGTCGGGCTTTTTCTCCAACTGCCGGAATAAACTGACGTCCACTCCAAAAGGAGTGATCTCTATCTTCCGAGATGTATATTTCCGGGTTTCTTCTGCCATCACGTGACTCGTTGACAGAATGTGATCCGTCCGTTTCAATATAAAACGGATTATTCGTTTCCGAATACCGCTTTTCGAGGGGTAGACAAAAATATCCGTTCCCCAGACAGACACCAAGAGAGGATGAAATCCGGACAAAACCCCGAACAAACCGTTATCACTGATGCAATGGGAATGTACCAAATCCGGTTTGTAAGCACGAATCTGTCGCTTGATATCCCAAACCAAAGGGATATAGTACCAGAATAGCTTAAACAAGAAAAACGATTTTATCCCCCGTGCATTTCTTTCCTTGGTAAAGCCACGCACCTCCGCATTCTCCATGTTTTTATAAAACCCCTCTTCCTTGTAAGGCCTAAAACTATATAGTAATATATTTATTCCTCTATCGGATAACGACTTCACCCATTTTTGGGTATGCACGGCAACCGGATTAGCCAACATAAAAACTTTCATAACTCTCTTGTATTTTTAGAGAAAAAATAAAAATCTAAAAATACAAATAATTTATCTACCGCCTAATCCAAGGCATACATTTTTCAAGAAACACGAATGTCATCGTCCCACCAAGACCATCCCCTTCTCACAATTTTTAAATACATTCCTCTATTTTGATAATTATATTTTTTACTTTCGCGAGAAATCGAATACATTAAAACACAAAAACATGAAGATGTCGAAGCTCAAATCGTTTTATCCTTATCTTGTAGCTTTTATCCTATTTATCGTTATTGCCTACGCTTACTTTCCGGCTTTATTCGAGGGCAAAATAGTAATGCAATCGGATATTTCCTCGTGGCGAGGGGCGGCGAACGAGATTATACAGTTTCGGGAACAAACAGGAGAAGAGCCGTTGTGGACAAACTCCATGTTCAGCGGGATGCCAACCACAATGATCTCCACGGAATATAAAGGCAATTACTTGAAAAACGTGTATGACGGTCTGTTCGTGGGACCTCGCCCTGCCAGCTATCTGATTTTAGGGCTTGTCAGTTTCTACCTGTTATTACTGGCTTTCGGGGTAAACCCGTGGTTATCTATCGTGGGTGCTCTCGCTTTTGGTTTCTGCTCGTACAATTTCCAAATTCTTCAAGTAGGACATAACGCGAAGATGGTGGCAATATCATTAATGCCAATGGTCTTGGCTTCTGTCGTTTTCGCCTTCCGAAAGAATCGGTGGTTGGGGGCGGTATTCTTCGGGATAACACTTGCTTTCCAAATCATGGCGAATCACCCGCAAATCACGTATTATCTCGCTTTTATCGTTTTATTCTACGGAATAGCACAATTATACAAAGCCGTCAAGGCAAAGGCACTTCCCGCCTTTTTAAAAACTGTCACGTTACTCGTGGTAGCGGTTCTATTCGCGGCAGCCACAAATATAAATCACTTGTGGCCGACGTGGGAATATAGCAAGTACACGATGCGAGGCGGGTCGGAATTGACCTTGAACCAAAATAGCCAAACCAAAGGCGGGTTGGATAAAGAATACGCCACCGCATGGAGTTACGGGATTGACGAAACCCTCAATCTGATGATACCGAACTTCAAGGGTGGAGCTTCCGGCGGAGCGTTAGACAAAAATTCGGAAACATACAAATTCCTGAATAGCCAAGGAGCGTCGAATGCCGATCAAATCATTCAACAATTACCCTTGTATTGGGGCGAACAGGCATTCACGGCGGGACCTATGTACATGGGAGCTATCGCCATTTTCCTTTTCGTGTTGGGACTCGTGTTAATCAAAGGACCCATGAAGTGGTGGATAGTGGGAATTTCTTTACTGGCTCTCTTCTTGGGCTGGGGACGGAATTTCATGTTCCTGTCGAGTTTCTTCTATGACTACATCCCGTTATACAACAAATTCCGGGTGCCGTCCATGATGTTGATCGTGTTGCAGTTGACCATTCCTTTGCTGGGGATATATACCTTGAACAAAATTCTTAACGGGGAATACGAGAAAAAGACTCTGATCAAAGGATTAAAAATAGCCGTAGGAGTTACCGGTGGTATTTGCGCCTTGTTCGCGTTATTACCCGGTTTAGCCGGAAGTTTCGTTTCACCGGCAGACAGTCAATACCCGGATTGGCTCAGACAATATTTACCCCAAGACCGGGAATCCCTGCTTCGCTCGGACGCATTCCGTTCTTTGGTATTTATCTTATTGGCGGGCGTCGTTATTTGGGCATGGATGATTCAGAAAATCAAAAGCACTCATGTCGTGTTCGTCATGGGACTATTGATTCTTGCCGATATGTGGACCGTGGATAAACGTTACCTCAATAACGACCACTTTGTAAAACAACGGGAGTTTAACAATCAATACCAACCTCGTCCGGTGGATCAAGCCATCCTTGCAGATAAAGACCCGAATTATCGGGTACTGGATATATCCGTGAACACGTTCAATGATTCGCATACCAGTTATCATCACAAGACGATCGGGGGATACAGTGCCGCCAAGTTACAGCGTTACCAAGATATTATTGATTATTTCATCTATCCCGAGATGCAAAGTATCGGTAAAACGCTGGAAAGTTCTCCAACACTCTCTGCCATGGAAGAAAGTCTTTCCAAGCAAACCGTGTTGAATATGTTGAACACGAAATATGTCATCGTGCATGCCAATTCCGCCCCCGTCAACAATAAATACGCTTACGGGAACGCATGGTTTGTCAAGGATTATGAACTCGTGAACACGCCGGATGAAGAATTACTCGGGCTGAAACAAATAGACCCGAGAGAATCTGCCGTCATCAGCAAAGAGTTTGAATCCGTCATTCAAGATAAAGGTTTCAATTTTGACGAGAACGCCACGATACAATTGACCTCGTACGCCCCGAACAAATTGGAATACAAGACTTCCGCGGCAAACGAACAATTGGCCGTATTCAGTGAAATATATTATCCCAAAGGCTGGAATGTTTATATCGACGGTAACAAAACCGATCTTCTCAGGGCTGATTATATCTTACGTGCCGTCATAGTCCCCGCGGGAGAACATACCGTTACATTCGAATACAAACCGGAGTCTTATTACATGGGAGCCCGAATTTCAGCTATAAGTTCAAGTCTTCTTTTGTTAGCTTTGTTGGGCGGTATTATATTCTATATCATGCGGTATATGAAGAAAAAGAAGGATGAATAGGGTTTCTGCTTTGATATCACAAGCTGTGACATCAAAGAACTGGTCGCAAATTACGACCAGTTGACGACAACGATGAAACATAACTTGCAGTACCTTTTGCAATGAAATACCCAATAGATAACTTTATCAACCTCATTTCCGTATTTATACGGATGGCATAAAAATTGCTGAGTATTACGAAAATTAAATTTATATGAGAAAATATTACGGGATTCTTTTACTAGCACTTGGATTATTCAGTTCATGTGAGAAAGTAAGCAAGCTAAGTGACGACGCAGAAATTGTCTCTTTCTCAATTACTGAGCAAACAGAAGGGATCATATTAAACAAAGATGATATTACAATCAGTAATAATATAGTAACTATTCCCTTAGATTACGGGAGAAAATTATTTCCACTCACGATAAAGGCTAACATCAAATTTTCTTCAACTACAAACAAAGTCATTAGCGTGGATGAAAATCCGTTAAACTTGAAAGAAATCACATTCAATGACGTTTACACACCACAAACATTCTATCTCATTTCAGAGAGCGGCTTGCCTCACTTGGGACAAATCGTATTAAAAGACAAACCTAACGCTAACATCACTAACTTCCGAATCACAGAACCATCAGAAGGTGTGAGTGTTTCAATCCGGGATAACAACATTCGAATCACCTTCGAGAAAGAAATCGACTGGTCTGAAACGGAATCGGTAACGATCAAAGCTGACATCACCAAAACGGGAGAATACAAAGACGGCTCAGCTCCCTCCTCCTTTGTCTTCACGAATTCTAATGATAAAAAACAAATCACGTTGATTGCCGACAATGGAGACGAACGGGTTTGGAACGTGCTAATCGTTCCGAGCATCGAAAATTCTAAATTTGAAGACTGGATTAATATAGGAACTGGTAAAATAAATATCAATCCAAGACCCGGGAAAGGGCTCGGATGGGCTACAGCCAATAATTCTTTTGTACAAGGAACCACCCCTGTCGATAATCAGGACGGATACGCGGCACAAATGAAAACTGGCATTCAAAGATTAAGCGGTATCGGTATCGGCGAGTTAATAACAGCCGGGACAATATTTACCGGGTACTTCCAAATAAATGTTTCTTATTTAAACAATCCCCCGTTAATGACCTATTTCGGGATACCGTTTATCATGCGTCCGGAATCTATTTCTGTTGATGCCAAATATGAAGCTGGTGTAAAATTTCAACGCTCGGTAAAAGCAAACGAAAATTCTTCTTACAAATTAAAAGATACGATAGGAACCGACCAAGGACGTATTTGGGTTGAATTACTTCGTTGGGAAGGCAATGGAGAATTAGAATATCATGGAGATCCTGTCAATGGTCTAAAAGTGTTAGGAAAAGGAGAATTTATTTTCGACGGAGCGAATACAGCATTACGTAACTGGGACAATTATACGATCCCGATCAAATATGATAGTAAGTATAAAAATCTGGAACCGACACATATATCGATAGTAATGACCTCCAGTAGGCAGGGAGATCTGTTTATCGGGGCAGAAGGTAGTACCTTAACCGTCGATAACGTTGTTGTAAACTTTTAACCTGAAAAGAAAATGAAACTGATATACCTTTTACTTGTACCGTTATTTTGTACTTTAAATACCGTTGCCCAAGACAACAATCAATCAAAGACCAACACGACTTCAGTAGATACTGATGATCAAGTAGAATATCGATTCGCTCTTGGAGTTCAGCTAGGAACTGATATTGGCGGGGCTATCCCGTTTCCGTTCAGTAATGTTCCGGACGTGTTCAACCCCTATCCTAAACTTTCGCCATCATTGGGAGCAAAACTAACTTTCCCTGTAACAAAGAAATGGACATTAGGTGCAGAACTCACGTACAAAAAAGTGGCTATTGATGCTGACGCCCGTATTGATGACCAGAGATTTCATGACGATAAAAACAATATTATTTCCCGTTTTTGCGGCTCTGCCGAAATGTCAATGGATTTTACCATGCTGGAAGTTCCTCTTTATTTCAAATACACGTTTAGCAATCAAAAAGACCGTATTCTGGTTGGACTCTACGGGGCATGGATCATTAATGCCAAATTTCGAAATACGGTGACCAAAGGATACATGATGACCGATGATAAAGTCTATAACGGTTCTATTGACCCGAGCAATCCTTTGCATATTAACTTTAGCAATATTTTGGATAGCTGGGATATGGGTTTCATTGCCGGATACGAACGCCAACTATTTCCCCGTATCGAACTCGGGTTACGGTTTAGTTGCGGATTCAAAGATATATTCAAACCCAGCAATCAATATTTCG
The DNA here is from genome assembly GCF_014287455.1 of Butyricimonas hominis. NCBI lineage: Bacteria > Pseudomonadati > Bacteroidota > Bacteroidia > Bacteroidales > Odoribacteraceae > Butyricimonas > Butyricimonas hominis. Next base: position 560,117 of record NZ_JACOOH010000001.1, read on the forward strand.
ATTATAAAATGCTGCACATGAGAGGAAGTTTAGTCTTGAGTTACAATCTATTTAACATCAAGCCACCCAAATTGAATCCATTCAAATAACCATAAAATAAAAGGCCGCAACTCATCATTGCAGCCTTTTGTTTTATAAATTATCCACCAACTTATACAGTTTATCCGAACGCCTTAATTTCATCTCGCAAGGCATAGAGAATACGGCGCCTTTCTCTACCCGCTCCACGGGATCTAATTCAAGACGAAGTTCCGGAACAGTCATTTGTACCACTCCCGTACTTGGACCGACAATCATCACCTCATCGCCTACTTTCAAGTCGTATGATTCCAGTTTAAATTCTCCGACCTGCAATTTCGTGAAATAATTCGTGACTTTACCGATACATATTTTTTTCTTGGTGGCTTTCGAACCATATACTTCACTCCATTCTCCCAAACGTTGTCCAAGATAATAGCCATCCCAAAAACCGCGGTTAAACACCGAAGCCAGCCGTTCTTTCCACGCGGCTATCTTCTTCGCATCGTAACTTCCGTCCGTGTAGGCATCCAATGCTTCGCTATAGCACTCGCAAACCGTCTTCACGTACTCGGCAGAACGGGCACGCCCTTCAATTTTAAACACCCGCACACCCGCGTCAATCATCTTATTCACGAACCCGATAGTACATAAATCTTTCGGGGACATGATATACTTGCCATCCACCTCCAACTCGATATCGCTTTCGGTATCTTTCACCGTGTAGGAACGCCGGCAAATCTGGTAGCAAGCCCCCCGGTTGGCGGAGGCATTCATTTCATGAAGACTCAAGTAACATTTCCCGGAAACAGCCATACACAAGGCTCCATGAGCGAACATCTCGATCTGGATTAATTCTCCCTTGGGACCCCGCAAATCATTCTGCACGATTTGACGATGAATCGTCATCACTTGATCCATGTCCAACTCCCTAGCCAGCACGACAACATCGGCGAACTGCGCGTAAAACTTCACCGCCTCGTAATTCGTGATATTACATTGCGTGCTGATATGTACCTCTACCCCGACAGAACGAGCGTACATGATAGCCGCTATATCCGACGCGATAATGGCAGTTAATCCCGCCTCTTTCACGCAATCGATAATACGGTGCATCTTATCCAGTTCATTATTATATATAATCGTGTTCACCGTGAGATAAGTCTTCACCCCTCTCTCGCTACAACGTTCCGCTATATTTCGCAAATCATCCAGCGTGAAGTTAGCCGACGAACGGGAACGCATATTCAATCCCTCGACGCCGAAATAGACGGAATCAGCCCCCGCCTGTAATGCAGCTTCCAGTGATTCGTAGGAACCAACCGGTGCCATCACCTCAAAATCTTTCCTTTTCATATCGTTTCTTTAAGAAGACAAAAGTAATCCGCTTCATCGAGAATCTACCCATTTTAGATTTAAAATTTACAAAACACTTAATATTCATTGCAAATACCAAAAATTCACTCTATATTTAGCTGTGAGAAAAGAAAGTAATCTATCACGCTAAGACACGAACCATGATATTCAAGCCATACACCCTTAATCGACAACTTGTCACCAAGTTACAAGTATTATTCGCGAGTATGTTCCTTCTGGCAGGAACGCTTCCGACCATCGCGCAACACCATCACGAACAGACTAAAGACAGTACCGAAGATAATAAAGTCTACATGTTCGTCGAAGAAATGCCCGTTTTTCCCGGTAATCTGAATGCTTGGATATATAGCCACGTGCAATACCCGGAAGCCGCTAAAACCAAAGGTATAGAAGGCAAAGTGTACGTTCGTTTCATTATAGAGAAAGACGGAACGGTGAATGACGTGAAAATCATCCGGGGCGTATCCACCGAACTGGATAACGAGGCAAAAGAAGTGATTGCTTCCATGCCGAAATGGTATCCCGGCAAACAAAACAACACGCCCGTCCGAGTATATTATACCGTACCCGTCTATTTCGCCTTGAAAAGTACCGCTCCTAACGTGGAAAGACGCACTTTCGACAGGTATCTGAAAGCCCTTGAGGCAAACGAGGCGAAATTAAAACAAGGCACGGACACGGTGGCTTCCTCCTCCGCCGAAATGTACCGCCTGTACTTGAAAAAGCGTTACGGTTCGGACAAAGCCGCCTACAAAGGATTGGTTACTTCTGCCCGGGAACAACAACAATCTTCGGAAATCATGCTGAGCATCGTGATGCCTTCCCTCGCGCTGCCCGCGGAAGATAAAAACATGATTCTGAAATATTACAAGGAAGAGTGGGACGAGCAAATCAGACTGATAGACAGCCTCCCCGAGGAGAATTTTATCACACGATACGTGAATATCACCCCTCGTTTCCAAGAAAACAAAGTCATCCGGGAAATCAAAATACGGGATTACTTGGGATTAAAGAAATTCAAAAAGTACGTGGAAGAATGTATCTTCAGCCCCGGCAAGTTATTCCGAACGATTGTGGCTAACCCGCTTGCCGGCAAATGGGAAAAAATATCCGAGAATGGAATCGAAGTTAAGCACCCGATACAAAAGGAGTTCTATGACGATTTCTCGTTCCTGACGTCCGACGGAACGAAAGGCACCTACAAGATTACGACAGGGCAACTCATCGAATCTTCCCAATCCGTGAAGGTAAAAGATATCATAGAATATACCGCCACGTACCAGTTCGAGGCAAACAACCAGATTCTCGTACTCACGGGAGAAGCGAAATTAAAATTGGCAAACGGAACGTTGAAAAACGTACAGGTAAAGGAAACGTGGCGTAGGATAGAGTAAAAATACAGATTTTTTTATACCTTTGCTTGGTTCGTTATGAATATTAAATCAAACTAAAAAATATATGAACGAGGAAGTACAATTTTATCTCGACGAAGCAAAAGAGAGAATGGAATCCGCTCTGAATCACCTTGAATCCGAACTCAGTAAAATCAGAGCGGGAAGAGCCAACCCAAAAATCCTACAAGACGTGCTGGTTGACTATTATGGTAGTCCTACCCCGTTATCACAAGTAGCCAATATTTCGGCTCCCGACCCGAGAACCATTGCCGTTCAACCGTGGGAGAAAAGCATGATAGCCCCGATTGAAAAAGCTATTATGACCGCTAACCTCGGATTAAACCCGGATAACAACGGAGAAATGATCCGCATCAATATCCCGCAACTTACCGAGGAACGCAGACGCGACCTCGTGAAACAAAGCAAAGGTGAAGCCGAAACTGCCAAAGTAAGCGTTCGTAACGCCCGCCGGGACGTGATCGAGCAAGTAAAGAAAATGGTAAAAGACGGGCTTCCCGAAGATATGTCCAAAGATGCCGAAGCCATGGCTCAAAAAATGACCGATGAATACGGCAAAAAAATCGATGAGTATCTCGCCAAGAAAGAGAAAGACATTATGACAATTTGATGCTGGCATCAAAGATAAAAGTTAAAAGCTAAAAGTTTGATATACGAATCGTAACTTTTAGCTTTTAATTTATATTTTTTCCAAGTCTTCCGGAGTATCTATCCCGACCGATTCATGATCGGTAATACTTATCGCTATCGTGTACCCGTTCTCCAACCAACGTAATTGTTCCAACGACTCCGCTTGTTCAAGAACTCCTTGGGGGATAGAAGTTATCGCCTTCAAAATCTCCGGACGATAAGCATACATTCCGACATGCTTGTAATAAGGAGTCCGGGCAAGCCACCCGTCCCGTTCCACACCCCGGCAATAAGGAATCGGGTTCCGGCTAAAATAAAGAGCCGTATTCTTCACGGAGAACACCACCTTTACTTTATTCGGGTCAAAAACATCATCATTCCGTTCAAAAGGCTTCGCCAGAGTAGCAATCTGCACCGCCGGCTCTTCAAAACGGGAAATCAAAGACTCTATCTGTCGCGGGATAATAAACGGTTCATCCCCCTGCACGTTGACAACAACCCCGAAATTCCGGTTCAAAGCCTCATGCACCTTCACGTATGCCTCGTAACACCGGTCTGTTCCGCTACGATGCTCGGTAGAAGTCATCACCGCACGTCCCCCGAAGGCCGTCACGGCATCATAAATCCGTGCATCATCAGTCGCCACGTAAACATAGTCGGATACCGCTGTCGCTTTCTCGTAAACATGCTGCACCATGGGCTTTCCGGCAATCTCAACCAACGGCTTCCCCGGGAAACGGGTAGAAGCGTAACGAGCCGGAATCAATATCAATGAGTTTTCTCGAACATTCATAATCTAATCTATAAACATTATCGTTCACGTTCCTCCGCGTGAAGGCGTCGTAAATGGTCTGAATTGGATAATATCTTTAATTTCAAATTCTTCGGGTAATTCGGGTGTTTTTCCAAGAAAGCATTCACCATAGAATACGCGTTCTTGCTGGTATGCCCGGAGAGTCCCGCACTCAACCATGCCGACGGGAAAAATATATCGCCTGTTTCTTGAACTTCTTTCAATTTATCCAGCATTCGCGGAATGTATTCTTCTGCCTCCATTCTCCGGCGGGGATGATTCAACCAACGCAAACTCTCCTCCACCCAAACCTCGTTCACCCGGTTTTCATTCTTCAGCAAAGCACTGAACACACTGTCCCGCACTTGTTTGTTACCGGAAACCGAGGGCAACACGTAAGCGAAATGATTCAACAAATCCTTATTCTTTATCGCCCCGTTAATATGTTCCTCCATTCCCCCGTAAAGATTGGAATCCCGCAACACGAGATTAAACGCTATCTTGATTTTATCGTCATCACTGACCGTCAAACCTGCCAACTCCCTCTCACCGTTTAATACCTCTTTAAAAAACTCCCCGATCTTGGGTGAGGAATAAAGCGTCAGCAAAGTATTGAAATAGGATTTTTTATTCCCCGCGTCATTATCAATCATGTTCACGCAGAAACGCTCCAATTCCTCCTGCAACAACTGCCTTCCCCCCTCATCCAGATAAGTCGAATAAACAGTCCTCAAGAAACTTAAGGTTCGATTCACTACCAGATTATTCTTTTCATGAGGCAAATGTTTCATACAAAGTTTCACGAAGAACTCTCCTTTCACCTTCTTGTTCAACACGCCCTCGTACAACAACTGCCAAGCGACAGCACGATAAAGCGGATTTCCTATCTGGTTCAACTCTTTAGAGAGAAATTGTACACTGTACTCCGTCGGCAGGAAACAACCGTATCCCGACACGTCGCAATCCGGCAATATCACGCCCGGGTTCCTGAAAGGAGTCAACGTATCCTTCAACACCCGCGCTTGACGATACAGCCGCCCTCCGGCACTCATCCAATAAATCGAAATCGCTTGCGGCCAAACCCGTTTTTTGCCACTTTCATCTATCATGGCAATAGCATCCTTGCCAAACTCAATCACGGGAGCACCGCTCTCCTTTATCCAGATTTCATTCCACGTTTCCAGATCACGTCCCGTTGAACTCGCCAACAGATGAATCAAATCATCCCAATCCGCGTTGGAATACGACCAGCGACGCAAGTACTTCCGTAAACCCATTTGCAGCTGATACTCGGAAATCTCCCGCTCCAGCATACGCATCACGATAGGAGCCTTGTGATAAATAATATCCCCGTATAATGTGCCTGCATCCTTCAAGTTATTCAATTCCTGCAAGATCGGATGTGTCCCTCTCGTGCGGTCTGTCCGTAATGCCGGTTCATAATGATTCAAGAAAAAGTTCAACTGATGATTCACCTCCGGGTACAACTGTGCGATAATCTTGTCTGCCATGAATCCGGCAAACACCTCTTTGAGCCACACATCGTTAAACCACTTCATCGTGACGTAATCACCGAACCACATGTGTGCCGTCTCATGCGCGATCAATTCACTCCGTTTCATCTGTGCCGTCAAATCCGCGTCCCGGTCAAGGAAAAGAGTCGATGACTTGTAAAAAGTCGCTCCCGGATGTTCCATACCCCCGTACTGGAAAGCCGGAATCGCCACCACGTTATACACCTCGAACGGGTACCGGATTCCCGTGTAGCGTTCCATCCATTCCAGCGAATGGCTCACTTGCCGGGCAATCTCCGGGATACTGGCATTGATTTTCGCCGTATCCGTTTCCCGGTGATAAATCCCGATCCAACGGTTATCCATAAATCGTTCCGTGTACGAGAACCGCCCTACCGAGAATGCAAATAAATACGTACTCAAAGGTTTCGTCTCCCCGAACTCGTAAAGTTTATAATCATTGAAATATTCCACCCGAATACGTTCCCCGTTCGCTATTGCCTGCCACCCGGCGGGAATTTTAAGCGTCAACTTGAAACGCGCTTTTATATCCGGCTGGTCGAAACAAGGCATTAATGTCCGGCAACGATCCGGCACCAGCAAGGTGTACATCAAATCCTCGCTTCTATTCAGCGAAGACTCTCCCGCTATAAACTGGATATTCAACTCGTTCCGTCCCTCTTTCAAATGTTCCGGCTGAATAATGATATGTTCGTTCTTGAACGTGTAAGGAACCCTCTTTCCCCCGGAAGTAACAGCCAGAATTTTATCTTCCGTTTCCTTGAAATCAAGAACAATCGGGGTTAATTCCGACAACTCGAAGAAGATTTCCGACTCTGCCATGATAGGCTCCTCTCTCTCCTTGGGAATAGAGAAATATAACCGGTAAGATACGCCTCCGATATTGGATTTACGTTCTTTCGCCAGTTCAAGGGAAACACCCTTGTCTACCTTTTCCTGTGCCTTTTCACAAGCAACCAGCGATAGCAGTATAGACACTACTACGGATACACGACACACCACGTTATTAATTATTTCTGTTTTACATCACGTTGGATATGGCATTCACCATTAAATACAGCACCCGACTCGATAGCGATATAAGCCGCTTTAATCGTTCCCGTGAACACGGATTTTGCTCTCAATGAAACCGAACCGTCCGACACGATACTCCCCTCCATCGTACCCAGAATATCCACGCTCGGGGAAGTCACTTCGCCCTCTACCCTCGCCGTCTGCCCGATAATCAGACGTCCCGTCGTGTTTATTTTTCCTTTGATAGTACCGTCGACACGTATATCATTCGATGCATGAAGATCTCCGGTAATCTGAGTCCCTTCACTTAATAGGTTTAACGCAACTTGTTGTTGTACTTCTTTTCCCATGATCTTGCATTTACTTTATTTTCTTACCAGACGTAACCATTTCATATCATATATTTCCCCCTCGATCCGCAACTTTCCAGCCTCCACTTTCCCCCGCAAAACCGCATTCTCTCCTATTATCAAAGAATGAGTATCCACGTCTCCTTCAACTACTCCCTCCGCGTATAACTCCCGGCAAAGCACGTTGCCCGTCACGAGCGCTCCTTTTCTCACTTCCACTCGTCCCCCCGCTGTAATATTACCCAAAATTTTACCGAATAAGCATAAATCCCCGGGCAGACTCATATCTCCCCCCACCACGGAATCTTCCAAAACAACCGTTTGTCTTTTCCCTTGACAGTCCGGATTCACACTTTTTTCCATCTTAGTTGAGTAATAAACGACCAAATATACAACAAGTAATTTAAAATCGAAAATATTTTTTTCAGTCTACAAGGGCAAAAAAGTATAAAGTCCATAAAGTCAGAAAAAAATCTCGACCTTATGGACCTTATCTTATTGCCTTCCGGCAACTTCTAGTTTTTAGCCTTCGTGTATCCCCACTTCAAATAAATCGCTCCCCACGTGAACCCGGCACCGAAAGCGGCTAGAATTAAATTATCTCCTTTTTTCAACTGGTCTTCCCACTCGTACAGGCACAACGGGATTGTCGCAGATGTCGTGTTACCGTATTTATGGATATTTACCATCACCTTGGAAGCATCCAATCCCATTCTCTCGCCGGTAGCCTTGATAATTCGCAGATTTGCCTGATGCGGCACCAACCAAGCAACATCTTCAGACGTGAGATTATTGCGTTGCATGATCTCGACAGAAACGTCCGCCATATTCGATACGGCATGCTTGAACACGGGTTGCCCCTCCTGATAAATATAATGTTCTCTTGCCGTCACGGTTTCAATGGATGGCGGCTTCAAAGAACCACCCGCTTTCATGTGCAGGTGAACCCGCCCCATACCGTCGGAACGAAGAATATGATCGATCACCCCCACGTCCTCGTGTGTCGGTTCAAGCAGTATCGCGGCGGCGGCATCACCGAAAATCGGACAAGTCGCCCGATCCGTGTAGTCCGTGATTGCCGACATCTTCTCGGCTCCCACGACAACGACTTTTTTATAACGCCCGCTTTCCACGTACTGCGTGGCAGTCGTCAAACCATATAGAAATCCGGAACACCCGGCATTCAAATCAAAACTAAACGCGTTCTTGATTCCCACCATATCGGAAATCACATTCCCGTTTGCCGGGAAATGCATATCTGCCGTTACCGTGCAGCAGATCAAGAGGTCGACTTCTTCCGGTTTCAACCCTGTTTTACGAAACAGATCCTCTACCGCTTTGGCTCCGAGGTAAGCACTGCCTTTATCCGTATCCCGTAATATACGCCGCTCTTTGATCCCGATACGTGTCATGATCCACTCGTCCGTGGTATCCACCATCCGGCTCAACTCCTCGTTGTCTAAAATGTAATCGGGATAAAACGCTCCTACCCCGGTGATTACCGCTCTTGGCCTTTCCATAAAAATATCTTTTCAAAATTAAACAGAGAACCGCCACCTATAAACAATCATAGCCCCCTTTTTACAGGGGGCTCTGTATTATTCAAGGCAATTCCCGTCATTGCACAAACATTATGCAACGACAGCTTTCTCGATAGCTAATTTACCCCTGTAATACCCGCACTCAGGGCATACAGTATGATACTGTACCGCAGCACCACAATTTGAACACTTTGCTATTGCAGGAACAGTTGCCTTATCGTGAGTTCTTCTCTTATTCCTTCTCTGTTTGGAGACCCGGTGTTTAGGATGTGCCATTTCTCTCTAGTTTTATTTAGTTATTATTAATTAATTTCTTCAATTCATCCCAACGGGGATCAATCTCATCACTCTCTTCCACTGTCATATCCTCAAGCACTCGCTCCATCTCCTCGTTGCATTCGCCCTCGGGATGAACCACTCGAATAGGATAATTCAGCATATATATTTCGTATAGCGGCTCACTCAAATCCAGATAATCCTCATCTTGCGCCAAGATAATAAAATCATCATCATTCCCCTCTTCCCTTCCCCCGTACGTCGCGTACAAGTTCAGTTCTCCGCTAATTGATAAATCCATCTCTTCCAAGCAGCGATCGCAAATAGCTTTCACCACCCCGTCGATCTTCATCCGAACCTCCATCAGCAAGGATGATTTCACGATCTCCACTCTCGCGTTTACTTTCCCTTTCGTCCCTTTTGTCACGTCAAAACAATCGAAAAAATTGTCATCCATGACAAACTCGAAAGAGTGAACGCCCTCCCCTAAGCCCCTGTAGGCTATCTTATATTCTTTCAATCTGTCCACGATTCTTCAAGTAAAACGGCGCAAATGTACAAAAAAAAATAATACGTTACACCATATACTATGTTTTTTCTCGGGAAAAACGCTTAGTCTTTTGAGTCAAAAGTTTATAAAATTTAAATATTCCTGTTAACTGACTCTGGAAAAGAATATATTTACTTGGCTCGTCATATATAAAATCATTTACTGTAAACCTGCCCATATCCAGCATATTGAATTTATTCTCATCTAAGAGCCTGTTTAAATTTTCTGTATTAATAATTTTATATCGGCAATTTTTACCATATCGAATGTAAGTTCATAATTTCGGGATAGTCTTCTATCGTGATCAAACCACACGAATGTTCTTTCCACGATCCATCTTTTGTGTATAGGTCTGAATCCTTGTTGCTTGTATGCACTAATGACGATCTAGGATACCCAATATTTACACCCCCTAACGAAATTTAAACAGGCTCTTAATTAGCTTAATTTTTATCCCAAATCTTACAATCCCTTTGATAAAAACACCTCCGCCTTCACCTCATACACCTTCCCCTCCACATCCCGAACCGTCACAGTCTTCACCCCACGCTCATGGAGCAATTCGTCAATATTGGGAGTATCCAATGTCACTTTCTCCAGCGGTTTGCCATCCAAAGCAACTACCGTCCATTGCGGAGCCAATTTCTTTCTTGCCTCTTTTCCCCACACGGCAGCAATCTTCAATTCCCCATTATCAGCCCCCGTCATCACGGGACGACGATCTCCTTCCCACACCCCAGCATCTGCGTAAGGTTCAAAATGATAACGCCCGTTAGGATAGTCAAGAACGAATTTGCCCAAATCCGTCGTCTGAAAACAAAGCAACAAATACCCTATTCCCCCGGTAATAATCGGCACCTTCTCGAAAACAGCATCTCCCAAATGAAGACCCGTCATCCGTCCCCGGTAAAGCTTATCGGTCTTCACCATACCGCCCACCATCGTTCCTATAAAACCGTTCCCTTCCTCCACGTCGCCAATAATCCCAGCTTGCGTCCATTGTTCAAACCCTTCTACAGAAGGTAATCCAATAGCACCCGTTCCATTTCCCGTGTCGAACAATGCCGGTACATCATGAACCCCGCCTTTCCCCCTTACCTTGATAGAAAGTAATGGTACATTATTCCAAAGCCTCAATGTATCCCAACGAGAAGCAGAAGCATCCGCCTGATCTGAAAAAGTGATTATCTTCGCACGAGAGTCAACAGTCACCACGTAATCATTGATAATATTCGCTCCAATCGTTCCGTCTACACCCAAATGTTGAAAAACAAGATTATGCACACTCATTACTACCGCCTGTTTATTCTTCACCGCCAATTCTCCTAACAATAATTCTGGAATTTCAGCCATAACAACTTGCCCGTCAATTCCCTGCATGGAATTACCTGTCTGTTGATAAGCCAACTTCTCTGCATTTACCAATTTATCGGATACGCAAGTAATTCCAGCACACGTGTCAAACAGGAAGTAATACGTATGCCCGTTGATCACCACCTTCACCACCGGAACTCCTTGACGGAACTCGTAATTCAACGTTACGCCACGCTCCAACCGAATATTATTTCCGGAAGCCACTGCCGTCGCGGGCATTCCTCCTTGCGCCGGGGTTTGTATTCTAGCCATCTCTTTCAGTAAATTGACATACTTTTCCATCTCCTCCTGCGCCTTCTTCACTTCACCGGAATCAGCATAACAATCCACGAAAAGCAATTTCCTTTCGTCCAACGCCTTCTCCACGGTCTTCTTCCACGAACGGGCAGATTCAAACAAAATCCCTTTTGATTGACTTCCTCCATTTTCTTGCTGTGCCTGAATTCCAGCAGAAAGCAAAATACCAACTAACAATACAAATAATGATTTCATGATTCTATTTTTTAATTTGTCATTATGATAGAAATAACTATGGATATAATCGCTTTATAAGGCTATATTCTGCCCACGGGGTATAAACGGCATAATCATACTTTCTAAAATTAGCAGCTAAAAAGTCAAGTTCAGCTTTAATACTAACAGTATTCCCCTGCAATGTATTATTAATCGCATTGATATACCTTTCTTTCTCTTCCTGAGTATAAATTACAGGATTATTCAGATCATATTTCAAATACAATAACACTTGTTCTGCTCCTAAATCCGCGTATCGATGAGCATACTGTATCATTGCAACATCCAACAAAAAAGTCACTTCGAATTCAAAGTTTTTTTCATATTGTGCTTGCATATAACTTTCACCGAACAACAAATACTGCCAATGGTGCATCAATTCATGAATCAATGTGGCCAATTCAGTACCTTGTATCCCTCCTATTACACCAACCTGTAAATCCCTAAATATAATTGTTTTCGTCCCTTGATCATAACGAGCCCAAAGCCTAGGATCAGCTTGCAATTTCGAATCTTTTTCATCAAGCTTTATAAAAGCCTTACTTTCTCTCTTCCCTCCAACAGTTTGGTATATTTCATACATGATCCGTCGATAACAAGGATTATTTAAAAGAAAGGATTCAAGTTCTTTTGCTAATAACCGAATTTTGTCCTCTCGAAAACTTAAAGTCCCTCTAAATAAATCTTGTAACTGATTCATGGTAAGACAATATCGATCTGGAGCATCCCAAATATAATCACAAACCACTATATCGCCATCGTCCATGTTCGCCATCATAGTACCAATTTCATTTTCTTGTAAACAACCGGAAAAACTTATTACAAACAAAATAACAGAAATAAATAATATTAATTTCTTCATATCTTATTTCCTTCTTTTCTCCAACGTATCAAAATGTTTCAACACTTTAGCCCACGATTTTGGATTGTACTCTTGACATTCCTTTGCCCATCGTAAATCAGAATTAGGACATAGCACTAACACGTATGTTGCTGCCGGCGCAAATTCTTTTGCCTCCACACCTTCATGCGGCAAACGATAAATACCTTCAATCATGCGGCAATATTTCACAATCCCACTGCAAATTACTTTCAATTGCTCCTCGGTTACAGACTCGTATAAATCCAAATTACGAAAAGCAAAATCAACTTGAACTATTCTCCCGCCTCTATCAAAACAAACCATGATTTCGAATTCACGATTAACAAATATGTAACTAGCCTCTCTATCTTCATCTCCTTTTTTGCAAGAAAGATCTAATTTACGTTTCACCTCTTCAGGTATAATTCGAGTACATAACCATGCCTCCCATGCTTCAGAAGTATGAGTTTTAGGATTATTCTTGGGGTCTCTATCTTTATAGTAATTTTCATCATCTCCATCTTTCATATCCCAATAAGCTGACGGACTGAGCTCCCCCGCTTGCTTTCCGAAATAGGATAAATTAAAATTATAAGGAAGTTCTTCCCTCACGATAGTCACACTATCACTTTGACCATTTTCAAATTTAAATCTTACCGTATGGTAATTCCTCGTGTATCGTTGTCCGTAAAGTTGAACAATCGTACAAGCGCACGTCAATAATAGAATCCATTTTTTCATCATATCTATTTTTAATCGGTAAAAAAGCCCTCCAGGGGGCTGGGCGGTTAACCCGGCCTCCCAAAAGAGGGTTGTATAACAAAGATCTATGAAGTTCGTTTAATTGCCTTCGATCACCATGAAAGAAGATAATACAACAGTATAGAAATCCACGTAAGCATAAGAGGCGTTATATCCTTTCTTATGGAATTTATCGGCAACCGTTACGCGAATCTTTTGTGCCGTTTTCACGCTATGAGATTTATCCAAATAGATAATCGTGGTCTCACCCTTACCAGTGCCGACCGTCACGCTCCTGCTAAATGCCGCCGACTCCCAAGCTCCGGAGCCTGTTTCAAACTCAATATCCAACACATCGGGAGTTTGTACATCAGCCGGGGGTGTCATGGCCTGACCGACTTTGAAGCCAAGAATACGCTTGCTCTCCTTCATATCAATCTCGATAATATGTTTTCGGAGAATCTCACTCGCTTGGGGACTCCAGTATGCGTCACTTTCCTGCAACAAATTCGCCAAACCGGAATTATATCCCATGGCATCCATCGGGTTGACCGTGATATCCCATCCCACTGTGTTCAATAATGAAAATTCCGGCAACTCGGCCACCTGATTCTTTGCGGTGAAGAAATCAGGAACCGTGTTGAAATAATGGTTCCCGTAATGATAAATCTTCACGCCCAATTCACCGGCAATAACCTCCAAAGCAGCCACACTCTCCTCTTGATTTGTCAACACGGACTTCACCACATTTTCCGTTCCGGCAGCCAGCAAACGATTGCGTCCCAAGTGAAGCTCCTTCAAGTTCGGGAAATGCAACACGTCGACCAACGACAATTGATCGTAGTCGATATCCAACACCTCCACATCATTGATATCGCTTTGCTTAATCTCTCCTATCAAATCCAAACGACTTCTCACCTCGGCAGCAAAAGCCGCATCAAACATCGGTGTCTCGAAATACAACGGCACGGGTTGCAGCTCCAACTCCATGTTATCGATAGAAGCGATTCTCCCCTTACGATAGACGTTAATCGGCTTCGTGAAATCGACATTCTCTCCGATCATTGCGTACACCTTCCCGTCCGGCAAATTATTCACTTTTTCCACTGTCCAGAATTTTTCCGTGGCATTCCCTTTCTCGAAATACCCCACCTGGAAAGAAATCAAATTATCCGCCCAAGGCTCAAACAATACAAACAATTTCTTGCCTGCCACTTGATACGCCTTTCTCACCACTTGCGAGAACAGCGTCAATTCTTCCGAAGCATACGTGAAAGGACGCACGTACACCGGATCTCCGATCGACTTGCCGATAACCTCACCGTCTTTTTGCTCGATAGCTTTCACGCTACACGCGTACTCGTAGTTTTTCAAACCCGTAATCATGAAGTCCCTCGCGTCTTTATCGATCACCTGGGAATAGGTCGTCGAATCATCCGTCCATTCCACCAAGATCGCCGTCCGCCCCGGGTCTAGTTTCAACTCCCAAGTCAACAACACGCTCAACCATTTTGGCTCTCCTTGCAGGTCATAAATCTTGGTCAGGTACTGCACCGGTCCATCACCGGTATAATCTGAATAGGTATCCTCCAAATCCTCGCAAGCCGGCAACAATCCAAGTACGGCCACAAACACCCATACATATTTCAAAAAACTTGTTCTCATACCTCTCGTTATTTTTGACCGTAAACCTCCAATTCTTGGACAGTCACGTTATTGTTATTATTATGGTTATACGAATAATTCTTGTTTACATCCAAGAATGTCTCGTTAAACTGTATCTTGAAGAAACGGCACTCCCGCTCTTCAAAAGGGAACGGTATAGACAAATACACCGGCTTGCGCACCTCGACATCTGCTTTAGTTCCTTGCCATGGTAACGGATTCAAAAGTGCTTCATTGTACCACCGATCGACATTTTCAGCCGTCTGTTCCTGTTTGAAGCGACCTACCTCTTCCCAATCCTCTGCCGTTCCTGGATTCGTATCCTTATTATAATCACCTTCTCCTACCCAAGCAAAGACCTGCATATCGCAAGGCAATTTAGTATAATAATCATTATCGAAATCTTTATTTGCTGCATACCCATCAACATATTTCATATAAAACCGCATCTCTCCGACAATCATCGGTTTCTGCAAATCCAACACGAAATAGACATCATTGTCCGGACGCCATAAAGCATTAGGACCTGCCAAGAACGCAAATGGCGGAGTAGCTTTCCCCGATTTATAATATTCCGCCCCCGTCGTTCCTTTTGTATCGCCATCGAAAAGATAAGCCTTACCCAACGCACCCGGATTATAGTTATTTGATGAATTATACTCCATTTCTTTCGACTTATTGAACGGATCGATTAACTCGAAATCTTTACTCGGAATCAACAAGCGATCCACGCCTTCCACTCCGTTCCATACTTGTTTTCGGACAATCCGCTGCCGATCATCCTCTGTAGTAATCACCACAGTATAAGCATCCTGTAATTGCGAATCATCAATGGAATAAGCCTTCACGTTACGTCCCTCTTCCAACAGGAAGTTTTCCAAAAAGAGCGTATCCTGCACTTTCGTCGTCGGATTAATTCCCACGAAAAATACGGACGCCGATCCTTCCGTTCTTCCCTTTAAATCATAGATCACCTGGAAGCCATTCCAGTAAGAATTCACCTTCACTACATCAAAAAAAGTATAAAGATTGGAAGCCCGAGTATTAAACGCAAAGTGTAACACGTCGGATTCCTTTTCATTTTTATCCAGGAATGAAACCCGAACCGGCACATCCTCGTGTACCTGGTTGAATCCATTCAACACGATGGAATCCACGGCATAATCCGCGGTTTTATACACTTTCAACCCGTACTCGTCCGTGTATTCCACTTTCACTTTATTCACCCGCCGGTCAGTCAGTTTGTAGTGCATCACGGCACCACCCTCCACCGGGGTAAAAGAAAACATATCCTCGCTGATGGTCGTACCGAATGCTCCCTCCTTATCATCGGAACAAGCAACCCAGCAAAAACACCCTAAAAGGAGTAGACATACAAATATCTTTTTCATATTCAGTCAATTTTAGTCATTACCATCCCGGATTTTGCACGATACCGGAAATCATCACTTCTTCACTCTTGATAGGGAACAGGTAATCCCGTGCCGGGATAAACTGCGCCTGATCCCACACCACCATCGGACCTTGCCCGTTATTATAAAAGGCTTGCCAATTCTTTCCAAGTACATTCCAGCCCATCGGTTTGTCGTTCCAGCCTTCAGTAATTGCAGTTCCCCAACGACGTACATCCCAGAAACGATGTCCCTCGAACATCAACTCGATTGTCCGTTCGCGTTGGATAATACTCCGTAATCCCGCCTGCTCGTTAAATTTATTCGCATTCACGCCATATCTTCCCCAGCTATCCTGCACGGTCGGGATACCTGCCCGCTCGCGCACGGCATTCAAACGATCGAAAATCTGATCCCGATGCGCTCCATTCGGACCTTCATACTCGTTCCAGGCTTCTGCCACTGCCAAATAAAGCTCTGCCAATCGCATCGTCACGGAAACATTCACGGCGAAAGACATGATATCTTGCGAGTAAGTTTTCAAATTAAAATCACTACGCGTACCTTTCTTCACGAAATAGCCGGTAATATTTTGCGCGTAATTGGGATAAAGCCGATCTTGCTTTAATCCGAACAAACCGCCTTGATAAGAATCCACGATCAAATTATAGTTCACGGACTTCCCAAGCTGCCAGTACAGCCCAGGAGCAGCAATCATTGCGTAAAAACGAGGTTCTCGCTTCAAGTGCAATGCCAACACATCCGTTCCCATCGGCACCACGCTCGTGTACATGACATCCCGCTCTTGCGCCATACCGTAGCCATCTCCATACGTCCACGTCCGATCCTCCTCGATGGGCAATCCGTTCGCCGTGTAGAATTTCCGTACCATCCGGATATTCGTACCGATACTACCATCTAACACGGAACTATAGTGTGGATCCGTAGTTTTAGTTCCCAATTGCGGCAGAATTCTCTGGAATAGATCCGAGAATCCACTCACCATCATCACCGCCTCCGTGGAATTTTGGAAATTCGGTGCCCACAGCGAACACTCCAAATCCCGCATGGTATTCAACAATGGGGTGGATTTCTCTTGGGTACCGGCAATCAATTTATAACCGTGTCCCTCCAAAAACTGGATAGTTTCATCCAAATATTCAGCCGCCACGCGCCACTTCTCTTTATCCTCCACGGGGAAAAGTAACTCGCCATTCTTATTCTTCAGATCTTTGTACACACTTATGCCCCCGTTAAACAACGGAGAAGCGGCATAGAGCAATACGCGGCATTTCAAACCCATCGCTCCCTCTTTCGAGAAAAACATTCGACGAGTGGCATCTTTTTCGGCAAATACCTGCAAATAAGGGATTGCCTCATCCAACAACTGATTGATCGCTTTAAAACAACTATCCAGCGGACTTCTCGGTTGACGTTGTTCCTCCATCGGGGCATACACGTCGATGTTCTGAGGCACCAACACGATTGGACCATAGCGTTTAACCAACTCAAAATAGTAAAAAGCTTTCAACGCTTTGATCTCTGCCGTCCAAGTTTCCAGCTCGCCTTCATTCAGATTATAGACATCACCGATATGCTTCAAGAAAGTATTGCAATACCGAATATAATAATAGACACCATTATAGGTCCACATATCATTAATCGGTGCTAAAGCCGTCTGCAAGCCATCGGCGATCAAGAAAGAGGTCATTCCGCGATTCTCCCGCGCATAACGGTTGGAAATGTATTCGTCCGCACCACAAAAAGCCGGATTCGTGGTCGTATACACTTGCAAAGGAACAAATCCCTGGTTTGCATCAATCATCCATTGTTCCGCTCCGGTGCGTGTCTCAAATATTTTGGGAATCGTCAGAATATCATCCTCGGGAACTAAATTGAGGTACTCGTTACACCCCGTCCATAACCAGGCGGAACAAATCAAAATGAATATACTTTTAAATTTCATATACATGATTTTTAGAAACTAAAATTAACACCTACTGAATATGTCCTTTGGATCGGATAATTAAATCCGTTGCTTCCCAATTCCACATCCCATAAATCAAAATCACTGATCAAAAACGGATTGTTCACCCGGATATAAGGTTTGATCCGTTGCATACCGAGCTTCTCTGCCCATTGGATCGGCAAATTCCAAGCCAACTCTAACGACTGGCAACGCAAAAATTTCACCTCCCGCATAAAATAAGTGGAAGCGCGCAAAGTTTCTTGACCCAACAAAGCCTCCTCCATATTGTGAGCCGTGATACTCTTGGTAGACAAACGCGGCCACAGGGGTCTGCTTTTCATATTCTCGGGAGTCCAGTGGTCTTTCCAAATAGCACTCAACAAGGCACGGTCGCCCACGAACGGCGTAACGGCACTCGGGTTGATAAAGAGTGAACGTTGACCTGCTCCCTGGAATGCGAAATTAAATTCCACGCGCTTGTAGCTGATCGTTCCATTGAAACCGTATACCAAACGAGGCTCCGTGGGAAATCCGATATGTACAGCGTCATCAATGCTGATCTTGCCGTCGCCATTCACGTCACGATAGCGAATATCTCCCGGCATCACGTCACCCGATTGTTTCGGCGAACGGTCGATCTCCTCCTGACTCTGAAACAATCCTTCTGCCACGTAACCCACCACTTGCGAAATATCATGCCCCACTTTTCCTTGCCAAGACGGTTTGTCGGCAGCCTCTTCGATGGATTTGTACACCGATTTGTTGTAGGTGGCAGTCCCGTTCAAGATAAACCACAAATCATTGGAAAATGCATGTTGTACTTTAACAGCCAAATCGAAACCGCGAGAACGCACCTTGCCCACGTTATCATACGGGTATAGCCCCAATCCCATGCTGGCGGGCACAATCGTGCGTTGAGCCAAAATATTATGACGGATCTCCTCGTATACATCCAATGTAAAATCGAGCAACCCTTTCCACAAAGTCATCTCCAAACCAAAGTTGGTCATTTCTGCAATCTCCCACTGAATCGTCGGGTTGGCATAAGAATGAACCAGATAATGGTCCTGGGAATCCTGTCCCATGTTTTCCAAATAAATGTATCTGCCGGTATTGCCATAAGCGGAAGACCCGGTACCGATGCCGTCATTACCCACTTTCCCGTAAGAAGCACGAATCTTCATAAAAGTTAACCAGTTGTTAAAACGTTGCATAAACGGCTCTTTCGAAATCACGTAAGAGATCCCGGCCGCGGGAAAAAAACCGAAACGATTATGTTCCGCGAAACGTTCGGAACCATTGTACCCGAAACTACCCTCCAAATAGAAACGTTCCTTGAAACCGTATGAAAGACGCATGGAAAGTCCCATATTCCGGTTCTTGATGGCAGAAAACAAATCCCGTCCTGCAGAAGAGGTCACCTGCGACATATTCACCAGTCCCGTGTAACTGACCGTATGATCGCCCCAGAACTGGTTGTAATACACCCGGAACTCTCCGGTCAACTGCGTTTCTCCCTCTGCTACTTTAGAGTTAGGATCCACTTTCAGCGTCTTATCTCCCTCTGCCAATTGTTCCAACACATGTTTACCCGTTTGGTGATTATAGTCAGCCAACCGATATTTATAAAGTTCCGTCAGAAACGGCGTACTGTAATAAGCCTGCTTGTATAGCGACACGTTGGTTCGGATTTCCAAACCTCTTAAGAACGCAGATAAGTTCTGAATATATTCCACCCGATTGGAGGTAGCGAAACGACTCCGTTCCACGTATCCCTGTTGAATGGAAGCATAAGGGTTCTGGGAAGTTATCGTTTCATAACCGAAACGAAGGTGCGGAAATTTATAGGTATCATCCGCCGGATAGACCGCCGCGTAATCCACCGGACTCGCGTTAAACGCCATACCATAAGCGGTAGTCACGTTAGCCAAAGGACCATGATAACTGTCCAACGAAGAGGTGGAGGTCAATAACAATTTCGCAGTGGGAGTCATATCAATATTCAAATTGATACGCAAAGAGGTAGTATTATTCCGAATATTAACATTAAACGAATTCAACTTATCCGTTTTCAACATACCTTCATCGAAATTGTGACTGACGGAGGCATAATACTGCATAATCTTGGTTCCGCCTCGCACGCTCAATCCCAAGTGATGATTGAAAGACATATCCTTAAACAACAATTTATACCAATCGTTGGCAGGGTATACCCAAGAGGGAAAACGGTCGCTGCCCGTGTTAGCAATCCGTTCTGCCGTGTATTTCGGTTGTGCCAACGGGTCGCGTGTCTGTAACGCCTCGTTATAAGCCTTCATGTAGGTGATCGGATCTACCACGTCGATTTTCCGCGTCGGTTGTGAAGCAATTGCCTCGTAGCGGAAAGAAGTGTACACCGAACCCTCGACTCCCTTTTTCGTCGACACGAGAATCACACCGTTTGCCCCACGAGCTCCATACATGGCGGTAGCCGAAGCATCTTTCAACACGCTGAATGAATCAATATCCTCCGGGTCAATACGCGACAAGTCCAACACGCTAACCTCTACCCCGTCCAACAAAATCAAGGGAGCCGTGTTCGCGTTGTTACCGAAAGACGTGATACCGCGCACCGTGAACTGCGTGTTCATTTCGGCCTCGGTCAAGGCTCCCGGTTTACCACCCTTCAAATAACCGATCATACCTGGAATACGTCCCACGAAACTGGCAGTAAGGTCGCTATTAGAAGATTTCAACGAACTGACATTTACCACAGAAATAGAACCGGTCACGGACTCGCGTTTTTGTTCCCCGTATGCGACCACTGTAACCTCTTCCAACGCCTCTTCCGTGGGCTTTAGTGATACATTCAACTCATCTTTCCCTTCTATCGGTACCGTTTGGTCTTTGTACCCGATAAACGAGAACTTCAACACGTCGTCTGCCCGTACCAAAATATCATATTTCCCGTCTTTATCAGTAGCCACTCCCCGTGAGGTCTGATTGATAACGACACTTACCCCCGGCATGGGATTTCCCTTCTCGTCCGTCACGCGTCCCTTGACCGTGATAATGTTCCGTACCTCAGGTTCTTTGGTTTTCGGTTTTTTCTTGACAACGATCACTTTACCCTCGATCGAATAATCATAACCATGAGCCACGAGCACCTTTCCCAGCACCTCGTCCAGCGTCGCATTCGTGAAAGTCTCCGTGATTTTCACCTCATTGGATATATCATTTTGCTTGTAAACAAAAGTATATCCCGTCTTTGCTTTCAAATCCTCAAGTACTTCCAAGATGGTATTATTGCGGTACTTGACAGTTATTCTCTGTTGCCGCAAAGTATCATCCTGCGCATACACGGAGGCACACGACAACAGAGTCAAAATAAAATTAACCAAAACGATCTTACTCCATTTTCGAATTTCCACCCGAAAAATGGTGTGACTAGATTTTTTTTTCATACATTTGTTTTTGAATTAATAAGATATCGTCTGCCACCAACAGACGTTACACACCGTAAGCGGGAGAATTCCTTGAATTCTCTCTCTTTTTTTACTTTAACTTTTGAACTTCTATTTTTCCATCGGCATTTATTTTAAATTTCACATCTGCCACTTTACTCAACACGGCAAGAAACACCTCCAGCGTCTCGTCACTCGAAATACTTCCCTGCAGTATAATGTCTTCCCCGGGCAAAGATTCCGTCACGAAATCCACGTCGTAAGCACGCGAAACGACTTTCAGGATTTCGCTCAACGCCATATTCTCGATACTGATCATTCCGTCTTTCCACGACACCACGTCACTCACTTTCACCTGGCATACACGCAAGCTATCGACACCAACGCCCAGGACAGACTGCTCCCCCGGGGAAAGTACCACCGCCTCCGCCCCGTGGACAGGAATCACTTTCACCTTCCCGGAGGCAAGCGTCGTCAACTCCGGCTCTGACGGATAGGCAGACACGTTAAACTTCGTCCCCAGCACCGTCACCAACTGGCGCACGGTTTCCACGACAAACGGTCGCACCGTATCCCGTGTCACGTCAAAAAACGCCTCTCCCGTGACACGCACCCTCCGTTCCCCCTTCGCGAACTTTTCCGGGTATTCCAGCCTGCTGTCCGAATTCAGCCACACCACGCTACCGTCATTAAGCGAGATCCGGTACAACCCAGCTCCCCGGGGAATCGTGATCTTGTTATAAACAAGCACATCTTCTTTTTCTTCCTCCGCGTACTCCTCCAATTTTTTATCGTACACGACCTTACCGTTGCTGATCGCCACTTGTGCTCCATCCCGCTCCTCAAACTTGATCCCACTGCCCCCCAAGTAATGTTGTCCGCCATCAGCCATCTCCAGTATCGCCTTACGAGCGGGCGGACCGATATAAGCCATCGTTCTACTCTCGTCAACGGAAGAAGCATCCCGCCATAACACGACCGAAGAAATAACCGCAACAACCACCGCGGCTGCCGCCACCCCGTACCACAACTTGAATGTCCGACGCCTCCTCCCCCCGATACGCCCGCGTATCGAAGAATAGTCCCCCTTGATCAACCGTGCACGCACAACCTCCCGCATAACGAGATTCTGCTTTCGCACCGTATCAAACAACTTACGGTTCTCGTCACAGGCTTCTTTCCATTCCAGAATCTCCCTTTCTTCCCCGGTAGAAAGTTTGCCATTAAAGAAGTCCAATAACTCGGATTCGGTAATTTGAGATTTTCTTTCCATTCTATCATATCAATTTCTTGCCCCATAGACCGGAAAAATGATAAAACGGTTGATTCAAATCAGGAAAAAAATCGGGGAAAATTAGAAAAAACTTTTCGAAGTCGTTTTAAAGCATTTACCAACAATGTTTTAACTGTTGCTATAGAAATAACAAATTTTTCAGCCGTCTCCCGGTAACTCAACCCGTCAATATACACCGCCCTCAAAACCTCTCTCATGCGCGGGGGTAACTTCTCGATCTCTGCCTCTACCGCCTGCAAAATCTCCTCCGTGAGCCAATCCGTATCACTCTCGTCCACCAACACGGGCAACACTCCACCTGCTTCCCGCAAGACATCCCGCTTCTCCAGTAACTTCAACGCCCGATTCCTCACTGCCGCGAAAAGGTATCCCCGGATACTACCCGACGTGATCCTCTCGTAAGCCCGCTTCTCCCAGAAATCCACGAGAAAATCCTGCACCACGTCCTCCGCCGCCGGAATATCACTCAAAAACGTGTCTGCCCACAGCACCAACGGTCGATAATAGTATTCGAACAAGATCTCCATTCCCCGGTGATCATGTTCTCCCAAAAAACGACATATCAACTTATCATCAACCTGCATAAATTCAAAAGCTCACACGCGTGTATAAATTATTGACTTCTCAAAGTTACACAAAAGCTTCTAATTTTATACTGGCATAACAAAAAAATACAAAAGAATATCTTCCGAATCACTTGTACCCCATCTCAAAATAGTAAAACATTTCCAAGGAAAACAATAAGAAAACCTACCTGAATTCATGTGAAATCCCGTATCACTTCCGGTTCAATTCCGTGTAAAACGCTATTAGTTCCCTATTAAAACGCTATTAAAACCCTATACTATAATAGCGTTTTAATAGCTTACTAAAAGGGTACAAATAATGTTTCAAGTACTACTGCACCGGAATTGATACGGGATTCATCTTGAATTCAGGTAGGTTTTCACCTTATTTACGGTACTTCTCCTCCCCTTCCTCGAACATGCTCGTGTAACTGAAATAACGGCTTTCGCTGATTTCCCCGTCCTCCACTGCCTGAATAACAGCGCATCCCGGCTCATGAATATGAGTACAATTGTAGAAACGGCAATCTTTTGCCCGCTTGAATATCTCCGGGAAATAGTGTGATATCTCCGCTTTCTCCATGTGTATCAGCCCGAACGCCCGGATGCCGGGAGTATCCACGATATACCCCCCGAAACTCAACGGGAACATCTCCGCGAAGGTGGTCGTGTGCTTGCCCGTGTCGTGGGACTCGGAGATTTCGGCAACTTTCAATTGCAAACCCGGCTCCACCCGGTTGATCAAAGAAGATTTCCCCACGCCCGACAAACCGGAAAACACGGTCACTTTATCTTTCAACGCCGCCACGACATCCTCTATCCCTTCCCCTGTCAATGAAGACACATGCAAACACTCGTACCCGATCTCCATATATATTTGTGTCAGAGCACCCAGCAGCATCAGATCATCCTCGTCATACAAGTCGATCTTGTTGAAAACGAGTATGGCGGGAATCCGGTATGCCTCCACGGAAGCTAAAAAACGATCGATAAAAACCGTTGAGGTCACGGGATGATTCACCGTTACGACCAGCATCGCCTGATCGACATTCGCGGCTATGATATGCGCTTCTTTCGAGAGATTCGTCGATTTTCGAATAATATAATTTTTCCGTTCCTCTATCCGGTGAATCACCGCGCCATCGGGATTTATCTCTACTTCCACAACATCACCGACCGCCACGGGATTCGTGGTCTTAATCCCTTTCATCCTGAATTTTCCCTTTATCCGGCATTCCAAGACTTCACCCGATTCCATCCGTACCGCGTACCAGCTACCGGTAGATTTTACGACAATTCCTCTCATTGTTCTTTGATTTACAATTCATGCTTCATATCCGACCTTGTTCCATAATAAACACTGTCGAAACACGTTAAGCGGGTACAAATATAGCGTTTCGCGTTTGCAAAGACAATCTATTTCGTTAATTTCGCGATACACGAATTTTGATAGATTATGAAATTAGTTTTCGCGACCAACAACACGCACAAGTTGGGAGAAATCAAGGAAATGTTGGACGGTCGGCATGAGATCGTTTCCCTGAAAGACATCGGATGCCACGAGGATATCCCCGAGGAGCAAGATACACTGGAGGGGAATGCCCTGCAAAAAGCGAGGTATATACACGAGAAGTTCGGCTACGATTGTTTCGCGGATGATACCGGACTGGAAATAGAAGCACTTGATAACGCCCCGGGTGTCTATTCCGCCCGTTACGCCGGAACTGCCCACGACTCGGAGGCGAACATGCAAAAGGTGCTTCGGGAGATGGAGGGTGTCAGTAATCGTAAAGCACGGTTCAGAACGGTGATCGCCCTTATCCTCGGTGATCGGGAGTATCTTTTCGAGGGTATCGTGAACGGGGAGATTCTCACGGGGAAACACGGGCACGAGGGTTTCGGTTACGACCCGATATTCCGCCCCGACGGTTACGCGGAAAGTTTCGCGGAGATGCCCCTGCACGCTAAAAACGAGATCAGCCACCGGGGGCGAGCCGTACGGAAACTGTACGAGTTTCTAAATGCCCGGTAACCCGCTTCCATGCAGACGATCAAAGGCATCATATTGAAAAGTCTACCCTATTCCGAGCAGCAGCAAATCATGCACGTGTACTCGGCAGAACGGGGGTACATGCAATTTATCACCCCCATGACGCTTTATAAACGGAAGAACAACCACGCCGTGCAATGTATGCAGATCGTCGAACTCGAATATTATCCCAATGAACGAGGGGGGCTTCACAAGTTAAAATCCGTGTCTTCACTGGTGAACACGTCATCTATTTATTTCGACGTGTACAAGATGAATATCGCCTTGTTATGGGGGGAGCTTCTGGACTTGGTACTACGACATTCTGACCCGAACGAGAACATGTACGAGTATATCAGGTACTCCGTGGAATATCTCAACACGAGCCGGGAGGATATCGCGAACTTCAACTTGCTGTTCCTGTTCCGGCTTAGCAAGCTCATGGGATTCGGCATTGACGACAGCACCTATCACTCGGATTATGTTTTTAACATTAACGACGGGTGTTTCTATCCCGCGGGCGCTCCCGAGAATTATTGCACGGGACCGCGTTCCGCCCGAATCATACACCAACTCTGTTCCTGCCCGATGGAATCGCTCAAAGACATCCCTCTCAATCAACAAAGCCGGAAAATCCTTCTCGATATCGCCCTGCTCTTTCTCGGTTTTCATTTAAACGTGGACTTCAACACGAAAAGCATCCGGGTAATCCGGGAAATATTCTCTTAGGCAAGTTTTAAAATCAAGACATATTTTTACCCGAAATAGCGCAAACAGGGCATAAGGAGAGGTTTTTGTTAATGTTTTGTTAAAAAAATAAACCTTTTTAAGCGAAACAGGTCTTATATGGACAATCAGTTTTCACATTTTATTAACATACATTCCTACTTATTATGCATAGATTTATACCAACCTAAAATACCAATGTTATGCGTATCAAAATTGTAAATCTAAACAAAGTTTACCCGGGAGGTAAAAAAGCCTTAAAAGACTTGAATCTTGAAATCGAACCGGGAATGTTTGGTCTGTTGGGACCGAATGGAGCAGGAAAAACCACCTTGATGCGAATCATGACTCTCTTGCAGAGCTGCACATCCGGAACGATCTACTTCGATGACTATGACATCGCGAAAGACAGGAAGGCTATTCGCTCCATGTTGGGCTACCTGCCGCAGGACTTCCGCTTTTTCGAGAAGTTGAAAACGTGGGAATTCCTTGATTACGGGGCAGGTCTTGCCGGAATCAAGGGCAAACAGCACCGGGGCGAAGTGGTAGACGAGATGCTGCGTAAAGTTGGATTATTTGAAGTCCGTGACCGCTGGGCAAATAAATTATCCGGTGGTATGAAAAGAAGGTTGGGTATAGCACAAGCCATTATCGGCAATCCTAAAGTAATCATTGTCGACGAGCCGACGACAGGACTCGACCCGGAAGAAAGAATCCGGTTCCGCAATATCCTGTCGGACATCAGTGACAAAGATTCCATCATCATCCTTTCCACCCATATCGTGGGAGATATTTCCAGTACCTGTAAGAAGCTGGCTCTCCTGAACCGGGGCGAATTGAAATTCGAAGGCTCTCCGGATGAAATGGTCAATCTGGCAAGAGGGAAAGTATGGGAGATTTTCGTGACCGATCAGGAATACGAGGAGATCAAGGAAAAATACCCGATTATCTCGACAATTCCTACAGACGGGGGACTCGAGATTCAAGTCGTGGCGGAGAACATCGAGGAATACTCGCATAAAGCCATTGAACCGAATCTGGAACATGCCTACGTTTATTACATGGACTACTTGCTGAAAGACAAAATGAACATGCAGGTGGAAGCCATTCAAGAAAACGAATTGTTCAAGTAAACCTATACTAAAATCAGCGATGAATATTCACAATATCAATACAATATCAAGATACGAAACCAAATTATTACGCCGGAGCTGGTTATTCCGGATATTCGCCGTTTTATCCCTTTTAATCATTGTCTTTTTCCAGCTCAGCCTTCAATCAAATATTTTCGGCTGGTACCGTTGGGGCATGGTAGCCATGCCTTCGTCTATCCCGTTTGTCAACATTTATCTTTTCAATATCGCTCAATCTATCATAGCCATATTTCTGGCGGGCAATTTTTTGAAGAGAGATAAGAAACTGGACACGGCGGAGGTGATATACGTGCGTCCTATGAGCAACGCCGATTATATTGTCGGCAAGACATGGGGGATTATCAAGGCTTTCGTGTCGTTGAACATTATTGCATTAATCATCGCTGGTTTTATACACGTTTTCGCGAGCGATTCCCCGTTCGCGTTCCTCCCTTATATTTTTTATTTACTTACCCTGTCTATCCCGTCACTGGTATTCGTGCTCGGTCTTTCATTCGTGGTCATGAGCTTTGTCCGCAACCAAGCGGTGACATTTATCATCATGCTGGGATTCATAAGCGGTACATTGTTGTACTTGGGCGGAGTGGAGCAAGGAACGTTTGACTTTTTCGCACTTACCGTCCCGAACATGTTTTCCGAAGTGCTGGGACACACGAATCTCGTTCCCTATCTGACACAACGCTTCACGTTCCTGTTCTTGGGTATGGGATTACTTTCTTTCACTATCGCGCTGGTAAACCGTCTTCCTTTGCATCCCAAGAAAAATATCTTACTCAACTTTATCGGTTGCGTTATCATGATTCTGGGATTAGGTTGCGGGTACTCTTACTATTCCACCTACCATCACATCGATAATCAACGCCACCTGTATTCCGAGAAATACCAAAAATACAACATCGCGGATAAAGTTAATTTATTGAGTCAGGATATCACTTATTCACAAAACAAAAAAGAAATCTCGGTTACGGCAAACCTGCAAGTACAGAACCGGAATCACAAAACGATCAATAACGTATTACTATATTTGAACCCGTCGTTGAAGGTCGAGAAATTAACCGCCAAGGGACAGGATATCCCTTTCGAGAGGGACGCTCAAGTTGTTGTGGCGGATTACAAACTCCGTCCTTATGAAACGGCTGAACTTCAAATCAGTTACCAAGGTACGATAGACGAGAATATTTGCTATCTGGATATCACGGACGAGGAATATTATGACACTCAAAACGGGAATAGCATTCTCCGATTCGGGAAGAACTACGCTTACGTGCAGGACAAATTTACCCTGTTAACCCCGGAATGTCTCTGGTACCCGACCACGTTGCCTCCTGTAAACCCGGAAGCACCTTATAATATAAGGAAGAATTTCGCCACGTTCTCTTTAAAAGTGTATAACCCGACGGAACGCGTGGTTTTATCTCAAGGTACTTCCTCCCGAAGCGGCGACACGACGTTATTCACCAATGCAGCTCCCTTACTGGGGGTAAGTCTGGCAATCGGGGATTACGAGAAAAAAAGCGTTACGGTAGATTCCGTGGAAATCGAACTATACAATTTTAAAGGTCACGATTACTTCTCGAAAGAATTTCCGAACATGGCGGATACCCTAGCCGGTTTCCTTTCAGATGTCAAAACGGAATACGAGATGCGCAAGGGACGCAAATACCCGTTCCCCAAGCTGGTCTTGGCGGAAACGCCCATCTCTTATGCCGGATACGTGCGCAACTGGAAAGGCAATAGCGAACAGATGCAACCGGAAATGGTGTTCTTGCCCGAACTGGCAGCCACTCTGCCGCGCAGCGATTTCAAAGCCTCCAAGAAAAGGATGAAAATGTGGGCTCAAAATGATCCGCGGGGAGGTTCATCGGAAGATATTGATCTTGAAATGAACACGATACGTGATTTTATCCGCAGCGTGTTCCAATCGGAAGAAACCTATCAAGAAGAGGGTAATTCTTTTGTCAATATGTTTACCAGCGGTTGGTCCGGTACATCCAAATTAAATAAATACGACATCTCGTCCATGTACTTTAACTACGCGACATCTATCTATTCGCAGGACTTCCCGATTATTGACATCGTGATGAACACCATGTTGAAGCAGGAAGAATCAAATCCCGGGAGAAGGTGGTTCCGTATGTTCTCGGGCATGGGGGACAGTCAACGGGCTTCGGCCTATTTGAACGGCAAGAGTTTTGAACAAGCCGTTCTGGACAACACGCTTTCCACGGAAGTGTTCTACGAGATGATGAAATTAAAAGGGATATACCTGCGAAATTATATCACTTCACGAGTTCCCTCTGAAGACTTCAAGAAATTCATGACCGACTTCTCTCAGAAATATAAATTCCAAGAAGTCAACTTCACACGTTTGAATAATGAATTTATCCGTAAATTCCATTTCAACTTGATGGATTTCATTCCCGGGTGGTACTCGATAAACGCCACGCCATTATTTATTGTAAAAGGGATAGACGCGGACGAGGTTGCCATAGGTGAATACACGAAATACATGGTACACTTCCAAGTTTATAACCCGACAAATATTGACGGAATCATCTCTGTCAGCGTTGAACAGGGCGGTTTCATGCGAGGTGGTCCCGGCAGACGGGGAAGAGCAGCCCAAATGGAAGAGAATCCGCCAAAAAATTTTATTATCGACGCGAGAAGTTATAAAGAGATTAGAATCCTTTGCGACGATCGCCCCAGCAACTTGACGATCAACACGAATATTGCCCAGAATCTTCCGAGCGATATCATGCATAATTTCGCGAAAGTGACCACAACCTCGACCGACACGGTAAGCGGTATCTTCGCGGGTAATCCTACCGTTTTCGCCTTTAACCCGAAAGAAATCACGGTCGACAACGAGGACAAAGGTTTCCGTGTAATCGAGTCGAACCAGAAGAATACGTTACAATCTCTTTTCAAAAAGGAGGAAGAAGACAAGTATAAAAACTTGAATTTCTGGATGCCCCCAAGTAAATGGACGGCAACCGTCGGTATAAATTATTACGGTGACTATATTAATAGTGCCATGTACAAGAAATCAGGAAGCGGGAACAATCAAGCGGAATGGAACACGCGAATCCAAATCCCCGGTTTCTATGAAGTTTTCGTTTACAGCTCGCCCGGCATGGACAGGATGATGTGGGGCCGTGGAGAACAACCCAAAAGATACCAATATTATACAGTAAAACATGACGACGGCGAAGAGGAAGTGTCTGTCGAAACGGGAGGCAGGAATACCACCGGTTGGGTTCCCCTCGGAAGTTTCTATTTCTCGGAGGGTAACGCCAAAGTTACCTTGAGTGACAGAGGTTCCGAACCGGGACAAATCATCATTGCCGACGCGGTAAAATGGGTTTACACGAGTAATAATAAATAATAACAATAACAGTTTATGAAAACACGTACGTCATTATCGTTGATCATTTCCGGGCTACTGATCATATTCTCCCCGGGAACAACGTCCGCTCAAGAGATTTTGACGCTAGAAAAGGCTTTGGAGATCGCTTATCAACAAAGCCCGTCGTTGATACAAAGTAAAATGTCACTTGAACAGAGTGAACTGTCTTTACTTCAACGAAAAGCATCCTTAAAATCTTTATTCCAATTCGATTTGAGCCCTTTTAACTATTCCAGAAGCAGTAGTTTCGAGGAAATAAGTTCAACATGGAATACCTACCGTACCATGAGTGCCGGAGGTAATTTCAGTATCACTCAACCTTTGAAATGGACCGACGGTACATTGACGCTAAGTAATGATTTCAACTGGCAAGATGCACAGAATCAATCCAACAATCTAACAAACACTTCTTTTTCCAATCGCCTGTCATTACGATTGAATCAACCTATTTTTACCTATAATCGAACCAAAATCGATTTGAAACAATTGGAATTCGATTTGGAAAATGCCAAGATAAGTTATGCTATGGCACAACTAAACATTGAAAAGACGGTAACTTCAGGATTTTACAATGTTTACCAAAGTTTCAAAAGCCTGACAGACGCACGGGAAGCATTCGAAAGTGCAAAGCAAAACTATGAAATAACCAAGAATAAGGTTGAACAAGGCCTACTTCCAAAAGAAGAGTTATTCCAATCGGAAGTAACTCTGGCAAATAATGAAACAAGCCTGTATAGTGCTGAAACAAATTACGAGTCCACCAAAGACCAATTCAAGCAAACTTTGGGTTTACCTTTGGAAATGGACATCAGTGTACTCACGAATACAGATATTACACCGGTAGAGGTTGACCAAAACTTGGCTATCAAATATGCTTTGGAACAAAGAATGGAGATCCGGCAAAAACAGATCAGTGTCGAGCAAGGTCTCTTTGATTTGATCACGGCAAAAGCAACAAATGAATTCAAGGGAAATATTTCCGCCCAAGTCGGTTTATTCGGTAATGGAGATAAGGTAAAAGGTGCTTTCACCAAACCGGAAGATAACGAATCCGTGGGAGTCACTCTTACCATCCCGGTTTGGGATTGGGGGACTCGCAAAGCTGCTATACGCAAGGCTCAGATTGCAAATGAAAATAAAGATATCGATTTAGCCGAATACAAAAAAAGCGTTGTACTCGAAATTCGTCAAATATGCCGGGAACTTCCCAGCCTCGTGAAAAAAATAGAGATCGCACGCAAAAACGTGGAAAACGCCGAACGCACGTACGATATCAGCGTGGAAAAATACCGCAGCGGTTCTCTATCGGGTTTAGATTTAAAGAATCAACAAGATCAGCTAACCAGTGCCAAAACTGAATACACGAACACGATCATCAGCTATAAACTGAAATTACTTGATCTGAAAATCCAGACATTGTGGGATTTCCAAACGAACACCTCTTATCTACCCGTGGACTTGCTAAAATAAAAACAACAAAATATAACAACTATGGCTACAAATAAATCAATAAAATATATCGGGTTCATTCTACTCGCATTTTCTCTGAACGCCTGTAACGAGCAACGTTCGAGCTCTTCTTCCGAAACAACAACTCCCGTCTGGCTCACGGAAGTCGGCAAACGGAATATTCGTGAATTGACCACCACCACGGGTACGGCAAAAGCCTCCAAAACCGCCGAGATAAAATCAGAGATTACCGGTAAATACGAACTGATGAATAATCCCAAAACCGGACGCCCTTATAAATTAGGTGACATCGTGGAAGCGGGAGCCGTCATTGTGAAACTGAACAACAAGGAACACGAGAACAGCGTATCGCTGCAAACCAAGAAAATGCAAGTTGATATCGCCAAAAAAGAATGGGACGGGCAAAAGGTCGTGTATGATAAAGGAGGGGCAACCGAAAAAGACGTGTTGAACGCCGAAAGCAGTTATATCCAAGCACAAACCGCACTGGAAACGGCAAATACCGAGTTGGAAAAAATAAATATCAGAGCCCCGTTTAAAGGGGTAATCGTCACTTTACCCTATTTCACTCCGGGAATAGACGTTGCTTCCGGCGAAATCATCGTGGGTATGATGGACTACAGCCAGATGTATATGGAAATCGCACTTCCGGAAAATGCCATCGAAAAAGTGAAAGTGGGACAAAAAGTATTAGTTACCAACTATAATATAAAATCAGATACTTTATCCGGAACCGTATCCCAGTTATCCCCGGCAATTAACGAGGAAACCCGTACATTCTCCGGATACATCGCTATTAACAACCCGGAATTGAAATTACGTCCCGGAATGTTCGCCAAAGGCGAGATTATTACTTTGCAAAGAGACTCCGTGTTATTTATCCCGAAAGAAATCGTCAATGCCCGCCGGGGAATGCGTAACGTATTCACGGTGGAACAGAATCGTGCCGTGGAGAAATACATCAAAACAGGCATCAGCGACGACCGCTACACGGAAGTCACGGAAGGCTTGAACGAGGGTGACAAGATCGTTATCAAAGGTTACGAGTTCTTGAGAAACAGAGGCAAAGTAAAAATCATGAAATAAAACGATATGAACAGTATCACCAAATTTGCAGTAAAATACCCGGTGAGCGTGCTTATGCTTACGCTGGCGGTATGTTTACTGGGTACGATATCTTATAATAAACTGGGAACAGACCTTTTCCCCGACTTGAAAAATCCCGCCCTTTACGTGGAAGTAAAAAGCGGACAAAGACCACCGGAAGAGGTCGAAAGACAAATCACTCAAAAAGTCGAGGGTACTGCCGCACGACAGGAAGGTGTACAAAGCGTTTACAGCATCAGCAGGGTAGGATATTCCAAAATCACGGTTGAATACGGCTGGGATCAGGATATGGATGCCGCTTTTTTAGATCTGCAACGCGCAGTTTCCACCTATGCCCAACAGGACAACGTGGACGAGATTAACGTCACCCGTTATGACGCGAACGCCAGTCCGATTATGACCATTGCGCTCACGCACAACGAGATCAAAGACATGAACGAGTTACGTAAGGTCGCGGAGAATTATATGCGCAACGAACTTGTCCGCGTGGGTGGAATAGCAGATATTCAATTAAGCGGTCAGGAGCAAGCTATCGTGGAAATCTCCACGGACGCCTACATGCTGGAAGCTTTCGGGTTGACGGCAAACACCATCGCTTCCCAGATTACCGGCATGAGTCAAAACGTGTCCGGGGGAACGATTACCGACAATGACATCCGGTACATGGTAAAGGGTGCGAATCTGATCAATACCATTGAAGATATTGAAAACATCATTGTCGCTTTCAAGGAAAATACCTCTTCCACCTCCAACGCATCATCACAAGCGTCAACAGGATCGAGTAAACCGAAAGCCCCAATCTACTTGAAAGATGTCGCCACGGTAAGTATCCGCAATCAAGAACCCGAGAATATCGCCCGTTACAACGGTGAACGTTGCTTGGGTATCAGTATATACAAGGAGAACAAGTACAACACGGTAAATGCCGTCGATAACCTGCTCGTGAAACTCGATGAATTCCAAAAAAGTTTACCGGGATACGAGTTCCACGTGATCAGCAACCAAGGTGATTTTATCGGAAGTTCTATCAATGAAGTGAAGGACTCCGCTTTGATAGGTATTCTGCTCGCGGTTATCATTCTTTATTTATTCCTGCGACGGGTGAACATGACGCTTATCGTGAGTGTATCCATTCCGATATCTATTATCGCCACGTTCAACCTGATGTATTTCAACGGGCTATCCATCAATATCATGACATTGGGGGGACTTGCCTTAGGGGCGGGTATGCTCGTGGACAACGCTATCGTGGTCATGGAGAATATCTTCCGAAACATGGAAGAGAATCACCTCTCTCCCACCGAAGCAGCGGTGCGAGGCACATCGGAAGTGGCAGGAGCAATCACGGCATCCACCTTAACCACCATTGTCGTGTTCCTCCCGATTGTTTACCTGCAAGGTGCGGCAGGTGAACTGTTTAAAGAACAGGCATGGACAGTCAGCTTCTCGCTACTATCCTCTCTGTTCGTGTCTATCTTGTTCATTCCCATGCTCGTGTCAAAATTTCTAGGTAAAAAAGACAGAAGAAAAGGTCATGCCATCACGATAAAAGGTTTCGGTAACTTCGTGGGACGCGTATTAAAAGTAAAATATGCCGTTATTCTGGCGGCTCTCGTCCTGATGGTAATATCTTACTTGATGCTGCCTTTTATCGGGATGGAGTTCATGCCGAAAGCGGAATCCAAAGAGCTTGCCATACTCATCAATATGGAACCCGGTACCCGACTGCAAAACACGGACAATGCCGTGGCGACCATTGAAGATGCCGCACGCACACTGGGCGGCGATGATATCGAATGGATATACACGCAAGTCGGTCCCTCCAATCTGGAAAGCACGAGCGGCGGCAAACTGGAAGAAGACAACCAAGCGCAAGTAACCGTGAAAATTAAAAAAGATTCCAAACTGGACGCTGATTATTTTATCACGAATATAAACGCGAACTACCAACTCCCCGAAGGTGTTGAAATCTCCTACGAAAAAGGAGAGTCCGCCTTACAAAGTATTCTCGGCACGGAAGGAGCCCCTCTCGTGATCGAAGTGAAGGGAGAAGAGTTGGATATATTAAACGAATTGTGTTCCTCCATAAAAGAAAAGATATCGGGCATCCCCGGACTCTATGATATCAAGACCTCTATGGAACAGGGCGCTCCCGAGGTAAACATCAAGATCGACCGGTTGAAAAGCGGTATCTACGGAATCAATGTCAAAGAAGTAAGTGATCAGGTAAGTGAAAAACTGAACGGTAAAGAAGCGGGTTCTTTCGAGAACAAGGGCGAAACTATCGATATCAGTATCAAAGTACCCGAAGTTTCTCTTTCAGAGATGGAACAAATCGAAATCACACAAGGGGACAAAAAATATCGCCTCGCTGAAATAGCGGATATCGAAATCACTTCCGCTCCGCGGGAAATCGGCAGAGTAAACCAAAGCCGCACGGGTACGGTTACGGCGATGATCGACAAAGGATACACGTTAAGCCACATCACTCCTTCCATACGCGAAAAACTATCGGAAGTAGAGTTCCCGGCAAAATACACGGCAAAGATTACCGGAGAGGAAGAAAAAAGACAAGAATCTTTCGGCGGACTGGGCTTCGCCTTAGGTCTGTCCATACTGTTAGTGTATATGGTTATGGCTGCTCAATTCGAATCTTTACGCCACCCGTTCACTATTCTGCTGACTATCCCGTTAGCCGGGGTAGGTTGCGTGTGGGCATTCCTGATTACCGGACAAACACTCAACATGATGGCATTTATCGGTATCATCATGCTTGCCGGTATTGCCGTGAACAGTTCTATTATACTCGTGGATGCAATCAACCGCCTGAAAGCGGACGGTCACCCGTTGGACGATGCTATCAAGATGGCTGCCCAACACCGCGTACGCCCGATCATCATGACCAGTGCCACCACTATTCTGGCATTGCTCCCCATGTGTTTCGGTTTCGGGGAAGGGGCTTCGCTCCGATCTCCCATGGCATTAGCGGTTATCGGGGGGCTTCTGACCTCTACCGTCATGACCTTGATCGTCATTCCATGTGTGTATTACGTTATTGATAAAAA
The DNA here is from genome assembly GCF_014287455.1 of Butyricimonas hominis. Taxonomy (NCBI): domain Bacteria; kingdom Pseudomonadati; phylum Bacteroidota; class Bacteroidia; order Bacteroidales; family Odoribacteraceae; genus Butyricimonas; species Butyricimonas hominis. Next base: position 596,388 of record NZ_JACOOH010000001.1, read on the forward strand.
GAAGTCATGAAGACCATTATAAAAAGACGAGTTCTCATCTCGATGTTATTCATCGGGTTGGTACTTATGGGAATCTTTTCCCAGAAGCACCTGCCCATGGAAATATTTCCCAATGCCGAATTACCGGTATTGAGTGTCAACATCAGAGCCACTTCGAATTTGGAACTCGACCCCACGTACGTTGAAAATCACGCCGCTATCCCGGTAGAAGGCGCTATCAGTTCGCTCGACGGAGTGGAAAAAATAGAAACGTACATCAGTTCGTCAGGTGTTTCAATCCGAGTTGCATTGAAACAAAATGTAGACTTGAAATACGCGTTCCTGCAACTGGAACAAAATATAAAGAGCATATCCAAGAACATTCCCGAAGAATTTACTTGTACTGTCAACAAATCCTCTGCCGGTTCGGCAAGTGACAACTTCATGCAGTTGCAAATCCTCGGGGAAGACGATATCGACTATGTCCGCAACATCGTGGATAAAGACATCACGCCCTATCTCGAAAGCGTGGACGGTATCGCGGAAGTCCGAATCGTGGGTGGCCGACAAAAAAGTATCGAAGTCATTATCGATTTGGAACGATGCAAAGCACTGAATCTCACGCCATCTATCATCAGTAGCAAGATATCTGCAAATCTGGCGGAAAAAACATTTGCCGGCTCCGTGTACGAGAACAATAAACGTTATTTCGTCAACGTGACGGCAGAATACCTTGCCACCGAAGACCTTGGAAGTATCGTTGTAGCCGAAGGACCAATTCTGCTAAAAGATATCGCGGAAATCCACTTCGGGGTGAAGGAAGAAGACTCCTATTCCCGTGTAAACGGTAAGGAGGTCGTAACCTGTAGATTATACAAATCCCCTTTGACCAACGTGATTGATTTGTCTGAAAAAGTACGGGCAGAAATCGACCGACTGAATGAAGAGATAGCCTCCAAAGGGATCAGTATCGACATTCAGGAAGATCAGGCTGAAATCATGAGTGATAATATCAACGAGATTATCAACCTTGCCATATCGGGAGCTTTTCTAGCTATTTTCGTCCTCTTCCTATTCTTGCGCAAAATACATATCGTGTCTATTGTCGCTTTCGCTATACCGATATCCGTGTTCTCGTCCTTCTACTTCTTCTACTTGTTCGGCATCTCGATCAACACGCTTACCCTCACCGGTATCGCGCTCGCGGTGGGAATGTTACTGGACAATTCTATCGTGGTCATGGAAAATATCTATCGCCTGAAGGCCACAGGTATGCCCACGGATGAAGCCTGCGTGCAAGGAACCGAGGAAGTATGGAAAGCAGTCCTTGCTGCCACGATTACCACGATTATGGTATTCCTGCCTTTCCTTTTTGCCGATCGTTACGAGATTAAACTTATCGGAGAACATATCGGGGTGTCCATCGTCGCCACGCTGACCATATCGCTGGTCGTGGCGTTACTGTTGATCCCCATGGCAGTCAATGCTATTTTGAAGAGGAAACCGAACGACGTTAATTTCAGCAAATTGTCTCTGCACAACCGCCTCGTGCAAATCTACATGGCAATACTGAAAATGTCCCTCCGCCGCCCGGCACAGGTTATCATCTCCGCTCTCGTGGTGCTTCTCGTCACGGTAGTGCTATCCACTTCCCTGACGCTAAATACTCTTAGAGAAATTCAAACAAACACGTTCAACGTGTACATTACTCCGCCAACCGGATACACGTTACAAAAGACTGACGATATGATTCGCCTGTTCGAGGATGAATTGCTCGAGGTCAAAGAGATCAAAACATTTACGTCCGACATCAGCGAAGATAACGTGGATATTACCATCCGACTGAAAGACGATTTTGAAAAAATCAACAATAAATCTATCCCACAGTTGAAAGACGAAGTACTGAAACTGGCAGATAAAGTAAACATATCCCAAATCAGCCTTCAAGCAACAGAAACCGCCGAGAGAGGTGGCGGCGGCATGTTGGGCAACGCCTCACTGCTTCGCCTGATGAATATCGGGAGCCAAAGCGAGAAGGTCATTATCAAAGGACAAGATTTCGAGGCTATGACAAATTTTGCCGAATACTTGAAATACCAATTCGAAGACCTTGACAATATTTCTTATTCCAATGTCAGCAGTCAATCGGGTAGTTCTGTGGCAAAAATGTTCTTTGACCAGTACTTGATGGGAGTCAACGACATCACTCCCGGCAACGTGGCAAATGAACTCAATAATTTCGGTCCCGAAAGCACGGCATCCACAAAATACAAAGCGGGTGACGAAGAATATGATATCATTATCCGGGACGCCACGTATGACGAAAAAGACAAGACTACACAAACCCGTACGCTTGAGGATCTGCGCAATATGCAGGTGACGAACTCCAAAAACGGACTGGTAGAATTACGTGATTTCGCCCACATCAACCTCGGACGGGACAAAGGAAGCATCATTCGTATTAACCAAGAGAAGGAAGTCACTCTCTATTACGCTTTCAACTCGGATATCAACGAATCGAAACCTCTGCTTGAAGCGGCACGGGAAGAGATTGACGAGCTAGTGCAAGGCTTGGATGTCCCTGCCGGTATCGCCGTACAAGTCGTTCACGAGGAAAACGAAATGGATGATTTCACTTTCCTTATACTGGCCGCATTCGTCCTTATTTACATGATACTCGCTTCCGTGTTCGAATCGATATCAGCCCCTATCGTGCTGATGTTCACGATCCCGTTGGCAGCAATCGGCTCGTTATTGGCATTATTGTTCACGAGCAACCCGTTGATGAATGCCAATGTCTTTATCGGCTTTATCATCCTGATCGGTATCGTGGTAAACAACAGTATCATCCTTATAGATTATACCTCATTGCTACGCCGCACGGGCAACCGGAAGCAACGCGCTATCATAACCTCCGGCCTATCCCGCCTGCGACCTATCCTGATCACGGCAATCACGACCATCGTGGCTATGGTTCCGCTGGCTCTCGGCACGGGAGAATACGTGTCCGGACTAGGCGCCCCGTTCGCGATCACTGTAATAGGCGGATTGACTATGAGTACATTGTTGACTCTAGTTATTATCCCCACGCTCTACTCCGGTATGGAAGACGCCCTTGCCCGCCTGCACTCGCAAAGCTGGGTGATGAAAATCATACAAATCGCGGCATTCATCGTGGCACTCACTTGTGTCTATTTCTGGACATATACAGTGCTCGACCGAATACTTTACGTCATTCTGACCGTTATACTGGTACCGGGCATCACGTGGTTCCTTGAGGACAGTCTTCGCCGTGCCCAAAGCAACATCATCCCTGCCGACGAGGAACTGGAAATCAAAGTATGCAATCTCGTGAAGATATATGGTCGCCCCTCCCGTTTCGAGCGGGAATGGACTTCCGGGCTGAAAATCAGGGAACGTCTGGGCTTGAAAGAGCAATACCGGGAGTGGAAAGACCTGCAACCCCTGCTATGGTCGCTACCCATCCTCGGCTTCATGTATTACTTCACGTTCAGTTATCAAGTATTATTCTTGTGGGCGGTCATCTTCGCTTTCATCACGTGGATCATGACCCTCGGCACCATGAATATCTTCCGGGAATTTTGTGAAAACCGGAACGGTAAAATGATTGCCAAGCTCTTGCGCATCATCGCTATCGCCATCTATTACGCAGGACCTTTCGTTATCCTCTACTGGTCGAGCAACAAGTTCGACAATAGCGGGGGAGCTATTTTCCTCGGTATGTTCTGGTATATCGGTATCGCGGCAAGATACTTGTCCAACAAGATTAACAAGGAGAACATTAATATTGATCTGATTGACGGTCGCTTCCGTATGTTGAAGAAAACCATATTCCGTATGGCTTCCAAGGCTCCGTTCATCGGCGTGAAGAAAAAACCGTTCAAGGCGTTAAGTTCCGTTTCCATGGAAATCCATACCGGAATGTTCGGACTCCTCGGTCCCAACGGAGCGGGTAAAACCACGCTGATGCGTATCATCTGCGGTATTTTCGAGCAAAGCTACGGCAAGATATTTATCAACGGTATCGACACCCAGAAGAAACGGGAAGAGTTGCAAGGTCTAATCGGTTACCTGCCGCAAGAATTCGGAACCTACGAGAACCTCACGGCTTGGGAATTTCTCGAATATCAGGCTCTGTTGAAAGGCATCTACAACAAGCGTGTACGCCAGAATCGGATCGCAGAAGTGCTTTCCGCCGTTCACATGTACGAGAACAAGGATAAGAAAATCGGGGGATTCTCCGGCGGTATGAAACAACGTATAGGTATTGCCCAGACATTGCTCAACCTGCCGCGCATCCTCGTGGTAGACGAACCCACGGCGGGACTCGACCCGCGGGAAAGAATCCGCTTCCGGAACCTGCTCGTGGAACTGTCGCGTAACCGAATCGTGATTTTCTCCACCCACATTATCGAGGATATCGCCAGCTCCTGTAATCAAGTGGGCGTTATCAACAAAGGAGAACTGAAATATCACGGGACTCCTTCCGATATGGCCAACATAGCCAAGGATGTCACGTGGACATTCGAAGTACCGGTACGGGATTTTGCCAAACTCCCGTCCGACCTGCTCGTCGTTCACCACATCCGCCAAGGCGATATGATCAAAGTACGCTGCCTCAGCGAGCGCAAGCCCGCCGAGAACGCCGAACGGATACTCCCCGCACTGGAAGACTCCTACTTGTGGCTGTTGAGAACCGTCAAAATAGAGAACAAAGAACAAATTATAACCCAATAAAACGCACCCCCAATTATGCTTCAATTTTGGATAGCGATACAGAAACTGGTACAATACAACATCAAGATCATCTTCGGGAACAAATTCCTGTACTTCATGTTGAGTGCCCTCGTGTTCTTTATCATCACCGTGGTGGTGTACCTGCTGGGCGACGACGAGATCACCCAAGCAACCGCCTACTCGATGCTGATGCTGCCGAGCATCCTGCTCGTCTTCTACCCCATGTGCTTCGGGTTACAAAATGACCAAGATGCCAAAATCGTCGAAATCATCTTCGGGATCCCTAACTACAGCTACAAAGTTTGGTTATTCCGGCTCTTGATCTCGTATGTCATCTGCTTCGTCATCACGTTGATCCTTGCATTGCTCACGGATCTCGCCATCGTGTCCATTCCCCCGATGAACCTCGCCCTGCAAGCTATGGTTCCCGCCCTCTTTATCGGTACGCTCTCCTTCATGCTGAGCACCACCATCAAGAACGGCAACGGAACCTCCGTGGTCATTATCATCATTGGGTTAATCCTCTTTATGATGAAAGAAAGCCTCGGTGCCAGCCAATGGAACATCTTCCTCAATCCATACGATGTTCCCCTCGATAAAAACCCGCAGATATTCTTCAACGCCGTTTTCCATTGCCAGATAAACATGTTGATCGCTTCTGCCCTCTTTATCATCATCGGTCTGAACAACACCCGCCACCGGGAAAAATTCATATAATAGTAATGCCGCCTCATGGGCGGCATTACTATTATTACATATCCTCCATCGAGAGTCCCCTCAATTGAATCGTGTAACCCTCCAATTCCTTACCGACAACCCTACGGAACTGCACGCTCTTTTCATTCAATTGGTTCATGTTAATTTTGGTCGCGTTACGCTTTATCTCGATAATCTCTGCTGTATTCTCCAATTCATTGACCGCCACCAGATCAATCTCGTTTTCCCCCTTCCTGTCCCAATATCCACCTATTCGGGTAAACCTTTTCTGTTCAACCAACTTTGTCCGAAAATAACGTTCCAAAATCTTTCCGCTAAACACGGGATAATCCCGCTCGATCACCTCCCTCAACTGACCATAAGCACCGATTTCTATCATATAACTGTATTTATACACGAACCGGAACCAAAATGTCAAAAAGTTATCCTCCAGCGTATAGCGCACATTCTTGGTTTCCACTTTAGAAAAAATAGGAGTAACCTTAGATATCAACCCGTAATCCCCTTCCAACTTCGTCAAATATCCTCCCACCTTGCGGTTCACCACCGCTTCTATCTTCGCTCTCGTGTTTTCCCCTCTCGCAATAGCCGAAAGAATAGTAAAATAATTCGTGTACTCTTTCCCAAACTCCTCCACGAGCATATTTTTCCCTTCGGGTATAAAAGTCGAATCCTCCCTCACGATGTAATCAAGCATCGCCTCCATGGTACACGCACCGGCATCCATCAACAATTGCACATACTTCGCCACTCCACCCGTGAACGCGTACAAAGCCAATAAATCCTCCGCCGTGTACTCCGGATTATGTTCCGCGAGAATTTCCTTCAACACGGAAGTTTCAAAAGGACGCACCATCAACATCCCGGTAGAACGCCCGAAAAGAGGCTCTTTCGAATTCTCGAATATCTTATGCATCAAGGAATACACCGATCCACTCAATAACAAATTTATCTTGCTCTCGTCCTTATTCAAATCCCAATGCCGTTGCATATCACTATAAACCGAAGGGGCAATATTATAGAACTCTTGAAACTCATCAACGATAAGATTAAACGCCCGTTCCTTCGATAACTCCATCAGAAAACCGAACAACTTCCCAAAACTACTTATTTCCCCCAAAAGCGGAATTCCCAATTTGTCCTTAATTTCCTGTTGAAAATCCTGACACAAGTAATTCTCTGCCTTACGTGCCACGAAAAAATACAATGTCGGTTGCCCTTCCGTCGCCCTCAACAACAATTGTGTCTTACCGATACGCCTACGCCCCATAACTACCGTCATCCGCGCGTTCCGGGTTGAACGTTCCCGTATATCCCGCAATCTCTCGATCTCTTTTTCTCTATTATAGAATCTCATTTCAATTCGTGTTTAATTCGAAACCTTCAGTTCCGAAACAGCCATTTCGGAAACAGCCATTTCTATAATGCGAATATAGCATAAAAAACACTTCTCTCCAAAAATTGGAAAACACGTCCAAAATTTTTATATTTGCTTAAACACAAAACAGCGTTTGTTATGCGAGAATTTCGTCAACCCTTTTGGCAATCCGACACTTCAAGAACCATGCTCAAACTTTGTATTTATATATCCATAAGTATGATAGGTTTTATCGCACACCTTGCTTACAGTGATTCTTTTGAATTCAATCCCCTCGTGTTAATCCCGATCTTCATGTGGCTCTCTATATATCCGGTTATCTTCACCCAGTATTTCTACCTCACCTTCACGGACGACCAATTCCTCCTCCGAAACAGCATCTACACCCGCTGGCAGCGCACATACAACTACAACGACATTATCAAAGTCAAACTCTTCGGAGGTCGAGGTCTTTATTGTGGTCCCTACATCCAAGTCTTCACGAAAACCAACCCCAAGCACGCCTGGAGCTACGTCATCGAACTCGTAGCGGCAAAAGACTTTCCCGATCTACTCGACACCTTCAAAGAAAAGAATATCCCCGTGGAAACCGACCAAGGTTTCGATTACCTCGTGGACAGAAACTTCACCCGGTTCTAATCCATTTCTCCCAAATATTGCACAACAAATCTGCAAAATTCCCATAATTTTCAATACAAAATCAACGGATAGTTTTAATGGAAAACTAACCTCATCCAAATGGGGAAAGATTACTAAATGTTCTCCCGATACCACATTGCGTGATATACAAGATTTGATAAATAAAAATGTATTACGCAAAACGGATGAAGGGGGACGAAGCACGAACTATGAACTCGTGTTATAATTTTAAAGTTGCTCGCGAGGCTTCATTACCATGGTGCGGAGATTAAACACCATATTTGCCGCAATATATGCGGCAAATATCTTTACAAATTGTGTATCCCCCGAATATGTACAATAACAAACGTAACTCGCAACCTTCACGCAACCTTTTTTCTCGAAATATTACCCTACAATTATTTACTTCGCGGTAAAACGATTTATACCATGAAACTAAAATATATCTACATCATTTTTCTAGCCACTCTCTCTTGCCAAACCCGCAACGAGGCATTAGAAACAGCCTTACAACTAGCAGGCGAAAATAGAAGCGAACTCGAGAAAGTCCTTGACCACTACTCGCTTAACCCCGCCGATTCCTTGAAACTACAAGCCGCCGAATTCCTCATCGCCAACATGCCCGGGCATTACACGCTAGAAGGCGACCTTATCAACGAATACCGGGCAAAGATAGACGCCGACACCATTGGCTCCTACTTTGCCAAAAAAACACTTGATATCTCGTTAAGCCAAATCGACCAGATACGTAAGGCCTCTCACAAAGAAGAAGACGTGAAACATATCAAAGCAGATTTTCTCATCCGTCACATCGATCTATCCTTCGAACATTTATACAAATACACGTGGCTCGAAGACATTCCTTTCGACATGTTCCTAGAATACATTCTACCCTATCGCTTCGAAAACGAACGACTGGATTTGTGGCGTGATTCTCTGCATATTTCTCCTAAAGCTCTAAAAGAACTTGCCTTTAAAGATAATACCATGTACAGTATATCAAAAATCGGAACGAACCTAACACTCTCCGAATCTCAAACTAATATAGGATACCAGTCTATATCTACATTATTCAATTACAATATTTATTCTGACTGCCATCATATTGCTTTAAAAGACAATTTTAGGTCACGAGTTTCAAGCCTCCCTGCCACCATCGATTTTATTCCTCATTACGCCAACCGAAATGGTTACCACTATTGGAATACAATTATTTCTTCCGAAAACAGGGATACAGAGGTGAGAGGAGCGATGGAACGTAAAGCAGCCAAGATATTCAGAAAAACGTATTCTCGCCACAACATTCCCAAAGTTGATAAAGATGAATACATTCCATCATTTTTCCTAGATCCCTTTCTAGAAGATATTAGCGAACAATACCTATATACGACAGATGTTTCCATTGACTCAAAAGTAAAAAAACAAAAACTCTCTCCGCATGCCTACTTATGTGTATTTAATAATCTTATTTGGAATCCCATTGCTATCGCAAATATAGAGGACTCCAAAATCAAATTCAAAAACATGGGGAAAAATCTCGTCTATTTACCTATTTATTACTCCAAAAAGAAAATGCAACCAATAAATTATCCATTCATATTAAACCTTAAAGGAGAAATCAAATATCTTATTCCGGACACTTGTCATCGCCAAACATTGCTTATTAAAAGGAAATATCCGTTTAATGGAACTTTACATTATTACAATCTAAAAATTGAAAAAATCATCGTTGAAGCTTCCAATCTTCCTGATTTTCTAGACAAAGATACCATCCTGCATCAATTGGAAACTTCCGCGATAACCCATGCCCGGGAAGAAGTAAAAACCCACAAGAAATACAGATACTGGCGAATCTCACACCCCAAGGAAACGAGTTTTGCAGAATTATCATTCATCGATTCTTCAGGGGAAAGGTTAAAAGGAGAAATCGATACTATATATAAAGCAGTTTTTGATGATGACCCTTTGACCAATATCTATCTCGAAAAAAACAATAACATCGTTATTGATTTCAAAACCCCGGTCAAAATATCCAAAATCATATGTATCCCGCAAAGTGATGGTAACGGAATATATTTAGGAAACGAATATGAACTTTTTTACCACGATTCAAAAAATTGGCAGTCACTAGGGCGACAAATTGCCAAAGATTATTATCTTAAGTATGACAACGTACCCCAAGGTGCATTACTTTGGCTCCATAACCATACAACGGGCATCGAGGAAAGAATATTTACTTACGAAAAAGGCAAGATTCGATTCTGGTAAAACACGAGGTTGCCCGGAAAATATTTTTCGGGTAACCCTAAACACCTCCTTTTTCCCTAACATCTATACCTTTTTCCCTTAAAATAGCAACTAACTCTGGTAAATCTTTACGATTTACACGATCCAAATAATAACGCCAAGCCAGTTTAGCTTCATAGGTTGTGATTTGTATATAAGGTATCGCATTCCCTCCATAATCAACAATATTTACTCTCGTTATATCCTTGAAATACACTTTCTTTTTCCAAAATGGGAAAATAGTATTTTTAATGAACAAAACATCATCAAACAAAACGACACAAAACCCCATGTACAATGCCATGCAAAAAGGAAATGAATAAACTATAAACAACATTTTCACCATTCTCGAACACGAAAAACCTTCTGCAATTCCATCAGGTATTATCACTAAAAGTGAAAAAACAGAACCTACAGCAAAAGGAAATCCAATTGTTGTTTTCCAAAATGATTGACGAAATACCTTCATATAACAAATTCTTTTTCAAGAGAGATTCCTCTCAATCCCTTCCGTTTCCACCGTGACACCTTTAGCCTCGATTGCTTCAACTAAAGCCTTGTAATCTTGAGGATCAACGAGATCTATCGTGTAACGCCATGATATTCCAGAAGACTTTCTCATGATTATTTTCATGTATGGATACGTTCGATCTTGCCACCACTTTATTTTCACTTTTACAATATCGACATATCGTACCTCTTTCCTCCAGAATGAATAAACTCCATTTTGCACTATCAACTTATCATCCCGCAAGATAACATAGTAAAGCCTTGAGATATAAAGTTGTACTAATATAAACACGAATACAATCGAGGCTAATATGCCTCGAATAGTAAATCCAACAGTATAGGCTGCAAATCCCCACAACAAAACAAATGTTATCAAGGCAAATTTAATATCAAATGCTGTACCCGATTTCTTGAAGGGACGACGAAATATCTTCATAACCCAACTTCTATTTTACCCACTCATCAAGATGGACTGTTTCTACCAAAATTCCCTTACCCCGAACTATATTTACAATCTCTTGATAATCACTCGGGGCTACTAAATCGATAAAATAACGCCTAGATTTCCCTTTTCCCGTGAAAACCTGAATGTAATGATTTGACATCCCACCCAACCACACGAGCGTTACTTTCACAATATCTTCATAAAAATACTCGCCTTTCCAAAAAAAGAAGACTCCATTTTGAACAACTAGCCTATCATCATATAATATTACGTAAAAAAAAGAGTATGGATGAAAGCACAATAAAAATATCAACACGAAAATAACACCCATGCACATTTCCCATGGATAACCCATTGAATAAAAAATAGGAAAACCTAATAACAAAATAAAAACAAAACCCCATTTCGATGCTCGAATTTCTTCCGATTTCCAAAAAGAACGACGAAATATTTTCATAACAATTCATTCCTCATTTAGATTTATCTTCATCTTTAAAAATACGGGCATAGACATCTATCCCTTGGGTTTCCACCGTAACTCCTTTTGCCTCGATATCCTTTACTATAGCCTCGTAATCTTGAGGATCAACGAGGTCTATCGTGTAGCGCCATGATATCCCAGAAGGCTTTCTTGTGATTATTTTCATGTATGGATACGATTTATCCCCGTGCCACTTTATTCTTACTTTTGCAATATCTATATATCGCACTTCTTTCCTCCAGAATGAATAAACCCTATTTTGTATAATTAATGTCGTATCGGTTAAAATAATATAGTATAATTGTGATATAAAAATATGCATCACGCAAAAGCAAACTACAACTAAAAACAGAAAGCCTAGTATTGTAAATTCAGTATTAGGCAAAACAACAAGTCCCAATAAAACAAAAATTACAGTAAAAAATTTAACTTCAAAGATGGTATTAGATTTGCTAAATGGACGACGAAATATTCTCATACTATATTATTCATTTAAATCTTTCTGACTTTTTAGTATAAAGATAATAATTAATATCCTTGATTTATAAAAGTCAGAAAGATTATTCTCTAAAATTCAATTTCAAGCTAATGACGAAGTATTTGCAGGAATGAACACATAAATACGTCCTCCATCATCCATGGGTACTTCAATTAACAATGGATGAAGTAGGGCTAAAGACATCGTAGAAGAAATACATCCCACAACACAACCTGCTATACCAAAAATTACAACTGGCCATCCCGTAAAAACAAGAGCAAGAGCACTACATACTGTTGAAACTACAGTCATAACCATTTCTGCATCATACTTTTTCTCTGAAAAAGCTACATAAGTTTGATAGAGACCAACTGCCAAGCCAAGCCCACTTATAGCTTTACCAAACCTTAGAGCAACCTTATCCAAATCTACTCCTTGCATAAATTTATAACAAGAAGTTATTATCCCTGGCACTGTAAGACCAATACTTGTTACATTCGCTGCAGCTTCTAACACATTCACATCTTTTGTATGATAAGCATTGACATTACGAGTCCTTAAATTCTCCATCATTTCATCAACAAGTTCACGTCCTCGCATATAATCCTGATCATATCCGCCACTACCTGTACCACCTCCAGTACTTCCACCACCCGTGTTTCCTCCTCCGGTTCCGCCGCCGCCGATAGGACCGCCACCACCACCCGAGCCGGGCCACCAACCTCCGCCGCCGCTTTCACTACTTGAATACGTCGCAGAACGTGACGTGGTTCCCTCTTGAAATGCAAGCATTGAATAATCTAATGGTGTCCCTTTCTGCGTATGAATAGCAAAACCATATCCTTTGGTAATCAACAATGTATCACAAACTTGTCCATTCTTATACTCAACCGCTTTTCTAAAATCACCATTCAATTCAGAATAAAACACTCTCCCTGTAAAGGAGGCATTCTCTCCCCCAACGACCTCGTTGTCCGGGAGTAACGTCGCTATAAACATATCTGTTTCATTCTTGTCTTTCTGTCGAGCAATGACCAAACGACGTTGACAACATATCACCTTCTCTTCCTCAAGAAATTCATTATCTTTAGCGATACTTTCCACGCACACCACCTTCGACGGGGAATTAAGAGGAACTTCCGTGATAAAATAATCCTCGTTCTCGGACTCTATTGCCTCATCCCACTCCGGAATCAACTCCGGCACAACAAAACTAGAAGCTCTCGAGAGAGGATTCTTGAAAGTAAGCGGGGCCAAATCCGTGGCGTTCTTCTCGAAATAAGCTCGTGCTTCCGACACGTCAATACCTTGAGGCGCTTGCTCCTTGACTCCGAAATCATCTGAACAGGAATAAATCAAAGCCAAGATTATTCCCAAAATCCAAAACTTCGTTTTTCTCATAATCACTTTTTTTTTAATGGTTTCTAAACAAGTTAAAACTCTCTTTTATTTAGCGTCATGACTGCTCTCCATTTTCCTCCAAAAATGCTCTCGCTTCTCCTCGTGCCCGTATCACGGAGGAATTCACCACTTTCACGGGAATCGTCAACATCTGCCTCGCTTCCCGCCCTGCTTCCTCCGGCATCCCCTTCAATCGATACAACTTGAACAAGAGATGATGAGGCACTATATAATTAGGAATCATATTCGCCGCAAGGCGGTATTTTTGCTCCGCATCTTTCCATCGCCCCTGATAGAAATAACATTTCCCCAAATCACTCGCCAATTCAGACGTGGGACGTAAGCTCAATCCCTTTTCAAGCACGGGCTGCGCGTTAAGCAAATCCCCTCTCGTGTACAAAGTCCTCCCGTAACGTAAAACAAAATCGGGATTACCCCCCAAACGCTCGTAACACACCTTCAGCTCACTCGTCTTCATCCGGGAAAAAACCTCCCGGGCTTCTGTCAAAAGGATATCCGCTTTCTTCTCGTGATAATACTCGATAGACAAGACAAACAAGAATAAAACAACCGCTATTCTCAATATAAAAGCAAAACTCATGTCCAAATCAACAATCCATTCCCTAGCGTGACGGGCATCACGGGCGATAATTGCCAGTGAAATAATGGCAACAGCACTCACGAGCTCGACAGAGAGAGGATAACTGAACAGCCCGAATCCCAAGATCACAACCAAAACACCCCCGGCAAAACGAGAAACCCGATTCCCTTTCGCCGCGAAATACAACCCCATCACGACCACCCCCACGAAAAGCAACAACCCCACGCTCCCCGTTTCACAAGCCACTCGCAAAAATTCATTAAAAGCGTACTCGTTGTTTCCCGCCACCGACACGAACGGGGAATCGGGATGCATCTCGAACCACGCTCCCTGCGCAGGCATGTAGGCGGCAGAAAAAGAACCGCAACCAAACCAAGGTGCATCACGAAATATCGTACCGACAACCCGCCAAATCAAGAAACGCCCTTGCACCGACGCCGGATGCACCAGATAAAGAACATATATCATACTCACGGGAACAACAATCGCGAGCAGCAAGAAAATATATTTCCCGATGCGATACTTTTCACGGATATTTCCAAAGAACCGAGCAACACCCCATTCTCTCCCCGTCAACACGCTCCATAAAATTCCAATACCCAATCCTACCCACGCCGCACGGGAACCCAAGAATCCCAAGGTAATCAATAGTAACACGATCCCTATTCCCCTCGAACAGCGCGAATAAAACTTTTCCCTCCGATAAAAACCGACCAAACCGGCTAAACAAGCGATTGCAAGAAAAACAGCCAATATAGCGGGATTCATAAACCCTCCCGTTCCCGGGTACAAATAATGATACGATGGCAGCCAGCCTCGCGATTGAGCCCAAAACCACATCGCCTGAAAAATTCCGGCAACAAACAACACGTCAAAATAATACACCCTCACTCCCGTGTTTCGAACATAAACATACAACATGATCGCCGCACCACCTAACAGCAACTTCCAGGCAAATATAGAAGAGCCAATCCCAACCGTTCGCCCCGTGTACCACGTCACGAACAACAAGAAAAACAAATCTAACAAATTGAAACGACACCTCCTGCTCCCGGGAAACACGACCAAACAGACGAGCAACAACAACATACCCGCGAACCCTGCCGTAATCCCCGGTAAAGAACGGTCCACGTGGAGTAGCACGGGAGCAAGTATCAAAATAAAATATAACGGTACATTTTTAAGTGCAAACATATATCCTCATTTTATAAACATCCTACTTTTACCAAAGTCCCATCAACCGTCACACCATAAATATTTTGATCCTCCAAATCAAAATTTATATTTACCAAAGGTGTATCAAACAAACAGGATTTCACCAAATTCCCCTCCCAATCATACACGAGCAATGTCTGACACTCGAAAGCCCGTCCACGGTCTACCCGATAAGTTTTCCCGGAATAGAGAGCGTACACCCTGTCCCCCGTTACGGCAATATCTATGAACCCGAAACGATTATCTTGAGTGTATGCCACCCGGGAAGAAGGAACTTCCGTGATCTGCACACTCGGGTAGTGCAAGCGAACCGTTTTTACCCGTTCGATAGAACCCGCCACTATACGGCAAAAATCAATCGCACCGCTATACATATCGGCACACACGAAAGCGGACTGGTCGGGACTAACACGTAAAACACTACTGGCATAAAGTATTGCTTTCGTTTTTTCCCGCAAATCCGAGAACCCCGGGGTTTCAGGATAAGAGAGAAAATAGCGTGCCGAACCGTCCGCTAAAGAATAAAACAAATAGCGTCCCTCTTCATAAAGTCCCGTGGAAATCACGAAATTCTTCGCTTTCACCGCAACAAGATGTTGTTTCCCCTTAGGCAATTGAATAACGACCTCTTGACTTCCACCTCGTGAAAGCGGGGCAACCGGACTTTCTATCAATTCCCCTTTTTCGAAATCCAAAGCCGTCACGCTGGAACCGTCAAATGAATTGAAAGAACTCAACGAACGCACACGCTTCGAAGCCACAGAACTTCTCGCACCAACATCCCTCCGCTCCGGATGCTCCAAATCAAGAGAACGCCCAACCCCTTCCGAAGTATAGGTTGTCCCCACTACTAATTTATTCCCTCTCTTGACAAACCCATTCATATCATTTATCCCGCTTCGGGATAAATCTGCCAATCGCACCACGGTTGTCCTTTCGCTCTTTACCGAATCTATGCTATCGTCACCCGTGTAACGATCGGAGCACCCGAGCAAGATACTTCCGAGTAGCACATTCAATAACACTTGTTTCATTCCAGTATCAATGTTATTCCCTCAATATCAAGACCACCCAAAAGACAAAAGCCTTTCGCTTTAACACAAGGGTAATATGGATTCCCACCCCCGGATTCAGGAGCGGCAAGAGCTTCCAAATTCGTCATTTTCAAGGACGATTCTCCCTTTCGCGTATTAATACCCATATTCAAGTTCATCATCATCCACGACAACAGTATTACAAAAACTCCGATTTTTAACCATTTTTTTCTCATAACACAAATTATTTTGGTTTATTGCAAAAATGTTTCTTTTTGAATAAAAAAACGAACAAAAAGGTTGCGTGGATGTTGCGAGTTTTGTAAATTTGAAACAATAAATGATTTAGATGAATTTGCGTCTACAATATATTTGGTATATAACAATTTTTGCAGGAGTTATTGTCCTATGTGAACAACTCCTGCATTTCCAGACTCTGTACAAACAAAAGAAAAGTATTTACACACACGAGCAAAACGCCCAAATTAGGAATACTATAGACGAATTCAATGCAAAGTCTACGAATGTGGAAAAAACAGGAAATATACTTAGTTTCGATGCAAAAAATAATATTTTAAGCTATCTCAAAGAGGGAAATATCTCTCGATACCAACTAGACTCAAGAGATAATATCTCGGAAATAAGAACACGTGCTGTTTATGACCTCAAAGATCCCGAATTATGGACTTTAAGTAATTTCTATCAATATTTACAAGCAAAACAAGACTCCTCCTCTATTCAAAGCCTTGTTATACAATTTTTTATACAAGACAGTACAGACAAAATAAAAGATGCCTATCCCAAACAAGTCAAACAGCTTCCATCTTCTTTTGAATACAGCGTCCCGCTCGGTTTTATCTCTAAAGATACACTATTTGCCACGTATCATTATCCTGTCACTCTCTTTTTGCAAGCCGCAAGTTGGCAAATTACAATCATTATTTTAATCGCCACGATACTCATTCTCTGCATCATCAACCTTTACCTCAGTTTCCGCGACGAGAAAAGAAGCCGGGAAAACCAAGAGCAATATATCCATCACATCGTTCACGACTTGAAACGTCCCGTGGAGAATCAGATCAAAGCGAATTACCTCCTACGCCATCTGCAAGGAGAAGCACAAGCAAAAATCATCGAACAACGAGAACGGGAATCAAAAGAAATGTTGCGTTCCATTAACAGAATGTTGCTCCAATCTACTGACGCACACGGCTTACGATTGAACCCGAAAGAATTCAACTTACAGGAGATGCTTGAAACGTTAGCCCAGCCCGACCGATGGAGCATGGAAGAAGGTAAGGGATTCCACATCCGCTCCCGCTTCCTCGTGTCCGACAAGATGATTACCGGAGATCCAAACTTCCTGCATGCCGTTTTCCAAAACCTCATTGACAATTCTTTGAAATACTCAAAGGAACAAACGGAAATTATTATCACCTGTAGCGACTCGGGTGATAAACACGTGCGAATAGAAATAAAAGACAACGGACTGGGAATTAGCCCCGAAGCCTTGAAACACATATTTGAGCGTTATCACCGGGGAGACCATCAAGAGAACAAAAAAATCAAGGGACACGGGCAAGGCCTGTACTACGTCCGGCAGATTATTAAAGCTCACCGGGGTAAAATCAATATAGAAAGCACCTTAGGAGAAGGGACAACAATTATCATTACATTGCCGAAAACTATCAAAAAGAAAAATCACTGACAAGATGGAAAACAAAGCGCAAATCAAAGTCTTATACGCGGAAAATGATAAGGAAGGAGCCGATTTAACCCGGGCAATCCTCGAACTGCACGATTATTTCGTTGAGATCGCCCCCGACGGGAAGAAAGCATGGGAAGCCTATAAAAAAGAGAAGCCGGACATCCTGCTCTTAGACCTTGATATGCCTGAAATAGACGGCTTGGAACTCACCCGGCTTATCCGTGAAAAAGACCCCGGGACTCACATTATCATCTACACCTCGCACGCCAAACAGAAAAACGAGATCGCCGTCCTTGACGCCGGTGCCGACGAATTTTTCGGCAAAGATAAAGAGCCCGAAATGTTAGTAAAACATCTCAACCGCCTTCGGGAAAGGATCGTGAAGAAACTAAACAGCCCGAACTTATATCAACTTTCTCGCTACACCACTTACAACAGTACGACTCGTGTGATAACCATTCGGGGCGAGAGGAGGCAAATGCCAAGGGTGGACGGTCGCTTCCTGCACTTGCTGTGCGTCAAAAATCACGAAATCGCCGATAAAGACTTTCTTATTCAAGGGATATGGGGTAAAGCAAGCGCCAACAAAGAATCCGAACTAAAAAAATATGCCAGCCGGGTACGATTGTACTTGAATGCAGATCCCACGTTGCAAATCGAATGTCGGGACGGAGGATACATTCTCCTCTCCCTAGAGCAGTAATATCCCCGATTATACACCGACACCATGAGTGTTTAAGATGTATTGCTACCCTAAACCTACATGAATTCAGGAGGAATACCACATCACTTCCGGTGCAGTAGTACTTGAAAAGTTATTTATAAGCTATTAATTCCCTATTAAAACGCTATTGTTGTATAGGGTTTTAATAGCGTTTTAATAGGGAACTAATAGCGTTTTACACGGAAGTGAAGCGGAATTCATATGGAATTGCACCGAAATTCACCATGGTAATGAAGAGTATTACACCATGCCTTGATTTTAGATTCCACACGTTTGCCAATGCTATTTTTAACTCGAAATTTAAAGAAACTCCTCCGGCACTTCGTGCCACCTCCTCTATAAACAGAGGAGGAGCTGGAATACCATCCCTGATGCCGGAAAAGCAACCTGCAACTTGCCGAAGGCAAATGCAACCTGTAACTTGCAACTCGCCACGGGCAAATCAATGGATACCCGTGCGCCCGAGTTTCTCGTTCAACTTGCGGCGGATGGTGTTAATGGCATTTTTGCGGCGGAGAAGTTCCATAATCTGTTGGGGATCGGGGTTATTTTGCGATTCGAGGATACGATTGTCGATGTCACGGGAGAGCATTTCCACTCGACGCATCTTGTAGTTATCCAGAATTTTCGGGAGAAGCTCGGCAAGCTTCATTTGCTCGGTTTCGACGTAATTATCCATCTTGTACCAGATTTTGCTCAACTCGTAGGGCTCGCTTAAAATGTTGGCAGCGACGGTGCTAATCTTGATATCCGGGTGGGCGATGAAATAGCGAGCCGGAATAAAGGAAGGCGACTCGTATTGCTGCTGGTACTCGGTCTGAATGACACGAAACAGGGGATTCAATAGTTCCAGATCATCTTCAGCCAACTCACGGACGATAAATTCTCCCACGGAAACACTACGCATGAAACCGTTGTGTTCCTCCTCGTATAATTCGTTGTTGCCGAACAACAGCAAGTAACGCACGAGTACACTTTCCTCCAAATCACAGGGAGTGGCACCCCGCACGGGAGTAGGCGTAATCTGTATCTCGGGGACAGCTGAAGCGGAGTTTTTAACAGGTTGTTCCTCGTTTTTTAAACGTACTTTGGCGATCTCCGTGTAAAGCACCCGTTCCTCGACGTCCAACTGGTGGGCGGTTTCCCGCACGTAGACCGAACGCACGATGTTATCGGGTATCTTAGCAATACTTCGCACGATGTCGGTAATCAGGCGTGCCCGTTCCACGGGATCGTCCCCGGCAGAGCCTAAAAGCAGCTTCGTTTTGAAGTTAATAAAGTCCGTTTCGTTGTTAGCGATAAAGTCCGCCAAGTCATGCGGCGTGTGACTCCGGGCAAATGAATCGGGGTCTTCGCCGTCCGGGAGTAACAACACCCGCACGTTCAACCCTTCCTCGAGCACGAGGTCGATACCCCGGAGAGATGCCTTGATTCCGGCAGCATCCCCGTCATAAATGATCGTGACGTTGGGTGTCAGACGGCGAATCAGACGTATCTGCTCGATCGTGAGCGAGGTACCGGAAGAAGCCACCACGTTCTCGATACCCTTGGCATGAAAGGAGATGACGTCAGTGTATCCCTCCACCAGAATACAACGGTCTTGTTGCACGATCGACTTCTTCGCGAAAAAGATACCGTAGAGGGTTTTACTCTTGTGGTATATCTCGGATTCGGGGGAATTGAGGTATTTCGATATCTTCTTGTCGGTGGTCATGGTACGCCCGCCGAAAGCGATAACCTTCCCGGCAAGGTCCTGCACGGGGAACATCACGCGGGCACGGAAACGGTCGAAAAGTCCCCGGTCGTTCTCGATGGTGAGTCCCGTTTTCACGAGAAATTCCTGCTTGTATCCTTTTTCCTGTGCCGCTTTGGTGAAAGCACCCCACGCCTCGGGATTATACCCCAAACCGAATTTACGGATCATCTCGTCGCTGATACCCCGCTGGCGGAGATAACCCAAGCCGACGGAACGCCCCTCGTCGGTGTTCCAAAGCTGATACTGGAAATACTCGTTGGCGTAAGCGGACACGATAAGCATACTTTCGCGCTCGGTCTGTTCCCGCCGCTGTTCGGGGGTAAGCTCTTTTTCCTCGACGGGAATATGATATTTCTCGGCCAAATATTTCAACGCCTCGACATAAGACATCTGCTCGTGCTCCATGATGAAATTCACGGCATTCCCCCCCTTCCCGCAACCGAAGCATTTATATATGCCTTTTGCCGGGGAAACGGTGAACGAACCCGTCTTCTCGTTGTGGAACGGACATAATCCCAAGTAATTGACTCCCCGCTTTTTCAAGCTCACGAAGTCAGAAACCACCTCGTATATATCCGCCGCGTCAAAGATTTTCTGTATTGTAGCCTGATCAATCATACGACAAAGATAGGTATTATGGAATTGAAAATTGAAAATTGAAAATTGAAAATGATGTATTAGTATTAAAATCTCTGAAAAGTTACGCCGCTCAAGCGTTTTAACAATACTTTAACATGTTTGTAGTATTAGTGGAACGATATTTGTATACTTTTGCATGCGGAAACGTTTTGAGGTTACATCGTTTCCGCGTGCAACAATTAAATAGATCACCTATGGATGAGAATATGAATCAGAAAGAGGAGCTTTTAGTGGCCATCTCGGATCTTTTCCTAAGATTCGGGCTGAGAAGTACCTCCATGGATGATATAGCGAACCATTTGAAAATTTCGAAGAAGACGCTCTATCAACAATTTGCCAATAAAGACGACGTGGTAGAGCAAGTGATGCTATACAGAAGACGGGAAAGAATAAAAAGTGTCGAGGTGAAAGAGTTGGAAAACTTGAACCCGATCGAAGTGATCAGCCGGATACGGGATTTCATGGAGAGTGACTTGGGTAGCCGATTGCCCGCCAATTATTTCGACATGAGAAAATACCACCCCGCCGTGTATCAAAGAATAGCCGAGAAGGAAGAGAACGTGACGAAACAATTTCTGGTCTCCCTGCTGGATGACGGAATGAAAAAGAAGTATTTCAGGGAGGATATCGACAAAGAGTTGCAATTGTATTTGCTGGGCAAACAATTACACTTTTTGAGGGACCCGGATATCGTCGGCAAACTCGAATACCCTCTTTCGGTAATCATCACGACGATTTTTATCAATTTTGTTTACGCTATATCCACAGAAAAAGGTATAAAAGAGTATGAACGATTAAAAAATGAGTCAAAACAAGTGAAAGAGAAGTAAATTTATCCTACCGAAGTTTTTTTTGGTATGAGATTTGTATTGAGAGAAAAAACGCGTGAGAATTTCCCGGAAAATATAAATAATTAAAAACTATAATCTATGAAAAAAGGAATGACACTCTTCCTACTAATGCTTATCGTGCCTTGGATGCTTCACGCACAAGAAGCACCGCAAACGATCTCGCTGCAACAAGCAGTAGAGTTTGCCATCAAGCACAACAAAGAATTACAGGCCTCGCAGATGAACATCGAGTTGTACCGCCAAAAGGTTCGGGAATCCGTATCACAGGGATTGCCACAGATTAACGGTACAATGACTTACACCACGAATTTCGGGTACAAGATGGACTTTGGCGGACAAACTATCAAAATGAAAGACCAGTCGAATCTCGGAGTCAGCCTGCAACAATTGTTGTTCAGTGGTGAATGGATACTGGGAATGCAGACCAGTAAGATTGCCGTGAGAATGACGGAACAAGAAGTTGAATCGTCGGAACTGGATATCGTCGAGAATATCTATAATTCGTATTACACGGTACTCGTGACGGAACGGATGTTGGAAATCCTGCGCCAGAACCTGGAGAATATGAACGAGATTTACAAGCACACGGAAAACATGTATAACGCCGGAACGGTTGAAATCACCGATGTAGACCAAATCCGTATCAACGTGGGACAGCTGAAAAACAGCATGCTGTCGATGGAAAGAACGGTAGCGGTGAACTACAACCTGTTGCGCCTGCAACTCGGGTTGGAAGCCGGAGCCCCGGTTAAACTTTCGGACGGATTGGAAGTGTTCCTCGATAACGACAAATCCAGCCGTCTGTACTTGGAAAAATTCGACATCAACAACAACGTGAGCTATCAGTTGATCAACACGCAAACCGAGTTGAACAAGAAGTTGCTAGGCATCGAGAAATGGAGTTACGCTCCCACGATCGCCGGTTCGTACAATTTCAATTACAAGATTTTGAAACCGGCATTGGACATGAGCCCGAAGCACACGGCAGGCTTGACCATGAATATCCCGATCTTCTCGGGTATGCAACGCGACTCCAAAGTAAAACAAGCCAAAATCACGCTGGAGCAAACTTATTTGCAGAAGAGCCTGTTGGAAGACCAGTTGAACGTGCAGGACGAGCAATTGAAATTCAACTTGAAAAATGCCATGGAGAATTACAGTTTACAAAAAGAGAACATCGACGTTGCCACGCGGGTATTGCAGAACTACCAGAGGAAATACGAGTTGGGCGCCGTTTCCAGCTTGGATTTGACACAGGCAAACAACAATTACCTACAGGCAGAAACAAATTACACGGAGGCCGTTCTCACGTTGTTGCAAGCACAGGTAAGCCTTGAAAAATTGTATAACCAACTCCCGCGATAAACAACTTTGAATAATAAAAACAAACAAAAAATACAATGGTAAAGAATCTTATTCTATCGACAATAGCGTTAGCTATGCTTGCCGGTTGTTCCGGTAACAAAGATAAAGCGTCACAAAAAGACGTTGACGAAGCTATTCCCGTGAAGGTGCAAAAACTGGAAAGAACGGATATAGCCAAAACCTTGGATTACGCCGCCAACTTGGAAGCCGACAAACAGGTTTTCTATGCCCCGGCAGCCACGGGAAGAATTGAAAAGATTTACGTTGAAGTAGGCGACCGGATCAAGAAAGGACAACTGTTGGTCGAAATGGATAAAACAAACCTTATCCAAGCCGAAACTCAATTGAAAAACTTGGAAACGGAATACAATCGTGCCGTTCAGTTGAATAAAACGGGAAGTATTTCCAAACAAGCTTATGATGCAGCCGTAACCCAATACGAGGTGGCAAAATCAAACGTGGCATTCTTGAAAGAGAACACGCGCATGGAGGCTCCTTTTGACGGTATCGTTACCGGGAAATATTTCGAGGACAAGGAACTTTACACTGGCGGTTCGTTCGGTGGAGCGACGAAGCCTTCTGTTATCGCTATCGAGAAAATCAACCCGGTAAAGGCATACGTGAATTTGTCCGAGCAATATTACCTGACCGTGAAACCCGGAACGAAAGTTCAATTGAAGAGCAATATTTATCCCGACCGTGTGTTCGAGGGTACGGTAAGCATTGTTTACCCGAGCATCGACCCGGCTTCCAGAACGTTCACCGTTGAGGTCAAAATACCGAATAGTGACGAAGCGTTAAGACCGGGTATGTACGGAACGATCAATTTCTTCATCGGTAACACGGAAACCGTGGTTGCCCCGGCTATCGCCGTGTTGAAACTACAAGGTTCTAACGACCGCTACGTGTTCTTGAACAAGGACGGTAAGGCAAAACGCGTGGCAGTGAAACTCGGCAGACGTTTCGAGGATCAGGTAGAATTGATCAGTAACGACATTCACGAGGGTGACGAACTTGTTGTTGTCGGACAAGGTAGATTGGTGGACGGTTCTCCGATTTCTATCACGAAATAAATCATTTGGATCGCGGATTTACCCTCGATCTAAAATTTAAAATCTAAAATTTAAAATTCGAAATATGAGTATATACAATACAGCGGTCAATAAACCCATTTCTACCTTAATGGTTTTCCTTGCCATCATGGTATTGGGTATTGCCTCTTATATACAATTGCCGGTGGACCAGTACCCAAAAATGGACCCGCCTTACATCACGGTAATGGCTACCTACCCGGGTGCGAATGCCGCGGATATTGAAGAGAACGTTGCCAAAATCCTCGAGGACCAGTTGAACTCGGTGGACGACTTGAAAGAAATGACTTCCACTTCCTACGATAACCTGGCCGTCGTGTCACTGGAGTTCGAATGGGAAGTAAACCTTGATGAAGCATCTAATGACGTGCGGGATGCCGTGGATAAAGCGATGAACAACCTTCCGGATGATATCGACCGCCCCACGATCATGCGTTTCAACACGTCGATGATGCCTATTTTGATTTACGCAGTAACGGCAGAAGAGTCCTATCCCGGTATCGACAAGATATTGGACGATAAGTTAATCACCCGGTTGAACCGCGTGGACGGGGTAGCATCCGTTATCGTTGCCGGTTCCCCGGAACGCGTGGTTTACGTGGACCTTGACCCGAACAAACTGGACGCTTATAACTTGACGCTGGAACAGATCGGTAGCAAGATTCTCGCAGAAAACAAGGACATTTCTTCCGGTAACGTGAAGATGGGTGACATGGATTATACCCTACGTGTGGAAGGAGAATTCGAGGAAAGTGACCAGATCAAGAATATTGTACTGGGAACCCAAAACAACAAGATTATTTACTTGCGCGACGTGGCAAACGTTCGTGACACCTTGAAAGATATTACCCTTGAACAATCCATCAACAGAGGTCGGGGTGGTGTATTGATGGTAACAAAACAAACGGACGCGAATGCCGTGGCCGTGGCAAAACAAGCTAAAAAAGAGATCGAGCAAGCCTTGAAAGAGTTGCCGACAGATATCAAATTCCAGATTATCTCGGATAACTCGGACTTTATCGTTAAGTCCATCAACAACTTACAAGACTCTTTGATGTACGCTTTGATTTTCGTGGTTTTGGTCGTGTTCCTGTTCTTGGGACGCTGGCGTGCTACTTTTATCATCGCGCTGACAATCCCGATTTCTTTGATCGTTGCCTTTATCTACTTGTTCGCAACAGGAGAATCATTGAATATCATCTCTCTGTCATCCCTCTCTATTGCAATCGGTATGGTGGTGGACGACGCCATCGTGGTACTGGAAAACGTCACGAAACATATCGACCGCGGTAGCCGTCCGCGTGAAGCGGCAAAATACGGTACGAACGAGGTTTGGTTGTCTGTAATCGTGACCACGCTGGTTACCGTAGCCGTGTTCTTCCCGTTGACACTGGTAAGCGGTATGACAGGTATCCTGTTCAAGCAATTGGGTTGGATCGTTTGTATCACGGTATGTACTTCAACCGTAACAGCTATCTCGTTAACCCCGATGCTTTGTTCTCAATTGATGAAAATCCAAGAGAAAACGGACAGCAAGAAATTCAGCTTCTATAACTTCGTATCCCGGATGTTGGAGAAATTGGATAACGCATACGAACGTTTGATTCGTTGGGTACTTGTCCATAAATCGGTTACAATCGTGTCCATGTTCGCCCTATTCTTTGCTTCACTGTTCCTCGCTAAACTGATCAAGACGGACTTTATGCCCCAGAATGACCAGAACTACATGAACGTGTACGCCAAGATGCAATCCGGTCAGCGCGTGGAGGTAACGAAGAAAGTGGCATTAGATATAGACTCGGTGATTCGCAACAGTATCCCGGAAATCACGCTGATCAACCTTTCATACGGTAGCGAGGAAGAAGCATCTTTCGCTTCCATGATGAACAGCACGGGTAACAATATTCTGAACATGCGTCTGAGAACGGTAGATATAAAAGACCGTAAACGTAGCGTATTCGAAATTGCCGACCAAGTGCGCGGAATCTTGAAACAATTCCCGGACATCCTGCAATACACGGTAACCACATCGAGCGGTGGCTCCATGGGCGGTAACACGGTAGACGTCGAGATCATGGGACACGATTTCAACACGACGACCAATCTGGCACACCAGATTGCCACTGAAGCCCGTTCTATCCCCGGCGCAGAGGATATCAAGATCAGCCGGGACGAGGATAAGTCAGAACTTCGCGTGGTATTGGATCAGAACAAACTGGCCCGTCACGGGTTGACAACTTCCGAGGTCGGTTCGTACTTGCGTAACCGCATCTACGGGTACCGGAACAGTAAATACAAAGAAAACGGAGAGGAATATGATATTATCGTACGTTTCGACGAGAAATATCGTTCAACCCTGTCCGAGATCGAGAATATCATTATTGTTGACGGTAAAGGAGAAAAGGTTCGTTTACAAGAACTCGGAACGATTGAAGAGTTCTTCTCTCCGCCAAACATCGAGCGCAAGAGTAAACAGCGTATCTTGAAAGTATCTATTACCCCGGCAGCGGGAGTTGCATTGGGAGATATCGCGGAAGCGGCACAAACTCTCATCAATAACTTGGAAGATGTTCCGCAAGACGTGAGCTTGTACATCGGAGGTAGTTACGAGGATCAACAGGAATCGTTCAGTTCTTTGATCATGTTGTTGTTACTGTCGTTGATGTTGGTGTACATCGTGATGGCGGCACAGTTCGAGTCATTCAAGATGCCGTTTATCATCATGTTGGCTATCCCGTTCGCATTTACCGGTGTGATCCTTGCATTGTTGATCACGAACACGACATTGAGTATCGTTGCCGCCTTGGGAGCCGTTATGTTGGTGGGTATCGTGACAAAGAACGGTATCGTGCTGATCGACTTTATCAACTTGATGCGTGAACGCGGAATCCGCTTGTACGATGCAATCGCCCAAGCTTGTCGTTCTCGTTTGCGTCCGGTATTGATGACGTCGTTGACGACTATTCTGGGTATGGTGCCGATGGCATTGAGCGTGGGTGAAGGTTCTGAAACATGGCGCCCGATGGGTATCGCCGTGATCGGTGGTATGATTTTCTCCACGATCATCACCATGTTGATCGTACCCGCCGTATACGCGGCCATGGACAAGAGCGGAAGCCGTGACAAACAGAAAAACCTCAGAAAACAATTCAAGTTCATGAGTGATTTCGACGCGGAAAGAGATCTCCCGAAGAAAAAATAAATCACATTTATGATTTTAGATTTACGATTTTGAAAAGACCTGTCCGGTTGCTAATCGTAAATCTAAAATCAAAAATTAAACATAGTCAATATGAAAAAAGCAGTATTTATCACATATAATCAAGCCTTGACAGAGCGTGTCGCTTATATCCTTGACCAATTGCAAGTGCGGGGATTCACGCAATGGCCGCTAATCAACGGGGCAGGGACCACGGATGGCGAACCCAGAATGGGTAGCCATACATGGCCGGAAATGAACTCTGCCACTTTAACCGTTGTTGAAGAAGAGATGGTTCCCTTGATTCTGAAATACGTCAAGAATCTGGACGAGGTAAACAAAGAAAACGGAATCCGGGCTTTCGTCTGGGATATCACGGATATGTATTAAAAAAAGAGCCTTTCGGCTCTTTTTTTTGTTATTATGCCGAATAAATATTACATTTGGATGCATAATGACATTTTTATGAAAAAGCATCCCCTCCATATAACGATCTTTCTTTTATTATTCTTTATTTCAAATAGTTATGCTCAAAAGATTGATTTAATGCTACTCCCCACAGAAAAACGGGATAGTATTTTAGTAGAAATCGCTAAAAAAACGGTACTCAAACATGGACCGGATTATTACCGGGCAGACCGGGAAGTAAAGATTGACGGCAGCGGAGAAAGTTGGACAGGCTCGAAAGGGAAATTCCGTTTCTTTAGTGTTAGTTTTGCCAGCAAGCCGCGTGAAGAAGACCTTTGGTGTGATTACGCCGCGGAAGTATATATAAACATCGATACCCGAAAACCATTTTTTATCGCTTTTGGGAATGGCTATCGCGCCTATAATGAACCCGGACATTTTCAAGATACAATTATACCTTATCAGCAAAGACACGAGGTTCCTCTACCTCCCCTTCGCCCTATTCGTAATTCTCTCAATTTAGACGATCCGTTCTACTCGGATGATAGCAGAGATAGCACATTATCTTCATGGTGCCGTATTTTCATGGAAAAGTTTGCTCCCGAATATTACCGGGAAGATTACAAGCCGGAAATAACCAAAGGCATCAGTTTGGATGACGGGGGACGTTCTATAACAATTTCAGCAGCATACATCCCAAGAGATCCTCGTGAAGGACCAACAGACAAAGAGGAAAGAGAATTCGGCAGATACAAGTATTACATTGTATCCTATCTTTACGATGGCAGAGAAGAATATTTTTCTCGAAACTATTCGGCTCAAATAGAGATATGGGCAAAAACCAGCGAATTACGCCAAGTCAAATTCGGCAATGGGATCGAGATAAAATTAAGTGGCGCCCTTATGGAAGAAATCTCAGATACCCGGGGACGCAACAAATTCCTGCTTCCACTCATGCAAAGTGGTTTGGAATTAGATCCTCAACGGAAAAAAGTGCGGTTAGACTCTTTAGTTGCCAATACACGAGATTCATTGCTCCTGCAACTTAGTAAAGAAGCAGTATTAACAATAGGGCCGGGCTATTACCGAGAATACCAAAGGCCCTTGACCGATTCCACAACCATGGTAAACGTGGGACAAGGTGAAATGAAGCATTATTACCAAAAGTATCTTCCTCCAAAGATTTGTAGCAAAACATGGAAAGAACATGACAAAAATAAAAACAGGATGTATTACGAGGTAAACTTGTATCGCAATCCTCTCGAAGACAATCTATACAATAAAGAAGCTGCTAAAGTAAAAGTTTGGGCAGACACGGGAGATGTTTTCAGTATACATTTTGGCAATAACGTACTTGTTAATTTTGACGGTCTCGATTACCGGAAGATGAAAGAGATTGTTCCTTACCAAGACAGGAAATTAAAATAACAGATATAAAAAAAGTGGCCTAAGCCACTTTTTATTCGTCATTCTTCAACGACTTGAATCCCCTTCCAAGTATCTCCCGGGAGTCGATCACGTTGATAAAAGCATCCGGATCGATTTCACGAATACGATGACGCAAGATCATCATTTCACGACGGGTAAGAATCGTGTAAACAATTTCGCGAGATTCTCCTTTATAAGCACCGATTGCCGGAAGAATTGTCGCTCCGCGGTTGATGTCGTTCAAGATGATATTCTTGACTGTATCAACCTCCTTCGTCACGATCATCAAGGTCTTGTGCACGGAAGCACCTTCCACGATCAAATCGATCACTTTACCTTCTATGAAGACAATAATCCAAGAGTACATCGGCAATTTCCAATCCCCGAAAGCCACCACGGTAGTTAAGGTAATCGTACAGTCGACGATAATTACCAGTGTACCGAGAGAAATATGCGTGTACTTGTTCAAGATCATGGCGATGATATCCGATCCCCCGGAGGTAGCACGGGACTTAAAAATCATACCGATACCGATACCGTAAACGATACCACCGAAAATAGATGACAACAAGGGTTCCTGAAGCATTGTACGCTCCGTGATACCGGGCTCCAACAAAGCATCAAAACCGTACGTCTGGTGGATCAACCACATGAAACTGGGGATAGCAAATGTACAGATCACTGTTTTAATTCCGAACTTCGCTCCCAGGAAATAAATTCCCAACAACAACAACGGGATGTCCATACAAAGGGCGGAAAGTTCTGTTCTCCAACCCCACAAATGATGGAATACCATTGACAAACCATAGGTGCCTCCCGGAGCAAAACCATAAGGCTCCGCGAACATCACTGCACCCACGGCAAACACGAAACAACCACCCAGCAACCAAGCATAAGTGATAAAGAAATCCTTAGAGAATAATTTCTCCTTAGTTACAAATCCCATACTAAATTCATTTATTATTCGACTTATTAATCGCACTCGTTAACGGCACAAAAGTACAACTTGTTTTCGACTTTTTACAACGTTTTCGTGGCTTGAGAAATTATTGTATTACACTATATATCAATACAATACAAATAAAACAACTCGCATAATTATACAATCCGCTTCATAATTATACAAAAACCAAAAAAGTCCTTCAGAAATAATTTTCAATTCTCCATTTTCAATTTTCAATTATTTTCCCTACGTTTGTGAATGTATTGGAGAGTTAATGTTAGTCGTAACATTAGAAGGGAATCCCGTGAGAGTCGGGAACTGTACCCGCAGCTGTAAGCTTCATAACTTTAGTCTCTACTGCCACTGTCTGTACATAGATGGGAAGGCGACGAAAAGGAAGTAAGTCAGAAAACCTGCCAAGACGTAACTGTTTATGTGGCTTTCGGGAATTGAAGCTGGCCAGATGTCTATCGTGAGTGTCCACGATTTTCCTCTACCCCAATTTTCCAACAAGCATTGTTCTGTGAATAAGTGAGCACGTAATTGGATGTAAAATATCTCTGCCAACTTGTTTTACGTTGAATTTACAAGCTCACTTATTTTTATAGACTACCCGTAAAATTCTTTCACCAGCGACAAAATCGCATCCGGAACCAAGCCGGTAATATCTTTCTTTTGAATAATCATTTCCCGGATTTCTGTCGCGGACAAGGGAAACAAAGGAGCATCTATCATCCGCATTCCCGGGAATTGCCCGACAGTCACGTCTATTCCTAACCGGGGATACACGAAAATAGGGCAATGTTGCACGATCCAACGATAGTCTTTCCACTTCGTAAAATTCTCGACATTATCCCCACCAATGACCAAAACGAATTCCCGCCCCGGGTATTTCTCGAACAATAAATGCAGTGTATCCACCGTGTAAGAGGGTTTAGGCATGGTGAACTCAATGTCACAGGCTCGCATCCGGGGATCGTCGGCAATAGCTGCCTCAACAATTCGCAGACGGTCTGCCTCCGGCAAAAGGAACCGATTGATTTTAAAAGGATTGCAGGGACTGATAACAAACCATACCTCGTCGCACAATTTATTATCCAATAAATAGCGGGCAATTCCCACGTGACCGTTATGGATCGGGTTGAACGAACCGAAAAAAAGAGCCGTCACGGGCTGCCTGTATCCCTTTTCATCCTGCACCGCCATAACTATTTCAAAAAATCTCTTACCGCTTTTTCCGCCTGCTCCAGAGCACTTTCCAGCTTATCGTTCACTACGACGATATCAAATTTATCGGCAAAGGTCATTTCATATTCCGCTTTCGCCACCCGCTCCTCGATCTTCTCCGCGGAATCGGTACCCCGGGACTCTAATCGCTGACGTAAAACCTCCACGGATGGCGCTTGCACAAAAATAGAAAGAGCCCGTTCCCCGAATATCTTCTTGATATTCACGCCCCCGACAACATCCACGTCGAATACGACCGTATGCCCCTTCGCCCAAATCCTTTCCAACTCGCTCTTCAGTGTCCCGTAATAACAACCCGGATAAACCTGTTCCCACTCCAAAAAATCATCCTTATCGATCTTCTGTCTAAATTCATCCGTCGAAAAGAAATAATATTCCTTCCCATGCCGCTCTTCCCCTCTCGGCGATCTGCACGTCGCTGAAATCGAAAATTCCAATCCCAAACCCCGGGAGAGCAGATAATTCACAATAGTACTTTTCCCGGAACCACTGGGAGCTGAGAAAATAATCACTTTTTTCATTATTAATTATAAGTCTATAAGGTCCATAAAGTCCATAAGGTCTATAAGGTCCTTCTTTGTTAATCTAACATTTTTATAAAATTCGATAACATTTTGGAGATTCTTTCTGTTTCCAAAATCAAATCGGCACAAGTATTCTTTTCTATATAATCCAATTCTTTGGCTAATATTAACATTGAACGAACCTCTCCACAAGATCCTTTAGCAACAAAAAGGAAGTGCTTAAATTCTTTATCTGATCGACGTTCAAAACCTTCTGCAACATTATTCATGACAGAAACAGCAGCCCGTTGTATCTGATCTTTAAAACCATAGTCCTTTATTGGAGCCAACAATTTATAAATATTTTTTGTTAACTCCTTAGCTTTCTGCCAAGCAAGAATTTCTTCAAATCTCTCTATTTTCATGACCTTATGGACTTTATGGACCTTACAGACCTTACGGACTTATAACACATTAAGGCTCTGTTCTTTTATCTTTTCAAGTTCATCTTTCATGCGGACGACGAGCTTTTGAATGTCGTGATCGTTAGCCTTGGAACCCATGGTGTTGATTTCACGACCGATTTCTTGGGCTATAAATCCGAGTTTACGACCGGGAGCAACTTCTTTCTCGACAGTTTCGATAAAGTATTTACAATGGTTGGCAAGACGAACTTTCTCTTCCGTGATATCAAGTTTCTCAAGATAATAGATGATTTCCTGCTCTAAACGGTTCTCGTCGATATTTTTGATTTCGCCCCACTCTTTCATTTTGTCCTGCAAACGCTGTTTAATCGTCACCACGCGTTGTTTCTCGAAGCGGGGGACTTCGGCAGATAGACTCTTGATTAAATCTACACGTTTCAATATATCGGCAATCAATACCTTTCCCTCCTGTACGCGGAATTGATCCACGTCGGACAAGGCTTTCTCGATAGCACTTCTCAAAGCATTCCAAGCTTCCTCATCCAATTCATCCATCTTCACCTGCATGGTATCCGGGAAACGCATCACGGTTTGTAGTAATTCCCCTTTATCTATCTCAATACCCAAAGACGAAGCCACCTCGTTCATCTGGTTGTAATATTGTTTCACCACCGCCTGATTCACCGCGACTCCTTTTTCTTCCTCCGCGTTATCAAAATAGATATACATATCCACCTTACCGCGTTCCAACACATTTTTAATCATATTCCGGATCTCGATATCTTTCTCCTTGTAAAGACTCGGGGTTCTAAGATTAATATCCAATTGCTTTGAATTCAAGCTTTTTACTTCGACAATTACTTTCTTCGTTCCGTAGTCTGCTGTTGCTTTACCGAAACCGGTCATTGATTTTATCATACGTTCTTGTTTTTTATACAAACATTTAAGCACAAAAGTAAGGCTTTTTTTGAAAACCGACGTCGAATATTTACCTTTGTTGAGTTTTAAACACTACATAATGGAAACAAATCGTCTCTCTACCTTCCAAAAAGGAGTTGTCGGCGTACAATTTCTTTTCGTCGCTTTCGGTTCTACCGTACTCGTTCCTCTACTTGTCGGGCTTGACCCGTCCACCGCGCTTCTCACAGCAGGAATCGGGACATTGCTTTTCCACCTTGTGACCAAAGGTATCGTACCTATCTTCCTCGGCAGTAGTTTCGCTTTTATCGCTCCCATCATAAAAGCCGCGGAATTGTACGGCATGGCAGGAGCTCTCTCCGGCATGGTTGCCGTGGGTGCGGTATATGGAGTCATGAGTCTGCTCGTCAAATGGCGAGGCACGGACTTTATAAAAAGACTGTTTCCCCCGATTGTTATCGGTCCGGTCATTATTCTGATCGGGTTATCTCTCGCCGGAGCCGGCGTGAAAATGGCTAGCGAGAATTGGATTCTTGCCCTAACCGCTCTCGTCACCGCTGTCGTTGTTTCTTTGAAAGGAAGAGGACTTTTAAAACTAATCCCTATTTTTTGCGGGATTATCGTGGGCTATCTCGTGGCATTTTTCTTTTATGGCATAGACACGACTCCCGTAAAGGAAGCCCCGTGGTTTTCCTTGCCTCAATTTATAACCCCGGATTTCTCGTGGGAAGCCATTCTGTTTATGATACCCGTGGCCATCGCTCCCGTCATCGAGCATATCGGGGATGTCTACGCCGTGAATAGCGTCACGGGCAAAGATTTTATCAAGAATCCCGGGTTACACCGCACCTTGCTGGGTGACGGTATTGCCTGTGTATTTGCCGGACTCATCGGCGGTCCCCCGGTAACAACTTACTCGGAAGTAACAGGCGCCGTTTCCTTGACGAAAGTAACCAGCCCGGCAGTCATCCGGATTGCCGCTGTTACAGGTATTATTTTCTCTATTTTCGGTAAAATAAGCGCTTTCTTGAAATCCATCCCCGCCCCCGTGCTGGGTGGTATCATGTTACTCCTTTTCGGCACTATCGCTTCACTGGGCATGAGCAACCTGATCCAAAACAAAGTGGATCTCTCGAAAACCAGAAATATGATTGTCGTTTCCCTCATCCTGACTTTCGGTATCGGCGGTGCCGCCTTCCAATGGGGCAACTTTTCCATGTCGGGAATCGGACTTGCCGCTTTACTCGGAGTCGTACTTAACTTGATTTTACCACAAGAAACCACGAAATAGAGTTTATAAAGTTCATAAGGTTTGTAAAGTTCATAAAGTTACGGGAGTCCTTCGGACAATATTTATCGGTAGCTTATGCTGCCGTAGATAAAGCGCCCGCAGTGTCTATATACTTTATAAACCTTATGAACTTTATAAACCGATCTATTCTTAACAATTAAGTATCTGTGCTGTAACAAAAGATTCACAATATCAGCGGAAATTGCGGTCGTAAAAAGATAGAAAACAGATTACTTAAATGAATAGAAAATGAAAAACTTATTTCTAACAACAATT
This sequence comes from Butyricimonas hominis, assembly GCF_014287455.1. NCBI lineage: Bacteria > Pseudomonadati > Bacteroidota > Bacteroidia > Bacteroidales > Odoribacteraceae > Butyricimonas > Butyricimonas hominis. The sequence goes on from NZ_JACOOH010000001.1 coordinate 631,083, forward strand.
TTAATGTTAGCTGTTATTTTCAACAGCAACGCGACGAATGGGGAAACCACTCCCAACAAAAAAGTATCTATCTCGGGAGCCGGGGCTACCTTCCCTCTTCCGTTCTACAACCTAGCATTCAAGACCTATCAGGACAAAACCGGGAATTCCGTCACTTACGGGGGAATCGGCAGCGGTGGAGGTATCCGCAGCCTGAAAGATAAAATCGTGGATTTCGGAGGTTCGGATGCTTACCTTTCAGACAAAGAAATGAGCGAAATGCCCGCCGCGGTGATCCACATCCCGACTTGTATGGGAGCCGTGGTGTTAGCCTACAATCTTCCGGGAGTAGACAATCTGAAATTAACCGGAGAGATAGTGGCAGACATTTACATGGGTAAAATCACCAAATGGAACGACAGCCGCATTGCCACTATCAACCCCGGAGTAAATTTACCCGACAAAGACATGAGTCCCGTGTATCGCTCAGACGGTAGTGGAACTACTTTCGTGTTCAGTGACTATATGACCAAAATCAGCCCGGAATGGGCAGAAAAAATCGGTACCGGAAAATCATTGAAATGGCCGGCAGGAATGGCAGCTAAAGGCAATCCGGGTGTTGCCGGGGTAATCAGCCAGACCGTGGGTTCTATCGGTTACGTGGGTTCCGAGTACGCCTTTGCCATGAAAATCCAATTCGCGCAAATGAAAAATGCAGCCGGAAAGTTCATCAACCCGAACACGGAAAGTATCTCCGCCGCCGCCAAAGGAGACATGCCCGCCGACACCCGCACGATGATTACCAATTCCACCGCACCGGATGCTTACCCGATCAGCTGCTTTACATGGATTCTCCTGTACAAGGAACAAGCCTATGCCAACAGGAGTCTGGCACAAGCAGAAGAAACGCTAAAACTTTTAGATTGGATGTTGGATTCGGAAGCACAATCCATGACCACGAAAGTAAACTACTCCCCGCTTCCTGCCAAAGCCGTGAAAAACGCGAAAGCATTACTGAAGTCGGTTACCTATAATGGAAAACCGATTTTATAATAAATCCACACGATACCATATCACAAAGAGAGTATCTCTGTCATCGAGATACTCTCTTTTTTTATAACAAGAAAATCACTATCTTTGCACCCTAATTTAGAGTTTTACACCCGAATGAAGAACATTAGAAATTTCTGTATCATAGCGCATATTGATCATGGCAAGAGTACTCTTGCCGACCGTTTGTTGGAAACGACAGGGACTGTCGTGGGGAAAGATTTGCAAGCACAAGTGCTTGACGATATGGACTTGGAGCGAGAACGGGGAATTACCATCAAGAGCCATGCTATACAGATGGACTACAATTATAAAGGCGAAAAATACGTCCTTAACTTGATTGATACCCCAGGACACGTGGACTTCTCGTACGAGGTTTCACGCTCGATAGCCGCTTGCGAAGGAGCTTTGCTGATCGTGGATGCCACTCAGGGGATTCAAGCACAGACGATATCGAACCTCTATCTCGCCATCGACAATAACCTGGAGATTATCCCGGTACTCAATAAAATGGATATGCCGAACGCCATGCCCGAAGAGGTAAAGGACCAGATCGAGGAATTGCTCGGTTGCGACCGGGAAGATATCCTTGAGGCTAGCGGAAAAACGGGATTGGGTGTGGACAAAATTCTGGAAGCCGTGGTCGAACGGATTCCGGCTCCCACGGGAGATCCGGACGCTCCCCTTCAAGCTCTGGTTTTCGACTCGGAATTCAATTCATTCCGGGGGATTATTACCTATTGCCGGATCATGAACGGCAGCTTGAAGAAAGGTGATAAAGTGAAATTTGTCAGTACAGCCAAAGAGTACGATGCTGACGAGATTGGAGTATTGCGTCTGGAACAGGAACCCCGTAACGAATTATGCACCGGGGACGTGGGATATATTATCTCGGGAATTAAAACTTCGTCCGAAGTAAAAGTCGGTGATACCATCACCCATGTCAGTCGCCCGTGTGAAACCGCGATCGAGGGATTCGAAGAGGTGAAACCTATGGTTTTTGCCGGAATTTATCCCATTGATTCGGAAGATTATGAAGACTTGCGTACTTCTATCGAGAAATTGCAATTAAACGATGCCTCGTTAACCTTTGAGCCGGAATCTTCTGCCGCCTTGGGCTTCGGGTTCCGTTGCGGATTCTTGGGCATGCTGCACATGGAAATCGTGCAGGAACGCCTCGACCGCGAGTTCGACATGAACGTTATCACCACGGTTCCCAACGTAATGTATATCGCCCACACCACGAAAGGCGAATCCTTCGAGATGCACAACCCCTCGGATATGCCGTCACCTACCGTACTGGATTATATCGAGGAACCTTATATCAAGGCACAAATCATCACCCCCACGGATTATATCGGACAAATCATGACGCTTTGTCTCGGTAAACGCGGGATACTGATAAAGCAACATTACCTGACCGGAAACCGTATCGAGTTGAATTACGAGATGCCACTGGCTGAAATCGTCTTCGACTTCTACGACAAACTGAAAAGTATCACGAAAGGATACGCCTCTTTCGACTATTTCCAGATCGGTTATCGCCGGGCAAATCTGGTGAAACTGGATATCCTGCTTAACGGAGAATCCGTGGACGCCCTGTCCGCCCTTATCCATTTCGACAATGCTTACTCCTTCGGGAAGCGCATTTGCGAGAAATTGAAAGAACTGATTCCCCGCCAGCAATTCGATATCGCCATACAGGCTGCCATTGGAGCGAAGATCATATCTCGCGAAACAATCAAGGCTGTTCGCAAGGACGTGACGGCAAAATGCTACGGTGGTGATATCTCCCGTAAACGTAAACTATTGGAAAAACAGAAAAAAGGAAAGAAGCGAATGAAACAAATCGGTAACGTCGAAGTGCCGCAGAAAGCATTCCTTGCCGTACTGAAACTGGATTAGAAAATAAGAGGTGTGTTTGGACACACCTCTAGTCTGTAATGTCCATAAAGTCGAGCCTCCGGCTCCTAAAGTCCATAAAGTCCACAATTCAATAACAAAATGATATACAATATCATAAATTAGGACTCTCAATACATTTGACCTTACAACAATTATGGACTTTCAGACCTTATGGACGCAAGGGCGTGTTTTGACACGACCTCCTTTTATTTTCTAAACCAACCCTTTAGCATCCCGATAGCCCGGTGTTTCGTGTTATACACGGTACGAATACTCATCCGTAACTTCTCGGCTATCTCTTCCGCCTCGAAACCCGACAGATAAAGTTTCATCACTTTCCCCCCGGGATCAGGAATCCGCTCGACATATTCCAACAATGAAGCCCCCAGTTCACTTTCCACGATATCATTCTCAAAACCGCTATTCAATTCTGCCACACTTTTATATTTCCGCTCCACTTCCAAATGATTCACGTAATTCCTGTAACCATTTTTGATCGCGACAAACAGGAAAGCCTTTATTTTCAAAAAACTGTCAAAAGTAATATCCGTCCGCTCCCAGAGATTACAGAACACATCCTGCACCACATCATCCGGCTCCATTGAAGTAGTCGCGTAAAGACGCCTAGCGTAAGTATGAAGTTCCGTGAAATATTTCATATACACGGAAGTAAAAGCCGAAGTATCACGTCGATTAAAACGTGTTAACAAAACCGTAAGCTCATCATCATTCCTGCAAGGATCCATACACGACACTTTGATATTTTCCTCCTCAAAGTTAGAAAAAAATTACAAATCTCATAGTATCTATACAAGTTATTCCAAAATTATACTATTCTCGTTTCTTCCATCGTCGCTTCACCCAAGCCACTGCTATCGAACTCACGATTCCTCCCACGATACTAACCATGCCGGCAAACAAGTGATCTGCCACCTGCGACAACACCGAGTTAAAACTCAACGTTGTAAACATTCCTATCACAAAATAATCCATACAATTGAAAATTGAAAGTTAAAAACAAAAGGGCTCCAGCCGCCCAAAAGCGAAGCCCCGTGCGGCTGGAATCACCCAATCTAAAATCAGAAATCAAGAAATCAGTAAGCTGTCCGACGCCCTTTTCCCGTTTTTCAACGTGGCAAAACAATACACCTTCACGTTCGTGTTGTCCCACTCTTCCGGGAGCGCACAACTCGTGCTGCCACTCTCGCCACGCTCTCTCAACGCCACCAGTCTCGCCCTTCCCCGTGTCGTCTCGTACAATACACCATACACCTTGTCCTCCGCGGAAGCGTACCCGTCCTCCTCTTCCTGTACTTCCTGCGTGAACTGGTACTTCTTACTCTCCTCGTCGTACGTTACCGTTACCTTCGGCGGATTCACCAACCCGGTAGCTACCAGCAATTTCTCAAAATCTACTGTCGCCACGTTCTTCTCGTCCACCGTTACGGCTTTCTGATTCGACGCCACGAACGCGTTCGACGTCGTCCCCTTCCCGATCCCCACGAAGCCTTTCTGCACGATCGGCAATAGACTCTGGGATAGCTGTACTAACGTTTTCATCCTCGCCCGCTGTGCCAAAGCCTCTGGCGTCGGGTTATCCTTCCGGGAGAATATCTTCGCCTTCGCGATGTTCTTCTTCCTCGTGTAACACAACGTGATGTTACCTACTGATTTTCTCGCTTTACCTAACAAATAAGAATTAAATTCTGCCATAAAATAATTGAAAATTGAAAGTTGAAAATTGAAAATGAACTCCTCCCTCAACTTCACGAACCAAATAATATAAGGTAATTCAGCTCTCCCTCTGTTTATAGAGGGAGTACGGCGAAGCCGGGAGGGAGTTCAATCTAAAATTTAAAATCTAAAATCATAAATCATTCCCTCAGCGCCGATTCCAGTGCCGGTCCCGGGTCCACCTTTCTCGTTGTGATAGCCGAATGTCCCACCACGTCTTTGATCGGGTAATATTCTTCCAACACCTCGCATACCTTCATCAATGTCTGTACTTGTACCCTCGTGTAACGATGCCAGTAAGTCAATTTCCCGTCCGAGTCATGAGTATAAACCTCCTCTGCCGGAACGATTCGTCCACACTCGGCAATAAACAAGCCTTCACGCCAGCGTAATAACCCGAGATTATCCAGTTCGATCCCTATGGAATAACGATTCAGTCCCGAACGCCCCGCGTACCAACTCCGTCCGGCATGCCACGCCTCCGTGTCAAACGGCACCAGTTGAATAATCTTACCCTCCCGCCCGATCACCAGATGTGCCGAAGCGTTCACGTCAGGCCTTGTCAGATAGATTGCGGCAGCCTCGCTACCCGCCACAGCCGTGTAATGCAATACAATCATATCCGGCCCTACAAGTTTACGCGTGTTTTTGGCGCACACCAGATGACTCACCCCGTCTCCCACCAAACGGTGGTTGACAATTGAAAATGGAGAATTGAAAATTGAAAATGAACTCATAAATCGTAAATCTAAAATCAAAAATTAGAAGCGTTTTTTTCCCGTGAAGGCTTGCACGATTTTCTCCCCGCTTCTCCCCACCACGTAGCCGCCTAACCCGATCTCCAACAAATCCCAGAATCGGGAAGTGTCATCAAGAATCGGCAAACTCACGAATGTTCCCACCAGCACGATCACCGCAAACGTTAACATCACCATCGGGCGCCACGATCGTTGCAACCACGTACCCCGAGCTTCCTCTACCAGAACTGCCGACCGGGCTTCCATCACCCGTTGTTCCCACTCCACGAAAACACGCATCAAATCCGTTTCCAGTTGTTTCTTCTCCCTTGCCGGGAGTGTTAGGCGGTCGACCACCTCGCCAACCGCACTGACCACACCCTTTACTCCTTCCACCACCTGAATCCCGCAAGAATACTATTCTTTACCTCTGCCTCGAAGTAAAACTTCTTGTTTCCCATTCTCCGCACGGGGATAGCAAACAATTTCTCGTAACGGCGCAAAGTATTAGCAGAGATACCCATCGCCTTGCAAACTTCCGCTGCGGTCATCAACCTGTGCGACACGTTCGCCGCCGTTTCTATCGCCAACCGAACCTCCTGCCGGTACTCTTTCAGTTGCCGCAGCAACAATAGGGACATTTCTCCCCCTTTTTCATTTTTGTTAACTACTCTTGCCATGTTAATTGAAAATTGAAAGTTGAAAATGTAAATCACTAAATCAGAAATTACTGAATCAATAAATCATAAATCTTAAATTCGAATGTATTGGCTCGTCGAATACGCCTTCCCCTCTTTCTCCCGGAAAAAGCAATACACGTGTGCTGCCGTACCCCGTTTCCTTTCCAGCCGGAATGTTGCTTTCCCGTCACCTCTCGTTGCTCCGTTGATTTCAACAAACACGGGCGTGAAAGAACGATTCCCGTACAGCACGACCACCACCAGACTATCATCCACCCGTGCCGAGGGCAAGTTAGGCCCATTCTCCCACGTCAACGTCACGGAATCATCATCCCCGACCATCGCCGACAAATGATCCACCTTTTGCATCATACCCACGGCCAATTGCAAGCGGGAGAAATCGCCAATCTTGCCATCCGGACGGAAAACCATCATGTTCACCTTCATAAAAAAATTGAAACCGTTCGCTCCCGATTCTCCCACCGCCACTTTCCACGCATCCCGGAGGACAGTTTCCACCAAACATTGATAAAAACGGGTCGCCACTCTCAGACGAGAACGATTTTCCTGCTGATGCGAAGTGTTCGCGTCAAGATACCCCGCGGGCATACTTCTCACCCGGCTCGTCCGCCCAACCCGATAAAAAATAGCGTTTCCCACTTTCCCTTGAATTGTACTGTTCGTTATTGCCATATTCGTTTATTTTTCATTTAACGATACAAAAATAACTCGCCATACAAGCGTCAACAACTCTATTTTCCCTTTGAACGAAACGTTCTTCCCCTTGTCACGAAACTTCTTCCCTTTTGATTACCTCGTGCCCACCACCACACGAATAAAATAACACATTCTCATGAAATACCCTCCAACTAACACCGCAATCCCCTTTCACGCCCGCTTCACTCCCGGTACAAAGACGCCCGTGAGCGGCTTTGCACCGACTTTGTACCGGCTTTAAAGCGTCAATATTCCCTTTTCTCCACGGGATTTTTCCCCATTTACAACGGGATTCCCTATAATGAATATTTACTCTATCACCTTCCAATCATCCACGGTCCCCATTTCGGAAGAGAAGCTAACTCCTACACAATAAAGTCGACGGTGATCCTCCAAGTAAGGCAGGGCATACCCCTTTTCCTCGATCTGCTGCAAGGCCGCATCCGCAGTGCCATCCAGTTTAAATTCAAAGATGTAAATATAATCGTTTGTCTCGATAACACAATCCACACGTCCTTCACTCTGTTGCTTTTCCGTGTAAACCGTGTAAACACTAATCAAACGCAACAATAAATAGAAAGTATAATGGAAATAACGCTCCCGTTCCCGTTCGTTCTCCTTGCGGCGCATCGTGTAAGGAATACTACTCAAAAAAGAGGTTAGCAAACGACGGAATTGTTCCGTATCGCCTCTTTTCAAAGCACGAACACCTGTCCGTATCCACGAGTCGGCAGCGATTCCCGGTTTCAAGTAATCCGCCAGCACTAGACTCACGAACCCCTCCTTCACCTCGTTGTTTGGGAAATCAAGCAAATAGGTTCCATCTTCACTGTCATACTTCTTCACTGTCAGGTAACCACTTTGGTAGATCATCGGCAACGGCTTCTCCACGTCTGCCTTGTAATCCTCGAATTCCCGGGGATCATAATATCGACCCGTCAACTCGTCAAGATTCTCACGGGCGTGCTCCAACAGACGGATGAGATAAGTCGGTGTTCCACTCCGGAACCAATAATCCCGAATCGCTTTCGAATCCAAAGCATTCAACAGACTAAATGGGTTATAGATATCCACTAATCGAGTACCAAAATGATAGCCGTCATACTGATTTTTCAATCGCTGTTCCACCTCCCCGTGAGTCAACTGCAATTCTTCCGCCATCTCTGCGATAGAGCCCGTGAAATAACGCTCGATCTCCTCCCTCGTGATCCCGCAAAGCGACTCGTAGCGACTATCCATACTAATATCTTTCGGCTGATTAAAGCCACTGAACACGCTTACTTGGGAAAATTTCGTCACCCCCGTCAAGAAAACGAATTGCAAGTGCTCGTCAGCCGCCTTGAACACCGAGTAAAAACCTTTCAGCACGTTACGGTTACGCTCTTCTAGCAACATCCGGTTTGCCCCCACCACCGTCTCCAAGCCCGTGTCTAGCACGTCCAAAATGGGCTTATCATACTCATCTATCAATACCACGACACGACACCCTGTGCGCTCATGTACTTGCTCCAGCAATCGAATAAAACGATCACCAACTACCGGGCTTTTCCCCTTCTCTACTTGCCAATCTTCCTCCCATCTTGAAACGTAATCGTCAAGCACGTGCTCTAACGTTCCCTCTCGGGTAAAATCACGACCGTTGAAATCGATATGAAATACCGGGTACTCCAACCAATCTTTCTCCAACCTGTCGATCGCCAATCCCTTGAAAAGTTCTTTCCGCCCCAAAAAGTAATTCTTCAACGTGGATACCAAAAGGCTCTTACCGAAACGACGGGGACGACTTAAGAAATAAATTTTTCCTTCTTTCACTAACGAGTAAATCAAGGCAGTTTTATCCACGTAGACATAACCGTCCTCTATGATCTGGTCAAAACTCTGCATTCCTATCGGGTACTTCATAGCCAAACTACTTTTAAGGTTGTTATCACAAAGATAGTACAAATATTTTAATCTTTGGTTGTAATCCACGACCGGGGTTCCCCGCCAGTGGACTCATTCCCCGGGCGGGTTTATACTAATAATTAAAAATTACTCTTTATCCTCTTTTTTATCCAATCGTTTGGACGTGTCCTCCAAAATATTAAACACTTCAGTCAACTCTTTCCGATAGGGTTTACTGACGGGTATCAGTTTTCCACCGACACGGACTACCGAAGTGCCGAAAAAAGCGTCAACGTGAAGCAAGTTTACAAGATAGCTCTGGTGTACCCGGGCGAAAAATTGCCACGGTAATTTACGTTCCAACGCTAACAAGGGACTTGTTACCGTGAGCCGGGTACCGTCTTTCAAATAAACATGACAATAACTCCTCGATGCCTCCACCAAAAGGATGTCGACATAAAGGTATCTCTGGCGACACTCGCCATTCAATATAAAAAGCCCGTTATTGATTCTACGGGTCGGTCTTACAGGTGCCGATCCACCTCGTGCATTCTTCTCCATAAATTTATAGATTTTATGCCCTCGGAAAGAAGCACCGGCGGGTACACCCGACTATCTTTTATTCCATCTACTTGATACTAGGTCAATCTTCCTCGTTAACCCAAAACCAAAAATAAGGGGGAAGTCCATTTTCTCGACTCCCCCCTAGCACGCACCAATTATGAAAACACGATTACTTCCTCTTGCTCTTTTTCAACAATTTTGCCACCGTGTCACGAAGGGCATCCCCGCGGAGGCCTTTCGCCACGATACGGTTCTCCGTATCAACGAGGAATGTTGCCGGGAGTTCGTGTACCATGTAAAGACGGGCGATCGGGGAGGCGAAGCCTTGCAAATCCGAGCCGTTCGTCCACACCATGCCGTCCATACCGATGGCGTTGCGCCACTCACCACGGTTCTCGTCAAGCGAGATGCTGACGATTTCCAAACCCAGCGGGCGGTATTGCAGGTAAAGTTTCACGAGGTCGATGTTGTCCTGACGACAAAGAGGGTTCGTTGAAACCCAAAAGTACACCAGCTTCAACTTGGCGGGAAGGTCGTGCAACGAGAAGGTGTTCCCGTCGGGCTTCTCCGTGGTGAAGTTAGGAGCCACCTCGCCAATGGCTAGTTTCTCGTACTGCTCGAGGGCGGCGGCGATCCGCTTGCCGGGAACGGTGGCACGGGCAGCCTCCCCGAGAAGGTCATACTTCGAGCGCAAGCCCTCTTCCGTTTCACCGCTGATGCCGAGGGCGATCACGTGCGCCGTGGCGTACTCGTCGGGATTCGCCTTGATCAATTCCAATGTAGCCTTCATTGATGCCTCGTAGGCCTTGTTCACCCTGTCTTGTAAGACAGGGACGTTCGCCCCGGGCTGCTGTGCCTCCGCCGCCACCTTGGCTTGTTCTGCCATGAAAGACTGGCTGATCCGGGTGAAGCGGGTCAATAATTCCTGTTGCTTACCACCTTGAATTAATGCCCCGGCACCACTCACGTTCACCATGAAGTTAGCGTTCTCGAGAATCAAGGGAAGCATCCCGTCCCCATTCTCCAGCATAAGGTAAGCCGCCACGGGTTGATTTACCTTACCCGTGAAAGTGAATACCCCGTTGTTAATCATCGTTGCTGCCAATGTTTCGGGTTTACCGCTTTCCTCGCTTACCAATAACATTTTTCCATCCGCGATCCCGTTCACTTTACCGCTGATTTGATAGCCCTCTTGGGCTTTACAAGCGATAGTGATACCTATCACTAAAACGAATAGTAATAAAATTTTCCTCATAATTCTAAAGTTGTTATATCAATCACACTTCTACCATTATCCCTATTTCCCCAACAATTCCGCGATCTTTTTTTCCAGCGTCTTTCCCCGGAGATTCTTGGCGACAATACGATTATTTTCGTCCAGTAACACGGTGTGAGGAATACCCCGCACAAGGTAACGGGCGGAAATTCCCTTTTGCTCGTCCATGATATTAGGCCAAGTCATTTTCTCGTCCTGCATGGCTTTCAGCCAGTCCGGAACTTTCGTGTCTAGCGATACACCGATGATCTCCAAACCTGCTTCACGGTATTTTTTGTAGATTTTCACCACGTTAGGCATTTCTTGACGACAGGGGGCGCACCATGATGCCCAAAAGTCCACTAATTTCAACTTTGCCTTGATACCATGCAAGGATACACTTTCCCCTCCCGACATGGTACCCGTGAAATCCGGTGCCACGGAACCCAGTTCCACTTGCTTGAACAGGGCCAATTGTTGGACGATCGCCTGACCGTAAAGACTATTTTTCGCCGGTTCGCCCAATTTATCATAAACGTTTTTCAACGAGGAATAATCCATTTCTCCCATGCTGGAAACAAGCATAAAGGCGGTCACAGGCGAATCCTTGTAAACCCGGAATAACTCCGCTTGTTTCACTTTCATTTCTTCCATCACTTTCTGGAACTGCTGTTGCAATGCTTGTAACTTCATTTGGTTCTGCTGACTGTAAGCGGCACGGGTTTCTTGTTCCATGCGCATTTTCTCTCGGGCAATAATTTGCTGTATCTCATTATATTGATTCAATATCTTTTGAGACTCTCCGCCTCCCTGCACTTCAATACCCTTTTCTCCCGCCACTACCGTGTATTCCAAATTCTCGAGCATCAACGTGGCTACCGGTTGTTGCTCCGCCGTCAATATATAAGCGTGAATCACTCCATCGACACGCCCGGCAAACTCAAACTCACCATTTATCATCACAGCCTCGTCCAGTTTAACCAAACCTTCCGCTCCGGTTGTCGCTAACACGAGGTCGCCCCCGAGAGTACCTCCCAAGTGTCCAGTAATTTTAAAGCCCTCTTGCGCCACGCTTGTCACGTACGCACAAACGGTCAACAGTATAGACAATCCTATTTTTTTCATCATCTTTATTACATTATTCTCTGCCAATTCTATCTTTTTCTACAAGAAAACGGTTCCCTCTTCCGGTATTCGGGTAGTATCCTGTTTTTGCATATAAAAAAAATTCACATTACCATAAACACACGGAACACCTTGGCGTCTCATGTTAACGAAAAGATCCCAGTTTTCTTCTCCGCTTCTACCTTTTCCCACAATTTCTGCCAAAGTCTCTTTCACTTGCTTATTCGTTGGACGACGAAAAACGAAATTTTTAATATCTAATCTCTTTTCCATTACACGATCGTAAATCATCTGCAACTCTTCCTCTTTCACCACATCAAGCATAACCGAAGGTACTTTAAAATAGACGGAAAGTATTTTCCCCTGGTTGTTCACAAACGCATGGGCTTCAAAGTAGTTCTCGTACAACTTATTCCAATTCTTTTCATTTTCTTTTAAACGTTTCACTAACGTTTCAGGAATCAATGACCACCATTCTTCAAACAAATAATACGAGTTCATCTCTTTACCCAAAGCTCTCATGCGTTTTTCATATTCCACAGACTCTTTATACAACATGAAATCTCGTTTTTCCGGGACATCTAACTTCATGTGAATCAACCAATCAATAAGACTATCTGTCGGTTGCATAACACGATAGTCCACGTATATGTCTTTCGAGAGTACCTCTTGTCTTATCGAATCAAACGTTTGCTCAAAATTTTCTGTCGGAACAATCCAATTACCGTACCTTTTGAAATTCTTAAATGACTGTTTTTGTGCACATACATCAAACACAACTGATATTAACGTCAAACACAATACTATTATTTTCATGATATATTCTTTAAGATTAGTGAAACTAATTAACTACTCGTCCGCCCAAAAAATAAAACAAAAAACTGGGCTCATAATTTGGTTTTACTCCTGAATACTTTTTCATAAAAAAATCATTAAACAGTTTCCGCAAAAGTTCTTTGTTAAAAGTATAATTTCCCAAAGCTGCCTCTCGAATGAAATCTGCATATACCTTGTTATCGTTTCCTCCTTCTAAATGTATTCGGACATCCCCTCGCATCCGTTGTTGAATAATATCATAAATCATCAAAACTTCATATTCCATAAAAAGCTCGTTATTTACTGTAGGTCTCACAGTAGCCAATTCACATTGAAAAACATGCAATAATTCATGTAGCAAAACTCTTTCACTCATTATCAACGATTCATGACAGAAAAAAATCATTCTTTCACGTGAGTCATAATATCCATCTTTACCCCATCTATAATCCGTTTTATCATAATCAGTTGCATCTATACCAAATCTTAATTTGAATAACCCCTGTTTTTCCAGTTTAATAAACAAATTATACGACATATTGTATAAAACAGATTCCTTTACTATTAACTCCTGTCCCAACATGCTCATCAATGCTATTTCTCGTTTATCCAAATATCTCCTTTTCCCCAAAATAGTTGCGCCATTGGTTTTTTCACAAAGAGTATCAAATTTAAAAGGTTTTTCATCATACAGCATTATATCTTCATCATCAAGAAAAGTATCCTCAAACAACATTCCCTGGTAACAGCCACACCACAAACACGTGAAGCAAGCTATTATTACATATTTTATATTTTTCATATAACATTGTTAATAGTTATTATTTCTGTATAGCAATCACCTCCACACTCAAGAAAAAGCATTTCCTGCCCCGCACGGGGCAGGAAATGCAAGCACCCGAAATTTAGATTATTCGACTGTACACGGGATAAACTTACCCAAACGCAAACAGTATTTCATTTGAGAAGCAATTTTACCAACCGGGAGATTCGACATACTCAAACGGATATACCGCACAGGAGTACGCATCTCTTCCGGCACCAGAACATACGTTTCCTCCCCGGGAGTATTCCCGATAGTAGCGTTCCCGTCCGTGTAATTGGCATTTGTCCAAGTATAACTGTCACTTGAAAATTCTATTTTCACGTTCGACAACAAGTAAGCCTCATCACCATTCTCGTTACGAGTAGGCTGCCCCACCTTGAAACCTTCCACAACCCGCGAAGTTTTCATGTCAAAAGTCACGGTAACGATACCCGCACCTAACGTTTCTCCCGGCTCGAAATACACCTCTTCCTCACTCCCGAACACTACCCGCGGACCGTCGAAAAGCAAATTGGCCACCCCGTTGTTCTTGTAACCGTTATGCAAAGTATCGGAACAAGTCATCACCCAACCCGTGGTATCCAACGGCGTGAATATCGGTTTGCTCGATAAATTGCTACTTCCTTTCTCCTCCAACTCCAAATTAGTTAATTTACCGGACTCTTTATACGCTTTGAGCAAAGGAGTTGCAAACCTATCTTTCCCGAAAAAATAGTGCGTATTATACCGTTCCACCGTGAAATCAGGTCGGGTATCTTTCAAGAATTGCAACATCACCAACCCCACGTATTCATCCGTGGTGCTGTGATTCGTTTCAACGTACTTTGTATTCATGTAGCGATTCTTACCAAGAACGACTTTCTTCAAATTCGGGAGATACATCAAATCCTGCATGGAAGGCATATCGTAATCTATTTCCAAGGTTTCCAACTCATCTACCCGACTTTCCCAACTCGAACCATACAAACCCCGCATCAGTTGCATGAAGGCCGAAGACCACAATCTCTCGTTCAAATCCAACGTTTCGTCCTTGAAATCTATTTCATCCACACATTCCGGCAATTTACCCTTTCTTTTCACGGTAATCGGTTGATTGAAATCAATATCCACCCCTTCCTCGTCCGGCAACAAAAAAAGATAGTCGCGTCCCAATTTTACCTCAGTCATACCCCAATACTTGTAAGAAAGTGTATCATTCGAATGTGCTTTCATGTCCCACTCGTGTTCATTCCCCGCCTTATCCTTGAAACATAACAACATCTCCTTGACATCCTCGTTACTTTGATCAAGTAGCAATACCAATCTATCGCCCATACGACTAAAAGCGGTAACACCCCGCGAGAACGAACGCAAATTCTCGTGCTCGTAGGAGTACGGCCGACCGTATTTCTCCTCCACCAGTGACTCCCTGCCATCGTCTGTCACGTTGTTTATCCGCACCGTGTACATGGCATCTACCAAATTTTCAATGTAAACGGTATCCATCAAATCATCACTATCCGGGTCGCACGGGTCCGCGAACATCTCACCTGCACCTTTATCCGATTTCCAACTGATTTTCACTTTTTTCACCCCGGCATCGATGTTGTGTTTCCACACCACCTGCAATCGTTCCCAACCCGGGTTCACGCTCACGCTGTCACATTTACCCACGTAGCGGACAATCCCATCTTTGGTAAACTCGCTGTATGTATCCTCCAAGCTCTCGCTGCAACTCGCAATCAAGAACGCGGAGAACAATCCAATCGCATAATATAGTTTTCTTATCATAACTGTCTTTTTAATATTCCTTCTTTACAAATACTTCCAACTCGTCGAACGTGATGTACTCCATGAGATTCTCTTCACATCCATTTGGATACATCCAACCCTGGTTGTTACTCGTCCACGTGTCCTCCACGACGAAGAATACATAACGGAAAGCCTCTCCGAAAAAGTTGCATTTCATATCCAATGAAATAGGTTCCGCTTCCTCGAATTCCTGATCAGTTCTATTCCTGTATGCATCTTTCATATAATCCATCGGACCGGATTGGAAATCCGAGTAACGGCACCAGGCATTGTCATAGAAATTAGACCATCTCGGATCCTCTTCCAACTTGTAAAGCATCGTACACTCGTTAAGAGGCACTTTGGTTGGATCTGCCGCATTCGTCCCGTACACTTTGATTTTTGCCGGCAAGCGGGAGGTGTAAACTCCATGCCACAAGTTAGCCACAAACATATCCATATTCGGATTAGGATTCGTGGGATTAGGATAATAGTTTCCATGGTACAAGAAAGCATCACCACGCAACATGGCAGGCACCTTCGGGGTCCCGAAATCTATGATAAAACGCTCATTGAACGCGTAGGGACCAGCCACAAAAGTACCAAATTTGTAGAAATCCCTTTTCTGATAATTTTTCCTGTAATTCGCCCCTTTCTTTTGCCCGTCGAAAAGATATTTCACGCCGATCTGATGAGCCTCATCCTCGATTTTCAACGACTCCGGGAAAGAGAATGTAAAGTATTCCGGTGCCAACGGCTCCATGGTCAAATACTCAATACCTTCATAAGTTTGCACTTTCACCGTGTTGCCCTCGAAATCATCCGTGCGTACAATCACTTTCAAATTCGCCACGTTCTGTTTTATTTCAAAATTCAGCGTATCACCACCTTCAGCGATAGGATAACTTCCCAGTAAGATATTATCCTCCCGTTGCGTGGCGGGATTTATCCCGACGTAAAAAATATGCACGGTTCCTTCCACGGTAGTCGGTGAAGAATAAATAATATTGAATCCTCCACCCCAGAACGGGTTCACGCTCAAATTCTCGAACAGAGCTACCGTGGCGGCAGTTCCCGTGTTGAAAGTCATTTCCAACGGGGCTGATTCCTCCAGAGCATTATTGAGGAAAGTCAGTTGCACCGGCACGTCAGCACGCGCTTCCGTGAAACCGTTTAGCAACAAGGTATCCGTCAAGTAACTACCCTCTTTCACCAAGTGTCGCCCGTAAGCATCCTTGTAACGGGCTCGTATCCTGAAAATATCCATATTGTCGGACAATCGGTAACGCATTACCGCACCCCCGGGTATCGGGTCAAAGGAGATTTTCCGAAATTCCACCGGCACGTCGAACCCGACTTCATCGTCATCGCTACAAGCAAAGAAAAGGAAAAGTACCGGCAATAAAAATAATATTCTTTGTATCATAATTTCAAATTTAAAATTTTAATTGAGTTTACAATCTAAAATCGTAAATCTACAATCGCAAATCCATCTACCATCCCGGGTTTTGCACACAACCGGCAGTCTGCACCTCCTCGCTTCGGATAGGCCAGAAATAATCACGCGGAGCAACAAACGTGTTACCGGAATAAACTTCTACCGGACCACGCCCGTTGTTATAGAAATCGTTGGCATTATTGGCTATCACGTTCCACCCCAAGGATTTCTCGTTCAGTTCCACATTTGCGGCTTTCCAACGACGCAAATTCCAAAATCTGAATCCCTCGAAAGCAAACTCGATGTTCCACTCCTGACGGATAATTTCGCGCATACCCGTTTTGGATTTCACCTTGCCCGGATCACGGGCACCTTTCCAAGCTTCCTCCACATCCGGAATCCCGGCACGACGACGCACCTCGTTCAAATATTTGTACACCTCCGCATCGGGAGCCGTCTTGCACTCGTTTAACGCCTCGGCGGCAATAAGGTACATCTCCGCTAACCGGAATATAGCAGCAGGTCGTTCACCCAAACTGGTCAAACCTCCCTGATGCGCGTTAAGAGTCGCAGTAGATGCAGTTCCTTTTTTCAAGTAATACCCGGTGATATTTTGTGGGGTACTTGCGGACAAACGTCTTTCAACCAGTCCAAAATCCTCTCCTTGATACATTTCTATCAAATACACGTTATTGGTTTCGGTTCCCAAACGCCAATAACAACGATCTGCCACTATGTCTGCATAAAAACGGGGTTCGCGACGACGATGCAGGTTCAATACCGGCTCATTCAACGCCACCACATCGACATATTTCGGATCCGTTTCCACGCTAAGAGCATACGGATTACCGGCCCCAACCCACTTCAAATCCTGATTGATAGGTAAACCGTTCTCCGTGTAGAACATCTCCACCATTTTCATGCTTGGTGCGAAACAAGCTCCCGGCAACGTGTGGTTCGAACCGTCTGAGAATTTAGGCAATATGAGTTTAAACCAATCCATATCACTACCATCCATCAACCTGATCATATACAACGCTTCATCACTCCTCCAGCCATATGTCTGGGTAGATTTTTCAATATCAAGCATGCACGATTGCAAAGGCGTATTCGCGATATTACCTTCAATTAAAGCGGCGGAACCCGCATCATGACAAAAGTCTATGACATCAATAGCCGCTTGAGCTGCCCGTTCCCATTTTTGGGGGTCGGGAGTACTGCTAAACAACGGTTCTCCATTTTTATTCACGAAATTGGTATAATCGGAATTACCGTTGAAAAGATCGGATGCTTGATAACACAATGCCCGTGCTTTCAATGCCATCACCGCTTCCTTGTTAAAATACCCTCTTCGATCTGTCTTTTTTGCCAGACGCGATGGAAGTAAATCAACAACCTCATCACACAAACGTACGATGTAATTGAAGCAAGTATCCACATGGCTACGAGGCAATTTCAATGATTCCACATCCTGATTCGGGTCAAACGAATCAGGAACAATCATCACCGGCCCGTAGCGACGCACCAATTCCAAATAATAATAAGCCTTCAAGGCAATCACCTCCGCTTTCCACTCGCTCTTATCTTTAGCGGGCAAATTATACACGTTATCTATACGGGTAATAAAATGGTTACATATCGAGATTTGCGTGTAAAAATCATTCCGGGCTGGTCCTGACTGAAGTGTAACTACATTCAACCACGTGTCGGCGTAAGGAGCAAACACGTTCTGTCTTCCGCCAATAATATCCAACCCCACGGGATGACTGGACGCACGCGAATTCCTCAAATAATTGTCGGCAACCAATTCGTCTGTTCCCGAGTAAGCCACATCGTTATACCGCTCATATATTTTTTGCATGTAGGTATAAGCACTTTGCAACCAAACGTAAGCCTGGTCATAGGTTTCAAATTCCGAATCAATCGTGGCGATATCCTCTTCCGGCACCACGTCCAGCCAACTGTCACAAGAGGCGAGCATCAAGAAAGGAATAAACAAATAAGCAAATAGACGCTTCATTTTATTTCTGATTTTAAGTTAGAAACTGATATTAACACCCAAAGCGTAAGTCTTTTGAATGGGATAATTGAACGCGTTTCCTCCCAATTCCACGTCCCACAACTTGAAGTTTGAAATCAAGAAGGGATTGTTGGCACGGACAAAAAACTTCACATTCTGCATACGCATTTTTTGACGAAGCGCCTGTGGCAAATTGTACGCCAATTCCAAGGCGGTACAACGCAAGAATCGGCACTCCCGCATGAAGTAGGTAGAACGGCGCGCATCCGTGAGGTTAGCGTCCCAATCCTCCTGCTTGTTATAATCGGTAATATTTCCCACGGAAAGGCGAGGCCAAAACGGGTGATTGCTTGCGTTTTTTTCCGTCCAGTGACTCTTGTATATCTCTTTTAGCATGGCTCGATCATTCTCGAACGGGGATAAAGATTTCGGGTTAATAAAGAAACTCCGTTTGCCGGAACCTTGGAATGCGAAACTAAACTCCCAGTTCTTGTAATTGACGAATCCGCTAAAGCCATACACCATACGCGGTGTTTCAGGGAAACCTATATGCACGGCATCGTTCACGTCAATCACGCCATTCCCATCCACGTCCCGGTAACGGATGTCACCCGGCAAGATTCCGGTTTTCGCTTGCGGAGAATTATCAATTTCCGCTTGATCGCAGAACAGCCCGTCGGCAATGTATCCCACCCGTTGAGAAATCTCGTGACCTGTTTTCAACTGCCAGTATGGCTTATCCTTTGCTTCATCCAATTCCTTGTAAATCGCTTTATTGTAAGTAAAGGTTCCATTCAATATAACCCAAAAATCTTTCGTGAAAGCGTGTTGCACTTTAGCGGCAAGATCTATACCGCGAGCCCGAACTTTACCCAAGTTGTCCAATGGATTCACCTCCACGCCCACGTGCGCGGGGATAGAGAGGCGTCGTTCGATGATGTTGTGGCGCACCTCTTGGTAAATATCGAGATTAACCTCCAAGATATCCTTGAAGAAACGGGTTTCAATACCGAGGTTCACCTGCTCGGAAATTTCCCATTTCACATCCGGATCCCCATAGTTCTTGATTTCTTTACGACTTATTCTTTCCGGGTTTCCCGGTTCAGTGTTTGCATATTCCGGGCCATATATAATTTCCGGCATATACACGAAACGAGGATCTTTGATAATACCATCGTTACCCACTTTACCCCAAGAGCCTCGGATTTTCAAGAAAGACACCCATTGGCTGACACCTCCTTGCATAAAGCGTTCCTTGGAAGCGATCCACGCCCCACTAAGAGCCGGGAAAAAACCCATCCGGTTGTTTTTGGTAAAACGCTCGGAACCATTATATCCAAAAGTTGCCTCGATGAAGTAACGATCCATGAACCCATAGCTACCGCGCATGGAAAAACTCAAGTTTCGTTGTTCAAAACTACCGAACAAATTACCTACGGGAGCGGAATTTGCCTGTAACGCTTGGAATACCGCGGTCAATGAAGTTTGATGCAAGGAAGCATCATCTCCGCCCCATGCCGCGGTGTGAAGCAAACTACCCTCGTACACCAACTGCGTGGAAGACGTTGATGCGGAACCTCCAAAAGGCTGTTCCAACGTCCGGCGTCCATTAGATAACAATGTCAACTTGTGCTCACCTGTCTCGAAATCATAACCACCATTTTCCGCATCCAAAGCATAATAAAACGGCGTGACTTCAAAAGCATTCATCTCGTACCCGGTCTTTGACATAGAAGCACTTGCCCTCAATTCCAACCCCTTTAACAGAGAACCTAAATTATAAATACACTCTATTCTGGTCGTCGCGCTATAACGACTCCGGTCTTGATAGGCACTCTGGATTTTCGCGTATGGATTGAGGGATACGGTGTTATCTACCCGTTTACCCCCGAAACGTAAGTGTGGCCACCCGTGTTCGAAATCACCGGGATAAGTTGGAGCAAAATCCACCGGCGAAGCGTTGAACGCGTAATAGTAGACCGATTGCACGTCCGATTGCCCCGAGCCAAAGAAAGGTCCATGGTATTTATCGTAATTCATGCTGGCATTGACCAACATACGAAGACCGGTACTCAAATTCACGTTCAAGTTGATACGTGATGAAAGGGTGGAGTTCTTGACGTTCACGTCGAACTGGTTCAACCGGTCAGTTTTTAACATCCCTTGGTCGTTCACGTAGTTGACGGACGCGTAATATTGCACCGCCTCGGAACCTCCCCGCACGTTCACGCCCACGCGGTGGTTCACGGAACAATCTTTGAACAAGGTTTTGAACCAATCGTTCGCCGGGTACACCCAAGAGGGATAATCCTTACTACCCGTGCGCTCGATGCGGGTTAAGGAGTACTGTGGCGTGGCTCCCGGGTTACGTGCCAGTAACGCCTCGTTGTACATGCGCATATAGGTTTGAGGATCCACCACGTCGATTTTATCCGTTGGCATGGAAGCTACCGCCTCGTAGCGCACAGAAGTGTAAACACTTCCTGCTTCTCCCTTCTTCGAGGTCACAATAATCACCCCATTCGCCCCACGAGCTCCGTACATCGCCGTGGCAGCGGCATCTTTCAACACGGAAAAACTCTCGATGTCTTCCGGTGCCATACGCGACAAATCCAAACGAGAGGATTCTACCCCGTCAATTAACACCAAAGGCTCGGAAGCCCCATTGGACGAACTGATACCCCGGATGTAAAACTTCGTGTTCATTTCCTCCTCGGTCAAGGCACCGGGGGCTCCACCTGTTTGCCAACCGACAATACCGGCTATTTTTCCGGTAAGACTCGCCGTCAAGTCACTGCTGGACGATTTCAAATCCATGGGGCGAATAGTGGTAATGGAACTTGTTACACTCTCTTTCTTCTGTGTACCGAAAGCAACAACTTGAACTTCTTCGAGGTTCTCCTCCGTGGGAACCAAACGAACATTCAATTTTTCTTTCCCCTTGATTTCAACAGTCTTTGTTTCAAAACCAATAAAGGAAACCCGTAAAATATCTTCCGGTTTCGCATCAATGGAATATTGTCCCTCTGCATCAGAGGCCACTCCTCTGGTTGTCCCGTGAATCACGACAGTTGCTCCCGCAACAGGATTTCCCTTTTCATCCACAATACGACCTTTCACGGTGATCATGTCCTTCTTATCCGCCACTTGGGCTTTCTCCTGTCTTGCCATGATTAGAATCAAATCCCCCTCGATCTGGTAAGTGTATCGAGTATTTTTCAACAATACGGTTAGAGCCGAATCGACACTTACGTTACGCACGTTAATTGTAAAACGCTCGTTTTGAACTGCATTTCGGCTATCCCTGAATCCATAAGCAAGCCCCGTTTGTTGCTTTATCTCTGACAAGATGTAAGTTAAATTCCTGTCTATAATATTCAATGTGACTTTCTTTTCGTCCTTTTGTTGCACGCCCACGCTACTCGACGACACGGAAGCAGCTAATCGCACAGGACTCCATAACATCGGCATAAACATGATAAACACACCGATGATAACTTTATTACCCCTAATTTTGTTCATTACTTCTTTTTTTTTCCATATATTTGTAAGAATATTAGATGTAAACGTTTTGACTAACGTTTATTACTCGTCACGACCGAAGGCATCTGACCTGCAAAATCAATCCTTACGGCAGTGGCTCAAAAGGGAATCCACTCTCAGCGGATTCTCTTCTTTATTTGATTTCAATCAATCTATATAGTAAGCACCTCCTTCTTTTTTAACGTTTTTATCCAAGATCAACCCAAGGGCTTTCATCACCCAATCGATCGTGGAAGACTTGTCAAACTCAAGACTACATGATTGTCCTTCCAGTTCCGGGGCAAGCCGAATTTCCACCCCGTACCATCTGGATATATCGAAAACTATTTTATCCAACCTCGTCCCGTTGTACTTGAAACTATTCCCTAGCCAAGCGATGTAATCCGCGGGCTCTACTTTTTCAACCCTAGTGACACTATCCCGCATCGTGAACACGGCACGTTGGTTCGGCACGATCATCGTTTCCGTTCCCCCGGCTATCATACCAATGCTTCCCTCTACCAGAACAGCCTCAGAAAGAGCAAGTTTTTCACTATAAAACAGATTGAATCGCGTGCCATAGACCTTCACTCGTGTCCCCCCGGCTCTCACGACAAAAGGGGTATCAGATTTCCGCACGTCAAAATAACCTTCTCCTTTCAACTCCACCTGTCGGACTGAATCACGGAACTCCTCCGGGAATCGCAATTCACTCCCCGCATTCAGCATGACCGTGGAACCGTCTGCCAATTGCACGTTATAGGTATACCCGGCAGGAATTACCATTCGAACAATTCGGACAGGCTTTTCCACGGGGTCAGGATTCTCTCCGGACAATTCCTCCTGTTTCTTGTCACCCACTATATACACGTTTCCCTCCTCTTTCACTTCCAAAGTATCTAACGAGAGGATCGCATCATTCTCTTCAGTCGTGATTAACGTCGGTACCTTTATCTCCGCCATGTTGATCAAGGGAGTCTTCTCCACCACTCGCTCCTCTTCAGGCAACATCGTTGTTACCATGAAAAACAACACGACCGCCGCCGCCACGGAACTCCCCGCGTACAACCAACGACGGGATGCTCTTTTCTTCCGCTCCAATCCCCGCAATCTTGCCTGCAATTTTTCCCCCATCTTCTCCTTATCCATCCGTGCTATCTGATGTATCTCCTCTACCATCCGTTCCACGACATCCGTCCCCGTCTGCATCCCTTCCTCTTCTTCGGTAAACTCCATCTCACGCAAGAGAATCTCCTTTTTCATCGACTCCGCCCGCTCGATCGCCTTCCCGGCAATTTCCAAATCTTTTCTCTCTTTATTATCCAATTTCTTCATATATTTTTGCCATGCTTTTATTATAAAACAGTTTTCTCCGCTCATTTTTACCTGAGGAGAGTCGTATTTAATATAGTTTAACATCTTGTGTAAAAAAGGTATGTTTGTTAAACGAAGGAATTCTCGCAAATTGCTCATAAGTTGAGCAAAATTCATCTAAAAT
The DNA here is from genome assembly GCF_014287455.1 of Butyricimonas hominis. Classification (NCBI taxonomy): domain Bacteria; kingdom Pseudomonadati; phylum Bacteroidota; class Bacteroidia; order Bacteroidales; family Odoribacteraceae; genus Butyricimonas; species Butyricimonas hominis. The sequence continues at coordinate 654,603 of NZ_JACOOH010000001.1, forward strand.
TGCTCATTTATTGAGCAATTTTTCACAAAAGACGATATAGAATTTGCATCCGGCAATATCATACCGCTCTGGCATTTCAGGTTCAATTATTAGACTTGCCTCCGTTTTGAAACAAAATTAGGGTCAACTTGCCTCCGATTTGAAACATTTTCGTATATTTGCAACTGATAATCAACACCAAAGCAATTATCACTTTAAAATAACAACCTCATTAATTTACCTCGTGGGACAATTACCAAATATCATTGAAAAAGAATCTCTTTCACAAAAATAAACACCATGAAAAACACCATCATATTCAACGCCCGCATCCTCACCATGAACGAGAACATGGAGGTAATTAAAAACGGCTCTATTCTGATAGAAAAAAATTGTATCAAAGAAATTCGTGACGGTAGAATCGAGATGCCCGATGCCGAATATTTCGACGCGGAAGGCATGATCGTGATGCCCGGATTCGTGAACACGCACACGCACGTGCCGATGACCATGTTACGCGGGTACGCCGACGACCTTCCCCTTCACACGTGGCTAAACGACCATATCTTCCCGGCAGAGGCCCGTATGGTGACACCGGAGAATGTTACCGTGGCTACCCGACTGGCCTTTATTGAAATGATCAAATCGGGTACGACCTGTTTCAACGACATGTACTTCTTCGAGGATATTATCGCCGCGGAAGCCAAGAAAGCCGGAATCCGTGCCGTTATCGGCGAATCGCTCATAGACTTCCCGACTCCCAGTTTTCACACGCTCGACGAGGGAATTGCCCGCTGTGAATCCCTCGTGCAGCAATGGTACGGGAACGACCTGATCCACCCGACAGTCTGCGCCCACTCGCCATATACCTGTTCAAAACAAACCCTGAGAAAAGCAAAAGATATAACGGAAAAATACAATATTCCCCTTCACATTCACGTGGCCGAAACCCGCAAAGAAGTAGAGGACGTCACGGCACAAACAGGTGCCTCCCCTGCCGAGTATCTCTACTCGATCGGCTTGCTTGACCGAAACGTGATTGCCGCCCATTCCGTTTGGCTCAACCCGAAAGACATCGAATTATATGCCCGGACACACACCTCCGTGGCGCATTGCCCGAAAAGCAATCTAAAACTCGCCAGCGGAATCGCCGACACGGACGCCTACCTGAAAGCGGGGGTAAACGTGAGTATCGGAACCGACGGCACGGCAAGCAACAACACGCTGGACATGGTCGAAGAAACACGCTTCGCCGCCCTTCTCCCCAAGGGAACACGTTACAACCCGGAAGCTGTCAGCGCCCGCACCGCCCTTCGCATGGCAACCATCAACGGGGCTAGAGCCTTGGGAGTAGGTCATTTGACCGGAAGCCTCGAAACAGGTAAACGGGCAGACCTCATCGTGATTCACGCCGACGCCAGCAACATGATTCCCGTGTACGACGAGTACTCTGCCATCGTGTACGCGGCGAACAGCAAGAACATCCGTTCCTCCATGGTCAACGGCAAATGGATCATGCAAAACCGGGAAGTTCTGAACATCGACAAGGAAGCCACCATGCACGCCATGCAACACCTTGTGAATGAATCAAGAAAATGTAATCAATAATTTTCAATCTTCAACTTTCAATTTTCAATTAAATACGTTAGTTTTGCAGACCTTTTTATAAAGAAAGGAGTTTATAAACACTATAAACCCAAATAGATATGGAGAATAAAAATTATGGAGGACTCGACAGCGAGTTTACGGCATACGAAACAGCCGAGATTGTAGTATTACCAGTACCTTACGACGGGACAAGCACGTGGTTGAAGGGAGCGGACAAAGGTCCCGACGCGATTCTTGAAGCATCGGCAAACATGGAACTCTACGATATCGAAACGGATTCCGAAGTTTACACCCGCGGCATCGCGACATTAGACCCGGTAACGGAAGCCTCTTCTCCCGAAGCCATGTCTCAAGAAGTGGAAAAACAAGTTGATAAAATTCTGACAGATAAAAAATTCCCCGTGATACTGGGAGGGGAGCACTCCGTGAGTATCGGGGCATTCCGGGCTTTTGCCAAACACTATGACAAATTTTCTGTCCTGCAATTGGATGCACACTCCGATATGCGCAGCGAATACGAGGGTTCCACCCACAACCACGCCTGCGTGATGGCCCGTGCCAAAGAAGTGGCTACCGTTGCACAAGTAGGCATCAGAAGTTCCGCTATCGAGGAAAAGGAAAACATCATGCCCGACCGTATTTTTTACGCTCACGACCTGCATGATGCCAAAGAGGGTAACAACTGGATGTACATGGTATCCCAGAAATTGCATGACAACGTTTATATCACGATCGACTTGGACGTTTTCGATCCCGCTATTCTTCCGGCCACGGGAACCCCGGAACCAGACGGATTGTATTACCGGGAAGTATTGAATTTCCTGAAACTGATCAACGAGCGCCACAACATCATCGGTTTGGACGTGGTAGAACTTTGCCCCAACGAAATCAATAGATCATCCGATTTCCTTGCAAGCAAACTGATCTACCAGATATTGAGCATGAGGTTTCAAAACCAATGAAACAATTTACGATTTATGATTTACGATTTATGATTCAAAAAAGCGTAAGCCTTGTGCGGTTGGAATCCAAAATCTAAAATCATAAATCACAAATAAAGAAATTGAGTCAATAAGGTCCTCATAATTGTACCTTATATTTTTAAATAAATAAAATGGAAAAGAAAGATTTATTAAAAGACACTATCAAACACATCGACATCAAATCGTATGACTCAACCCAATTGATCGACGCGATGCGCGATATGTCCTTCACCTCTCGCGATACTGCCAGAGCAACTGATATCCTGATGATGATGGTTGGAGAGAAAGAGTGTACTAATATTCTTACCATTGCCGGAAGTACAAGTGCTGCCGGATGTATGCAGGTATACGTGGATATGGTTCGCAACAAAATGGTTGACGTGGTAGTTTCTACCGGAGCATCTATCATCGACATGGACTTGTTCGAGGCTCTGGGTTTCAAACACTACAAGGGACACCAGGACGTGCCTGACATGCAATTGAGAGAACTTTACATTGACCGTATTTACGATACGTTCATCGACGAGGAGGAATTACAAGCTTGCGACCACACGACTTACGAGATCGCCAACAACTTGGAACCCCGTCCTTATTCATCACGTGAATTTATCTGGGAAATCGGAAAATGGTTACACGAGGGACACGCCGTGAAAAAAGACAGCTTGATCCAAACTTGCTATGAATGTGGTGTACCCATCTTCTGCCCGGCATTCTCAGACTGTAGCGCAGGATTCGGTATCGGTAAACACCAATGGGAACACCCCGACAAACACCTGTCGATTGACTCGGTAAAGGACTTCGTTGAACTGACCCAAATCAAGATCAAGGCTGGTACTACCGGACTGTTCATGGTCGGTGGCGGAACCCCGAAGAACTTCGCACAAGACACCGTAGTCTGTGCTGAAATCTTAGGTTTCGACGTACCTATGCACAAATACGCCATCCAAATCACCGTGGCTGACGTTCGGGACGGAGCATGCTCTTCTTCAACCTTAAAAGAAGCCTGCTCTTGGGGTAAAGTCGACGTTACCTACGAGCAAATGGTTTACGCCGAAGGTACAACCGTTATTCCCGCTATCGCAAGTTACGTTTATCACAACGGACCTTGGAAAGAAAGAGAATATAAAAATTGGAATAAATTATTCCTGAAATAATGAAGAAAGAAAAGGCTGTCTATTTACTTTTTAGACAGCCTCTTCATTTATAACGCATTTTTGCGGAAAATCTCTACACCGTCAAGGGGTAAAATTCCCCACCCATTCTTCCGGGTATATTCTTTCAACTATCCAAGAAATTGCCTATATTTACTTTTCGAAAACGGGAGATGGAAAACAAGAAAATCATTCATATTGATATGGACGCGTTCTATGCTTCCATAGAGCAACGGGATCACCCGGAATACCGGGGAAAGCCTCTTGCCGTGGGAAGAGCGGAGAAAAGGGGAGTCGTGGCAGCTGCCAGTTATGAGGCTCGACGTTATGGCGTACGCTCTGCCATGTCGTCCATGAAAGCCAAACAACTTTGCCCGGATTTGATCTTTGTCTCTTCCGGCATGGAACATTATAAATCCGTTTCCCACCAAATACATGAAATATTCCGGGAATATACCGATATCATCGAACCGCTGGCGCTTGACGAGGCATTTCTCGATGTCACGGAGAACAAAAAAGGCATCACCCTTGCCGTGGATGTCGCCCGGGAAATAAAGCGGGAAATAAAAGAAAAGCTCGGTTTGATAGCCTCCGCGGGAGTATCCTACAATAAATTCCTTGCCAAGATCGCCTCCGATTACCGTAAGCCAGACGGGTTATACACGATACATCCCGAACGGGCTGCCGATTTTATAGCGAAATTACCCATAGAAGCTTTTTGGGGTATCGGGAAAGTTACCGCCCGAAAAATGCATTCGCTAGGAATACACACGGGGGCAGACCTTCGCAAATGTTCTGCGGCTTTTCTCGCTCGCAATTTCGGGAAAAACGGGGCTCTATACCACGATTTCGCACATGGAATAGACCCTCGAATTGTTTCCCCCGAACGTATCCGCAAATCAGTGGGTTGCGAAAGTACCTTCGACAACGACTTGACAAACTATATCGCCGTTATCATCGAGTTGTACCACGTGGCAGTTGAACTTATACACAGGCTAGAAACATCCGGTTTCAAGGGACATACCCTCACGCTAAAAATAAAATTCCACGACTTTTCTCAAAAAACACGTAGTGCCAGCGTGGCATATGAACTGAAAACTTTAAAAGAAATTCTCCCTCTAGCAAAAAAATTACTCCGGGAATTAGAACTTACTCAATTTAGGATTAGACTCATAGGACTCTCTGTATCAAATCCTTTCGAGGCGACATCTATTGAAGGACCATTACAATTAAGGTTTGATTTTGATTAATTATGAAACCTTTACGTTTAATTGACGTATATAGGCATACAATTTGAATACATTATCATGTAACCGAAACTTAACGGAAACGTCACTCGGTTACGATGAAAACCTGATACCTTTGTATCAGTATTCAAAGAGAGACTTCGATTTTTTTTCATAAATTTGTTATTGGTATTTTGGGTCCCCGCTGAGACAGCGCGGACCATTTTTATTTTACCCTGTACACATCCAAAGTACACGGGAGCGTTTTTTTTCCTAGGCAAACCGGGACTGTATTAACACCTAATTCCAACCGTATTCAAACTCTATTAATAAGGTAATAATTCCCCTTTTCCAGAGCCCGCCCAGAACTCAAACAGACCAACCATACTCCGGGATAGCTGTGCCACGGCGAAGCAACAGTTCGGCTACGGCAGAATAGCAGGTTCTTCCCGAGAATACAATTGATTTTTTTAAGGGATTATTTCAGTACATAGTGAAACCTTTCGTCGAGAAATACGTTTACTACTATAGATTTCAATGATTAATCTATATAATGGAAATTTAACTATAAGAATTTTCATATATAAAGAAAAGCCGATACCTTTGTATCGGATTTCAAAAGAGACTTCGATTTTTTTTCATAAATTTGTTATTGGTTGCCTCCTGCTGTGACAGCACGAGGCTTTTTTTCTTTCACCGTTGCTAAACTATAAAATCTTTTTTTACCTACAAACGTTTGCACCACTTTTAATAGTGTTAAATATCAGAAACAACCACAACACTCTAGTTATCAATAGTGTTGTTTTTCGCTTTAACACTTCCAGAATTGCGTTTTCACAAAAAAAAAGATCGTGTCAACATCTACAATGAGATAACTAACACGACCTTCTATATTTCGAAAATTATATTCTGCTTATTCCAAATAGGTATACCCGTACAATCCGGAACGGTAATTTGACAAGAACTCACGTCCTTCTTCTGCCGAGATAATTCCTTTCTTCACGGAACTCGTTACCCATACCTCGACGGTACGAGCCATTTTCTTCGGCATAAACTGCACGTATTCCAATACATCCGCGACAGTTTCCCCCTCGATGACCTTATCAATCACGTACTCGTCACCTTTCACCTTAATATGAACGGCATTCGTGTCCCCGAACAAGTTGTGCAAATCTCCCAGAATCTCCTGGTAAGCCCCAACGAGGAATACCCCGAAATAATAAGGTTCCTTCCCGTTCAAGTCATGTACCGGAAGGTGGTACGAGAAATTACGCGTAGAGATAAAATTATCTATCTTCCCGTCGGAGTCGCAAGTGATATCCTGTAAAGTTGCCGATTTCGTCGGCTGTTCATTTAAACGGGAAATCGGAATGATCGGGAAAATCTGGTCTATCGCCCATGAATCAGGCAACGACTGGAACAACGAGAAATTACAGAAATATTTATCCGGCAATAACTTGGAGATTTTCTTTAATTCGTCCGGTGAATGTTTCGTGTTCACCGCCATATCATATACATCACGGGCTACCGACCAGAACAAACGTTCGATCTGGGCACGGGTATGCAAATCAATCAACCCGAGATTGAACAATCCCAAGCCATCCTCACGTATCTGCATGGCATCATGCCACGTTTCGATTAAGCGGGGCTGGTTCAAGTTCTCCCAAAGGTCATACAATTCTTTCACAAGTTCATGGGCATCCTCGGCAATCTCCTCGTTCTCGTCAAAAGCCGGCAGGCTCGTGCTTGCCAATGCCTCGAAAATCAACACGGAGTGATGCGCCGTCAAGGAGCGTCCCGACTCGGTAATGATATTCGGCTGTTCCAATTCATTCTTCTCGCAAGCATCTACCAGAGCGGAAACGGCATCGTTCACGTACTCTTGAATCGAGTAGTTCATGCTATTGCCACTTGTAGCGGAACGGGTCCCGTCATAATCAACACCCAGTCCGCCCCCGATGTCCACGAAATGTATATTGTATCCCATGTTTTTTAATTGCACGTAGAATTGGGATGCCTCTTTCAATGCCGTTTTGATACGGCGGATGTTCGTTACCTGACTTCCGATATGGAAATGAATCAGTTTCAGGCAATCGGTCATCTTGTTCTTTTGCAGGACGTCGAGCGCTTCCAACAATTCACTGGAGTTCAAACCGAACTTGCTGACGTCACCCCCGGACTCTTCCCACTTTCCGCTACCGGAACTTGCCAATTTAATCCGGATGCCGATATTCGGACGAATTTTCAGGCGCTTGGATATTGCGGCTATATTCCTCAACTCGTTCAACTTCTCGACCACGAGGTAAATATTCCGCCCCATCTTCTGTGCCAACAAGGCCAGCTCGATGTAGTTCTCGTCCTTGTACCCGTTACAGATAATCATGGCATCATCGTCAATATCGATGGATAGCACGGCGTGCAGCTCCGGTTTGGAACCAGCCTCAAGACCGATATTATATTTCGTCCCATGACTTACAATCTCCTCCACGACCGGACGCATCTGGTTTACCTTGATCGGGTAAATTATAAAATTTTTCCCCGTGTAACCATATTCCGTGGCAGCCGCCTGGAAACAACTTGAGATTTTTTCGATCCGGTTATCCAGAATATCCGGGAACCGTAATAACACGGGAGCGGACACATCTCTCACCTGAAGTTCCTCCATCAATTCTTTGATGTCAATCCTTGGTCCTCCTACTTTCGGTGTTACCGTCACGTGTCCTTTCTCGTTAATCGAAAAATAGTTCAGCCCCCAACCGTTGATATTGTACAGTTCTGCTGAATCGTCAATGCTCCATTTTCTCATTTCTATTCTAAAGATCTTTAAGGTTGATTGTCCCGCAAAGCTACAATATATTTTTATATATGAGTTTATAAAGTTCATAAAGTTTATAAGGTTTATAAAGTAACGGGTGTCCTTCGGATTATATCTATCGGCAGCCATGCTGCCGTGGATAATAAACTTTATAAACTGATTGATTCCTACAAGTTTTGAATTTCCCGTATCCCGTCACGGGTAATCATCAGACGGAAACGCCTGTAATCGACGTTTCCCTCGTGTCGCAATTGAATCAGGAAATTGACGTAGTAAATTTTCTCTCCCTTGATTGCCGTGTAACCCGAATCCCCCTCCGGAACATAAAGTTCATAAGCGTGCTCATCCATCTTCCGGGCAAAATTTCCCAAATCAAAGCGGATAATCTCGTTTACTCCCGAAATGTCATATTGACTATATTCACCTAAAATTTCCGCGTCCAACTGTATCCACTTGCGGTAGAGAATAATCTTCTCACCCGCGTACCGGTTGTCGGCAGCCAAGAGATCAGTACGTGCCCGTCGGTTAATAATTTCTTCCGGCACCTTGTTTTCCGATATAAAATCCACCCCGTCTTTGATTTGACCGACCACCTTATCCCCCATACTGATCTTCGTTTTCCGGTCAAAATAATTCTTTCCCAAGCGGTGGGCAAAATAGAATCGCATCAATTCCTTGATCCTGTCTTTCAACATATAACTCACGACCAAAGCCACGAACAAGGGCATGGTAAAATTGCCGTACTTCTTTTGAAACGAGAACGCGATTACCGTGGCAAATATCATCGAGAGTCCGGCTGCCAAACTATAATATATCTGCTCGACCAATACCCCGTCCCGTTTTTTCGATGCCTTCAAGAAAAGATCACTTTCCGCGTATTTCTTCAATATCCCCCGCCGATAAATCACCGTCCGATTCTGATCCCGACTATCTTTCTCCGCTACCGGATAACCATGCTTCTTCTTGTAGGCTATCTCTTCATGCACCAGTTCCAGCAATTTCTCCTTCTCTTGCTCGTAACATTCCACGTCAACCTCTTTCAACCCGTCCAATAAGCGAAACGTGTGAAATTCAATCAGATTGGAGAGATACTCGTCCCCGAAAGAAAAATAATTCAACGCTTCTTTCGGCAATCCCGGTACATGAACAATCTTTTTCAACTCCCGATAACGACGAGCAATAATCCGAACACAAGCCACATAGTGCCCTACCATCAATTCCCGTTCATTCCCTTCCACCTCGTGATGAATCGCCTTATTTACGTTCCCCCGCAAGGCACTTTTGAATATCGAGGTGAACATCTTGATTTGGTATTCGTAAGTTTCGATAGACTCCCTCGTGCATTCCTCTACCAGATGTTGAAACGCGTCCTCCAGAAACACGAAAGGGGTCCACTCTCCCTCCGCGATTTCCTCCAACGAATAAATCGGGGTAATTAGCCTCACGTTAGAACGCACGTCCTTGTAAAAATCATCTTTCGAGTAAGTTGATGCACTGATACCAAGACTATGAGGCACGAAAAACCACGTGTCCATTCTGAACTCGTTCTCCTCCCGGTCACGATCTACCACGTAACCCACCTTAAACTCCACGGAGTATCTGTCATGCAGCTTTACTTGAATATCAATCATAACGAATCTACATCCTAAAATCGTTATGCAATGTACGTATTATTTTCGAGAATATAAAAAACAAGAAAGAACGCCTTCACAAGCGTTCTTTCCTATTTGGTCGAGATGACTGGACTTGAACCAGCGGCCTCCACGTCCCGAACGTGGCGCGCTACCAACTGCGCTACATCTCGTTTCCGTTTTGCGAGGGCAAAGATAATAAAAGTATCAATTATAATCACTATATTTGTGGAAATTTTTTTAGCAAACAATTTTTTTCTTGATATGGATACTATAAGACAAAATAAAGTAGGGCGTTTAATACAACGAGATTTAAGCGAAATGTTTCAGAAAGAGTGTAAAGAATACACCGGAGGTGCAATGTTATCCGTTACTGCCGTGCGAGTTAGCCCTGACATGTCGTATGCCCGGGTATACTTGAGTATTTTCCCGTCGGAACTCGCGGAGAAAGTATTAGGTATTCTGGACGAGAAAAATAAAAACATCCGTTTTATCCTCGGGAAAAAAATCGGAAAGCAAACGCGTATCATCCCGGAATTACGTTTCTTCGTGGATGATAGTCTGGACTACATAGACAAAATAGACAATCTATTGAAGCAATAGAAGACCGCCACGATGAAACTGTCGATATTCATTGCCCGGAGGTACCTGTTCTCTAAAAAGAAACAGAACGCCATAAACATTATTTCTATCATCAGCATGATAGGAGTTATGATAGGCACGACCGCATTGATTGTCGTACTTTCCGTGTTCAATGGCATCGACACGTTACTCACCACGGTAACAGATAGCTTCACTCCCGACTTGACGGTTACTCCCGCACAAGGAAAATTCGTCGCCACCGACTCCATGCTGCTGGAACAGTTGGAAAAGATGCCCGGCATCGCATCTTTCGATGCCGTCGTGGAAGAAAATTCACTGGTAAAATTCGGTGATAAACTTGTCCCCGTGATAGTGAAAGGAGTCGAGGAAGATTACGCCAGCCACGCGGGAATTGCCCCCACCATCATTAGCGGGAAATTCAGTCTTGAAGAAGAAGACAAACCGACCGTGGTACTCGGGTACGGTATTGCTGCCGCCTTGCGAACCCGCCTTGGCATGCAATCACCGGTAACATTCTATTACCCGGACAAAACCGCATCGTCGGCATCCATGTCGGCATTGAACAGTCAAAGGATATACCCGATTGGAATATTCTCCGCGCAACAGGATATCGACGGGAAATACGTGATTACCGGAATAGAAACCGCGAGAAAATTATTCGGGGTTCCGGGTGAAATATCCAAAATAGAGATTAAACTGAAAAATCCTGACAACCTCGCGTCTTTTAAAACATCACTCGCGACGGAAGTGGGAACAAAATACAAGGTACTCGACAAGTATGACCTCAACCGTTCGTTCTATGCCATGATGAAATCCGAGAAACTCGCGGTATTCCTAATCTTGTTGTTTATCCTACTGATTGCCTCATTCAATATCGTGGGCTCTGTTTCAATGTTGATTATAGACAAGAAAGAAGATATTGGCGTCTATCAAGCCCTGGGAATGACAAAAGAGAAACTCGTTTCAATCTTTAAACTGGAGGGGAACCTAATCACGGGTGTCGGGGCTTTCGCCGGACTTATCATCGGAACCGGACTTTGCCTGCTGCAAGAATATTACGGTTTCATCACCCTCGGCAACGGCAGTTACATCATCAACGCTTACCCCGTGAAAGTCGTTGCCTCGGATATATTGATTATCATGCTCACGGTCATTGCCATCGGGTACATCGCCTCGCATTTCCCGGTACGATACCTCGTGAATAAAATTGTCAAATCGTAAATGATATATATATGTATAAACTTCTGATACTCTCGTTCACGCTTGCCCTTTTCACGCTTCCATCCACGGGACAGGAAAAAGAGCGTATCGTGTTGATAGAAACCAGCATGGGCAATCTCAAAGCCAAATTATACAACGATACCCCGATTCACCGGGATAACTTTATCGAATTGGCGAAATCCGGTCAGTATGACGGGACACTATTTTACCGGGTAATCAAAGACTTCATCATACAAGGCGGTTCCGCGGACAGCCGTAACGCGGTTGCCGGACAGGAACTGGGATACGGTAGAGAAATCACGATAGACGCCGAAATCAAACCGCACCACTACCATAAAAAAGGAGCTTTGGCTGCCCCCCGGCAACCGGACGAAACAAACCCGCTCAAGAAGTCGGATATCTCACAATTCTATTTCACCGTTGGAAGAAAATACCCGCCGGAAGAACTGGAGCATATCGAAAAATCGGTAAACGTGCCCATCAAAAGGGCTATCCAGAATAAATACTATACCCCGGAGAAAAAAGCGATTCTGGATTCTTTAAAAGCACAAAAGAATGTACCGGAATTCCGGAAAATAGCCAACAAAATCAAGGCGGACATCGCCCGTGACTGGGAAAACAACACGGAAAAACTTTTCATGGACGAGGCTAAAAAACAAGCATACACGACAGAGGGCGGCGCACACAGCCTGGACGGCGAATACACGGTGTTCGGGGAATTGATTGAAGGTTTTGACATTCTTGACAAAATCGCCGCTTTGCAAACAGATAAAAAGAACCGTCCGTTAAAAGACGTGAGAATAATCCGAGTAAAAATAATTGAATAATGATAGCACACAAACACGTATTACTATGGTGTAATCTTCTATGGGCAGGCGTTATCTTTTTCTTATGCGCCATTCCCTCGAGTTCCATACCGGACCCCAAATTGAATATCCCGCATTTGGACAAGGTCGTCCATTTCGGCATGTTCTTCATCATGTCCGTATTCCTGTGCGATGCCTTACGCCATAAACTATCCTCGCGTGCCTGCTACTTGATTGCCATCGGGTTCAGTTTCGCATATGGCGGCTTGATAGAGATACTTCAATACAAATATTTCCATCGAGGGGGTGACTGGTGGGATTTGCTCGCCGATGTACTCGGCGGAATCGCGGGATGTTTATTATATCCCACGGCAAAAAAAATAATGGACAAACTTGTAGCCCGTTTCTGCAAAAATACTCGAGATAAAAATTGAAGTTCTCGAATAATTGAAATGTATCAGACTTTTTTATTACATTTGCAAACCAAGGATTTCAAATTTTTGAGAAGATGTTAGATAAGATTAAACAACTCCGTGATGAAATAGCAAACTTCCAAGCCGGTAGCTTGGAAGAAGTAGAGCAATTTAGAATCAAGCATTTAAGCAAGAAAGGTTCTATCGCCGCTCTTTTTGACGATTTCAAAAGCGTTCCCGTGGACCAGAAAAAGGCTGTCGGACAGGAGTTGAACGTGTTGAAGAATACGGCTTTAGCGAAAGTAAACGAACTGAAAGAATTGTTGAGTAACGCCGAAGAGGGACTCAGCGGGATGGATTTAACCATGCCGGGCGATCCCATGAAACTCGGAACTCGCCATCCTCTGTCTATCGTTAGAAACGAAATTTTATCTATCTTCAACAGACTTGGTTTTACCGTGTCCGAGGGACCTGAAATTGAAGACGACTGGCATAATTTCTCCGCGTTGAATTTCCCGGAAGAACATCCGGCACGCGATATGCAAGACACGTTCTTTATTCAGAAGAATCCCGATATCGTGCTTCACACGCATACCTCATCCGTGCAGGTACGCGACATGGAAGCACATCAACCGCCCATTCGTTTGGTTACCCCGGGACGGGTGTTCCGCAACGAGGCGATTTCGGCGCGGGCACACTGTATTTTCCACCAGATTGAGGCACTTTATATCGACGAAAACGTTTCTTTCGCCGACTTGAAGCAAACCCTCACCTACTTTGCAAAAGAACTGTTCGGTGCGGACACACGAATCCGTCTGCGTCCCTCGTTCTTCCCGTTCACCGAACCGTCGGCAGAAATGGACGTATCCTGTACATTGTGCCACGGGAAAGGCTGTAACGTGTGCAAAGGCACGGGTTGGTTAGAAATCTTAGGTTGTGGAATGGTTGACCCCAACGTACTCGAACTAAACGGTATCGACAAAGAAAAATATACCGGATTCGCGTTGGGAATGGGAATTGAACGTATCACGATGTTGAAATACGGCATCAAAGACATACGTCTTTTCTTCGAGAACGACATCCGCTTCCTTGAACAATTTTCGGCCGCAGGCAAATAATATATAAACACAACACAAGAGAGATGAGGATGCCGTTCACGCGGCTCCTCATTTTTTATTCACCCAAAACGCTTTATATGAAAAAAACGATTCTTTTGCTACTCGTCGCCCTTTTCCCTGTCATCTCGGGATGTAAAGCACAATCTCCCGTATCGGAAGAAGATAAAGCAATCCTCTCCCGGTTTTTCGAGTATGCCTCGGGAAAAGAATTACACCGGCTTCCCGTGAACGAACGAATCGTTGCTATCGGTCAATTCTTTATCAATACCCCCTACAAAAGCGGCACTCTCGAAATCAACCCGAAAGAACAACTCGTCGTGAACCTGCGGGAATTCGACTGTGTAACATTCACGGATAACGTGCTTGCCTTGGCTCTATTGAAAGAATATACCCCCCGACAAACAGAGGTCTACTTGAAGAATTTACAAAAGATTCGCTACCGGGACGGCGAAATCACCGACTACACTGCCCGGCTTCATTACTCCACCGATTGGTTGTACGAGATGAGCCTAGACAGCATTGTAAAAGACGTCACCTTGGAAAACGGAGGCATCCCCTTCCCCAACAAAGTGGGTTTCATCTCCCGAAACTGGCAGAAATATCCCGCCCTCGCGCAAGATTCTCTCCTCGCGAGAAAAATGCTCCGGATAGAGAACAATATAAACCTCCGGAAATACCATTATATCCCCAAGGACAAGGTATCCGCCGCAACCGGACAAATCCAACCGGGGGATATCCTGCTCATCACGACAGACAAGAAAGGGCTCGACACCGCCCACGTGGGAATAGCCATAGAACAAAACGGGCAGATTTACCTGCTCCACGCGTCACTTTCCGCCAAGAAAGTAGTCATTTCAGAAGTACCTCTCCCGGAATATTTGCAAGGTATTCGCTCTCATTCCGGAATAATAATTGCCCGTCCCTATCAATTTTAAATGTAATTAACATCCTAAAAGACATCTAACACGTATATTTGGTCAAATAATTGTAATAACATTTGATATAAATCGTGGAATTTGAATATAAACCTAAAATCAAAAGAATATGAGAAAAGTATTTATCGGAACACTTGTCGTGTTAACCATAGCGATATTAAACGGATGCGGTAGCCGGAAAATAGCCCGGGTAGACCCAAGCGAAACAATAGACCTCAGCGGACGTTGGAATGATAGTGATTCCCGTATGGTATCGGATGAGATGATCGGCGATCTACTGACATCCGCGTGGATACCCAAATACCTGAAAGCAAATGACAAACGCCCGGTAGTCGTGGTCGGATTAGTCGAGAACAAGAGCCACGAACACATCAACTCGGAAACCTTTATCAAGGATGTCGAGAAAGCCATTATTCGTGACGGAAATATCCGTCTGGTCGTGGCAGGAGAGAAACGAAACGAGCTACGGAAAGAACGTGCCGAACAACAAGACTACGCCTCCCCCGAAACCACCAAGAAATGGGGTAAAGAATTGGGCGCCGACTTTATCCTGCAAGGCACCATCAACAGCATCGTGGACTCGTACAAAAAGCAAAAAGTGGTAACCTATCAAATCGACTTGCAACTCACCAACATCGAAACCAATGAAGTGGTATGGATGGGCGACAAGAAGATAAAGAAACATATCACGGATAGAGTATTCTAATTAGTTCGCAAAGTTTATAAGGTTCATAAAGTTTATAAAGTAGTCCCATAATGATACACATTCATCATTCATGCTTCAGTAGAAATACAATAAGGATTCATAAACCTTATGAACCTTATAAACTTTATAAACCTTACAAACTCTTTGGACTCATTATCATCCTCTTCCTCTTTTCCGGGTGTGCCACATGGTACCAACGCACGGCTGAATTCCAATCGGCCGTGACTGCCGGAAACTTCGAAAAGGCAAACAAGCTACTGGATAAAGATAAAAAACAAGCCACCGGGAAAAACCGGATTCTTTATTACTTGAACAAGGGATACGTGGAGTTCATGCTCGGGCAACCCGAGAATAGTAACAAGTACTTTGAAACCGCCGAAAACTTGATTGACGAGCAACACCGCAATCTCGGGGCAGAAGCGGCAGCCTTGGTAACGAATCCCGAAATGCGTCCCTACCAACCGGAAGACTTCGAGGTAATCATGATTAATTTCTACAAGGCATTGAATTATCTTGACCTGAATGACATGGAAGGTGCGTTAGTCGAAGTCAGGAAAATAAACATCAAACTAAATCAACTGAACGACAAGTATCCCGACCACAAAAATCGTTATCAGCGGGACGCTTTCGCCCACTTGCTTATGGGATTGATTTACGATGCATCGGGCGACGCCAACAACGCTTTCATCGCCTACCGTAACGCTTACGAGGTATATCAATCCGACTACGTGAAGAACTTCGGCGTACAAGCCCCGGAACAATTAAAACAAGACTTGATGCGTTCCGCGTACAATTGTGGCTTCACGGCAGAATTGAAGCAATACGAAAAAGAGTTCAACACCACTTACAAACATACCCCTACCTCTGCGAATGGGCAACTCGTCTTTTTCTGGCTGAACGGGGTGGGACCCGTGAAAGCGGAGTGGAGTATCAATTTCGCCAAACAGAAAAGAGGTGACGGGGCTATCGTGTTCCACAACGACGAATTCGGATTCGCCTTTCCTTTCTTTTTCGACTCCCGCTACTCGGATTCCGACCGCCAAAGCATTGCCAACCTGCAAATGTTAAGAGTCGCCTTCCCCAAATACATGGAACGCCCGCCCTTGTACGCCAAAGGCTCCCTTGTGCTTGATGCCAAAACCTACCCCCTCGAAATTGCCGAAAACATCAACGAGATTGCATTCAAAACCCTGCGTGACCGTATGGTACGCGAGTTTTCCACGTCACTCCTACGTGTCGCGGCAAAAAAGGGACTCGAATACACGGCTCGAAAGCAAAACGAATGGCTCGGATTCGCCGTCGGCATCGCCAACTCTCTGACAGAAAAAGCGGATACCCGCAACTGGCAGACTCTCCCCTATTCCATCTCTTACACGCGTATCCCCCTCGACGCCGGAACAAACAACATCTCCCTGCAACTCACCACCCGCAACGGCTCCCACACCACGGACCAAATCACCATCGATGGCAGCGGCAAGAAAACCCGCTTCCATGTATTCCAAACCATGGATTCCCGCCAATTTTAACCCACCCGCGTAATATACCCGAGCAAATACCATTCTAGCAAAAGACATATTTTACCCCTTTTAAGGTTGAAATCCTCCCGCATTCCTCCAACACACGAAGTTTATTCTCGTTTCCCACCACGCACAAACCCGATACCTATCGGCTTTAACTCAACTTTGACTCGACTATAAGTCGGCTTTATTCAACGTTCGCAAGCCGAATTCGGCAGGAATCCTTACAGAATAACACACACAACTTCTTTAATAACTCAAAATTACTACTAAATAACAGGAATTCTCTTAATTTTAATCATTTATTAAAGAAACCTTACCTTCAATCTCTTTTACCATACCTTTTCTTAACATAGTCTTGTATGCCTTTTCGATACTAGATATGATATTAACAGATGTACGCTTATATCCTAAATTCCTTGCAGTAACTAAAAATAAATCATTGGGAGTTATACCAAAACTATGTCCAATTACAATTCGCAAGGCTTCAACAAGTTCACTTTGTGATATATATTCAATTTTACGAGGAGCATCCAAAGTTTTTCTAGCGACAGGCGTATTAAAATTCCTAATTGTCACAAATAAATCTTTACCTATTTGTACATCATTAGTCAATTGCTTCTTTATTTGATATGTAACCTCATCGACGACACTAGAAGTAACTTTTTGCCTCCCGTATAATGGTGCAACTCTACGACATAACTCCTCAAGATGTATCGGTTGTTCTATTTCCACTACTCTTTTTATTGCACGTGTAACTGGCAATTCTTCTAACACATTTATATCTGCATATACATAGTTGGAAAAACCTTTACTATCGCTATTAACCATCTCCTTTTCTTCGACCTCCTCTTCTACATCCAAACACGAAACCGCTTCCAACACATTACTATCGCTTAACTTATCGATATTAATTTTGCATAAAGCTTTCTCAACTACTTGAATCAATTTTTCTTTCTCGATTTCTGGATTTTTTATCCAATCAGTAGACCATATTCGATAAATTACCCAACCCATATCTTCCAATATGGTTTGACGTAACCTATCTCTTTCACGAGCAGTTCTTGAACTATGGTAGGTTGCACCATCACACTCTATACCAATTGCAAATTCACCTCTACGCTGAGGATTTTTTATTGCCATATCTATCCTAAAACCAGAACATCCTACTTGTGTAACAATTTCATATTTTTTTGAAGTTAAAAAATCATATACTGATTCTTCAAAAGGAGAGTCAAATACAGGTAAATCACTATAAGATAATTCTTTTTGTAAAGCAACAACACCTTGCTGAGCAAACTCTATATAAGAACGCAACATCTTGACTCCCTCTGACTCAACCTTAGCTACATCTATATCAATGGGCATAATAGAACCGACCAATTTAACATTATACTTAGCTCGAGTAATTGCTACATTCAAACGACGATAACCACCATCTCTACTAAGCGGTCCAAAATTCATATACATTATACCTCTATTGTCTTTTGCATAGCCAATACTAAAAATAATTGTGTCGCGTTCATCCCCTTGTACATTTTCCAAATTCTTGATAAAAAAAGCTTCCTCTTTATCTTCAACAAAGAAACTCTCGAATGCATCATTTTCATGACGTTTCTGCCTTATTGCCATATCCACTGCGGCTTGTTGCGCCTCACTAAAAGTTACAACACCTAATGACCTTTCTGGAAAATTTTGAAAATGTTCGAACACTAAATCGGCAACACGCTTAGCTTCCGCAAGGTTATTTTTTTTACCCCCTCTATCATACACTCCATCCGCAACATAAATATATTCAACGCCAAAGTTGGGACTTTTATCTATTATTGACGGAAACGTAATTAAACTATGATTATAAATCTTGGCATTTGAGAATGCAATAAGGTGCTCATGACGACTACGATAGTGCCAACGCAAACTTCTCTCAGGCAACACGGCTAAAGCTTCATCAAGGATTGAATCAAATGCACCAGCATCATTATCCTGTTCTTCATCATTAGTATCAATATCGTATTCCTCATCATTCAAAGACACCGCAAAGAAATTTGTCGGTGGAAGTTGCTTTGCATCTCCAACTATTATAACCTGCTTACCTCTCATTATAGCCCCTATAGCATCCTCTGTATGAACTTGTGAAGCCTCATCAAAAATCACCAAATCAAAATCATAACTCTTTGCTTCAAGGAACACACTAACCGATAATGGTGACATCATAAAACAAGGTTTTAATGCCGTTACAAGATTAGGAATAGCCATAAACAATTTACGAAGCGGCATTAACCTTCGCCTCTTATTCAATTCTCGTTTCAATATTCCTATTTCATCTCTCGTCGAAGTAATAGTGTTAAAATCCGGCATCCGTGCAACAACACGCTCCCGTACCCTTGCCTGAGCAATCACAAATTGTTCTTTATCTAATTGACAAAACTCTCCAATCACTTGTTCTTGAATTCTTCCTCGAAAATTCTGTACTGCAGGAAATTTCAACAAAACAGAATCGAGCCACAATCTATAAAAACGTTTCAAATAAACATTTACAATAAGATTCGCATCTATTACATTCTCCTCTATTTGTTGTAAGTATGACGTTAATCCTGCAGCATTACATTTTTCTTTATTAGCTCTATAATCAACCCATTTTTCTAAAAGATGTTTTTTATCTTTACATTCAGACAATCGAGTTGTCAACTCACCAATTCCACAGTCCTTGAATGACTCCACATTATCAAACAAGGAAAAAAACCATTCTAATTGTGAATGAATAGAATCATAAAGAGCAGTCAATGACAATAAACTATTCTTACAATATGCAATAGTTGAATTATCTCCACAAATTTTCTCAACAAGAATTTCCGGCATAGAAAACCTACTTATAAAGCCTCTTAACTCTTTTGCGAATTCAACAGAATCATTTATCTCACCCCAGTCTGTATTTTCATCACAATAATATCCCTCATACAAAGTTTTCATTATACCCTCTTGACTTAACACGCAATCAAGTTTTTCATGATACGATTTGATATTATTCAACAATTCTATGGCTTCATTGTAATCAAGTTTCGCACCCGTACTTGAAAAACGATTAAGCAGTTGAATATCTTTACGATATCCACTTTTCAGTTTTCTCATAAAAGTGTTATAGTCACTTCGAAATCTTTGCAAAATAGGATAGTAATCCAGCCCAAGAATTTCTCTATCAAATTCTTTTAAGATAGTTGTTTTTTGAACAACATATGACTCACACAATTCCCTATGTTCTGCGAGTTTACTTTCCAATTCTTCAAAATCATCCTGATACACCCATTTTTTCAATGTCAGAGGTGATTTTGCCGCAATTCTAAGCAATTCCATTGCAAAATCTAACCCAGATAAAGACGGTGTGATAGAAATTCCTAACTCTTGACTACAAACTAGCAAATCTTTTTCAATATCAGGCAGAATTGCCACAATAGAATTAATCTTAGCATCTATATCATGTCGCAATTCATTGGATAAATAAGGTATCGTGGCATCTTTCCATACATTATTGTTATCAATAGTTTTTGCCAATTCTGAAAGTAAATATATTTTTTCACCCAATTGTAATTCTGTGGTATTCTCTACATCCGTTATCTCAAAAATGTATTCTGGAACATCATCTAACTTAGCCAACCTACCATTAATATTGAATATCGTATTGTTCAAAGCTGAACAAGGTGTATGTAATTCTTTTTGATAATCATTAAGTATAGAACGTTTGCGTTCAAGCATATCCAATCGCACTAATGCTTCTTCACGCACTCTCTTTCGGTCTATTGCTATAGCGTTCGCAAGTTCATTAAGTATTTCTTTTTTACTAACTTTATGACTATGAAGAGTAAAACAAAAATCCGCTAATCCAACATTTGCAAGTCGCTTATACACGACTTGCAATGCTGCCATTTTTTCAGATACAAACAATACTTTTTTCCCATCAGCCAATGCTTCTGAAATAATATTAGTAATAGTTTGACTTTTACCTGTTCCCGGGGGACCTTGCAACACAAAACTTTTCCCAGCCTTTGATAGTAAAATCGCATCTTGCTGACTAGAATCTGCATCCACAACTTGAAAAATATCTATAGGGCGTGTATTCGTATCATGGTCATAATTATTCAATTCTGCAGGAAAACTAATAGGCTCATGCTCCCCCGCTATCGCTGAAATTATCGGATTGGCTTGCAACTTCTCTTTGTTGTTCTCAAGATCCTTATACATATTTATCTTAAGAAATGACAAGTTTGTTAAGTTTACACAACGATCAACAGACCATCCCCTCTTTGCTATCATTTTCTCCACGTGCTCGAAATAGCTCTCTATATCATCTTGGGTATTATCAAATCCGGGAATTTTAATCGAAAAATCATTATCTAACTTGTATGTTAATGTCGGATTCACGACAATTTCATCTTCATGCAAAAGCAATTTATAGGGAGATGTCAATGAATCAATCGTAAGTTTTACAGGAACAAGTATCAACGGTGATGCAAAAGTTTGGGAAGAATCTTCTCTCTCTGTCCATTTTAACAAACCAAAAGCAAGGTATAAAGTATTAATTCCCTGTTCTTCAATAGAAGTATTAGCTCTATATCTCAACATTTTAAGTGTTTTTTGTAATTCACCTACTGTTTTTGTCGTTTCTACATTACCTTCTATTACAGCATTGTACACTTCTTCTCCATTTTCATTGACACGAATTTTACCTGCATATGGAAAAATTACCTCCTTTTCATGCACAGCAATCAAGTCGTATAGGGGCTTGTACGAAGGCATCACAATCTCAACATTAGAGCGCTTACCATCTTTGAAATTTATAAGCCTATTTCTTTTACCAAAATCTAACAAAAGTTTTTTCCAAGTTTTTATGCGATTATGTAGCTTGCTCCCCATACAATTTTTATTTAATAATTAAACACATCAAATTTTTATTGTTCACGCAACATTTTAACAACAAGTAAATTCTATGACATACAAACTTATAATTTTATCATGAAACAAACAATATATACAGATTAGTACAAAAACTTCATTTACAAAATAACCATAACTTCGACTGTTCCCATAACGTGATATTCATTTTACCGTCCGTTTTAAGCGCTCGATATATTTTTCCAACGCATCCGGAGCTGTTATTTCTAGTTCTTGCAGCAAACTATCTGTCATCGTGTTCTTCATATCAAGATAATTTTCTTGCAACTCTTCTTTCAATTCTTTTTGACTCTCGAATAACATATCAAATGTCACGAAGGTTTTAATCATACAAACATTCTCTTGTTGTATAGCGAACAGCACTCCATCTTGGGTACTTCCTTCCATGTGATTTTCGGCTATCCCCTCTTTCCACGCAACACCGATATTGCGCATAAAGAAACTTCTTATCAACTCTTTATTCGAGATATTATCGTCTTTCAAAAGACGTTTCCGGTAACGTGAAAACACGTGAGCCGAAAAAATATCCAAACCAGCTTGTCCGTTCACTTCGTCAAAATCCGTATTCAAAATAGCCGCACAAGCACCACCATTATTATAAATACAAACAGCATGATAAAGCAAATGGCCAAAATCATTCCTCCATCGCCTCTCTTTACACTCCAAAAAGACTATATACTGATTACCTCCCTTGGAACGATAATCCAAGGAAGTCATCACGGGAAAGACTGTCCGATGACAAAAAAATCGGACAATCTTTTTCTGTTCCCGAGATAAATAAGCCCCAATCTCTTTGTCTTCTTTTTTTAACTCTTCTAATATCTCCTTACCGGTAAAATATTCTGTAATCATGCTTGCATCATCTTGTTGTTATTTCTTCAATGTTGAACTGCGTATACCATGCATTTTTCTTCTTCCTCTACTTAACTCTAAATTAGCAAAAGGAAGAACAAGATTTTTATCTGGCAAACCTTGCAATGAATCTTTTGATACTTGTTTCCCAAAACACGCTAAAAGTTGTTCTTCTTTCTCTTTCGGGGAAGAACAAGGTATATAATACACCCACAAATCATGCAATATTTTTAATGTTTTAATCCAATGTCCTCCGGCATGAGGCTTTGCATCACCTAATTCTGTCGTATAATATTGACTTACTCGTTTAGCCAATGTATTTTCAGTCTGACCAATATAAAGAATATTCTCATCTGGTAACCCAAAATCAGTAAGTCGTTTCTTTAATTCCTGTATACTCGGACGTTTATTATCCAATTGCAAACAGGAAACTTTATTCAACCAAAAAGCTAATATTTTTTCATCAATCGGAGCTAACGAATAAAGTTTTCTATCTTCTGATGCATCGCAAGAAGTTGAAATGATATAAATTCCTATCTCTTGACAAGTAAATCGTTCACCCCATCTCACTCGTTTCAAATTCGTAGGATTCAATCCTACCTCTTTCAATAAATTGTAAACTGTAATTGCCATACAACATTTTTTAGTTATTTACTATTTGATGAATTCCTTACAAAATATTCTCTACTACTCGAATAAAGATATTATAATCCCTACTAACATTAGAAGGGCTATAATAGAAAATACACATCCCGTTACCCGATTAGCCCTTTCTTCATTCTTTTTTACCATCTCCTCATGAGTCATGGGCTCCGGCTTTTTAGCCGCTGCTGCACCTAATACCAACAACGCTAAACCTACAATACAAATCGCAATAATCATAATCCCGCAATTAACAACAAGATAACTTAATATACTCGCCTTTCTTCTCAAACATAATTTCTGCCGCTGTTATTAGTTTTTTTAGTCTTTCAAGACTTTCTCGATAGCTTCATGTAACTTCATCATTTTTTTCTCATTTTTATTCCTTCCGCCAGTCCCCGATGCGGAAAAATATATACACGAAAAAAGCGTGGGTACTGTATGCTTATCCGGTAAAGTGGCTCTGGTAAACCATTGGTACAAATAAACAACAACCCACGCTTAACCGGTATATATGAAATACATATACGGCAAGCATGAACGTCATTCGTTTGTGTTCCTGTACCTTGAAAATTTACCAGACTTTCTTTACCAAGAATCAAACAAAACGCTTCAAT
This sequence comes from Butyricimonas hominis, assembly GCF_014287455.1. Lineage (NCBI taxonomy): Bacteria > Pseudomonadati > Bacteroidota > Bacteroidia > Bacteroidales > Odoribacteraceae > Butyricimonas > Butyricimonas hominis. Next base: position 678,373 of record NZ_JACOOH010000001.1, read on the forward strand.
ATAAAATATATCCACCACGTGACATCTCCATGCCCGTGATGCAACAAATTTACAATTTTATCACGAAATAAACAACGTCCGTGGGTTGTTGCAAGAACTTTAATTTATGACAAAGAAAAACGGGAACAGGGACAGAGTATGGCACGCACTCGAAAAAAATATTATCTTTAAACCGTTTTACACGACATATTATGGCAAAAAGCGACTACACCAAGCGATATTTATACATCATCCGCGACGTACAGGAACACCCTTACATCTCCAGTAAAGAATTAATCGAACACGTGTCACGGCAACTCGTTCTACACGACTCGGAAGCCACCTCCTTCTCTACCCGCACCCTGAAACGGGATTTACAAGAAATACGCGACAAACTCGGTTTTGCCATAGAATGGGACAACCGAAGAAAAGGATACTACATCCCCGACAATGACGAGGCAAACGACCCGGAGGGAATCGCCCGCTTCCTGGAATCTTTCGAGATTCTAAACTCCCTGAACGCGGACAACGGGCTATCCCGCTTTGTTTTCCCGGAACACCATCACCCTTCCGGTACACAACACCTCTACCCCCTTGTTCAAGCGATGAAAGAAAATCGGCTTATCACTTTCAATTACTACAAATTCCGAGAACAATTAATGACCTCCCGCGAAGTAGAACCATACGCCGTGAAAGAATGCAGGGGACGCTGGTACCTAATCGGGAAAGAATCCGGTTCGAACATATTTAAAACATTCAGCTTAAACTACATCACGAACTTAAATATCACCCCGTGCGCTTTCAAGAGAAATAACGCTATCGACATCAATCGCTCCTTCCGGGATTCTTTCGGGATTATAAACGACGAGAAATTCCCCGTCGAGGACATCACCCTATCGTTTGACGCCCTTGACGGGCAATACATAAAAACGAAACCCTTCCACCACTCGCAACAAATCATAAAAGACACTCCCGACGAGTTCACCATCACCCTTCGCTTGCGCGTCACGAACGATTTTGTCATGGAACTCCTTTCTAGAAGCCGCTCCCTGCGAGTTATTCAACCATTAAATCTCAAGGCAAGAATCAACGAAATCTATCGGCAAGCCTTACTACGCAATTCCTGAAAGCCCCTAGAAATTCACGACCTTTTACCTTGGATTATTGGAATCACCAAACAACCATACATCACAAATACATTAAATATAAGAGACAAAAAATCGCCAAACCCAAGTAACGGATTTGGCGATTTTCTTGTTAAATTAAAGTGCCTTACTTCTTCATAATCTCCCCGAAATACTTGTAGAATAACGGGATGGTCGTGATTCCGTTGTAGAACTGCTCCAACGGGTAGTTCTCGTTCGGCGAGTGGATAGCGTCAGAACCTAAACCGAAGCCCATCAGCACAGACTTGATGCCTAACACTTCTTCGAAAGTGGCGATGATTGGGATACTTCCGCCGGAACGTACCGGAACGGGTTGCTTTCCGTACACTTCCTCGTATGCTTTTTCGGCAGCCGCGTAAGCCGGAAGGTCAATCGGGCACACGTAAGAAGGTCCCCCATGCAGGTATTCCACTTTTACCTTCACGTAATCGGGAGCGATAGACTCGAAATATTCCTTGAATAATTTCGCAATTTTCTCGTGCTTCTGGTTCGGAACCAAGCGGCAGCTAATCTTGGCATAAGCTTTTGACGGCAAAACGGTTTTTGCACCTTCTCCAGTGTAACCGCCCCAGATACCGCAAACGTCAAACGTCGGGCGAATACCCGTGCGCTCGTTAGTGGAGAATCCTTCTTCGCCTTTTACCTCCTTGATATCGAGAGATTTCTTGTAATCTTCCAAATTAAACGGAGCCTTTGCCATTTTAGCACGTTCCTCGGCACTTACTTCCAGCACATCGTCGTAAAAACCGGGTATCGTGATATGTCCTTTCTCGTCCTGCATCTCGGCAATCATCTTGCACAGCACGTTGATCGGGTTTGCCACCGCACCACCGAAAATACCGGAATGCAAGTCAGCGTTCGGTCCGGTCACTTCTACCTGCCAGTACGCCAAACCTCTCAACCCGGTCGTGATAGAAGGTACATCGGGAGCGATCATACTCGTGTCGGAAACCAGAATCACGTCAGCTTTCAGCATATCTTTATGCTCTTTGCAGAACTTCGGCAGGTTAGGAGAACCAATCTCTTCCTCTCCCTCGATCATGAATTTCACGTTGCAATTCAACTTGCCGGACTTCACGAGATACTCGAAAGCCTTGGCATGCATGAAAGCCTGTCCCTTGTCATCGTCAGCCCCACGAGCCCAAATCCTACCGTCCTTGATAACGGGTTCGAAAGGCTTCGTGTTCCACAAGTCGATCGGATCAACCGGCATCACGTCCATGTGCCCGTAAACCAACACGGTCGGGAGAGCGGGATCTACGATCTTTTCCCCGTACGCCACGGGATTTCCGTCTGTTTCATACACTTCTGCCCGGTCAGCCCCGGCGGCTAACATGATCTTGGTCCATTGCTCGGCACAACGGTACATATCCGGCTTATGCTCGGACAATGAAGAGATTGAAGGAATCCGGATTAACTCGAACAACTCGTTCAGGAAACGCTCCTTGTTCTCTTCCACGTACTTTTTGATTTCTTCCATTTACTTGAATATATATTGATTAATAAATAATAAACACGCTTTCGCCGTGTAAATATAATATATTCGGGTGAAGGAATCAAACGGTACGTGTAAAAAACGCTGCCGTTTAATTCCTTCACCCGGTTGCAAGTTACAGGTTTACAAGTTATAAGTTCAATACCCAGAACCTGCAACTTGCTAAGTTGTAACTTGTAACTGTTTTGACAAACGTATTTATCGAAACTTTTCAACATTTCAACATGCTATCTAAGATTAATTTTCTATTTTTGCCAAGTGTTTCAACTAATGATTTAGATATGTCAAATTTGCCCGAAATTAAAGTTTTCGCCGGAGAAAACAGTCGATACATTGCGGAAAGCATCGCTAGTTCTCTTGGGCTTGAGCTCGGTAAAAAAACGTTTACAAGATTCAGTGACGGAGAATTCGTCACCTCTTTCGACGAAACGGTGAGAGGGGAACATGTGTTTATCGTTCAATCAACCTTCCCGCCAAGTGATAATCTCATGGAGTTACTCTTGATGATTGACGCGGCTAAAAGAGCGTCAGCCTATAAGGTAATCGCAGTAATTCCCTACTTCGGGTTTGCCCGTCAAGACCGGAAAGACAAGCCGCGTGTTGCCATCGGGGCAAAACTTGTAGCCAATATGCTGCAAGCTGCCGGGGTAGACCGTGTAATGACGATGGACTTGCATGCCGATCAAATCCAAGGATTTTTCGATATTCCGGTAGATCACTTGTACGGTTCCACGATATTGATTCCTTACATCAAATCGTTGGGATTAAAAGATTTCGCCATAGCTTCTCCTGACATCGGTGGTGCCAAGCGAGCTAATTCGTGGGCAAAATACTTCGATTCGGGCTTAATCATTTGCCACAAAACCCGTATCAGAGCCAACGAAGTAGCCGACATGAAAGTAATCGGAGATGTTGAAGGCAAAAACATTATCATCGTGGATGATATGATTGATACTGCGGGAACAATTTGCAAGGCTGCCGATATGCTCGTTGAGGCGGGAGCAGCCAGTGTACGTGCCGTGGCTACTCATGCCGTTCTCTCGGGCAAAGCATACGAGAACATCGAGAATTCAAAACTCACGGAAGTGATCTTCACGGATTCCATTCCGCAAAAACAAGAATGCTCGAAAATCAAGGTATTGCCTATCGCCCCGATGTTTGCAGACACTATCCGCAACATTTACGAGCACAAGTCCATTAGCGACCATTTCCTTATGTAATTTTCGTTACAAAATATCAAATAGAAATGGTGTAAGTTAAAACTTACACCATTTCTATTTGATTATAAATTACAATCATAAATCGGGACTGCCCATTCCGGAAGGATTTCTACGTATTGTTTTGTTAATCGCCCTTTCATCGAGCGAAATAATAATGTAGCTTCTTTATCCTCTATTGAATTATCATAAATATACATTCTATCCACTAATTTAGAAACTAAACAACAATTAGAAATAGATTTCTGATATCTTGAAATAATCTTGGTAATAGGAACATCATGCCCCCCTTCCATTACCCTACCAGCAATTCGTGCAGCATTTATCGTAGGAGACTCTGTACAAACAAAAAAGAAACGAACAAAAAAACCCGCATCAATAGCTCTATAAATATAATTAACCTTGTCTTCAACAGAAAGAACCGTTTCAAAAATAAGGCTCTGTCGTTTTATCAAACAATCCTCTCGTAAATCTTCGCAATATTTCACGGCTTGCATCACCGCCTCTCTAGAATTCCAGTTACCAAATTTTTCTTGAGCAACAATATCTGGGTTTATATAAATCGAATTTTCCATCCATTCATGATGAAGAATTTTTGAAGTAACAGATGTCTTACCAGAGCCATTAGGCCCCGCAATGACAATAAGTACCGGTTTATGAAAATCACTCATTATTAAAAACTCACATTATACTCTTTGCTCCACTCCGCTTGATGTCCACGGATATAATCCCTTATTTCTTGAAAAAACTTTTTATGAGCTTCTTCTGACTTACGCTTAGCTTCTTCTGCTACCTCCTTCATTAAAGTAGCAAGCATTTCATCTGATGGTTCTTCCAAACCCGTCAAACGATAAGAGTTCATTTCTTTTTCTGACATAATCAAACTTTTAGTATGTACAAATATAATCTTTTTAAAAGAGATAACCAACTCTAATCCTCAATCCTCCAAAAAACAACACAAGAAAACCCTTTCCACATTCTCACGTACAACAATCTATACACCAAAAATAAAAGACAATGAAAACAATATTACATAGAGCTGAAAGCCGGGGATTTTTCGACCACGGGTGGTTAAAAACCCACCATACATTCAGTTTCGCGGATTACTACAACCCGCAACGCATTAATTTCGGGGCTTTACGAGTTCTCAACGACGACCGGATTGAAGGCGGCACGGGATTTGACCTGCACCCGCACCAGAACATGGAAGTGATTTCCATCCCGTTAAAAGGGGATTTGGAACATCAGGACAGCCTCGGTCACAAGGATACCATTCAAGAGGGTGAAATACAAGTAATGAGTGCCGGAACGGGTATCATGCACAGCGAGTACAACCGGAACGACGACCGTCCCACCGAGTTCTTGCAGATATGGGTATTCCCGAACAAGAAAAACGTTCCGCCCCGATACGAGAACGCCATTATTTCCGATCTGGTACAACGCAACGAAATCAGTGAAATTGTATCTCCCTACCCCGGGAACGCCAAAGGGCTATGGATATATCAACAGGCTTGGTTCTCCATCGGCCATTTGGACAAAAACGTGCTGCAAAGCTACAAGATGAAATCAAAAGACAGCCTTGGCGTCTACATTTTCATCATCGAGGGCGGCATCACGATAAAGGAGCTGGAATTGAAACGCCGTGACGGTGTAGGCGTGTATGACACGGAAGAAGTCGAATTCAAAGCCACAGAAAAATCACGGGTATTATTTATAGAAGTTCCACCCTATCAATAATATATAACACACGTGAAAAAACCGTATCTTTGGGGATACGGTTTTTTTCATGTCAACCCTGTATCAAGTTAACCTCCTCTAAAAAAAGAGTACTTTTACAAACTAAAACAAATCTATCCCGTAAGGAAAAACCAGTATTATCATTTTTCAAACAAAGAACACAAATGACACCGGAAGATATAAAACAACTTGTTGACTTTCAAGTAAATGAAATCACAGAAAGTAAAATTTACAGCCGACTGGCAAACATACAAAAGGACACGCACAACAGCGAAGTATTGAAGGAGTTATCCGCCGAGGAACTCAAACACTACCATATTCTAAAAAAATACACGGGCAAAAGCCCTTCTCCCAAGCACTGGAAAATCACACTCTACGTGTTGATTGCCCGTTTTTTCGGTCTTACTTTCGGGATAAAGCTCATGGAGAAAGGAGAAGTTCACGCACAAGACTCCTATCGTAAATGGGCGGACGAGAAAGATTTGCAGACCATGGCAGACGAGGAAGAAGTACACGAGAGCAAACTCATCGGACTGCTTGATGAAGAAGGGCTCAATTACATGGGAGCAGTGGTACTGGGACTGAACGACGCTCTGGTAGAATTCACGGGAGCCTTGGCAGGTTACACTTTCGCCCTGCAAAATCCCAAACTGATAGCCTTGACCGGAAGTATCACGGGTATTGCCGCCGCCCTCTCCATGGCGGCTTCCGAATATCTTTCCTCCCGCGCAGACAATGACGGGAAGAACGCGATAAAAGCGGCAATATACACCGGGATAGCTTATATCATCACGGTAGTCGTACTCATCATGCCTTTCGTCGTCATGTCGAACCCGTACCGGGCATTGGTCGTTTGCCTTACCGGGGCAATCACGATCATCGCGATATTCAACTATTACTATTCCATCGTGAAAGACGAAAGCTTCAGAAAACGCTTTCTCGAAATGGCGGCGATCAGCCTTGGCATAGCGGCAATCAGCTTCGGTATCGGTTACGCTTTAAGAGTCGTCACGGGCATAGACTTATGACGCTTTTCCCGGATAAGCAATAGTCCGAGGTAGCACAGCAACCCGTTGAGCAAAAGAATCTCGAAACCGAACTTATACCCGAAAAGCAGTTCTTCCGAGTAACAATTCACCACGTAAGACAGCACCGGGGAAATCAAGCACACGAGAGGAATATACTTTTCCCGCACTTGGCAGCGGGTAGTCAACCCGAAGGCAAAAAGCCCCAGCAACGGACCGTACGTGTACCCCACCGCTTTAAAAAGAGCCGAAATCACGCTCGAATTATTCAACTCCCGGAAAAGTACCACGACAAAAATCATCAACAAAGAGAAAACGACATGCACCCCCATACGCTTTCTCTTATCCCGCTTATTCCGAGGATCTATTTTCAAAAAATCAATACAGAAAGAGGTTGTCAACGAGGTCAGCGAAGAATCGACAGAAGAATAAGCCGCTGCCGTGATTCCCAACAAAAAGAATATTCCCGCCGCCGTACCGAAATAATTTAACGATAAAAACGGGAATACATCGTCCGACTTCCCCGGCAACACGATCCCCTCCCGTTCGGCATACATGTACAATAAGGCTCCCAGCATAAGAAACAACAAATTCGTCACCAGAAAGAGAAACGAAAACGTGAACATATTCGTCTTACAATCCCGCAGGGAACGGCAAGTCAGATTCTTCTGCATCATATTCTGATCCAACCCGTTCAAACTGACCGTGATCGCTATTCCCGCCAAGAACTGCTTCACAGTGTTCTGCCCCGAACGCCAGTCAAAATCGAACACTCGCGAGAGAGGACTCTCTTTCACCGCCGCCACTGCCGATGAAAAATCGAGATCCAACGCTTTATTCACCACGGCAATCGTCAGACCGACCGACACCAGAATACATATCGTCTGCAAGGCATCCGTCCACACGATCGTTTTTATACCTCCCCGCACGGTATAAATCCACACGAAAGCAATCGTGACAAACACCGTCACGGGAAACGGAATCCCCACCGCGTCAAAAAAAGCCAACTGTAACACCCCCACGACCAAGAACAAGCGGAAGGAAGCCCCCACCAACTGCGACACGATAAAGAAAAAAGAACCCGTCAACCGGGCTTTCTCCCCGAATCGGGAACCCAGCCACGAGTAAATGGAAACCAGATTCTGTTTATAATACAAGGGCAAAAGCACGAGGGCAATCACGATATACCCCACGCAATTGCCCGCAACCACTGCCAGATACGTCCAATGTGTATTGCCGACCTCCCCGGGAATGGAAATAAAAGTCACCCCGGAAAGCGTAGTCCCGATCATCCCGAAAGCCACCAGATACCAAGGCGAATTTCGGTTCGCGGTAAAAAACATCTCGCTATTCGCCTTTCTGGTTGTCACGAAGCCAACCAGAATCAACAACAGAAAATAAGACAGCAATATCGCTAAAACTACACTCGTGGACACAGACAATTGTTTTAAATTCCACGACAAATATAGTCACTTTACGCTCCTTTTCTATTCCGGGACATAAATAATTTCACCATTCTCAAGTTCATAGGCAATCCCCACCTTCTTTCCCCGCTTACCCGATTTGTCTTGATTTTCCGAGGGAGTGTAACGATTGATCTTCTCACCTTCCTTGGTAATGATCTCCATATTTTCCTTTCCCGGGTTCTTCACCATGGTGAAATCCTCTGTCGAAAGCATTTCCGTCATATTATAGCGAGTCACCAGCGCAACCATTAACGCCACGGCAAACACCATTGCCACGTCGAAAAGATTGGATACCGCGCTAATCGGATCATTATCCTCCTCCTTCTTCAACAAATTGCGTTTCATTTTCGTTCATTTTTTTCGTTCAACACCTCGACCAAACATTCCAGATTAGTCATATCCTGCAAATACCAACGTTGTTTCACTTGCTGCGTCAGGAAACCGATAGCTCCCGCCACCAGACCGATCACCGTCGTGGCAAAAGCCACCTGCATATTATAAGCCATAGAAGCGATATCACCCGTTGACAACCCTACCAACGCCGGTCCCATGGGAATCAAGGTTCCCATCAACCCGAGAATGGGTCCCAGTTTCGTCAACGTCTTGGAAGTTGCCAAATCCTTATCGGCGGCAATCTCGAAATTCGCCAACAACCGCTGCACTTGGGCTTTATTTCCCTGTTCCGCCAATATCCGTTTCATAAACATCACCACCAATGAACTACTCTTCTCCGGCAACTTGGAACCGAAATGATCGATATTATCCACATGCAGCGTTTCCATCTGCTCCCGGATCAACTTGTCCGTCTTGCGAATAGAAACATACTGACCGAAGAAACTGCCCACCAGCAAAAGGGAGCGGAAAAACAATAAAATCAACAATACAATAACAGGCACCAACAATCCTGTTGATATCCAAAACATGATATCAGAAATCGCGTTCATTATCTTTTCAATTTAAAAGTTAGTTTTCTTTTTATTACATACACGATCCACCCCACGACAGCCCCCACCGCGAAAAGTCCGATACAACCGGACATTGCCGACCAATCGACTCGCGTCGTCCCGTCCACGGCAGTACGCCCGTTCACGGTAGCGATAATCCCCAGAATGGCCGCCAAAGCATTGGTCAGGAAAAACAATTCCAACCGCAATTCCGCCTCCGGCAACAACCACTTGATAAACCAACGTCCCAAGGGAACAACTACTGCGATAAACAAGGCAAACAACCAAGCGATTAATTCAAACGACACACCCGGGAATGTAAATATCGTTTGCGTGAGCCCGAAAAACAATACCGGCAATATCAACACCCCCGGGAACCGGTACAACACCCGGTAAGCCCACATCATACGCCGCTTCACGGGAGAGAAATTCGCCACGTGAACCGACAACAGGCAAAAAGCCATTTGCAGGGACAGTTCCAGTGTCAGAATCACCGATGTATCCAGCATCAACTGATTGTCGGACAACCAATCCGCGATCTGCGTCTTCGATTGCTCGATAGCGTAAGGCCATACCAGCAACACGAAAACCGCGGCAATACCGGTAGCGACAAGCGTCGCTACCGGTTTCCAAAAGGTCTGCTTCAACAAAAAATTAAATGCCGTCAATAGAATCAGAATCCAAACTATCGTATCCATGATTACATACTGCTTTTACGTCTTTTCCTCATCAAGACCGCCAAACCGATCAACACCACAATCACCCCTGCCGCTATCCACGGCGTACTCACCCGATTCGTGCGCTTCTGTGTTTCCGAGGCTATCTCGTCTTTCTTCATCACCACCCCTTTGGACCGGTCTGCCGCAACCTCCCTCACCTGCTGAATACTGTTCCGGTACTCTTTCGCCGCTTCGGGAGTCGCTTTGGAAGCGATAAAATCACGCAATTTGGCATTATCACACACAAATCCGGAACATGCCGGTTTATACTTCTTAATCAAATCCGTGTGTAACTCCGACAAATCCGCCAACTGCTGCCCGGTAGCCTTCCACATCCCCTTACGCGCGGTTTCCATCATAATGGCAGTGATCTCCTGCAACGCGGCAGGACTCACTTTCTCGAAGAAATCCTGCACCCCGAGGTCAAATTTATCCTTCACGTACACGTTATAAATCTCGTCCCACATCTCGTTGTCAATCACCGAAGGTTTCATCACGTTCCACCCGTAAGTATTACGGATAATTTCAGTAAAACCGGATGCGGAGGTTGCCTCTCCTTTCATTTTTTCTTTAATATACGAGGGATTGAATATCGTCGTTCTGGATTCCACCCCGATCGCCTCCTTCACCTCCTGCATCTTGTTATTATTCCGGTTCCGGTAATCACTCAGGTAAGCATCCGGGTCTTTCCCCGTCACGTTACGCACGGCAAGATTCATTCCGCCCATGAACTCGTACACGTGATCAAGGCTCAACGCTCCCCACGTGTTACTCTGCCGGGGTTGTACCACCACGTCCGTGCGGGTTAGCGCTGCCTCGAAAGCGAATTGCCTGAATTTCTCCCAATTCTTCTCGCTACCGTAGTAAGCCCCCATGTTATTCAAGTAAGTCGCCGCAATTTCCGATTCACTCTCCCAGCGATCTCCCGCCTCTACCATCCCCGTGATTCCGGTTCCGTAACCGCCATTCGCACCCCCGAACACCCGGAATGTCGAAATCTCACGGGCATCCTTCGGGGAAATTCCCTTATCAATCAATGTCCTCTCCGCTTCCAGCACTCCGGCAGCCACTTGATTCTCGTATTTATCATCTTTGGCAGCCGCTGCCATTTCCACGGCTCTATTCACGAGGAAAAGACGGGAAGCCGCAATATCCCGCAACTGCCCGGAAGTCTGTACCACCACGTCTACCCGGGGACGTCCCAACTCGGCAGAAGGAATCAGCTTCAAATCGCTCACCCGCCCGAAAGCATCCCGCACGGGCTCCACGCCGAGCATATACAACACTTGGGCTATCGTGGCTCCTCCCGTTTCGATAAACTCGCCGGACCAAAGCGTGTAGCTCACCTTCTTCGGGAACTCCCCGTCATGCCGTTTCCGGTACATCTCGATAGTACTCTTTGCCAACTGCATCCCTTTCTCCCAAGCGGACTCCGTGGGAGTTTCCTCCGCGTTAATGGCAAAAAGATTGCGCCCCGTCGGCAACGTGTTCGGGTTCACGATAGGATCCCCGCCGGGCGAAGGAGCCGTGTACCCGCCATTCAAAGCGTTCATCAACGACTGCAATTCGACTGCCGGACTTTCCGCCAATGCCCGTTTATAATTATTCACGTTCTTCAATGTCCGCTCCACTTCCATGATCGCCAAAGCCTTGTTCACCTCCTCTTTCGAGTACTCTTTCGCTTTCTTGCCCATCATCGCTTTCATCATGGCACTCATATCGGGCTTATCCTCTTTCGGCTTCGTCATTGCCGCCTTCATCTTCTCCATCGCCTCTTTCGGCGCTCCCATCTTCTCCGCCATAGCCAATCGCTCCTCGGGAGTCTTGTCCTTGCCCATCTGTTTCATCATCTCCTTCATCATCCCGGACATCCCCTCTTCCTTCTTTTCATCTTTCACGGTCGGTTGCTTTGCCGTCGCCGCCATCATCATCGCCATCATCCCCTTGGGCGCGTTCCGGTCCGCATCAATCTCCCGGGCTTGAGCCAACTCCCCGCTCGTGATTCCTGCCACGCGGCAAATAAAGTCGTCGTTCACGTTCTCTCTCCCGTTCAACAACCTCCCGACCAACTTCTTCGCCGGCTCCAGATAACGTTCGGTAAAAATAGCCTTCCGCTTCAATACTCCGGCATCCGCCTTTCCCCGCAACTTATCCAATGCGTACAACCCGTAAGCAATCGGGTCGGTCGCCATAGAATAAACGGAAGACTCTATCCGGGCAGCCTCGTAAGGCACTCCCATAGAGTACAACTGTCCGGTCACCTTCTCCGCCGCCAGTTCATCCGCGAAGTTTTCAATCTTCAAAACCTCTTCCTCGGTATAGGGAACCGTCAACACGCTATCCAACCCCAACTCCCGGTGCATACCCAAGGAAACCGCCAACTCTTTCACCGCCAAGGAAGCCTGCTCCACGTCCTTCGCGTTGGCGGTACCCTTCTCCGGGTACAATTTCTGGTTGTATATCTTTATCTTTTCCGTCAGACTCCGGTAAATACCCCGCACGTTACTCTCCATAAACGGGGGTGTCAGATAGGATTGCAACACCCCGTATCCCCGACGTTTGGCAATCATCCCCTCGCCCACGTCGCCAATGGAATAAATATACAAGTGAGGCACACTGCCCACGAGTCTGTCCGGCCAATCCAAATCGCACAGGGCTGCCTGCTTCTTGGGCGTAAACTCCAGACTGCCATGCGTCCCGAAATGTACCATGGCATCCGCCTTGAACCCGTATTGCATCCACAAGTAAGCCGCGATATAAGAATGAGGGGGAGCCGCATCCGTCCCATGCACGATCTGGAAAGCGTTATCCCCGCCCCCGGCAGCGGGTTGCGGCATTATCACCACGTTCCCGAACTGTATCCGGGATATTCCTAGTATCCCGTCAGCGGGACTCATGTATTCCCCGGGAAATTCCCCGAAAGCGGCAACCACCTCGGCATATTTCTCCGGGCGCAGGGCTTGTTTCACCCAACTCTCGTACTCCTCCCTCGAAATCAACAAAGGGTGACTCTCTTTCAAGAAACGATCTACCACGCCGTCGGCATAAGTCCCGAACACGGCACCTTCCGCCATGATCATTTTCTCCAGTTCCTTGTGATTTGCCGGAAGGCCGTCCACCCGGTAGCCCTCCTCTCTCATCTTCTTCAAAAGATTGTACAACGAGGGAACCACTTCCATTCCCGCCGCGCTCATGGCACTCTGTCCCGGTCCTTTATAGTAATAAATCACCACCCGTTTCTCGCTATTCGGCTTATCCCTCAAGGCAAGCGTTTTCTGTATATTCTCCACGTATGTTCTCAAACGGGAAGGCTCCGCGTAGGAATGGCGTAATCCCTCCTTGTCCTTATACTGGGCGAACAAAGCCGACGTGCGGATAGCCCCGTCTATTTCGGGCGTAACAATACTCTGGGACATAAACCCGCCGGACATTCCCATGGGATCGCGTTCCCATTCCTCCACCAGATTATTCACCGTCAGCGGCGCAAACAACAGAATATTACGTTCTTTCAAATAATGTACCATGTCATTGCCCAAACGGCCGTGCGCCATATTGATTATCGCATCCGGGGCTATCTCCCGGATAAAATCAAGCAAACGCCGCAACGACAACACCGGGTAAACATTATACCCTACCCGTTCCAGCGTGTCGATTAACCCCGTGGCATCGGCCATCTGTCCCGTCACCACGATTTTTTTCGCCCCATCCCTGTATAATTTCTTATCTTTCAAATATTTCTCGTACTCCCCGACAGACAGAAAGTCCAATTCCTCCCCCGGCTTGTCCAAATCCGCGTGGTACAGGATATCCGATGCCCGCTCGATCGGCTCCCCCGGTTCCTCGACAGCAATCATCACCTTTCTATCAATATTCTTCCGCACGTAATTCAGCAAATTCTTGTAATTCCGCCTGCCCCCGCTTCCGAGATAAGCCCGCAAGGCAGCCTGATCGACCGAATCTATCGTGCATATATTATTCGCCGGGTTCGTCGCCATCGTCGTGAACACCGGTACACCCTTGTCCGCCGCGTTTTGTATCTGCTGCCGCTGTTCTTCCACGACACGCAACCCCATCCCGTTCACGAACACCATATCGAAGCCGGACAAACGCCCCAACTCCTCGACGGGAACTTCCTGCAATTGAATAAATGAATTGTCATTCGCCTTCGCGATACTCCCCATCGTCATCGTCTGGAAATTCACGAAAGCAATCCTCGTGGTCCCGAACCATACACGATACCCCCACACTCCCAACAAGATCACGACCAAAAGACATCCCCATTTAAGCCATTTCTTTTTCATCCGTTTTCTTTTTATCTGATTATAATTTAAACAAATCCGCCAAATTCACGGACAACGTCCCGAGCACCCCTATTCCTCGTTGCGGGGTAACCGATTGATCGGCAGTCACGTTTTTATCCTTGAAATTAAACAGGTTATCCAGTCCCGCCGTAAAACGGAACCCTCGCGGGAAACGCCCGCTAAGATTCAACGCGCAAAACGTCCGGCTGTCATATTCATTCTGCACGTAACCACCCGCGCTATTCTTGTACCACGTTTCCACCGAGGACATCCAACGCCCGTTCAGTGCCACCGACAGCGTCACCTTCCCGAACGTCTTGGAATAATTCGCCGTGAACGTCACGCTATGCGGACGGTCACTCGCCATATTATACCCGTCAACCTCGGAATGTGCGTCAATATAGGCGTACGCGCCGCGCAACGTCAACCCGTTCCTGAAACGGAATTGCGCCATCACATCCACCCCCGTCCTTGTCGCGTTATCCGCGTTATAATATTGCTGGTTCTTCCCGTCCGAAGACAACCCCAAACCGATCTCGTCGAAATACCTCGTGTAGTACCCGGATACCGAACCGTTAAAAATCCCCCTCGTCACCTCCGCCGACAACGTCCCTTGGTGACTGATCTCCGGTTCCAAATCCTCGTTACCGTAAATCATAAAGAAACCTTGTCCGCCCATATCATACTCGCTGTGCAACTCTTTCAACGAAGGTATACGGAATCCCATCCCGTAACCGCCACGCAAAGCCAACACCCCGTACCTGTACATCAACGATATTTTCGGACTCGCATGGAAACCGTATTCCGAATGGCAATCCGACCGCACACCCGCCAGAATACTAAACGAATCACTCACTTTCCAATCCTCCTGCAAATACAACACGTAAGTCTGCGCGTCAAACTTTTTTCCCGACCCGTTATCAAACCAGTAATGCTGCAACCGCTGCGTGTTCATCTCGATCCCCGCAGTCAGCGTGTGTCTGTCATGGAGATATCCCGTGTAATTCAACCGCATGTTATGGGTCATATCCCCAAGCCTCTTTTCCGCGGGAGATTTTTTATACTCTATTTTCTTCTCGTAATTCTCGAACACGTACGACAAATCCAGAATATGCCTATCATTTATCGCGTAAAACATCTTCGGGTTGAGCTTGTAAGTCGAAAACACATCCTGTTCCTTTTCCTGTATATATTCCAGAATATGATTGTTATAATACGTTCCGTCCAACGATACACGGAAGCGATCGTTAAACGTGAAACTCAATTTCTGGTTCACTTGCCAAATCTCGAACCCCTTAACGCTCGTCATCCCTTTGGTCGAAGTATCCGCGACGACCGAATCCCGGTCATACATATCCTTGTAGTGCGTGTATTGAATTTGCCCGACCTCGTCTTTCAGCGCGTAAGCATCCCGCGTGCGATAAGAAAGCGACGTCAACGCGGAGAATCGCCCTTGCTTCGTACCCAATGACAGCGAATACTTACTCTCGTCGTTATTACCGTAACGGACGGAAGCGTTTCCCGTGAAGGGACGATCGGCATCCTTCGTGATAATATTCACCACGCCCCCCATCGCCTGCGAACCGTACAACGTCGACATAGGTCCTTTCACCACCTCTATCCGCTCGATATTATCAACATCAATCAAACTATAATCTATATTATTACTGGAACCTTCCCCCGATACGCGTTCCCCGTCAATCAAGAACAACACGTATCCCCCCGCCGAGCCTTGGAATTTCAATTCCGGCAAACCCGAACCGTGAGCCAACCCGAACTGCAATCCCGGCATCTCGTACTCCAACAGACTCTGCAAATCCAAAGGATTGATTTGTGCTATATCCTCTCGTGAGATGACACGGGTCAGCACGGGTACATCCTTCAACGGTTTCATCGTGCGGGTTCCCGTGATCACCACCTCGTTCAGCGCGTTATCACCCGGAGCCAGCGCGAAGTGAAACAAACTATCCAGACCGGGAACTACTTCCCGTTCCTTCGGGGCATAACCCGTGAAACTAACTCTTAACACACATTTCTCCCTCGACGTCAGTTTTACCGTGAACTCCCCCTTCGCGTTCGTTCCCGCACCGACAACAGTCCCTTTCACCCACACGGAAGCCCCTGCCAGCGGTTCCCCTTTCTCGTCCACGACTACTCCTTTTACCTTAAAAGAGGGAGCCTCATTCTCGTGTTCATCCGCCATTAAACACGGGGACAAAAATATCAAAAACAATATCAACAATCCGTTTCTCATCTGCTTCTCCATTGAACCAAGCACGGCTTCCGCGCGTTACTTTAGAGGATATTCGTAATCAAACGCGGCATATACCTTCTCGTTCTTATCATTGGAATAATCCGTGAATCTTATTTTAGCATACTCCCCGGCTGCCGTTTTCAACACGAATACATTCTTATTGATCTCGTAAGTATAAGGCGGCATCGAACCTGTCGGGGTTGCCGTCACCCAACCACACAATACTTCATTCAATTTCGTGGACTGATACCCCACGAAACCTTCCATCATGTTCGTCATATCCACCATTACTTGGTGATCGTCCGTGTCAGCCGTGAAATTCTCCCCGGTTACGGAAGACAAGGTTACCGCATCAAGGTCGAACGTGTTCAATTTCACCGCACCCCCGCCGTTCGTCTTGACATCATACTTGTGGAAAGCAATATCCCAGTCAAAAGAGGTTTCGTCCCCATTCAACATATAGACCTTGTTATCCCTCTCTTTCACGGTATAAGTCCCAGTGATCGCCATAGGCATAGCGCCCGGCTTAAAAGTCACCTTTATACTTGCCGCACTTCCGGCTGCCGCACCTATTCTTCCGCTGAAAGTTACTTCCTTGTACACCGTGGTTGTTTCTCCGTTGACCACATCGACACTTGTCGGTACTCCCGTCAACACCCACTCTTCCCCGTCCCGCGCTATTGCCGCTTTCGCCGATAAAGAATAAGGCTCCACATCACCACTCATGCTGAGCATCAAACTATCCAGAGAAAGCAATACCGAATCCTCGGCAATTGTAGAAATAATCAACTTCACGCCCTCTTGATTCCCGTAAGAACTCCCCATAACGGAGATATCTAAATCACCCTTGTATATCCCGGTGATACCACCTTCTTGGGATTTCACGCTAAGCGTCTTCACGGTACCCGTCTTAAAATCAAAATACGTCCACGCGTCATAATCGGCGGCAGCAACCACGGTGGATTCACCATCCCAACCACTACCGTTATCGTCATCAGAACAAGCTGTAAAACAGGCAACACACAACATCAGCCCCCACGCAATAAACTGATTCATCTTTTTCATTATATAAAAATTTTAATTTAACAGACTATTTATCGCTACAAAAGTATATCCCCGAACATCCCCTCACAATCCCCAAAAATGAGGAAAAACAGACTCCATTTCATCTATATTAGGGATTCTTCCTTAAATTTCACCACGGTACAAATAAGATATCACGTCAGTCACTAAACATCTGGATTACAATAATAAAATACATATCAATTCCATATAAATTCCGCATCACTTCCGTGTAAAACGCTATTAGTTCCCTATTAAAACCCTATTAAAACCCTATATAGTAATAGCGTTTTAATAGCTTACTAAAAGCTTAGTAAAAACTTTATAAGCGGAATTGAACCGGAAATCATACGGAATTCATACCGGATTTATATAGGAAAAGAGTACATCCTCTTACAATATTAGGTAATCACCCCTATGACATAAAATAATAAAAGAGTTTCCGACTTCTGTATTTTTATTACCTTTGTCATTCATTACGAGAACTAAAAAAAGAATAACATGGAATACAATTTCAAGGAAGTCGAGAAAAAGTGGCAAAGCTACTGGCAAGAGAACAAAACTTACCGGGTTGAAATGGATCCTTCCAAACCCAAATATTACGTGCTGGACATGTTCCCTTATCCCTCCGGGGCAGGGTTACACGTCGGACACCCGCTAGGCTACATCGCTTCCGATATCTATTCCCGTTACAAGCATTTGAAAGGTTTTAACGTGTTGCATCCCATGGGGTATGATGCCTACGGACTGCCGGCAGAGCAATACGCCATCCAGACAGGGCAACACCCGGCTATCACGACGGAGAAAAATATCAACCGCTACCGGGAACAAATGGACAAGATCGGCTTCTCGTACGATTGGGACAGAGAAATCCGTACCTGCGACCCGGGATATTACAAATGGACACAATGGACTTTCATCCGGATGTTCAACAGCTATTTCTGTTACGACGAGCAAAAAGCCATGCCGATCAGCGATCTGGTAAAAGCTTTTGAAACGGTGGGTACGGAAGGACTGAACGCGGCATGCGGCGAAGAACTGCATTTCACTGCCGAAGAATGGAAAGCCAAATCGGAGAAGGAGAAACAAGAGATATTATTGAATTACCGCATCGCTTACCTTGCCGACACGATGGTGAACTGGTGCCCGGAACTGGGAACCGTGCTTGCCAACGACGAGGTGAAAGACGGGCTGTCCGAACGAGGCGGTTATCCCGTGGTACAGAAGAAAATGCGCCAATGGTCGCTCCGCGTATCCGCCTATGCCCAACGGCTATTGGACGGATTGGATAAAGTGGAATGGTCGGATTCACTGAAGGATATTCAACGCAACTGGATAGGTCGCTCGCAAGGTGCCGACGTGATTTTCGACGTGAAAGATTCGGACGTGAAACTGGAAATCTTCACCACTCGCCCGGACACGATATTCGGGGTGTCATTCATGGTGCTGGCTCCCGAATCGGATTACGTGAAACAGCTGACCACCCCGGAACAGGCGGACGCCGTTGCCGAGTACTTGGACTACGTGTCGAAACGCACGGAACGGGAGCGCCAGACGGAAGTGAAAAAAGTGACCGGAGTATTTACCGGTTCATATGCTATTAACCCGTTCACGAACGAGGCGATACCCGTGTGGATCAGCGAATACGTGCTTTCCGGCTACGGAACCGGAGCAATCATGGCAGTACCGGGACACGACAGCCGCGACTACGCTTTCGCACGTCATTTCAATCTCCCGATTGTTCCCGTGATTGACGACGGGGAAGGACACGATATGTCCGAAGGATCATACGACACGAAAGTCGGCAAGATGATTAACAGCGGTATTATCAACGGCATGGAAGTAAAAGATGCCATCGCGTATATCTCGCAAGAAGTCGAGAAAAGAGGAATCGGTAAAAGCAAGATCAATTACCGCCTGCGGGATGCCATTTTTAGTCGTCAACGATACTGGGGCGAACCATTTCCGGTGTATTATAAAGACGGTATGCCATATATGCTCGACAAGTCAAAATTGCCGCTGGAGTTGCCGGAGGTAGATAAATACTTGCCGACAGAAACAGGAGAACCGCCTCTAGGTCGTGTACAAGACTGGAAAACGGAAGAGGGTTATCCTCTCGAATTAAACACGATGCCCGGCTTCGCGGGTTCCTCGGCGTATTTTTTACGCTACATGGACCCGCACAATGACAAGGCTCTAGTAGATAAGGACGTCTGCAATTACTGGAAAAACGTGGATCTTTACTTGGGCGGGACAGAACACGCCACGGGACATTTGATTTATTCCCGTTTCTGGAACATGTTCTTGCATGATATCGGTGTTGCCACCGAAGAAGAGCCTTTCAAGAAACTAATCAACCAAGGTATGATTCAAGGACGTTCGAATTTCGTGTACCGGATACAAGGCACGAATACGTTTGTTTCCCTCGGGTTGAAGGATCAGCATAAGACCACGGAGTTACACGTGGACGTGAATATCGTGAAGAATGACGTGTTAGACGTGGATGCGTTCCGTGCATGGCGACCGGAATTCGCCAATGCCGAGTTTATCCTCGAAAACGGGAAATACATCTGTGGCTGGGCTATCGAGAAGATGTCCAAGTCCATGTTCAACGTGGTGAACCCCGACACGATTATCGAAGAATACGGGGCTGACACGTTGCGCCTGTACGAGATGTTCCTCGGACCGCTGGAATTCAGCAAACCGTGGGACACGCAAGGTATCGACGGGGTGTACAAATTCCTGCGTAAATTCTGGCGCCTGTTCCAAAACGGCGAAGATTTCAGCGTGAGCGACGAGATGCCGACCAAAGAAGAATTGAAAGTACTGCATAAAACGATCAAGAAGGTGGAATACGATATCGAGAACTTCTCGTTCAACACGTCCATTCCCGCTTTCATGATCTGCACGAACGAACTGACAGCCCTGAAATGTAATAAACGGGCTATCCTCGAACCCCTCGTGATTACCCTCGCTCCTTTTGCCCCCCACATGGCGGAAGAACTGTGGAGCCTGCTAGGCCACACGAGAAGCATCACGAAAGAAGCCTTCCCGAAATGGGAAGAAAAATACCTCGTGGAAGACGAGTTCGAATACCCGGTTTCCTTCAACGGCAAGGTACGTTTCAAACTCGCCATGCCCACGACAGCAACCAACGCGGAGATTGAAACAGCCGTAAAAGCCACTCCGGACTTCGCGAAATGGATGGACGGGAAGGAAATCAAGAAAATGATTATCGTACCGAAAAAAATCGTGAACGTGGTGATAGGGTAATAATAAAAGAGAGCGTGCTCTCTTTTATTTCTTTTTGGGATTCGGTACGATAAACAGCACGCTGCATGTCCCAACCACACCCAATATCAATAATAATATCCTCACATGCAAATTCTCGATAATCCCGAAAGCGGAAATACTGATCATCGTCCACATACAAATAATGGATACCGCTTTTGTCTTCCAACCCACTCCTTTTTTCTCTTGAAAACGCTGGATATAAGGCCCCAACCACTTGGAACGATGCAAGGCATCATGCAATCGCTTGGAACTATTGTAAAAAAGCCATGAACTCAATAAAAGAAAAGGTGTTGTCGGCAAACCGGGCACGAAAATACCGATTATACCCAACACCACGGAAATACAGCCTATAATGATATATATCGCTTTCTTCATCCGCTATCACCCTTCCTCCTGTCCCGGCACGAAGGCACGCGCAAGCGCTTCGTTATACTGGGATAGTTTGTTACTCTTGTGAATCTTCTTCAATATTTTCCGGTCGGTCATCGGCATGAAATATTCCCAGAAAGTTTTCATTTTCATTACTAATTGATGCTCACCCTGCAAACGTTCGGCATAAGCGGCCAGAAGTTCGGCATGAAAGAGTTTGAATTTCCTGTACTTCTCCTCCGAGGTCAATTCTTTACCATTCAAGTATTCCATTGCCAACGCGGGGTTCGCTAACAATCCCCGACCGATCATGACGCCTTCCAAACGGGGAAAGCGTGCCGTCACCCGTTGAATATCCTCTAGGGTCAACACATCCCCGTTGTAATACAAGGGATGTTTACATTGATTATAAAATGCCTCAAACGCATCCGGGTTTACCTCTCCCTTGTATTCCTGCGTACCGACACGAGCGTGCAGGATAACGGCAGTTAAAGGGGTGTCATTCAAAACAGGAAGCAATGACAAACATTCTTCAGGATTCTCCCATCCCAAACGCATCTTCACGGAACACTGCATCCCCGGGTATTCCTTCACAACCTCCATCAACTCCCGTACCCGTTCCGGTTCGGACAACACACCCGCTCCTTTCCCCCGCCTCGCGATCATCGGGAAAGGACATCCCATGTTGATATCCACCCCCGTGTAGCCTCTCTCTTCCAACATCTCCAGAGATACATCCAGTTCCATCGGATCACCCCCCAACACTTGCGGGATCAATCTCTGCACGGTATTTAATTCGGGATCACAATCCTTCATATCTCTCGACCGGAAACTATCCCCTTTTTCAACCCGGATAAACGGGGTATAATAGGCGTCCACTCCCCCGAAGTATTTCTCGTGCAGGTTCCGGTACGTCCAATCGGTATGCCCCTGCACGGGTGCAAAATGTATTTTATATTTCTTCTGTTTTTCCATATCAAAACCCACTAACTACTATCATCTTGTTACGACAAATATACAGTCTTTCTTCCCGTATATGAAAAGAATCTGATAAAAGTAACAATTTTTCCCTCGTACCCCGTACAACTATCAATAATAATCAGTAACTATGTCTCAAATTTTAGAATATGCGATTTTTACTTTGTCCACAATGCGGCATACGCCGTTTTCACGTGAAAGACGCACAAGGCAATCTATGTCTGGTGCAAGTGACAACCGATCACGAGGTTGTTCCGGTAAATGAAAATGACTCTCTGGAGGGATTCGACACGACAATTCTCTATTGCTTGGGATGCTCATGGAGCGGTAGCCCGAAAAGCCTGAAACGATATTAATCAAACATAATCCAATATGAAACACCTGACTCTAATTTTATTATTATTCATGACCTGCGCTTGGGTTCAAGCCCCGGAAGACGATAGAGGATACATCGTGAAAGTAGGCGACAAAGCACCTGATATCGAATTAATCTTTCCCGACGGCACAAAGAAACAACTGAAAGACCTAAAAGGGAAAATCGTTATGCTTCAATTCACTGCCAGCTGGTGTGGCGTATGCCGAAAAGAAATGCCCTTTATCGAAAAAGATATCTGGCTGAAACACAAGGATAATCCCGACTTCGTTTTATACGGCATTGATCTTAAGGAATCGAAAGAAGTGGTCAAAAAATTTGCCAAAGAAACAGGTATCACTTACCCTCTCCTGCTCGATCTGGAAGGTAAAGCCTTTTATTCTTTTGCCGCGAAAGGCGCAGGCGTCACCCGGAACGTTATCATAGACAAAGAGGGGAAGATTGTCTATCTCACCCGCCTGTACGAACCGAAAGAGTTCGAGGAAATGACAAAAGTGATTGATGATTTGTTGAAAAAGAAATAAGCCCGAAAGGCTTATTTCTTTTTCTTGAGAGGTTTCTTGGCTTTTTTCTTTTTCTTCTTTTTCCCACCCCGGTGTTTGATCAGGAAATACACGAGCAAGAACAAGAGCACGGCTCCCGCCACGGCGATAATTTGTTCTTTCCGGGTCGGGGGATATGATTTACCGGGTTGCTTGGGCATATGTTCCAGATGCGAAAGGGTATCCGCTTCCAACAGCTTTTCCAGATCATCCGGTAGTTGCGGGAAGAAATCAATACCGGTCATTTTCTCCACTTTCGACACGGGTACCGCAAAACTGTTTATCGGGCGCCGACTCTCCTCGTTCGGCAACACGTAAGCTATCATCTGCTGCTTCGACGGGGAGTAAAATAATTTGTAATAGTAACCGGGAACGGTCACTTTTCCTTTGCCTATCTTCCCCTTGTTACTCTTGAAAATCGGTCCGGTTACCACGTACAGTTTTTCCCGCTTTGCCCGTTCCCGAACGTGTTCCTCCAACTTCTTCCAGATACCCCGGTTAAACATCGGTACTTGCGGCGACATATTCGACATGTAAAACGTTTCGCTCATCGCTTTCGCGTTAAACGACATATCAGCGGCAGGACACAAATGCCCCCGGTCATACCCGCTTCCCTTGTAATCGGCTAACGTGGCACTCCATGTATCTAGTTTCGGGTCTACCCGAAAATTATCTTTCCGGCTCGCCTTCCCCGTGAGATTCTTGGCTTCCAACTCGTAATGCACCCAATTCGCCTGTTTATGCTCTTTGTCAAAACCCAAACAATAATAGGTATATTCAACCAACATTCCCTCCCCCGAGGGAATATAACGGTTTTGCGCGAAACCACCCAGCGTGCAAAACAGAAACAGGAGGCCTATCAGCCTCCCGTGTAAAATATTCATCATTGTCTATTGTTTAATCGCTTCCTGTAAGGTATTATCAATCTGACCGATTATCGGGTAGAAACCGATATCATCCAAAGCGTGACGACCGATATAAGCCTCTATCCGTGTTCTCAAAATCTGGTAAGACTCTTTTATCTCCTTGTCATTCCGCTTCAATCCGCGGCGGGCAGCATAATTCGCCATTTCGTTTACCAGATCGAACTGCTTCAAGTATCGCTGGATAGCCTTGTAATCTTTTAAATCCTTCATCTCATTCCGGTGTCTATCCATGAAATCAAAAGTATAATCATACAAGAACTGAGTTCTCGTCACCGCTGCCAGATAACGGGTAGCCCCGGTCGTGTCAGCCGGCACAAAGACATCCGGCATAATTCCGCCACCGCCATACACGGTACGTCCGCCAACAGTCTGATATTTCAAATTCTCGTCAAACGTGATGCTATCCCTTTGAGAAAACTCCCCGTGCATCATACGGTTGTAAATATCGCTGTAATATTTCTCTTTCCCTTGGTCATAAGGTTTCTGAATAGAACGTCCCGAAGGCGTATAATAACGGGCTACCGTCAACCGTACGGCAGAACCGTCGGATAGCGGGCGTTGTTCCTGTACCAATCCCTTTCCGAAAGAACGACGTCCGATAATTAATCCCCGGTCGTTATCCTGTATTGCACCCGCGAAAATCTCACTGGCAGACGCACTAAACTCACTAATCAGTACATCCACACGGATATCCTTGTAACGTCCCTGACCGTTGGACGTGAAATCCATACGGGCTCTGGCGTTTCCCTGCGTGTACAAAATCAGCTTGTCCGCGTCCAGAAATTCATTTATCATCTTGATTGCCGTTTCCAGCACACCGCCCTCGTTCTCCCGCAAGTCGATGATTATCTTTTTCATCCCCGCCTGCTTCAAGCTCTCCATGGCATTCATAAACTCCATATAGGTAACCATACCGAAGGTATTGGTTTTCAAATAACCCGTTGTATCATTGAGCATATACGCCACATCAACACTTTTTACCGGGATACTGCCGCGGGTAACCGTCTTCTTGATCGGCTTCGGTTCACCCCTTCTCACGATGGTCAAATCTACTTTCGAACCGAACTCTCCCCTCATCATTGCCATAATCTGGTCGGTGTTCTTGTTTACCCCGGCTACCACAGAATCGCCTACCCGGATAATCCGGTCACCATCCAATATCCCCGCTTTCTCGGAAGGTCCGCCGGGAACGACTTTCACGACCGTAACCGTGTCCAGATATTTATAGAACTGCACGCCTACACCCCCGAAATTACCGATAATTCCTTCATTTGCCCGCTGCATATCTTTCGCGGGAATATATATCGTGTGAGGATCCAAATCATTCAATATGATCGGGATTGAATTCTCTATCAACTCTGTCATGTTCACCGTATCCACGTACGAGTGTTGTATCATTCCCAAAATCACATCCAATTTATTGCCCATCTGCGGGTACACTCCCGCGGCAACAGACATTTGTCCGCGATCCGGCAAAAACCTGTTTATCATCATACCGAGCACGATAGCCAAAGCCAACACGATCGGTGTCAATAACGCTCTTAAATTACTCTTGTTCATATTTAATCTTTTATCTCTTTATCATCCGCGAACCCTATATACTCCACTTCTATTCCCGCTTTTTGCAGTAATTCGATTCCATCCGCGCTCCTGTAATGTTCCGAATATACCACCCGTCGGATGCCCGCCTGAATAATCAGCTTCGAGCATTCGATACAAGGAGAAGCCGTCACGTACAACGTTGCCCCGAAACTACTGTTATTCGATTTCGCCACTTTCGTGATAGCGTTCGCCTCGGCATGCAACACGTAAGGCTTTGTTCTATTGTCCTCGTCTTCACAGATATTCTCGAATCCGGAAGGAGTCCCGTTATACCCGTCCGAAATAATGGCATCGCCTCTCACGATCAAGGCTCCTACCTGACGACGTGTGCAATACGAATTTTCCGCCCATATCCGGGCCATTCTCAAATAACGCTCGTCTAACAATCGCTGTTTAGATTTCTCCATTTAATGCACTATTTTATTTCTTCCGACTTCCTATCTCGTCCAACATCTCGTAGAAATCGACTTTTCGTTCTGCCGGAACTTCAATCTTATCCAATATCTCCCGACTCTTTTCCAAATATTTATCTATTGCCGCGAAAGCGACTTCTTTTATCCCTAAACGATCATATATCCGTGTAACGGCTTCCACTTTTTCCTTGTGATCAAAATCCTTCTTCTCTATCCATCCCCACAACTCCTCCTTTGTCGCCGGATCAGCCAACTCCAACGCCTTGATAAGCATATAAGTTTTCTTGTTTGCCACGATATCTCCACCTATGTTTTTCCCGAATTCGGCAACATCCCCGTACACGTCAAGGTAATCATCCTGTAACTGGAAAGCTAACCCAAGATATCCCCCGAAATCATACAACGCTTTGTACTCGTGTTCCGGAGCTCCGGCAAGCAACGCCCCGTGCCGCAAACTACCGGCAAGCAAAACAGCTGTCTTCAAATAAATCATGTGGATATATTCTTCCTCGGTCACGTCATTTCTCGTTTCGAACACCATATCATACTGCTGTCCCTTGCACACGTCCAGTGCTACCTGATTGAAAAAGTCAATTGCCCGACGCAAGTATTTATCCTCGCAATGCTCTATACTCTTGTAAGCCATAATGGCAGCCGCATCACCACTTAATATCGCCACGTTACTGTTCCACTTCTTGTGAACCGTCGGACGTCCTCTTCTCAATTCGGCATCATCCATCACGTCATCGTGCAAAAGCGTGTAATTGTGAAAGATTTCTATCCCGATAGCCGATTTCAACACCTTCTCGATGTCCTCCCGGTAGAGATTATAAGCCATTAAAGTAAGCATCGGACGTAACCGTTTTCCACCGTCTTCCAGTATATACTGTATCGGCTCAAACAACGAATACGGCTCTTGCATATACTCTTTTTTCTCTAACTCTTTCGTTATAATCTCCCTTAAGTCATTTAGTGTGTACATCTCTTTCACGTTTTACAAATTTGTTCCGCTAAAGTATAAAAAAAGAGCAAACAACGCATCATTAACAAGCAGAAATATCTTTTTAACAGAAATATCCCGGCTTCCGACAAGGAAAACCGGGATACACGAAAAACGATTTCGAGAGCATCTTCTTAATGTCCGCCGCCTTCCAATTGCATTAATTGCTGGGCAACAAACATAATCATTGTCGCATCCATTTCCATGAATAACCGACGCACGAATTTCGCCGCACGCTTTTTCACGACCTCATCCCCGTTCACAAACAAAGCCGCAAAATTATACATGATATACGCTTTATAGTCATCATTCAACTGAGCATACTCCTTCTCACACAGAGTCATAAAAGCATTCAAATCACCTTTCCCGTGGCATTCTATGAAACGAAATGCTTCCGTGTAATAATTATCCTTATTCAATCCCAAATCAATAATCTCCCTTTTCACTACATCATATTGCTGTTGTTCAAAAGGTATTTGAGCTATCAGATATTTTTGCATTTCCACTTTATACAAATTCCCGATTTGTTCCGAGATTTTATCCTTCACGGCAGGAGCAAATTTATCCCGACAAGTTATCATATAGCGGGCGATTGCATCCATAGGACTTTCGGTAAAAGAAATATACACAAACAAGTTTTCATCGGCCAGCTTTTGTTTATCATTCAACCCGCTAAAATAATCTTGCACGATTTTAAAAGCCTCTTCTTTTTTAGACATATCCGGACGACGATTCCGGTATACTTGTTCCAATTTCATTCCCGCGTAGGCAGAAATCAACTCGGCTGTACGCTCGCCGCTTTCATAACGTTGTTGCATTCGTTCGGGAGTTTTATCGGGGTCTATTTGACGGTCAATACTCGTGATAAAAGCAGTTCCATCCACCGAACCTCCCTCTTTAATCATTAATACTCTCTCAACCACATCTATGGCTACAAAAGTAGGATACGCTTTTACCTTGTACTTTTTTGCCAATTCCGGTCCCTCTCCTTTTTCAGCATCAATCTTAATACACACGAACTTATCATTCAAATAATCCCCAACCTCTTTCAACGGGAAGATATTTTTCATCATCATTTTACACGGACCACACCAAGAGGTATAAAAATCGATAAATACCAGTTTTTTCTCGTCTTTCGCGGCAGCGAGGGCTTCTTTATAAGTAATATCCCGGAAATTCGTTTGCGCCGTTGCAGAAATGACCAACAAAGAAACAAACAACAACAAAACAATCTTTTTCATTATATTCGTCTTTTTATTTACACGTTATAATCAATAAGGGAAACATGGACCAAATCCATACATAGGTCCCAGCATGGCAGTCATATTCACAGCCGCCTGACAAACATACCGCACACTTCTCAGTTTGCCTTCGCCGGAGAAAACTGTTATAGGTTCCCCGTAAGGTTGTCCTCCGCGTATATTATACAAATACACGGTATAATTATCACCTTCCTGTGTCCCGACCACTATGTTGTCAAAATTCAACGATGTATCCCCGAATAACCCCATGTTCCAATATTGATTGGAGAAATAAGAAATTGTAGCTCCTTCCGGGATGCCGGTTATCGGAATCTCCATTTCACTCTCGGCATCAAAATTATAACCGTATAATTTATTATCATGCACACAATAAATCAATGTTCCCGTCAAACCGTTGCCCGCAATAATATCCCCTTGAGCCAAATGCAAATTAGATTTTAAAGGCCTAATCTCCACGATATTTCCCCCGGAAAGCAAATACAAATACCGGACTCCCGAAGTTTTATCCTGACACAGGAAATAGATCATCTCACTTCCTCCCACGTAATTAAGTCCACTCGACAGGCATTCCAAATTATCTTGATTCACTTCCGTATTGAACTCAACTTCCGATACACCGGAACAATTATAATCCACCGTCATGACACGATGTTTACTATTATTCCAGTATACATGACCTCCGAATCCCCCGTTCACTATTTGCACATGCTTACTGCTTTCACTATCCAAGGGGAAGCCCATTTTACCGCTATTTTCATCGGTAGAAGCAGAACGGATGCCTTTACTGGAAAAATAAAATATTCTCGAAAGACTTCTAACCATACAATAAGGGGACTCATCGGCCTCCATTTCCTCGAAAAGTAAATTCGAATTATCAAAAACTTTCAACATATCCACCGTACGGAAACAGGCAAATTTATTCTGTTCCGTGGTAACACATACCGTGTTGCCCGTTGCCATTACGTTCTCTTCCGTATCAATAAAAGCCTGCCCGAAACACACGGACAAATTACGAGGAGCCCCAATCAACGGTTCCCCTTGCGAGTTCGTCAAAAGATCTGGAACAAGACCGTCTTGTGTATATACGTCCAATTCCGAGTTCCCTTCCGCCGTTTCTTTCAAGATGTAAAAACCTTGAGAAAAAGTCGTGGAAACAGCTAATTTCATCTCTTCCGCAACTGAATAACCGTTCTCTTTAGCCGTCACTTCAAACACAACCGTGTAATTCCCGGCCGCCAAATTTATCTCGTACGATAAATTCTTCACGGAATCGATTTTATTCGTCCGGAATCCCTCTTGTTGATCCTCTTTATAAATATACCACGCGTAAGCTAACTGCTCTTCCGAATATTTCGTCTCGATTTTCGGTTCCCGTTCCAATTTATTTCCACTATAAGAGATAATTGAAGCATCTTTCAATGTATCAATCGCAATATCGCCAATCTCTCTGGTTGCCAAACTACTATCATCATCGTAACAGGCAACTAGCCCGAACAATGTAAACAATACGGCTAATAAAATATATTTTTTCATACTATCATCCATTAAATTATCAATTCCAAGATTTCGGTTCAAAACTTACCGGGGTACCGTCTTCTTCTTTGTAAGGTTCCTTATTTTCCGCTATCCTTTTGGCATTCTCTTCCTCTAACTTCCGAGCAAACCATCCTGCCAGATAATCGACATAAGCACTGTCACCCTCCATCAGTTCCTTGATATACTCGTCATCCCATTTCTCGTCTGTCCATTCTATCATCAAACGATGTTTTTCTGTTCCGTAAAGGCCAAATAAATAATCACAATAATATTCCTCCCATACCGAAGGTTTCGTCAATTTTGCAGAGATTGACAGCACACGGACAGTCAATCCCGCATATCCCGGTTTAAAATAACCGTTATCCTTGAATGTAAATTGTAACGTGACATCTCCATTCTCCAATGAAGGATCCTTTTTTACAACCACCGGAATTTCCGTTATCGTTTTACGAGCAGGGATGATGTAGTATTTCGCTTTCAACTCTTCATTCGTGAAGGCGACATAATGTACATCCGCTTTCGCATCATTCTGCCCGGTAAGAACCTGCTCCAACTCCAACGGTCGATCTTCATCCGACACGAAACCCATCGTTGATATTTTGAACCAAACCGTATCAACGTCCACATCTTCCCCGGCATACACGAATGAATACGAGGCGTATCTCATCTCGTCCGTAACCTTTTCCGTTTCCACGATAGTTCCGTCATAATTGTAATAAACGAAATTTAACCAGCAATCCGACGTACTATACACCGGCAAATCTTTTTCGCAAGAACTCATCCCCAAAAGTAGGATACAACCGATCATTATATTTATCAACTGTTTCATAATCATTTACTTTATTTGAGAATTAGGATTATATTCGGTTTCCGGCAAAGGAAGAATATATACTTTCTCGTCAGCCGTCCCATTACCCCAAAGCATACTTGCCGTTCCGGTTCTCTTGTAGGTATAGAACATCTGCCCCTCTCCATAAAACTCCCGGCGATACTCGTTCACGATCTCCTTGGGAACATCGTTCAAGGAAGAAAATCCCGCTTCATTCAACACCACGTTATGAGCCAACATGTAATCCGTATACCACCCGTTTATCTCATCCAAATCGGAAGATGTTTCCATAGCAATCAAATAAACTTCGGACATACGCAACATCGGAATAATCTGATAATACAGCATTTGATTTTCAGCATCATCCGCGAAATAATACTTCGTGATCGCCGCATATAGGCTAGCCGACGCATCTTTCACGTTCCGGTTCCAGCAATTCAAATATCTGTTATGCGAACCCGTATTCTGTCCCGCGTACAAATCTGTCAACATCGAATGGGAGACAACCAAATGTCCCGAACCAACCTGCACGTCTGTCTGATTTCCAAGCAAAAATTCCGTCGAGTAGGTTTTCACGTTATATTTACTGAGATACAACAGGCATTCGGACGGGCAAGTCTTATACCCTTTTGCGATATCCGTTTCGCCACTCATTGTCATGACAGGTTTTCCATCCACACCTTTGGCGTCTATAATTCCTTTCGCCAACGCGTAAGCCTTTTCTTTTTTTCCCAAATAAAGGTACATTCTGGCTTGAATTGCTTTCACCGCCCAATAGTTCATTCTAGCTTGACGATAATACATATAACTGTCATTCAATTCATTCCCGCTTACAGAATTCAAGTTGGAGAAAGTATATTGAAACACCGGATCACTATCTTTCAAGAAAGATTCCGCTTTAACCAAATCGCTTTCTAGTTTTGCCACGTAAGCATCGAAACCATAGTAAGCAGGCATTTCGTCAATAGAGGTAGTTTCAGAATAGGGTAATTCAACTTGTTGGCTTGCTCCTTGCGGCATCTGCCCGAACAAGCGAAGCACATCCAACTGACAAAAAGCACGGATGGCGTAAGCCTCTCCCGTAATCACGGCACGAGCCGCCGGATCTTCGATGACATCACCATTTTTCTCGGCGTACTTAATAATCATATTAGCCTGAGCAATCACGTTAAACAACCCGGCATATATCGTTTTGATCGCGGCCTTAGAATAATCACTCGTGTAATTATGTTCCATCAAATCATTATCCTCGTAACGAGTCGAATTACGGAATTGATACCAAAGATTTGCCAATGATTCGATATTAGACATTGTCAATCTCTCCCCGTAAATATCTTGACCGGCTAAACTCATGTAACAACCCGTGAGAGCATCCTGAAATCCCTTGTACGTGGTAAACAAGTCTTTGTCTTTCTGTTCCGTGTCCGGCCGCACATCCAACCAATCATTACAGGAAACGGAAAACAAAGCCATGACTACCGTTATGATATATAATCTTTTCATAAATACAGTTTTTAATATTACATGTTAGAATAAGAACTTAATATATCCTTGAATATTACGAGCATACGGGTAACTGGTTCCGCGCTCCATTTTAATGGATGACAAATGCAGAATATCAGACATATTCACGCCAAAAGTGATAGAACCGGCACGAGTATATTTCTGAACCCAAGGAGAATCCCAACGATATTGTATCCCGACAGAAGATATCTCGAACACGTTATCATTCATCACGAAACGGGATGTCGCACGAGTTTGGGTATTACTCAGTTGCTTGAAGAACGTCACGTCACCCGCTTGAAACCACCGGGCTTTTAGCACACGGGCGTCCACATTTTGGCTAGTCAAGGTATTTTTTGTCACCTCCACCTTGTTCAACAAAGTTTCATTATACGCTTTACCTCCCCAGTAATAAGAACAGGCAACATTCACCGTCAACCCCTTCCACATGAACAGGATACTACCGTTCCCCCGGTATTTCTGCTCTTTCGCACCCAAATACACCTTATCCGACGGCTTCCAAGTATCCGTGATATTTCCGTCCTTATCAAGAAAAATCTCGTTACCCGTACTTGGGTCAATCCCCAAAGAACGAACAGCATAAATAGCGTTTTGCGGGCGTCCCTCGTAGAACAAGTTGCTCACGTCCACGTCCTCTTGTAAATACAATTCATTCTGCGCCTTAATCGCCTCCGAAAGTTTCGTGATACGATTCTTATTATATACCAATTGCCCGCTAAACATCAAAGTAACCTCCCGCTCATAATCACGAATAGCATACCCGCTCAAAGCCAACTCCCAACCATTATTCTTCACCTCCCCGACATTCGCGATATAAGAAGAGTAACCCATGGACAATGGCAAATCCATACTGGAAAGAAGATTTGCAGTCTTTTTCGTGTACACGTTCAATTCACCTTTCAAACGCCCTGCCCACAAACCAACTTCCATACCTACATTCAACTCGTTCGTTTTTTGCCACGTTAACCTCGGATTTCCCCATCCTTGCAGAATCGCCCCGTTCCAATTCATATACTTGTTATCCGTGGAATACTTGTAAGTTGTCGATGCCCCGGTAGATGACCCCTGCTGCGAACCTGTTTCACCGTAAGACCCCTTCAACCTCAGCATGGTTATTACCGGATGACCTTGCAAGAAAGACTCGTTATGCAAATTCCATCCGATACCGGAACTCCAGAACGGGGCATACTTCTTGTCACTCCCGAACGTGGAACTACCGTCAACCCGGTAAGCCAAATCCACGTAATAACGACCGTCATAAATATAATTCACGTTCCCGGTCAACCCGAAACGGCGGGTACTTGTTTTCAATCCGTTAGGAATCCCGTCTTTCATATATTGTCGGGCATTCCCCAGAAAACTCATATCTTCACTCGAGAATCCTTCCAACTCAAAACTATACGAACGAGATTGAGTCTCCGCCAATGACCAATCAATACCCACGGACAAAAGATGTTTTTCCGCAAAAGTTCTATTATACGTCATCGTGACATTTCCGCTGTAACTATACTCTTTCCCGGTTCCGTAGCGATATAACCCTCTACGAAAAAAACCTTCATCCGTGGCATATTCCGCTTTTTTATCCCCGGTTGTGAAATAAGAATGCTCTGCCGGTAAGAAATAATCACTACTATTATCCGTGCTGGAAATACCTAATTGCCCCCTCAGCATCAATCCTTCCATAATATTCCACTCGATCGAGAAATTATTAGTCAATGATTGATATCCCGTTTTATCAAAAGAATTTAACGAGGCATCATACAACGGATTCTGCCTATCCAGATCACTATAACGAAAACCGTCAAAATAACGCACGAGATTACCGTTCTCATCATATGGCGCATCATACGGCTGTTGTTCTGCATAAGTACTGAACGAACCATACCTGCTTTCGCGTCCCCGATTCATCCCGTAAGACGTGTAATTCTTGAAAATCAAATTATCAATCGTATACATCAACGTGATCGAACCATTGAAATTACGCCGGGAAGAACCTTTCATCGCCCCGACTACATTTTTATACGCCAAAGAACCGCTCCACCGAAATTGTTCACTTCCCCCTTCCATTCGCAAATTATAATGAGATCCCACGCCCGTGTGTAAAGGCTTACTCAACCAATCCGTGTCAACCCCTGCAAGTACAGCCTTCAAACGCTTGTTATATCTTTCCGTGTATCTCACGTCATTTCCCGGTAAAGAAGACTCGTACAACCCGGACATCTTTTCCAACTGAAGCTTCTCTGCAGCATTTAACAGGTCATAAGAACTCAAATCCGGCGCCTCGATATCCATCCCAATCTCCGCGTTAATCCTCAATTTACCTGCCTCCGGTTGTTTGGTAATTACCACTATCACACCGTTCGATCCCCTTGAACCGTAAATAGCCGTGGCCGCCGCATCCTTCAATATGTTGATCGATTCAATCTCATCATCATTATAGTCCATCAATTTCTCCAGCGTGATCTCGAAACCATCCATGATAATCAAGGGAGTATTAACAGCATTAGATGCACTCTCGTTATACTCCTGCACGCTCATGGGCAATGAAGAATTACCCCGGATATTGATTTGAGGAATAGCGTTCGGGTTACTTCCGACCGCATTATTCACCATAAAATTCAACGATGCATCAATATTTTTCAATGTCTGCAACACGTTTTGTCCCTTGTACATTTTCAATTGCTCTGAAGTAATGCTTGAAACGACCCCCGTATAACTTTCTTTCGCTTTCTTGAAGATACCGGTAACCACGACCTCATCAATCTCTGAGGTCTCATCTTCCAATGTCACGTTAATTACATCCTTGTCTGCATATACGACCTCTTTCGAAGTCATGCCGACAAACGAAAAGACCAGCACCGGTTTCTCCTGTCCGGCCGTCAACGTGATAGAATAATTTCCATCAACATCCGTGGCAACACCCAACGTCGTACCCTTGATACGCACGGTCACTCCCGGAAGCGGATTATTCTGCACGTCGACCACCTTCCCGGTAATCGTCAACTTCTTCACCTCTTCTTTTTTCGTTTCTCGTTTTATAACATAAACTCCGTCAAGCACCTCGCAAAAGAAACCCTTCCCTTTCAACACAGCATCAATAGCCTCTTTTACCGAAACATCTTTCAATGACACAGGACCGCACATCACTTTTTCCAATTGATTCTCGTTAAAAATAATCTGTACTCCCGTCGCATCCTTAATATAAATCAGAACATCACTCAGCGGTTCCGATTTCACGTTCAACGTTACTGTTTTCGATTGCGCCCAAATGGCACTCGAAACAGTAAACGTTAATAACAGAATGAAAACAACGCGTAATTTCATGCCCGAAAACATTTTTCTTAAATTAACAGGAATACCTTGCCTGTCAAACCGATTTTTTTTCATACTTTTGATTGTTTACATGTTAACATTAATGTGAAACTTGTTAGAGGTACGAGTTTAGGTCGCCAAACTTACGACTCGTACTTTTTTATCTTTTCATAACCACAATACTCCGGCCTTTTATCTCAAACTTAATATCACACCCTTCTTCAAAAAAGCGTAATAAAGTTTCAATTTTGGCATAACGATTCAATGTCCCCGTGAAATACAACTTTTTCAACGTCTCATCACTAAACGAGATATCCACGTTGTACCAACGCATGACATCATTCATGATCTCATTCAAAGGACAACGTTCGAAACGGAATTGTTTACTTTTCCAAGCAATCTCGTTATCAACCTTCACTTCCTGAACAACCGGATTCCCGCCATTTTCATAACTGATCTGGAACCCCGGTTTGATTTTTATATAATTCTCCTTGTCGTCTTTCTTGCAAAATCCCACGCTTCCCTCCACCAAAGTAGTTTTTATCTCCTTTTCCCCCATGTACCTCTTCACATTGAATTCCGTCCCGTAAACCCTTACATTTCCCAAATCTGTTTCCACCACAAACGGACGTTCCGTATCATGCGCCACCTTAAAATACGCTTCTCCCGAAAGAATCACCCGACGTTCCCGTCCCTTAAGATTCACGGGGAATTTTAATTCCGAATCCGCATTCAGCCAAATCTCACTCTTGTCACTCAATACCACATGATACTCACCCCCCTTGGGAATAATAACCGTGTTGTACGCCAACTCACCTGCCTCCCCATCCCCCATGAAAGTGATTTTTCCCTCGTTTCGTATAATTTCCGCCACCCCTATCGCCAATCGAGCCGTGTCTGTCGTTTTATCCAAGTTTACATTCGTCCCGTCAGCCAGTACTAGAATTGCTTTGCTCTCCCCCGGGGTAATCTCTGCAACCGTTACATTTTCCTCCTCTATTGCCCGATTCTCTATCATAAATATTCCCCCGATACCCAGTAATAACACAGCCGCAGCACTCCAACCTAACCATTTCCGACGTAAAGTCAAACGCCGTTGTCGTTTCTGCTCTTTCAACATGCTATCCAATCGCAACATGACTCTCGGCATATTCGTTTCGTGTACCACATCCTCATTCCATTCGGCAACCATCCGTTCATAATACTCCCGATGCTTCCAGTCTGTCATCCATTCTTCAAAAGATGCTTTTTCCTCTTCTGACAGCTCCCCGTTCATGCCCCGCATAAGTAAATTCCAATCTATATATTCATCCTGCTTCATATACTTTATATTTCCATTTTCAAGTATAATATCCACACAACTCCAAAACGGGGGACAATATTTTTATCTTTTTTGTCAAAGAATCGAGAATATAAATAAATTTGTAATCAAAATCCATTTCACATGAACGAAGAAATAAATATCAATGAACTTGGAAAAAGAATCAAAAGGCGAGATGAAGAAGCCTTTCGTGTCATGTACTTGGAATATTTCTCAAAATTCCAACATTACGCCATGCGTTACCTTTACGACTGGGATGAAGCGGAAAATCTTGTACAAGAAGCCTTCTTCACGTTATGGTGCAACTTGGACAAATACAATGAAAACCGTAATATCATCGCTTACTTGCTCACGATTGTCAAAAACGCTTGTCTGAAATATATCCGTGATCTTAAAATTCACGACAATAACCAAGACAAGATGATCGAAGCCATTCTCTTTTCTAACCTCCCGGACGAAGAACCGGACGAAAATCTGCATCGCCGTTTGAA
Organism: Butyricimonas hominis; assembly: GCF_014287455.1. NCBI lineage: Bacteria > Pseudomonadati > Bacteroidota > Bacteroidia > Bacteroidales > Odoribacteraceae > Butyricimonas > Butyricimonas hominis. The sequence goes on from NZ_JACOOH010000001.1 coordinate 715,510, forward strand.
TCAAATCCTCACCCAATTACCGGAAAAACAAAAAGAGGTGCTATTAAAACACGCAGTAGAACACAAGACTCTCCCTTCTATCGCCAAAGAGCTGGATATCGCCGAATCAACCGCAAAAACACATTATAAACGGGCTATCGCAATCCTGCGCAAAAACTTACAATTTATCATCTTTGGATTTTAAAAAGAAAGACTTGACAGCAAAACACCATCAAGTCTAACCGTACCCCCGGGCAGAATCGAACTGCCATTTAAAGTTTAGGAAACTTCCGTTCTATCCGTTGAACTACAGGGGCTCCTAATCGAACTGCAAAACTAATCGAAAAAAACGTTAGTTCCAAATAATATTTTTCAATTCACAAATCCGCAGATTCAACTCTCCAATACAACTTTTCAAGTCATTTTTTTCGAAAAGCCTCAAATACATATATAAATCCGTTCAAGTATAAAAAAAGCTACCAGCCAAATAGCCGATAGCTTTGCTATGAAAAAAGAACCTCACCAAGTTCTCCATCATCGTGTAATCATTTTCCGACAAATCTCCCCTAATTCTGCCGTCCGTTGTTCAATACACCGGAATCATCTTCTATCACGTACACTCCCAGTTCATTAGCATTAAAAGCACCTTCCGGACAAATCTCTCGTCCGTTTTCATAAATCTTCCCGTCAAATTCACCCTTCCCGTTCATCCATTCCCAAATTTCGGGATACACGTCTTTTATATGTTTCATCTCTTGCGGGTAATTAAACCAATCTTTACCACACACTTGATTGTTTTTGTCTTTATATTGCATTCCCGTTTCGGTAATCACCAAACCGTAAGGCAATTTATCCTTATCCAAAGATTCTTTCAAGTGATTCACGGATAAAGCGTATATTCGAGTCCCACCGTCCACTTCAATAAACCATTCTACTCTCATAGCCCCTTCCCCGTTAATCTTGGATATATCCCAACTTCTTATCGTGGAACCGAGAAAGGTTCTATTCCGGTCAAAATTTACTTCATTGAACATGACATTAAGAAACCCCTCATACTCTTTGTCATCCTGCTCTTTCCCGTAATTGAACATTTGTTTTCGGCAAGTCTTGTCTTTCGTGATCAGGCCACTGAAGATTTGCTTACTTCCTTTATAAACGTCACATCCCAACTTTATCTCTTTTGTAGAACCTAACGCAACCGGTTGTACCCCGAAGCCAAAGATGTTTCCCGATTGCTGGTATTTCACGTGAATCACGAGATCATTATAATCATAGTCACCCACCCAAGAATCCTCGAAACAAATCACTTGAAACAATCGGAATTGATTTTCTCCTACAATATTCGGGAATTTATCATCAAAACCTCTGGACAAACTTCTTCCCCCAAGATCTTCATTCTTATCCGCGTAAGAAACTTTTGCCTGCACGCCTTTAGGAACAAGTATCGGAAACTCCGAATACCCAATGGCTACCGTATCTTCTCCCACGGTTACTATAGTTACTTTCCCGTCCTTCACCGGAACATTAAATTCTTCCGTTGTAATAAAACGAGAAACATCCTCCTTTGTAAGGTCACTTTTTAAGCCGTCGGAACAGGCTCCGAACATTACTCCGGCTACCAAAACAGATAAAACTTTTCTCATACACACCTTTTTAATTAATTACCTGAGACAAAGGTATGAATTTTATTTCTTTACCGGAGTCACTTTTAAGATATAATTGTCGAAAAGTACACTATTTTGTTATATCTTAAAACACACAACTGACACAAATAACCTTTATTCCCGTGTGTATCACTCGTTATCTCCGCTTGTCTAAAAATTAAATTATTACTAAAACAGCCTTAAAACATCGAAATTGAAAGTTTTGCAATCGATTTTATTAAAAAATTGATATGAAAAATTTTATTTCAAAAACTTATTATTAACTTCGCAACACAAATACATAACAGCGTATATTCACTTTAAAACAGATAAACATGGTTAGCGACTACAAAGAAATTCTATCAGACAGCGCCAAAGGAATGAAGCGCTCTGCTATCAGGGAGTTATTAAAGTTAACTCAAAAACCGGAAATCATTTCTTTCGCCGGGGGACTTCCCGCCAAAGAATCTTTCCCGTTAGAACAATTACAGGAGATTTCCGCGGAAGTAATCGCCACGGATGGTGCTGCCGCTTGTCAATACGGTTCAACCGAAGGTGTTCCGGAATTATTGGAAATTCTGGCTCAACGTTATCGTGACCAAGGATTAAGTTTTGTTACCAAAGAAAATATCACGATGACCACTTCTTCTCAACAAGGATTGGACTCTGTTGGTAAACTTTTCTTGAATCGCGGAGATAAATATATTTGCGAATTGCCCTCTTATCTTGGTGCTTTAGGTGCATTCAACTCTTACGGCGGCGTTGGCGTAGGAATCCCTCAAGATGAACAAGGTATGAGTGCCGTGGAATTGGAAAAAACTTTGGCTGAAATGAAGGCTAAAGGTGAAAAACCGAAATTTATTTATCTGATTCCGGACTTCCAGAATCCCGCCGGTATGACTATGCCGGAGGCCAGAAGAATGGAAATCCTGAGCATTGCCAAGAAATACGACATCTTGATTATCGAGGATAGCCCTTACCGCGAATTACGCTTCACGGGTAAACCGCAACGTATGTTGTATGATCTGGACAAGGGTGAAGGTAACGTGATCACGTTGGGAACTTTCTCTAAAATTTTCTTACCGGGATTCCGTATGGGTTGGGTTCTCGCTCACCCGATGGTAATCGACAACTTCGTGAAAGCAAAACAAAATACAGACCTTTGTACTTCCGCGTTCTTGCAAAAAATCACGGTGAAATTCTTCCAGAAGAACTACTTCGATGCCAACGTGAAGAATATCGTTGAAATGTATCGCAAGAAACTGGAGGCCATGTTAGGTGCTTTCGAAAAATACATGCCGGAAGGTGTTACATGGACTCGTCCGGAAGGTGGTTTGTTCTTGTTCTTGAACTTGCCGGAAGGATACGACGCAGAAGAATTGTTCCAGATCGCCATCGAGAAAAACGTGGCATTCGTTCTCGGAACCGTGTTCTTCGTGAACGGTAAAGGCAAAAACACCATGCGTATCAACTTCTCGTACATGAGCGAGGAAATGAACATCGAAGGTGTGAGAAGACTTGCCGAATCTATCAAAGAATTGTACGCAAGACATAAATAATTTAGAATTTAAAATTTAAAGTTTAGAGTGGAGTATATGAACAAAATTCATATATTTCACTCTAAATTTTAAAACTCAAATTTAAATGAAAATAGTTATTCAAAGAGTTACACGTGCCAGCGTCACGATCGAGCAACAATTGTTTTCTTCCATAGGAAAAGGGATGCTTATATTGGTGGGCATTCAAGCTGACGACACGGATGAAGACATCGCGTGGCTCTCTTCCAAAATAGTGAACCTTCGTATTTTCGATGACGAAAACGGAGTAATGAACAAATCCATCTTAGAAACGAGTGGTGAAATCCTTGCTGTCAGCCAATTCACACTGATGGCTCGCACGAAAAAAGGCAATCGTCCATCGTATATTGACGCCGCTCCACCGGCAATCTCGATTCCCTTGTACGAAAAATTTGTCTCCGTACTAAGCCAAGAACTTCATAAACCGGTGCAAACCGGTCAATTCGGTGCAGAAATGAAAGTAGAACTCGTCAATGATGGTCCGGTGACTATTATTATTGATAGCAAAACCAAAATTTAAAAATGAAATGACTATTTTTGGGACTTTCAAATTAATTCACTTTTAAAATTATAACACTTTGGATGTCGCAGAATTACAAACAGCAGTAGACGCATGGATCAAGACGCATGGAGTCAGATACTTCAGCGAGTTGACGAACATGACGATTCTCGTGGAAGAAGTCGGGGAATTAGCCCGGGTGATAGCAAGGAAGTACGGGGAACAATCCTATAAAGAAGGAGAAGTAGATAATTTGGCCGAAGAACTAAGCGACGTGTTGTGGGTCTTGGTGTGTCTGGCAAATCAAACAGGGGTGGATTTGAACGAGGCCATAAACAATAATTTTGCCAAAAAAACGGCAAGAGATGCTAATCGGCACAAAAAAAATCCCAAACTCTTTAAAGATTAACCACATTTATCCTACTTTTGCCTACAAATGCGTAAACAATAAAATATATCATGTGGACTAAGATAGCAGGGATTCTTCTTCGTAACCGGATTGCCTTTATTACAGGGATCTTGATCATAACCATCTTCATGGGATTCCAAATTCCAAAAGTGGAAATGTCTTACGAATATGCCAATTTGCTACCAGCCACAGATAGCGCCTATCTGGATTACGTTGATTTTCACGAGAAATTCGGTCAAGAAGGCAATGTAATGGTTTTTGCTGTTCAAGATTCGAACTTCTACCAGTTGGATAAGTTGAATGACTGGATTGCCATGTGTGATAGTTTAAAGGCTTTGCATGGAGTCATTGCCCTAGTGGATATTACGCATTCATATAACTTGCAAAAGGACACTCTCAACAAAAAATTCGAGATTCATCCCATTTTTCCGGATCGTATCAAAGATCAGAAGGAACTGGACAGCCTTGTCAATATTATTGAAAACTTACCCTTCTACGACGGGACGCTTTTTAACAAGGCGAAAGATATTTACGGGATGATGATTTCGGTTTCCGCCGATGTGATGAATTCTCCGGCACGGGTAGGACTGGTAAAGGATGTGTTGGAAATCACGGAAGAGTATTCAAAGAAATATAACATACAGATGCATTATTCGGGGATGCCTTACATCCGGGTAATCAATGCCGAGAATATCAAGGGAGAAATGTACATGTTCATTTTCTTGTCCTTGCTGATTACCACGTGCATCTTGTACCTGTTTTTCCGGTCGTTCCGGATTATCGGCTTCTGCTTGTTGATTGTACTGATTTGCGTGAGTTGGACGGTCGGCGTCATGGCTATGCTGGGGATTAAAATTACTCTGCTGACCGCCATGCTTCCACCATTATTAATCGTGATCTGTATACCGAATCTGGTATTCATGATTAACAAATTCCATGCAGAATACGATCGACACGGTAACAAAATCAAGGCATTGCAACGCATGATTCAAAGAATCGGAAACGCTTCTTTCTTGAGTAACTTGACAACGGCTGCCGGATTTGCCACGTTTATCGTGACTTCCAGCCAAATTCTGGTAGAGTTCGGTATCACGGCATCTATCGGTATCGCCTTTGTTTACTTCGTGTGCCTCATCATGATTCCCTGTGGATTCAGTTTTATGCCTGCCCCGGATAGCAAACAAATCAAACATCTGCATAACAAATTAGTAAATAATACAATAGATCGTGTCATCCAACTTATTCTAAATCGCCGGAATGTAGTTTACGCCATAGCTATCGTGATAGTCATTCTAGGTGGAATAGGGATATCCATGATAAAATCTACCGGCTATATGGTGGATGATTTGAAAGAAACAGATCCTATTCGTCAAGACCTTTCCTTTTTTGAAAAGAATTTTGACGGACTGATGCCGTTGGAAGTAACTGTCGATTTCAAAAAACCAAAGCAGGTTTTAAATTTACCTAATCTCGAAAAACTGGATAGACTCTCCAAAGAATTAGCCGAAGATGAAGATGTATCCAAGCCTATTTCTATCGTGGAAGTAATCAAGTTTGCCAATCAAGCCTTTTATAACGGTAAACCGACTTATTACAAACTTCCGACCAATATGACGAAGAATTTCATCCTGAAATACGCTTCACAATCCACGGGAGAACTTGGTAACCAAGCCAATTCATTTATTGACTCCACTCTCCAGCGAACGCGGTTAAGTTTCCGGATTAAAGACATCGGCACCAAGAAAATGCAGGAAAAAGAAATTAAACTGTATGAAATCGCGGAGAAGTATTTTCCAAGTGATCGTTACACGGTGAAAGTGACAGGTTCAAGTATCATTTTCTTTAAAGGAACCCAATATCTTGTATTCAACCTTTTTACCTCACTTGCCTTGGCCATTCTTCTGATTGCCCTCTTTATGGCGTGGATGTTCAAGAGCAAACGTATGGTACTCGTGGCATTGCTCCCCAATATTATCCCGCAAATCATCACGGCTGCCATCATGGGGTATTTCGGAATCCCCATCAAAGCATCCACGATACTGGTATTCAGTATTGCCTTTGGAATCTCGGTAGACGGAACCATTCACTATCTGGCCAAATACCGTCAGGAATTGCAGGGAACGAACTGGAGTATCCGTTCCTCCGCAGTGTTGGCCTTGAAAGAAGCGGGACAAAGTATGATATACAACGCTATCATCCTGTTCTTCGGCTTCGGCATCTTCGCCCTTTCCGATTTCGGGGGAACCGTCGCACTGGGAATCCTAGTATCGATCACCTTGCTCGCCGCCATGCTTTCCAACCTGATTCTCCTCCCGTCACTCTTGCTGACGCTGGATAAACACACCACGAACAAAACATTCCAAGACCCAAAAATTGATATCTTCTCGGAAGAGGAAACGAAAGAAAAATAGAGAATGCGGAAGCATCATATCAGCTTCCGCTCCTTCAAATCCAAATAACTATTGATACTGTTCACGGTGAGGGCTTCCGGTTTGGAAAGAATCACTCGGATACCCATTTGGCTCAATTCCCGCACCATTTGTCGTTTCTCCATGGCAAATCCGGCGGCAATGGTTTCGAAATAGACATCTTTGACACCACGTACAGGACGTTCCAAAGCTTTATTCAGCTCCGAGTTTTCAAATAAAACAATCAATACCAAATGTCGGCTCGCCAGTCGTCGCAAAGCCGAAAGATGACGCTGCATTCCGGTTACGGTGTCGAAATTGGTAAAAAGGATTAACAGACTACGTGTCGGGATTTGTCGGACAACCGAAATATATAATTTCTCGAAATCCGACTCTTGATAATGTGTTTCCAACCGATAAAGGAATTCACTGATTCTATTCAATTGTCCCACCCGATTATCCGCTTTCACACAATTCCGGGAAGTATTGGAAAACGTGATTAATCCTGCCCGATCACCTTTTTTCAATATCACGTTGGACAATGTCAGTATGGTATTGATTGCATGATCCAGCATCGTCATCCCGTTAAAGGGGGATTGCATGGTACGACCTTTATCCACGAGACAATAAATCTGTTGCGAGCGTTCCTCCGTGTAAGTATTTACCATTAAATGGTTATGCTTTGCCGTGGCTTTCCAGTTCACGGTACGGGGATCATCCCCCACCACGTAAGGCTTGATCTGTTCGAACGCCATATTTCCCCCCAACGCACGGGTACGTATTGCACCGTTCTCCGGGTGATAATTCCCGTAAGCCATTAGCTCGTACCGGTGCATCATCATAAACGACGGGTAAACGGCAACCTCCCGTTCCAAATCAAAAGAGTAACGCCTTTCCACCAGCGACAAACGGGTAGATATAAAAGCCCGAACCTTGCCGAACCCGTATGCGCCCCGTTTGGTAGGGCGCAAAGTATAATTTATTCCCTGCTGTTCGCCGGGCATCATATTTAAAGAGAAAGAAATATGCCGATTCTGGAACTCCACAGGAATCTCGTCTATCAAACGGCAATGCACCCCCACGGGATAACGATTCCGAACCTCGACACGAACGGGATTTTCCTCCCCGTTGGAAAGCTTGTCCGAAACAACACGGGAAGCCTCGAATCCTTGTTTATAACGGTACAAGGCTATCAACTCCAATAACACCATCACCGCGTACATGAGCAAAGCCCCCGCCACCCATATCAATAGTAAAGGAAAGACATAAGCCATCACGAGGGCAAAAATGCCCAACAGCAAACAGGTGAAAAAACGCCCGGTCAGATATGTATCTTTAAATACTCGCACTATCTTGGTACTTCTATTTTAGAAACGATTTGTTGTATAACCTGATCGACTGTCACACCTTCCAACTCTTTCTCGGAAGACAGCTGCACCCTGTGCCGCAACACGGGAGCCACCAGTTGCAACACGTCATCCGGGGTCACAAAATCTCTTCCTTGGATGGCCGCGAAAGCCTTTGCTCCATTCATCAAAGCGATAGAAGCACGCGGAGAAGCCCCCAAATACAACCAGCCACTCTTGCGGGTAGCGTAAACGATATTCACGATAAACGTTTTGATCTTCGGATCAACCACCACTTGAGACACGGATTCCCTCAACTCCCGCAACATATTGACATTCAGCACGGGTTCCAGCGTGTTCCAATCCTTGATTGCTCCACGGTCATGCAATTCAAGCACCTCAACCTCTTCCTCCGCGGACGGGTAAGTCACGTTTATCTTGAACAGGAAACGGTCTAATTGTGCTTCCGGCAACCGATAGGTCCCCTCGTGCTCGATCGGATTCTGGGTACCGACCACGATAAACGGGTAGTCCATCTTGTATTCTACCCCGTCATTCGTGATCTGCCGCTCTTCCATCACCTCGAACAAAGCCGCTTGAGTCTTTGCCGGGGCACGGTTAATCTCGTCCACGAGAACAAGATTGGTAAATATCGGTCCTTTCCGGTACTCGAAACGTCCTGTCGCGGGAATAAATACCGAGGTCCCCAGAATATCGCTCGGCATCAAATCCGGCGTAAACTGTATCCGGTTAAAATTCACGTCCAGCATCCGGGACATGACCTTCGCCATGAATGTTTTGGCGATACCGGGTACCCCCTCGATCAGAATATGTCCGTCAGCCAACATCGCCGTCAACAACAAATCCGCCACTTCCCGCTGTCCGACAATCACTTTGCCCATTTGTTCCCGAATCCGGGCAACCTTCTCGTGCAGACTCGTGAAGTCAATTCTGGACTCAAAATTTATCTGGTCTTCCATGCTTTTATCTTTTAGTTTTAAACAACTCTATATATTTCACTAATTCTCGTAACTTCTCTTCGTTCACGTGTTCTGTCTTCCGGATCAACAGAATCAAGTTCACCAACTTCTCCGTTTCCTCTTTCGGTACTCCCGAACGTTCCGCCAATAATACCGCGAACTCGGCGTTTAATTCATCTGTCCGTAACTTATAGTAATACCGGATTTCCTCCAAGAAACAATCTATCCGTTTATTAGCAATCGCCACGTGATCCCGGTGTTTATAATACAGGGAACTCACCACCCCGACAAATTCTAACGTTCTGTTCTCCGGGGGACGAATGACAGGAATGTACCGTTGCTCCCGCTTTGAACGGAACAACACGTACAAAATGCCACCCAGCAACAATAATATATACGCCCATTTCAATGCCGGATACTGAAGAAGTACCCGGAAAGGAGTAGCCTGTCCCTTGCGCTCGTTTTTCTGGTACTCGTCCCAAACCGCGTTCAAATCGGCAGGGAGAAAAGACAGTGCCTTCTGGTAATAATCGCCCGCCAAAGAATCCAACAAATAAAAATTCGTGAAAGCGATCGGATTCGTGTGCAGGTAAAGAACCCCTTCACCGTAAGGCAGACGGATAAAATTCGGCATCGTTACCGTATCCACGTATCCCAGTATTTCCCCGGCAAATGATTTTTCCAATTTAAAATACCGGTGTTTTACCCGGAAAGGATATGCCTTTCCAAACCCGCGGATATAATCATTCCCTTCCCGAAAATCCTGTACTTCTTTTACTCCCGCAACAGATAACAACGTGTCCGGTATATATTCTGCCGAAAGAAAAAGCGTGTTTCCCCCTCCCACGTAATCCAACAGGATATCAGCCTCTCCATTCGCGTTTTTAAAATATCGGTTCACGAAGAAATATACTTCCGGTTCATCACTATCTTTCAGACGCAATCTCTCTCGCGGGGAAACCCGTGAAACCGTTGTCTTTCCTTCTGGGAACATATACGGCAAAGCGTCTTTCATGATATAAGTCCCGAAAGGTCCTTTCTTATCCACCGAGAAATTCATACTCCAATCCACGGGTTGCGGCTTATTTGCCTCGTAAATCGTGTAGATCGTCATTAGCGCTACCACGAGAAGGATGATCCACAAATTCTGCCTACGCTTCATTTCTCCACCTCCTTTCTGAAGTCTATAAAATATTGCCGGATATTCCGGTATGCCTCTTCGTCGACCGGAAATTCCCCGTAACAAACGTGATCGAATATACGGCTTAGATCTTCAAAAGTCCGGCTCCATTCCCGGTCACGTATCTCGTAAACATAGTCCCGATTGGTTTTGGAAGCTTCCCAACGAATCACCTGCTTCTCATCTAAAATTTGAAGCAACCCGGAATAACTTACCCGGACAGCGAGCGTGTAATCTTTTTCCTGCTCTGCCTTTACCAACATCCGGGAAAAAGTATCCCCGTCCTGCTCCCCGTTATAATCTCCCGTATCCGCGGCAAAAAGTCCCTCTCCCCTCTTTCTGAAAACCAAACTCTTCCGATATTTTATAAGTAAAATGATCAAACCGCCCGCCAAAAGAATCAAGATAATATATAACACGATATCCATGACCTGTGAAGAAGAATCAGACCATTTCATCCGGAACAACCGTTCCAAAATCCAACGTTTAATCCAATCCCACAACCCGGGAGCGGCAGACATATCCCTCTCGTAATCGAAATTAGCGTCATTTCTATATTTTTCCAGAAAATCGGCACCGGGGGAACGCGTCACCTCTTCCGCCAACATCGTTCCCCGGCAGCAAACCAGTACAAACAGAATAATATATCTAGTCAGCCATCTCATCCGTTTTATTTTCAGGTCGAGTTCCCAATTCATCTATCCGGCTCAACAATGTCGTGTGTTCCATCTCTTCCGACCGGGAGAAGAAGAACATCCCCAGCCCGATAAACACAATCGTGTGTAGCGTGTATTTTCCCAAGTAAGAAAGTAACAGCGTGAACGTCACCTCGTAAATTCCCGGCATTTCCCCCGTAAACGCTGAAGTTACGGTCAATGCCATATAAGGTATACTGAATACATAAGCAACAACTCCCACCAATAACTGCAAAACCACGGCATAACCGACAGTTCGCCACCAGTTCCCCTTCGTGATCGCCATAGCCCTAGACATCAAGGCATCAAAGCCGTTGTCCTTGATAATAATCAAATAAGTCCCGAAAGTCAAAGCCACCCCAAAATAAATCCCCGGTACAATCAGAAAAAGACATCCCACAACCACGATAATCATATAAAAAAGCGACCATACGATAAAGATTCCTAGTTTTCTCATCATCATGGCAAATACCTCGCTAATCGTGATCCGTTCCTCCACCCCTCCCCGGTAATGATCCCAATATACCCGAAGATAACAAATGGAGAACAGCTGCACCCACGCCACCATAATCATGGCAAAAAGTCCCGTCATCATGGAATTAATCATCACATTCCCGAAAGCATCCGTCGTTCCCAGATATTGTTGCGGGTTATAAGTCATATCAAGCGCACCCAATAACAAATCCTTCATTAAAAACACAACCAACAGAATTACCGGAAACCCGATCACCGCGAAAGCCCGAATAAAAGGCACAAACTCCTGTTTCATAAAATTTATAGTTGCTGTTATCAAGTCCGAAAAAGAACGTTCCACGCTCAAATTAATCTTTTCCATGCAATTCGTTTTTATGTAAGTAATAAGGATAAACAATAAAATAACCGATCACGCCACCCAGCGAAAGGATAATCGCCGCGGCTCCCACGACAGGATAACTATCGGCATATCTCGTGATAAAACTTTCAATCCATCCGGCAATCACGAAGAAAGGAATCAATCCCGTGACAATCTTTATACCCCGCAACGCACCCTCTTTAAATGAATACATCCGTCGGTAAGTGCCCGGAAACAAGAAACTATTCCCCATAACCAACCCGGCTCCCCCAGCTATAATAATAGAGGTGATTTCAAATGTCCCGTGTGCCCAGACCGAAAGAACCGAATGTAACAGCAATCCCTGTTGGAAGAAAAAATACTGGAAAGCCCCGACCATCAAACCATTCGTGAAAAGAATCCACAAAGTCCCCGCCGAGAAAAGAATACCGAAAACAAAGGCGACAAACGACACTTTTATATTGTTCGTGGTAATCATCACGAACATATCCAACTCGTCCCCGGAAGCATAAATACCCATTGGCGTCCCGTTCTCAATATTACTGATCGTTCTTTCCACGTAAGCATCCCCCAGAATAGAACGCACGAAACTCTCGTCATGTGCCGTGGAAAACACCCCGATTAATGCCGAGAACAAGAAGAGAAGCAACGCGAACAATAAAGTCCGTCGTTCCCGGTAAAGCAACAAGGGAAACTCGTGTCCCCAGAATGTCAACATCCCTCTCCTCTCGGACTGCTCACCCTTGCCGTATATATTAATCTGGTAAACAGATATTAACTGATTCAGATACTTCTCCACGTCGCTTCCCGGGTAAAAAGTTTTGGCATAAGAAAGATCATCAGACAAAATCACATAATTAGAGGCAAGCGTATCCGTGTTCAAACGTCCCACGTTCTCCATTTCCGCCCATTTTGATTTATTCCTATTTACAAACCGCGATTCTTTCATAATCCGTTTTCCACACGTTTTTTACTGTGCTAAAATTAATGCATTTCGAGAGAAAAACTGTATTTTTGTGAAAATATTTCCATAAAACATGAACATCTCTATCAATACCGCCCATAATGTAGCTATCAATTACACTCCCGCGGGAGTTATAGACCGTGTTTTAGCCACCATTATAGACTTTGCATTCCTATTCGGGTTGCTATTCATGAGCGCTATCGTGTTAGGCGCATTGAGTACTTTCATAGACATGGACTGGTTAATGTTCATTCTTGTATTTCTATTATCTCTCTATCATTTAATTTGTGAATACGCGTTCAACGGGCGTAGCCTCGGAAAATTTACCATGCGTCTTCAAGTAGTCAAACTAAACGGTAAAAAACTCACATTCTGGGATTGTATGCTCCGTTGGATATTCCGTTTGATTGACATCACCATTTCCAGCGGAGCCGTTGCCCTTATATCCATCATTGTTTCCAAACACACGCAACGTCTTGGAGATCTGGCTGCGGGGACAACCGTAATCCGTCACGAGAGAAGCGTCACGTTAAAACAGATGAGCCAGTACGATGCCCCGGAAGAATACGAGGTCGTGTTTCAACAAGCCGCTCTCCTTTCCGACAAGGATATCAAAATCATCAAAGACGTACTCCGTGAAGTAAACAGAAACAAAAATTACAACCTACTTGCCCCTTTGGCAAAAAAAATTAAAGAGGTAACAGGTATTGAAACCGATATGGTACCTCTCGACTTTGTAAAAACCATTTTAAAAGATTACACGCGCTTGGCAAATGGCAATGACTAAAGACTCGCGTCTTTAGCCGCTACTGTCTTTATCTCTTTCAGTACGTCTTCCAATAATTGTGACGTTCCTATTCTGAAATACTTCGGACTAATCCATGCTTCACCCAGCACGTGTTTCACGATTGTCAAATAACGAATAGCGTTTTGCACTTTCGTGATACCCCCGGCTACCTTTATTCCGACCATTTTCCCTGTTTGAACATGAAATTGGCGCAAAGCCTCACAGATCACGTAAACCGCCTCCGGGGTAGCATTCATGGGCACCTTTCCCGTTGACGTCTTGATAAAATCCGCCCCGGCGTATGCCCCGAGCAAAGAAGCATTGAATATACTTTCTATCGTCTTCAATTCTCCTGTTTCGAGAATCACTTTCAGCACGACTCCGGCACACGCTTCCCGAATAGCAACCAGCTCTTTATAAACTTGTTCGTAATTGCGTTCCAGCACTTCCCCCACGGAAATAACCACGTCAATCTCGTCTGCCCCGGCGGCAATAGCCTCCTTACATTCGGCCAACTTCACATCGAGAAATGTCTGCGCGGCAGGAAAACAAGCCCCTACCACGGTCGTTTTGATCGGCGTACCCGCCAACCCTGCTTTCACGACTGGAGCGAAACGGGGAAAAACGCAAACAGAAGCCACGTCCGGCAACGTATTCTTCTTGATTTTCTTTAAAAGTTCTGTCACAAAAGCAGTCACGGACTTTTCGGAGTCAGTCACTTTCAACGTCGTGTAATCCATACAAGAAACGCACAACTCGAAATTCTCGTTGCAATAAGCCGGAGCGATTTCTTTTTCAATCACGCCGTCCAACTCAAATTCGATACGATCTTCCAAATTTGAATACCCGTAAGCCGCCAATGTTTCCACTATATTCTCCATATACTTTAATTTATTACTTAGGCTCCTCCCCTACCTCCGTCTTCCTTCATACGAAAAAAAACACCACCGGGTTATGGCAATAACCCTTGTTCGTTTCCTAAAGCCAAGGCAAATTTACACAATGTTTGTGAGGTTTTAAAGTAAATCTCGTCCAAAATAATTAATTTTGGAAGGTGAAATTCAACCGTAATCTATAAGCTAAAGATAATAAAATATATGGCAACCAAAACAGAAGAACAAACGACCCCGTTAATGCAGCAATATTATTCGGCAAAGGCAAAATATCCCGACGCGATCCTGTTATATCGTATGGGTGACTTTTACGAAACCTTCGGCGAAGACGCCAAGCTCACTGCTAAAATTCTAGGCATCACCCTGACGAAACGTTCCCACGGCTCTCCCGGTGACGTCGAACTGGCAGGCTTCCCGTATCACGCCATAGACAACTACCTCCCGAAACTCGTGCGTGCGGGGCAACGTGTAGCCATTTGCGAACAATTGGAAGATCCCAAGAAAACCAAGAAACTCGTGAAAAGAGGCGTTATCGAATTGGTAACACCCGGTGTTTCCTACAACGAGAACACCATTGACAACAAAAATAACGTTTTTCTCGCTGCCGTTTATTTTACTAAAACCAAAGCCGGCCTCTCCCTTCTGGATCTTTCCACGGGAGAATTTCTCACGACGGAAGGCACCCCGGCAACCATGGACAAGATACTAAACAGTTTCCAGCCCAAGGAAGTTCTTTACCCCAAAGGCTCGGAAACCCGTTTCAACGAAATCTTCGGTTCTAAATATTACACGTACCCCATAGAAGAATGGTTCTTTGAAACCGAATCTTCAGCCGACCGATTGAAAAAACATTTCGAGGTCACCACCCTGAAAGGATTCGGGATCGACAAAATGGATTGCGGTATCTCTGCCGCCGGAGCCGTACTTTACTATCTTGATGCAACCAAACACGAACTTGTCGGACATATCACCTCGATCTCCCGTATTGACGAATCGACCTGCGTATTGCTCGACCGGTTCACGTTGCGCAATCTCGAAATTCTGGACACGCTTCACGAGGGCGGACGCTCCTTGGCAGACATTATCGACAGAACCATCACCCCCATGGGCGGACGTACATTACGCCGCTGGCTGTGTATGCCCTTGAAAAATCCGGCAGAGATCAACGAACGTCTTGACATCGTGGAATGTTTCGTGAACCACGAGAACGAACGCTTGGAACTGGAACAAATACTTCGCACCATCGGCGATCTGGAACGTCTTGCTTCTAAAATTGCCGTCGGACGTATCTCCCCCCGGGAAATAGTTCAACTAAAAGTTGCATTACAAGCGATTAAACCGTTAAAAGAACAAGCCTTGGCTACGGGAAACGAGATTCTATGCAAATGGGTGGAACGACTGGATGATTGCGAAGAATTATACCAAAGAATAGAAAAAGACATCCGGGAAGACGCCCCCGCTTTACTAAGCAAGGGCAACGTGATCGCCGAAGGCGTGAACGCGGAACTGGACGAATTGCGGAATATCTCTTCCCACGGGAAAGAACTCTTGTTGAAAATGCAGCAACGGGAAATCGAAAATACCGGAATCCCCACGCTGAAAATCAGCTTCAACAACGTGTTCGGGTACTATATCGAGGTCACCAGAATCCACACGCACAAAGTTCCCGAAACATGGATCCGCAAACAGACGCTCGTCAATGCCGAACGTTACATCACCCCGGAATTAAAAGAATACGAGGAAAAGATACTGGGTGCCGAAGAACGGATTCAAACACTGGAAAGCGACATCTACAACGAACTCATGGCAAAGGCAACGACATATATCCGCCCTATCCAACAGGATGCCCGGATCATATCGCATATTGATGCTTTAATCTCGTTTGCCAACGTTGCCATAACCAACGACTACCATCGCCCGGAAATCAACGAATCATTCGTTATCGACATCAAAGCCGGACGCCACCCCGTGATCGAGAAACAATTACCCCCGGGAGAAAATTACATCGACAACGATCTTTATCTGGATAACGAGAAACAACAAATCATTATCATCACCGGACCCAACATGGCAGGTAAATCCGCCCTCTTGCGGCAAACGGCACTCATCGTCATCATGGCACAAGCCGGATGTTTCGTCCCCGCCGCATCTGCCAAAATCGGGTATGTTGACAAGATTTTCACCCGTGTAGGAGCCTCTGACAATATTTCCCTCGGGGAATCCACCTTCATGGTCGAGATGAACGAGGCGGCAAACATACTAAACAACATCTCCGACCGCAGTCTTGTCCTCTTCGACGAACTGGGACGGGGTACCTCTACCTACGACGGAATTTCCATCGCTTGGGCTATCGTGGAATTCCTGCACGAGAATCCCAAAAATAGAGCTAAAACACTATTTGCCACCCACTATCACGAACTGAACGAAATGGAAAGTTCCTTCCCCAAGATCAAGAACTTCAACGTGTCGGTGAAAGAAATCAGCAACAAGATCGTATTTCTCCGCAAGTTAGTCAAGGGCGGCTCCAACCACTCCTTCGGTATCCAAGTCGGTAAAATGGCAGGACTGCCCCAATCCGTTATCAAACGCTCGTCCGAGATACTGAAACAACTTGAAAATGATCGTAATTCCAACGGAAACATACAAAAAAATGTAGCCAACATCGGCAACGAACGGGAAGGTATTCAATTAAGTTTCTTCCAGCTGGAAGACCCGGTGTTACTCCAAATCCGTGACGAAATCGCGGGACTCGACATCAACAGCTTAACCCCCTTGGAAGCCTTGAACAAACTGAACGAAATCAAGAAAATCACGGGTATCTAAAAGAGATAAAAGAATGTGTCAAAAGTCCATTCCTTTCTAAAACTCCTCCGTCTGCTTCGCAGCCACCTCGAGACCGGTTTCCGGGCTCAATACCCCGAAGGGGGGAGGGAGTTAAAAATGACTTTTGACACTTTCAGACTTTATGGACGAGAGGGCGTGTTTTGACACGCCCTCCTTAATCCATTATATTATATAATCTATTCTTACTCCTTCCTCACGCTATAAATCACCACATCCTTCTCCGGACGATCGGCACTTCCCGTTTTCACGGCTGCAATTTTATCTACCACGTCCAATCCCTCGATCACCTCCCCGAAAACCGTGTATTGCCCGTCCAAATGCGGCGTACCGCCAACCGTCGTGTAAGCCTTTTTCTGTTCTTCGGACAATACCAATTCCTCGTCGGCGAACAGACTGTCACACTCTTGCGTCAATTTCTCCGACAAGGTAGCAAGACCGGCAGTGTCGTTCGCTTCCTGCAAACGCTCCAATTCGCTTACATATTTCATCTTTAATTGGTTATACAATGCCAGTTTACGTCTTCCGTTAATACTTTGCACCATGGTTTCCAACTCTTCCGGTTCATAAACCCGCCCTTGAACGATATAGAATTGTGCCCCGCTGGAACCGCGTTCCGGGTTTACTTGGTCGCCTTCACGAGCCGCGGCAAGCGCTCCCTTCTTGTGAAAATATTCCGGCACACGGAATTCCGCATCCACCCGATAGCCGACATCCCCCTCGCCCAACATCACGTCCGGCGCTGCATTCTTGGACGTGGGGTCACCACCTTGAATCATAAAGTGGTTTATCACCCTGTGAAACAACAAACTGTCATAGAAATTCTCTTTCACCAACTTCAAAAAATTATCCCGGTGTTTGGGAGTATTCTCGTACAAACGAATCCGGATATCACCATAATTCGTGGAAATTTTCACGACAGGTTCAGCCTCCTCCTTACAGGAAGAAACCATCACCAAAAGCAACAAAACGCCAATAATCTTATTCATAATCGGTAGTTAAATTAGAAATTCTTACTTTCCACGCAAAAATAGAGGAAAATACTTTATTAACAATAAATTTGTTCGTATCTTGGCATGATAAATTATAAATTTCACGAAGTATGAAAGCGTATTTATTTCTCACGATTGCTGTTCTAGCCGCTTTTTTCTCCTCATGCACGGAGAAAACCACTAAAAAAGAAACCGTTCAGACTGTTCAGAAAGAAACGGTTATCATCCGGGACACTGTTTACATAAACAAGGAAGAGCCAAAAACGACCTCCGTAAAAGAAGCTCCCGCTTATTTCCTTATTGCCGGATGTTTTGAATACAAAAGCAACGCGGACCGCCTACGCGAGAAACTTCAAAAAGAAGGATACCCAAACGCATTAGTCATGCCCTATTTTGAAAACCTGTATCTGGTCGCTTACGAGGGATACGCCACTCACAAAGAGGCCGTTGCCGCTGCCCGGCAACTCCACAAGATTCCCGGCAATGAAGAAGCATGGATACATCCTGTCAAATAATTGAACGACTATGAAATTCGTGTTATTCCTGTCATTTATTGCGTTGCTCACCCTCGTCGGTTGTCAACGCGATAAAATGAATCCTAAAAACCTGACAACCGTTAATGTCAAGCGAGAACTGAGCGTGACTCCCGCCAAGGCAACAGCCACCGCCAAGAGTACCGAAAAAACTCCCGTGCCGCCGGCGGAAGCACAACCTTCCGCAACGCCTCAAACGACAACAACGAAAAAACCTGCAACACCGACAAAAAGCTACCACATCATCGTGGCAAGCCATCCCCGCGAGAGCCTCGCACGGGAAGATGTCGCCCGGTTAAAAGCACAGGGATACACCGATGCGCAAATCATCACGAAAGACCAACGCTACCGGGTAAGTATAGCGAACAATCCCGACAAACAGGAAGCCACAAGGCAAAGGGACGAACTGGCTCGCCGCTTGAAACAGGATGATATCTGGATTACCCTTTATTAAACAGTACGCTCACCACGATTACGCCATAAAAGAACCCGGCATAAATCTGGGCGGGAGTGTGTCGTTTCAAGTACAGCCTTGAAAAAGCCAGAACCCCGGCAATCAGAATCAGAAAAGGCAACAGGTTTACCACCTCCCCGAAATACTTCGTCCCCAACGTAAAGACAAAAGCACACAAAGCCCCTATCGCGGTCATATGCATACTCATCTTCCAGCGCATCGTCACGATCATAAACCCGGAAAGCAGAATCACCATAATCAAGTACAACTCCCGCACGATATTGGAAAACGGCAGATTCCGGGACAGATAAAACACCAAAAAAGCCCCCACGACAGTAGCCAACACGGGAAACACCCTGTCTTGCTTATGTATTAACCGATAATTACCTATTAACCCAAGCCATTTCAACAACGGAAGGCTCAACAACGGCAGCATCGTCACTCCCAGTAAAGTCAACATATAAGACATACGTTGCGTGTAAACCGGAATCCCCGAGAAAATCGTGTCCGAATTAAACGTGATAAATAACATATACATCGGCAACAACAACGGGTGAAAAAGTACCGACACACACCATGCAAAAATTCTCATATAAAAAAAACATTCATTTTAAACTTCTCGACGAAGTCGGGCAACCGGAATATCCAGCAATTGGCGGTACTTGGCGATCGTCCTTCGGGCGATCTGGTATCCCTTGTCTTTCATCATATCCACCAATTCGTCATCCGTGTACGGCTTACGCTTATCCTCACTTTCTACAATATCCTTAAGCACATTTTTAATTTCCCCTGTACTCACTTCCTCTCCGCTACTCGTCGGCATACTCCCTGAAAAGAACTGTTTCAAAGAATATATACCAAACCATGTCTGTATATATTTTGAATTGGAAACACGCGATATCGTCGAAACATCCAATCCCGTGATATCAGCAATATCCCGCAAGATCATCGGTTTCAACTTACTCTCGTCCCCCGTCATGAAAAATTGTTTCTGAAACTGCACGATAGCCGTCATCGTCAGCATCAACGTGTTATTCCGCTGCTGCACGGCATCGATAAACGAACGGGCTGAACTCAACTTGTATTTCACGAAAGAAACCACATCTTTTTTCTCCCGTGAATTGGAATGCTTCTGGTAATCCTCCAGCATATTGACGTAAGACTTATTCAACCGCAACTCGGGAATATCTCCCGTGTTCAAACTAAGTTGTAACTCCCCGTCCACGATATCCAGATTAAAATCCGGTATAATCTTTTCCGCACCCGGCACGGACGAATCGGAAATCTGTCCACCCGGTTTCGGGTTCAATTTCAATATCTCGTCCACCGCCTCTTTCAGCTCGGCATCCGAAATCTTCATCCGCTTGGAAATCTTCTCGTAATGCTTCTTGGAAAATTCCTCGAAATAATCCTCCAGAATAATACGGGCATCCACCAACGCGGGGGAAGCCCCTTCCGACAAACGGCGTTTCACCTGCAACAACAGACACTCGCGCAAATCCCTCGCCCCTACACCCGGCGGGTCAAATTGCTGCACGACCTTCAACAGGGATTCGATCTTCGCATCGTCCACCTCGATACCCGCGCCGAAAGCCAAATCATCCACGATATTCTCCACGTCCCGGCGCAAATAACCGTCGTCGTCAATATTACCGATAATATACTCGCAAATTTTTCGATCCAGCTCACGCAAATGCTGCGTGCCCAACTGTTGCACCAGATTCTCGCGGAACGAAATCCCACCCGAAAGCACGAACTCGCGGGCATCATCATCCTTGGATGCATTCGAGGAACTCAGCCTGTAATCCGGAATATCATCATCGTCACTAATATAATCATCCAAAGAAAATTCATCATCCGCGGAATTATATTCCTCTTCTTCATGCGCATTCTCTTCGTAATCCACCTCATCATCCCCCTCTTTGAAATCCACCTCCGGTTCCGGCTTCTCTTCTCCCTCTTCCAAAAGAGGATTCGACTCCAACTCCTCCTTTATCCGTTGTTCCAATTGATACGTGGGAAGCTCAAGCAGCTTTATCAGCTGGATTTGCAACGGATTGATTTTCAACCCCAACTTCTGTTGTAAACTCTGCTTGAGCATCCCTTTATCCTAAAAATTAAAATTCAGCATTCTTCGGCGCACGCGGGAACGGGATCACGTCACGGATATTTCCCATTCCGGTCACGAACAGCAACAATCGCTCGAATCCAAGCCCGAAACCACTATGCTCCGCCGAACCGAAACGTCTTGTATCCAAATACCACCACATGCTGGACACCGGAATCCCGACTTCCTGCATACGGGTAACCAATTTATCGTAATTCTCCTCGCGTTGCGACCCACCGATAATCTCCCCAATCTGCGGGAAAAGCACGTCCATCGCCGCCACGGTCTTGCCGTCCGGGTTTTGCTTCATGTAGAAAGCCTTGATCTCCTTCGGGTATCCCGTCAAAATCACTGGCTTCTTGAAGTGCTTCTCCACCAGATAGCGCTCGTGCTCACTTTGCAAATCCACACCCCAGCCTGTCACCGGATACTGGAACTTACCGTTTTTGTTCGGCTTGCTATTCATCAATATATCGATAGCCTCCGTGTAAGTCACCCGCTCGAAATCATGAGTCAGCACAAATTGCAACTTCTCGATCAACTCCATGGAACGGTCTTCCGCCTTCTTGTCCTTCTCTTCCTCCTGTAAACGCTTGCTCAAGAATTGCAAGTCATCCATGCAGTTATCCAAAGCGTAACGGATCAAGTACTTCAAGAAATCCTCCGCCAAATCCATGTTATCGTTGATATCATAGAAAGCCACTTCCGGCTCGATCATCCAGAACTCCGACAAATGCCGCGTCGTGTTGGAATTTTCAGCCCGGAAAGTAGGTCCGAACGTGTAAATACGTCCCAAGGACATAGCTCCCAACTCTCCTTCCAACTGTCCGCTCACCGTCAAGTTCGTTGACTTCCCGAAGAAATCCTGTCTAAAATCAACACTTCCGTCTTCCAACAATGGCGGATTCTTCGGGTCAAGCGTTGTCACCCGGAACATCTCTCCCGCCCCCTCGCAATCGGAAGCCGTGATCAACGGCGTATGCAAATAATAAAAACCATGATCGTTAAAATACTTGTGGATAGCGTAAGCCATCGCGTGGCGGATACGGAACACCGCACCGAAAATATTCGTGCGGAAACGCAAATGCGCCACTTCCCGCAAGAACTCCAAGCTATGCTTTTTCGGTTGAATCGGGTACTTATCCGGATCGGCCTCTCCCATCACGATCACCTCCGAAGCCTGAATCTCACGAGCCTGTCCGCTCCCGGTACTCTCCACGAGCACCCCCTTCACGTGAACAGCCGCACCCGTCGTCACCTTCTTCATCACCTCCTCCGGGGTCTTCTCCATATCAACCACCACCTGTATATTATTTATCGTAGAGCCGTCATTCAACGCGATAAAATTCACTTGTTTATTACCGCGCTTGGTTCTTACCCATCCTTTAACCTCAACCTCAATACCGCAATCCGTTGATTGCAACAGTTCTTTGACTGACATTCTACTTGTTTTCATCTAAAAAACATTTAAATATTAAACTTACACCGCAAATATACACAAAATCTCCAAGTACTACTTCACCGGAGTAGTTTTTCATTATTTTTCAATAAAAACAAACTTTACTGCATCCGCCACAATCACCTGATCAACTTCTTCCCCCTTGTCCCAAAGAATCACCTCCACCGTACCCGGCTTTAACGTGAATGTTCCCAAGGAGAACCAATTATCCGCTCCCATGAGTTGCCCCCAAAAATCTTGCGTATCCGTATCCGCTTGATACTCATCTTCTCCATTCCGTACCGTGTAATACTGCCTATTGGGTAAATCTCTTCTTGCGTTTTGCGACCGTTCAATTTCTTTGTGATTACCCCGAACCGGCAAATGTTTCACGTACACGCAAATCTCGTATTTGCCTTCTTTACTAATTTCCGCTTTCCACGAGACTGCCGCATTCCCCTCTCCCGCAAGCTTGTACATCGCCGAAGCGACAGGAGTCCCGAACAAATTATCCCCCCTATTATCTTGACATTGAACCGCCTTTTTCCAAATCTGCTCATCCGGATAAATAAATACATCCTCGCTCACTTTATCCTTCTTACCAAAAAGATCCTGCAAACGCCAAGAACGTTTCTCTTCCACATGAAAAACAGGACTCTCGTTATCTACCACTATTTCATACGGATTCCCTTCCCCCGTGAAATATGCCCGTTCCACGTAACAAACCGTATCTCCTGAACCGATAGCCTCCTCATCCCCGCTCCGAAACACCCTAGGTTCATTACAACAAAGTCCTAAATCCAAATACGGGGCAAATCCTTCATATTCCCTCTTGATAATCTTCCCCTCCCTCGCTCTCAATTGCACCAATTCATAATGACAATCTCCCGAATATTTCCCATACCCGTCCCCTTGATCCTTTAACATGACACAACCATCCACATCACTATCATTATATATCTCAAGATTAATCCGATAACGAAACTTCCTCTGTTTCAGGTCGCAAAATAACTTGTCCAAAGAAACATCCATCGGATCTACACTTTTTACTCGCTTATTATCTATTTTGGTTGCACAAAAACTCTTAAGCAAATATGTCGGCAACTCCTTTTGCCTATGCCATCCCGGTAAAATAGAATCCCAATCCACCCCGTAACGAGAAACAAAATCACGTTTCAAACGTCCGACATCAATCGTTTGAAACATCGATTGGCGAAAAGTCGAATCAATATACCGGAACAATTGAGGAGGTTGAACACCCCTTGCCGCAAAAAGTTGAAACAATTCATCCACTTTCAAAGCTAGAATCTTCTCTCTAACATTTGCCGACAACAAGACATCATTCAGTGCATCCTCTAAACTATAATTTTTCAGGTAAGATATAGCCTCCCTATCAGAATACCTTGCATCCCCTCCCACTCGCCACAAATGTTCCATTTCAATTTTCACGACATAATATAACACAGAACTTATCACCCCTTTATCTTGACCATCAATAGAGTACAAACGCTCCCGCAACATCGGGAACAACGAATATGGATTCAATGAATACTCTCTCTCCACAAATTCCCATCTTTTCCAATCCGGTTGCCACAATTTAAATTCAGCATCACTTAAAACTCCTCTTGAAGTTTCATACTTTTCAAAAAAAAATTGTTTAAAAAAATTCATCACGATAGAATTCTCTTGTTTTTCCGGGGACAACCGACTAAATTGCAAATCGTCAATCGTTCCCCTGCCCCACCCATCCCGTTGCAAAGCATCCATAAACTCCCGTTCTCGCTCAATCTCATATTGCTTCTGCCAACGAACATTTTTCCAATAACCGACTCCCCGCTCCGGCACAAACAACACCTCCGGCTGCACATACTCGTAACCGCCCCGTTGTTCCCGGTAATACGATGCGAAAGACAAAGGTGTCTCCACTACCATTAAACGATGATACGGGTACGTGCACGCCAAACGCTCATTCAGCAAATACCTCAGTTCTCGAATCGGTTCCTTCATATTAACATGCGACAAACCTTTCAAGGCATCTATATTTTTCCGAAACACGTGTATCCCATATTGCACACTATCAACCACCACGCTAAATTGCACGTAATCCCCCATACAAAGAGAAAGTCCCTGCAACGGGTATTCTGGCACGAATTTAATACGCTCACCTGCATCCACCCGTTTCCCTTGCGAAATCACCTTTTTCTTCCCGACCCCCGACACCGTCAAGGTATAATCCGCAAACGGAAAAACAACATCATTGGGAGCTTTCGGGTTCACCATTGGGTTCACGACTGGGTACCACAAACACGCTGGCAACAACAAAGCGTAATTCCTATCTAAAAAAACATGATGTTTCCCGAAACGGCACGTCAGGAATTGCTTTTCCCGTTGATGCTCATCCGGCACATCCAAATAACACACCCGCTCATCAATTCCCCCGGCGTAAACAACCGTAATCTCCAAACGCTCATTCACCCCGACCTCCTGTTCCAACCACACCACCTGATTATCCCTTATAACATGAATTTCTTTTTCCCCGCTCTTCACGGACAAAACCTTCAACGACGGGTTCAAATAAAATAATACCTCATCCAACCTCCCACCTGTTTCATTCCTTAACACCAATCGACTCTCGCAATTCATCTCATCCCCCTCGAACCGTAAATCGACATCACACTTCTCCAGCGTCAAACACTCCTTCCCCGCATAACGGGCATACGTGTCCTTGTAAACTTCCCGAAGGTTGGAATCCCGCACGTGATTCATGTAAAAAGAAAAAATACACGCACCTCCCGCCACGACAAACATCACAGGCAACGCCAACCTCCTCCTCGGGCAATTCGGCAAACGGTCAAAAAAACGAACAGCCACCCCGAAACACCCCATCCCAACAAGAAACCACCCCACTCGCTGCACCAGATAAGGCAACAAATTCGGATGTCCCGTTATATTGGAAAAAGCATTTGAAAGATATATCCCCAACGGATCGCATCCTCCACTGGCAACACCATCCGTACAACACAAGTTCAATACCAAAATTCCCAACAAAAACACCAATGCGAGAAACTGCTCACGCACCACCACCAAAAACAAAAATGTCAATCCCGTGTAAAAAACGAGAGCCGGCAATGTCAACGTGAACACATAAAACAAATAGGGCAACAAAAAAAACGGCGCCAAACTAAAAAAAACGTGCACAAACATACCAACCCCAACAACAACAAAAGCTTCCAGCAAAGCAACTCCAATAAAAGCGAAAAAATACCCGCACAACAACTCTCCATTACTCTCCGCCCGAGAATAAATCGCCGCTGTCGAATCCAACTTGCGTTCTGCGCCCAAAAAACCTCCGACAAGAAAAAACAACAAAAAAACAGAAATAATCACGTAAAGATACTGATTCTCGTAAGGAATGAATGAAGCCATCGTGCTTAATCCTGTCAAAGAATGTTCAAAATAATCACCCTGAAAAAACAATTGCAATCCAAAAACAACAAAACAGGTAAAAAACAACGAGAAGCGAAACAAGCCTCCGCGAACAATCACCCGGAATTGCTTCCGGGTAATGTGAGAAATCATAAATTTATCCATACATTAAATCCATTTTAAATCTCAAGTTCTCCAATATCTGCTATTTTCGCATCCATACTAACATTTACCTGAGCCTCTTCTATAAGTCGTTTCCCGAAACCACGTACTAGCCCCTTTATAGTCAACCTCGCATATTCTGGATCTGCATGTCCTAAAAATATAGTAAACCTGTAAGATGGATGCCTATATTCCCAACTATCCCTCTCATACCTCAAACTATATCCCCTCTGCTCGAAAGCATCTCGATAAACTTCTAATCGTTGGCGCAACACATTTTGTAAATGCTGTACCGCAGAATTGTCATATACCTTTCCAAAATAGATAACTTCATAAATAGTTTCCGTCGCTCGAACACTCACTCTTTCTTCCCTAGATGCACTTCCCAAAGAAAACATCACTCCTAAAAAGGACACCAATACAAAACAAATCATTTTTTTCATAAATCCGTAATTTAAAATTAGTAACTATCGTAAACTAATTTAAATACGGATGAACCTGAAAAGCGGGTGAGTCAATTCTTGAAAAAATTAAACAAAAAACAAATCACTCATAATCGCGTCGGAAATCATCCACCCTTTTTCACTGATTTTCAACCTACAGCCACTCTTCACCAAATCACCGCTAGCCAAATAACAACTTACCCGCTCTTGCACTCGACTCCAGCATGAACCATACAACCGCTCCATTTCCCGCAAATCTATCCCCCACATCGTCCGTAAATTCGTCATCACGTACTCGTTATACAAATCCACATCCGTTAATTCCTCTTTTTCAAAAGATAACAATCCATTATTTAAACTCTCTATATAGGTTTTCAAATTCGCCGTGTTCCATTGTCTGGAATGCAAATCATACGAGTGAGCCGAAGGACCGAAACCGATATAAGGCTTTTGCTGCCAATAGGACGTGTTATGAATCGAATATCTCCCCTCCCGTGCGAAATTAGATATTTCATAATGCTCGAAACCAATACTTTTCAAACGCTTGCACACCCTGTCATAACGACAAGCCATCACCTCCTCATCCTCCGGCTTAAACTTCCCCTGCCTCACCATCACCTCGAAAACCGTATTTGAATCAACACTTAACATGTAAACGGACAAATGCTTTACAGGCAAACTATTTACAATATCAACATCATGCATCAACTCCTCGTCCATCTGTCCGGGCAACCCGATAATTAAATCCACACTGATATTATCAAACCCCAAAGATGCCGCCAATCGCACCCCCTCGATTGCCTGCCGCCCCGTGTGCGTCCGGTTTATTCGCTTCAAATGAACGTCAGAAAACGACTGTACACCAATGCTTAAACGATTAAAATCCATCTCCCGGATACCCGCCAACCGCTCCCTTGTCAAATCCTCCGGGTTCAACTCGATAGTCCGTTCCGCTCCCGGCAAAATATCATAATGCATTTCCAGCGCATCCACTATCCGTTGCAACTCCCCCCGCTCCAGATAAGACGGAGTTCCCCCGCCGAAATAAACCGTACTCACATCCTTACCCGGCAAATACCCCCGCCGCGACGCTATCTCCCGCTCAATCGCGTCCAGATAAGCCTCTTTCAATTTCAGAGAAGCAACCGAATAAAAACCGCAATAAAAACACTTACTCCGGCAAAAAGGCACGTGTACATATATTCCCATGACATGAGTTTTACTGTTAATCTGCAAAATAACAACATTTATTCACACGCTCAACCATGATCCTGTTAATTTGTTTACTACATTTGTAATGTTTCGGAAATACAAATGGTTGCATGCATGGCTAGATGGTTCATTATCTTGTTCACCCTAATCTCTTTTTCCCTTGACGCGCAAACGCTTGTCATGGGAAAAGTCATCGCAAACTCGGGAGAACCCGTGAGTGGGGTAAATATCTATTGCATGGAGAATAAAAACGGCACCACCACCGACTCGCTAGGCTTTTTCCAACTGGAATGCACGATCCCCTGTACCTTGGAATTTTCGCATGTCAACTACAAGAGCGAAACTTACAAACTAACGAAAAGCGATGCCCCCTTCGTCGTCACGTTACGAAACAAGCAAAACAACCTGAAAGAAGTAGTGGTAAGAGCCGTACCGGCAAGCGGGCGTATCCTCTCGTCCATAAAAAATATTGAACGGATACCCGCAATACTGGGAGAACAAGACGTTTTGAAATACCTTGCCACGATGCCGGGCATCGTGACCACCAACGCACTGAACTCCGGCATTTACGTCCGCGGGGGAAACAGTAACGAGAACGGCTTTTTAATCAACAACATGGTGATAGCCTACCCGGATCACCTTACCGGGGTACTTTCCACTTTCGACCCTTACATTCTGGGAAATTCCACCCTTTTCAAAAGCGGCTTCCCCGCCCGCTACAACAGCTTTCTCTCCTCTTATATAAACATGCGTCCCGATCCGGGCAACAAATACAAACACGAGGGGGAAGTCACCATAGGACTCGTGTCATCCGCTCTTAAAGCCAAAGGACCGATCGTAAAGAATCACACCTCGTTTGCCGTTTCCGCCCGTACCTCTTATTTGCAACATATCTCCAAACTCTACAACCGGTCAATGGACAACGAACAAAATCCTAACTATATGCCGGAGTACTCTTTCAGTGATATTACCGCGAGTATAGATTCACGTCTTTCGGACAAGTGGAAAGCCTCCGCATTCGGGCTCTTCTCCATCGACCACATGAAAATGAAGATCAGCGAACACGTGCAATACATATTCGACTGGCACACGTTTTCCGGCAACATCAACGCGTCCTATACCCCCAACTCCAAGGAACAATGGGATTTCCAGTTCGGCGGCAAAAACACGTACAGCGAGGGCGACGCCTTCGGCAGCATCCCCATGGGCGGCGGCAACCGCCATTACGCTTTACTGGGACAAATTTCCTACAACCGTAAACTCTCCGACAAAATAAATATAAACACAGGGAGCAAATTTGAATATTCGCGTTTCGAAACGGCGAACAAATCAAATGAACGTGAAAACCTTCTGATAAAAAGTTCCGACAGGGACTTCAATCTATACGAGATTTACATGGATATAAACTACCGGTTAAATCACAACTTCACGTTAAATATCGGGGGCAATTACCAGTATTACCACGGGGATACCCGAGCTCACACGTTCTCCCCCCGGGCAAAGATCTGCTATACAAATAACAAAACCACCCTGTGGGCTGACTACGCGAAAACGGTGCAGTATCTGAGCCTGTACCCTTATTTCACGGTAAAAACCCCTATCGACATCTGGTACCCGCTGGCAAAAAACACGAAACCCGCGATCTGCCACCAGTACTCGATCGGCGTAAACCAAGAGATCGGACAAACTCTTTCTTTTTATGCCGGACTGTTTTATAAAGACATGCGTAACGTGAAAGACTTCGCCTCGGATATTCAGACGGAATACTCCGCCTTGACCGACAACCTGATTCAAGGCAAGGGACATGCCAAAGGCATGGAGTTTGACCTCACGTTAAACCACCATGCCCTGTATGCACGTGCCAACTACACGCTCTCGGAATCCAAACGCAAGTTTGCCGAAATCAACAACGGGCGATCCTTTTTTCCCCCGTATGACGTGAAACACAACGTCGTACTGAACCTGTCTTATGAAATTTCACCCCGTTTCCTGCTGAACACGCTATGGACATTCTCGTCGGGCGTGTACACGACATTCCCGAAAGGGATGGTCGTGGCACAAAACATCACGGAAATCCAGACAGGGGAAAATCCGGTTCTGATTCCCGTGTACACGGACCGTTATAATTACAAATTACCGGACAACCACAGGCTGGACGCCAGTCTGGATTACAAATTCAGCGGCAAGAAAACCTTTTACAAATTAAGCATCGGGGCATACAACGTGTACAACCAATCCAACCCCTCGTTTGTTTATTTTCAAGCGGAAACCACCCGTAACTTAACAAAAATTATCCCGAAATCCAAGGTAATGTTACCATTTATTCCTTACCTTTCACTGCGCATTAATTGGTAAAAACGAATGAGGAAAATCATCTCCATATTCATATTGACAGGTCTGTTCTCCTGTATGCCCGAAGAGGAACTCCCGATCAAAGACATGGGAGCCATCTCCGGATACTTTATCGAATGTTATTGCATCCCCGGAGAACCTTATATTCTAAACGCGGCAAAGATTTTACCTCTTACCGAAATGATTGACCCGGGAGCCGTCGTCGACTTGGATGTATCTATCAAAGCCGACAGCGTCATTCAACTGGTACCCGTGCCGGGAGCCCCTTCCTTTCTAGGCAATTACCAACACATGACCCGCATGGAGAATTACGGGATAGACTCTCTCTTCCTGAGCATCCTTACACCCGAGAACGAACACATTACAGCTAAAACAGCCGTTCCCGAGGCTATTGAAATTTCTTCTTACACGGTTTCCCAAACAACCAATTCCGTGTCAATTACATTCCCGACATCCCGGAACCCGAGGCAAAACTACTATATTTTCAGTATACAAGCCCGAAAGAGCGATCAGGATGATCCGATATTGAAAAAAGAAACCATCTACATGGATCTGTCCGACCATACCCCGGGAACATCCATCGAAAAAACGATAAAATGCCCGCAGATAGAGCAAGCCGACGCTGTTTTTATCACGTTGATGCGTATCACCGAGGCATGCTATAATTACCAGATTTCCCTTTACGAGGCGAACAGCGCCAACCAAGGAAGTATCACCACTCCCGTTCCCCTCGTCGGTAACATACAAGGAGCTTTGGGCATCTTCACGTGCTACACGAAAGACAACAAATACATTCCAAAAGAGAAATTCAATTAACGACTGAAGACTTCAGTACTAATAAGACTGATAAACAGTAAAAAATCCTACCCGAATACTGTATCATTCCCGTATGAATTCCGGTTCACTCCCGTGTAAAACGCTATTAGTTCCCTATTAAAACCCTATTAAAACCCTATACTATAATAGCGTTTTAATAGCTTACTAAAAGCTTAGTAAAAACTTTATAACCGGAAGTAAACCGGAATTGATACGGGATTCAAACTGAATTTATATAGTTTTTGGGGAGAACCTCATCCCGTTCTCGACATAAAGTACTTCTCCGGATTCCCTTCCCGCTCTCGAATTTTCACGGAATGTTTTGGAGTTCAAAGTTTTTTGTGTAATTTTGCCCCTCATTTTGGAGTGGAATGCTCGAAAATTCGCGAGGAATACCTTAGCCATGCTCCCCGTGAAGCTTCGGATTCCGTTGAAAACTAAAAGTTTGCCCGATAAACCTCGTTATTTTCAACCGGAAAAAAGAACGCCAGAGCGTCCATGAAGAAATACAAACAGAAGTTTAATTAATAATTTAAAAAGAAGTGGATCAGATTAGTTACAAAACAACTTTCGTCAACAAAGCCACCGCACAAAAAGAGTGGATTGTGATTGACGCTGAGAATCAAGTTGTGGGTCGTCTTGCCGCTAAAGTTGCGAAACTATTGAGAGGCAAATACAAACCCAGCTACACCCCGCACGTGGATTGCGGTGACAATGTTATCATTGTAAACGTGGAGAAAGTAATCTTCACCGGAAAGAAAATGACCGATAAAGAATATCGGAGACACACGCAGTATCCCGGAGGACAACGTATTTCAACTCCCGCACAAGAGATGGTTCGTTTCCCCGAGAGAATACTCGAGCATGCGGTAAGAGGTATGCTCCCCAAAAACCGCCTTGGTAGAGCTGTATTCAAGAACATGCACCTGTTCGTGGGACCGGAGCACAATCATGAGTCACAACAGCCTAAAGTAATTGATATAAACACACTTAAATAACAAGGTATGGAAGTAGTAAATGCAGTAGGTAGAAGAAAAACAGCGGTAGCCCGCGTCTATCTTAACGAAGGAAAAGGCAATATTACAATCAACAAAAAGAGCTTGGAAGAGTATTTCACGTTGCCTACCCTCCAGTATGTAGTGAAACAACCGCTTGAATTATTAGGCGTTGCCGGACAATACGATATCAAAGTAAACCTTGTTGGAGGCGGTTTTAACGGACAGGCAGAAGCTTTACGTTTGGGAATTGCCAGAGCATTGGTGAAAATCAACGCGGAAGACAAATCCAAACTGAGAGCGGCAGGCTTCATGACCAGAGACCCGCGCGAAGTTGAGCGTAAGAAACCGGGACGTCCGGGCGCACGTAAGAGATTCCAGTTCTCTAAACGTTAATCAGAGTTTAGTATCTAAATTGGCGGGACTTCTCGAGAGAACTACCCGGCGATTGATAAAATTTAAGAATGTAAACTTTAAAAATGACACAAATGTCAAATACGAATTTCGACGAATTATTAAATGCAGGTTGTCACTTCGGACACCTTACCCGTAAATGGAATCCTAAAATGGCTCCGTATATCTTCATGGAGCGTAATGATATCCACATTATTGACCTGAACAAAACCGCTATCATGTTGGACAAGGCAAGTGCAGCCTTGAAACAAATAGCCAAGTCAGGCAGAAGAATTCTGTTTGTTGCAACAAAGAAACAGGCTAAGGACATTGTTGCTGAAAAAATTTCAAATATCAATATGCCGTTCGTGACTGAAAGATGGCCGGGCGGAATGTTGACCAACTTCCCGACTATCCGTAAGGCCGTGAAGAAAATGACCACCATTGACAAAATGGAAAAAGACGGTACTTTCTCTCACCTTTCAAAACGGGAAAGACTCCAGATATCTCGTCAAAGAGCAAAATTGGAAAAGAACTTGGGCAGCATCGCTGACCTGACCCGTCTTCCGGCCGCTCTTTTCGTGGTTGACGTGATGAAGGAATATATTGCGGTAAAAGAAGCCAACACGCTTGGTATCCCGGTATTCGCTATCGTGGACACGAACTCAAGCCCCGAGGGAATTGATTTCGTAATCCCGGCAAATGACGACGCTTCTACTTCTATCTCTTTGATTATCGACAAAGTAGCGGGAGCCATCAAAGAAGGCTTGAGCGAAAGAAAAGCGGAGCGAGAGAAAGAAGGTGACAAGAAAGGCGCCGACAGAGCGGAAGCTCAAGAGGAAGTGGTAGAGGAAAAGGCCGCTACTGAAGAATAAATTAATTTTAGATTTTAGATTTTGGATTTTAGATTGAAATCATTCCAAGTTTTTGATTCAAACTCCATAATCTAAAATCTTCAACGAACAATTGAAATTTATAAGAATATGGAAATAAAAGCAGCAGACGTGATGAAGTTGCGTAAAGCAACAAACGCCGGAATGATGGACTGCAAGCACGCGCTCCAAGAGGCCGAAGGTGATTTCGACAAAGCCGTTGATATCATCCGCAAGAAAGGTCTTGTTGTGGCAAGCAAACGTGCAGACAGAGATGCAAAAGAAGGTTGCGTTTTAGCCAAAACCGACGGGAAGAATGCAGTTATGGTTTCATTAAACTGCGAAACCGACTTCGTTGCCAAAAATGAAGGATTTATCGGTTTCACGACTCGCATCCTTGACGCCGCTTTAGCCAATATGCCCGCCACCACGGAGGATTTGTTAGCTATCCAACTGGACGGTAGAAGCATCGCTGACCAGATTGCTGAACAAACCGGAGTTATCGGCGAGAAACTGGAATTAAGCTACTACGGTTGCTTGAAAGCAGAAGATTGTGTTGTTTACATTCACCCGGGAAACATGTTGGCTACCGTTGTCGGTTTCAACAAAACGGCTGACGCCCAAGTGATGAAAAACATCGCCATGCAAGTAGCGGCTATGGCTCCTGTTGCTGTAGACAAAGACGGTATCCCACAGAATATCATTGACCATGAATTCGAAATCGGTCGCGAGAAAGCTCGTGAAGAGGGTAAACCGGAAAACATGTTGGAGAAAATCGCTCAAGGTCGCTTGAACAAATTCTTCCAAGAGTCTACTTTGCTGAACCAAGTTTTCGAGCAAGACGGTAAAATGTCTGTAAGAGATTACTTGAAGAGTGTTGACAAAGATTTGACCGTTACTTCATTCTTGCGTTACACGCTGAATGTTTGATAAGCGACAAATCACTCGAAATAGAAAACAGGCTTAGCGATAAGCCTGTTTTTTTTACCCTTATCGTGGCATGATTCCCGCGCGTTCGGTTTGGATTTTCGATGGTTTATGGTGATTTTCGGTTTGGATTTTCGATAGTTCAGGTTGATTTTCGGTTTGGATTTTCAATAACTAAGTCATATCTTTGTGTAATTCAATAACTAAGCAACAAAACATGAGCAACTATTTCAAAAGACATATAGACACGTACTTGGAAGCATGGAAAAATAGTAGTAACAGGAAACCTTTACTCGTGAGAGGAGCTCGACAAGTAGGAAAATCATTTGCCATCCGCCATCTTGGCGAGAGTTTCAAGTACTTTGTCGAAATCAATCTTGAACGCCAAGGAAATATAAAACCGTTGTTCGGAGAAAATATCGATGTGAAAAAGATATGCAACCAACTAAGTGCTATCTTCAATATCCCGATAATCCCCGGAGAAACATTACTTTTTATTGATGAAATACAAGAATCCCAGCGCGCGATTTCCTCGTTACGTTATTTTTATGAAGATTACCCGGAATTGCACGTGATTGCAGCCGGTTCATTACTGGAATTCTCGTTAAAAGAACTACCCTCGTTTGGCGTTGGAAGGGTTCGCTCCATGTACATGTACCCTTTTTCTTTCGACGAATTTCTCACGGCACAAGGACTTGATATTCAGGTAAATTATAAGCAAAATGAAGCAGATTGCGAACATCCCCTTCCTCTGGCTCTACACGAAGAGATGGTATCACAACTACGTAGTTTTTACTTGGTTGGTGGTATGCCTGAAGCGGTAAAAAGATGGGTCGAAAATTCGAATTATAACGAATGTTTCGCGGTACACAACGACATACTGGATACTTATCAGGATGATTTCAAAAAATACAAAACGCGCATATCGCCGTTGTTACTTTCACAAACACTGAAGGCTGTTGCCCTTCAAGCGGGACAAAAGTTTGTTTACACGCAAGTGAGTGAAACAGTGAACGGTCCCTCCGTGAAAGAAGCCTTATCGTTACTCTCGTTGGCCGGTTTGATTACTCCTGTCACTCACTCCGCAGCTAATGGTATCCCGCTAGGGGCTGAAAGCAACCCGAAATTCCGTAAATTTCTCTTTTTGGATATCGGGCTAATGCAATCCTTGCTGGGAATGCAGGCAGTCGATATTCTTGTTGGCGAAGATGCCGATTTCATTAACAAGGGTGGATTATCGGAAGTGTTTGCCGGATTGGAATTGATTAAATATGCCGATTACTTGAAAAAGAGCGAGCTATATTATTGGCAACGTCAAGAACGAAACGCGCAGGCAGAAGTCGATTACGTGATTAGCCGAAAAGGCAAAATCTATCCCGTCGAAGTGAAAGCCAGTAATTCCGGCTCTATGCAAAGCATGTACAAATTCATTGAATTGAAAAATTGCGATTATGGGATACGAACTAGCCTTGAACCATTCTCCACTTACGAGAAGATAAAAGTCGTACCGCTGTACGCGCTTTCAAACAAGACACTCAAATAAGAACATCGCCCGGAAAAGGCAGCAATTTCAATCCGCTTTCTTTTCCAGAATCGTCACGTAGCGCACGAATTTCGGGGAATAACGTTTCTTGTCCGATTTGGGGCGGGTGTTGTTGTCGTACATGTCGATAAAATGCAGGTTTACCCGTTCTGCCATGCCGGGAGGTAATATTTCCGCGGCGGGTTTGCCGGAAACCAACACGATAGGGAGGGAGTCCAGCAGGGTGGTGTCGTTCTCGATGTCCCAAGGTAAGATGCGACGTCCCGCCTCGTACACCAATTCAATCCGCAATTCCTCGTCCGACGGGTAATAAAAAGGGATATGATTCACTTCCTCGATTTCCCGCACCGCGGAGATGCTCTTGATTTCGGTGTTATTGAACATATTGGCGACACGAGGCATAAGCAGTGTTTCCACTAAAATCAGCAATAAGACGACTCCCGTGAAGACTTTCATCGATTTCATCCTTACCCCTCCCGCGAAAATAGAATAAGCGGCAACAAGGAAAAGGAGGGTAACAATGATAAAGAGTGTCAGTCCCATCTGCCCTTTGGTGTAAAACAAAAAGTATATCGCCACGGGCATCCCGAGGGCTATCAATGCCGGAAGGAACGCGTTTACCCGGAAGACGACACGGTCGCCGGCGGTAAGCTTTTTCTCTTTCGTGGCTACAAATATATACACCACGTAATGCGCCACGACCATGGAGGCAGGGATGAGTATCGGCAGGAGATAACGGGTTTTCTTCTCCGGGAAAAGGGAGAGCAATACCAAGGTCACTAAGGTCCATACCACGGCAAAGGCGTATTCCTTTTTCATTGTCACTTTCCGTTTCAGCCAAGGCCAACACAATCCGGTCAACAGGAATAACGACCATATACCGGATTCCGCGAAGAATTGCCAATAATAATACCACGGGCGGACATTTCTCTCCATCCATGCCGTCGATTCTTTTGCCCACACGAACATGGTCATGTCCTTGTGGAATATAATCAGATACAAGTACCACCAGAAGCTAACCGCGGCAAAGACCAGCAGCATGACCACTATCGGCAATCCCTTTCTCTTGAACGACGGACGGTACACGGCAATATAGCTAATCAGGAAAGGAAGCAATAAGGCGTAAAAGGCTACCGGACCTTTCCCGAGGAAGGACAACCCGAGGAATGTTCCCGCCCATATAAACATACCCCAGCTTGTTCGCCGACTGACAATTCCTTTATAAAAGAAGAGTATCGCTCCCAGCATAAAACTATGGCAATAGATGTCCCATGTCGCCACGCGTCCCGCCATGATGACATTGAAGCACGTCGCCAATACCACCGCGGAGAGTAATCCCAACATCCGATTGCCGCTTAACGCGGAAGCGAAGAAATAAAGGAAAAATACCATCAAAGTTGCCATGATTCCGGCAGCAGCACGTTGCATAGAGATGTTGTCCGGCTGAAGATATTCTATTCCCGCGGCCACCCAAGTGGGCAGAGGCGGTTTCTCCAAACGCAATTCCCCGTTCATGGTGGGTACCAACCAATTGTCGTACTCTATCATCTCGTGAGCCGTAACCAAGTTACGGGACTCCATAATATCTTCATAAACAGCCCCATTATTCACGAAAAAAGCGAAACAACAAACGATAAGAATAAAGAGGTAATGTATATAGTTTCTCTGCATAATCTTTTTGAATTACACTTGCGTTTAAGACGCAAATTTATAACAATAAAATTATTTTATATTGTATCCTACCTAAATTATCAAACAAAGGGGGCAAAACGCTTTTTGCACAGATAATTCAAAATCTAATATTGCTTTTACGATAAAGTTGATTTATCTTTGCCGCCTAAAATCAATTTAGTTTATGAAAAAAATATTTGTATTCTTTTTACTCTCTGTATCAGGTATATTGAGTGTGTGTGCTCAAGAAAAAAACACGATTAATTTATCGGGAGAAGCACGAGTTGATTATCACCATAACTTGGGTTCCGCCCCTGCATCCGAGAACGGTTTCCGGGGAAGTATGGTTAATTTGAAAATAAACGGCTCGTTCGGCGAGGGATTTTCCTACGCTTACCGCCAACGATTGAACAAGGCTAACACGGAAAGTTCTTTTTTTAATTCTATCGATTACGTTTATCTCAATTACGCGATTAATAAAAACTGGAGTCTTTCCGCAGGAAAACAAATCGTGGGTATCGGCGGATACGAGTATGACCTTGCCCCTATCGATATTTATACTTTATCCGAGTTTTGTAACAATATTTCCTGTTATCAATTCGGGGCGAGTGCATCCTACGCGCTTGACAATAACAAGGATTTGTTCACGCTTCAATTGTGCCAATCTCCATTCCAGATTGAAGGGAACCGGGATATTTACGCTTTAAATTTCGTGTGGTACGGGAACCGGGATTGCTGGAACACGATTTATTCCGCGAACTTGGTCGAGTATTTACCTCACAAGTTTATCGGTTATCTCGCTCTAGGAAACCAATTCAAATCGGGCAAAACCACTTTCAATATCGATTTGATGGGTCGCACCACGGGCGCACAAGTGAAAGACGGTGATTTATTCAAGGATTTCTCTATTATAGGGAGTATCACGCGAGAGATTGGGGAACACGTGATTTTACGGGTAAATGCCTCTCACGATGTGAACAAGAACAAGAGTGCAGGTGATTTGTGCGTGCTTCCCGGTACGGAAATCACGAACGTGGGCGGCGGTATCGAGGTATTTCCCGCACGTACCCGCGATGTACGGTTGCACGCTTATTATTCCTATTACGCAGGCCGTAACGCTTCCGGGACTTTACAACCCGATGACATGCAGCTTAGCGTGGGTTTAACTTGGAGAATTAATTTCATTAAAAAATAACTCAACCCTCTATTTATTAATCCTGTAAAAACATGAAGAAATTTATTCCCACCGGGATTCCATGCCTAATTATCGTGGTTGGAATTTTTTATTACATCGCGTCCGTGATGGAAATCCCGAATATGCTCAACACAATCATGAATACCGCTCATGATTTATTATTGAATACGGTCTTCTATTTAATGGGAATCTGTGTCATCACGGGTGCCCTGGGACGTATTTTCGTGGAGTTCGGTGTCGTGAAACTTTTGGAAAAAATCTTGCGTCCTTTGATGAAGCCTTTGTTCAATTTACCGGGAACTGCCTCGTTGGGCGCCGTGTTGACATTCTTGTCGGATAATCCCGCTATTATTTCTCTGGCAAAAGATGTTCGTTTCGGCAGTTACTTCAAGAAATACCAATTGATATCTCTTACCAATTTCGGAACCGCTTTCGGCATGGGATTGCTTGTTATCGTTTTCATGATTGGTCAAGGGTATTACTCCGCACCTTTCATCGGTTTGTTCGGGGCGTTTTGCGGTTGTATCGTTTCCACCCGCCTTATGCAACGTTTCATCCTGAAATCGCATCCCCATTTCAAAGATGAAAGCGCGATAACTGAAATCGTGGAAGTGGAGGAAAATACGGATAATTCGAATAAAACTCTTTTCTTGCGTATTTTGGACGCCTTGCTTGACGGGGGACGCTCAGGAGTAGATATCGGTATCGCCATTATCCCGGGGGTATTGGTTATCTCCACGTTCGTGATGATATTAACTTTCGGACCGTCCGCAGAAGGATATACCGGAGCCGCTTATCAAGGAACGGAACTTCTTCCCTATCTGGCGGGTAAAGTAAATATTCTTTTCGAGTGGCTTTTCGGTTTCGAGGACCCACACCTTGTTGCATTCCCCATCACAGCCCTTGGAGCGGTGGGCGCAGCCTTAGGTCTTGTACCTAATTTCGCGGCTCAAGGCTGGATTGACGGTAACGCTATTGCCGTGTTTACCGCTATCGGTATGTGCTGGAGCGGTTATTTAAGTACCCATACCGCTATGCTGGATTCCCTGGGATTCCGCCAATTAACATCAAAGGCCATCGTCGCACACACTATCGGCGGACTTGTTGCCGGTGTTATCGCGCATTGGGTTTATGTACTTTTCCAATTATTGTAATATGAAAAGCTAACGAAAAGGTTGTGAGAACCTTTTCGTTAGCTTTCCCGTAACACGTATATTACTTACGCGAACAGACATGAAAAATATAAAGCCGTATCCATATTTTTTGTTATTCGCCTTGGTTTTACCCGTGTTGTTGTTTCGGGATTTTACGCCCAACAACGAGTTAAAATACTTGAGCATCGCGGACGAGGCTTTACGAGAGGGGCATTTCTTCACTTTCTATAACCAAGGAGAAGTATACGCGGATAAACCACCCTTGTATTTCTGGTTTATCATGCTGTGTAAATGGATTTTCGGCGAATATCACATGCTGGTGCTTTCCCTGTTTTCAATCATCCCGGCACTGGTTTCCATTCACGTGATGAACAAATGGGTGGAAGAGGATACTACCCCCCGGTCAAGGTGGAACGCTTCATTGATGCTTTACACGAGCGCATTCTTTATCGGCTCCGGGCTTGTGTTGCGCATGGATATGCTGATGTGCATGTTTATCCTGCTGGCTTTGTACACGTTCTATAAACAATATTCCGGCAAAGGACGACCGCTTGACCGTTTTTTACTACCAGTTTATATCTTCTTGGCTATTTTCTCGAAAGGGCCTGTCGGGTTTATCGTTCCTGTCGTTTCAATCACGGTATTCCTAATCGTGAAAAAAGAAATCCGGCAGTTCGGGCGTTATCTGGGATGGAGCGCATGGGGTATTCTTCTGGGATTATGTGCCATATGGTTCGGGTGCGTGTATATTGAAGGCGGAAACGACTATCTCAATAACCTGCTTTTTAACCAGACCGTCAACCGGGCTATTGATTCATTCCACCATAAAGAGGCATTCTGGTATTACGGAATCACGATTTGGTACTCCATTGCCCCTTGGTCACTTTTATATATAGCGACCATCATTATTGCCCTCCGTAAAAAACTGCTCACCACGGACAAGGAGAAGTTTTTCCTGACCGTAATCGTTTCGTCTTTCGTGCTTTTATCCATGTTCAGCGCGAAGCTCGATATTTATATGTTACCCTTGTTCCCGTTTTTCACTTATCTGACTGTATTGTTGCTCCCTAAAATAAAAGAAAAACGGATTGCTTTCGCGGTATATATCCCGGTCGTCGCATTCATGATTGCCCCCGTTGTCGCTTTGGCAATCCATAACAAGTTCGAGTACCCGCACTCCATATTCATTTTCATGGCGATAGGTGTACTTTTCGTCTTCAGTCTATTCGCTTTCTCGCTGCTACTGAAGAAAAAATTATACCAAGCGATAAACACTGCCGCTCTAGGGATATTGGGGACATTGTTTGTCGGGGGCTTTGCCCTGCCGCGGCTCAATTCAAATATAGGATTATCCGAAATGGCTGAAAAAGCTCATGAAATTTGCGAAGAGGAAGATATCGACCACTATTATTACTATCGTTTCCGTAGCGGGGAAAATATGGATGTTTATCTACATGAAGACCCGATAAAGATATCGGACGAGGATTCTTTGTTCAAGGTGTACGAGCAAGGGGATTGCATGATTTTCCTAAAAGAACGGGATGTGGCTCGTTCGGAAGCTATAATGACATGGCTTGAAACCGTACATTACGAGAAAATAGGAATCTTTTATCTGGTACACCCGTCACAAGGCGAACAATTAGCAACTACCCTTGCGGGAGAGCCAAATGTTGCGACCGTAAGCCAGTAAACCCGTGGATTGCCCAAGTATCAAGACCGGGTCGTGTCGATAAATGGCGTATGAAACAATAATCAATGAACCAAATAAGCTGATTACCCAGAAACCAAGCGGGAGTAGGGATTCGTCTTTGCGCTTGGAATAAATCCACTGGTAAACGAAACGAAGGGTAAATATAATCTGCCCCATCGAACCGTAGAGCAATAACCACAAAGGAATTTTCTCGTTCCGGAAGAACTGGTCGACAAATGCGCTCGCGTCTTCTATCATGTAAATGATTGCCGCAACAGGCGTAAGCAAAAGCACGGTACGCAAAACCAAAGGCAACCATTTCCACTGGTGTTTTTTGTTCAAGTTCCAGATGTAAATATAATAGGATATGATTTGTCCGAAAATAATAGCGAAGTCATCCCTCAACCAGCCATAGATGAATAACAGATAAGAACCCAATATGCTCAATTGCCAGAATATCGCCGGGGAGATTACTTTTTTAGCCCGCTCAGACAATATCCATTGCAGTAATATCCGGGCGGAAAAGAAAATTTGAGCGAGAAATCCGACAACGTAAATCATAGATTGTTTTCAGCCACTTGATAGTTAATATAACGTTTCCTCATCCAACGGTAAGCAAAACAATCTTTGAAAGGACCGACCAAGCGGTTAGCCAAGTTATATTTTGATTTTCCGGCGATACGCGGGAAATGGCGCACGGGAACTTGTTTTACCCGCCCGTGCTGTAACTGTATCAATGCCGGCAGGAAACGATGCATCCCGGTAAAGAAAGGAATCCGTTTCGCGTAATCGGTGCGCAACACTTTCAACGGGCATCCGGTATCCTCCACCCCGTCATGCGTCATCATTCGGCGGAACCCGTTGGCGATACGGGAAGACATATTTTTGACGAAACTGTCTTTCCGTCCGGTACGGATGCCCATCACCATCTCGAACTCGTCCGCGTGTTCCAACAGGCTATTAAAATCCTCGGGTGTCGTTTGCAAATCGGCATCGATGTATCCCACCCACTTGGAAAAAGAATTGTCTATCCCCGCTTTCATGGCAGCACTCAATCCCCCGTTTTTAGCGAGATTCAAAAAGAAAAATCCCTCGTTTCTACCGCAAACCTCCCGGATAAGGCGTTCACTATCATCTATCGAGCCGTCGTTTACAAACAATACACAAGAAGTAGCCTTGGCTGTCTTTAAAAACTCCCCCAACTCTTTCTCTAATCTTAGGATGTTCCCCTCCTCGTTATACACTGGCACTATGACTGTTAGATCGTAATTAGCGGTTCTGTTCATCTGCGGTGAAATTTATATTCTCAAATTAAATTATAGTTATAACAAAAATTCATTAGTTTTGTTGTTGCGTTTTAGCGAAGAAACTAAGTTTTTTGTTATAAAATTTAAACAAACAAAGATATGCAATATAACCGAATTTTGTTAAAACTCAGCGGAGAATCTTTAATGGGCGGTCAAAAATATGGTATCGACACCACGTGTTTGGAGAGTTATGCCCGTCAAATACATGAAATTGCAAAAATGGGAGTCCAAGTAGGGATTGTTATCGGTGGCGGCAATATTTTCAGGGGACTGAGTGGTACAAATAAGGGTTTCGACCGGGTAAAAGGCGATAGTATGGGTATGTTGGCAACCGTTATCAACAGTCTGGCTTTAAGTTCAGCTTTAGACAACGAGGGATGTAAAAACAAAGTACTCACGGCTATCCGCATGGAACCTATCGGGGAATTCTACTCGAAAGCAAAAGCCATGGAATATTTGAAAGAAGGGTATGTCACTATCATGAGTGCC
Source organism: Butyricimonas hominis (assembly GCF_014287455.1). NCBI lineage: Bacteria > Pseudomonadati > Bacteroidota > Bacteroidia > Bacteroidales > Odoribacteraceae > Butyricimonas > Butyricimonas hominis. Next base: position 758,714 of record NZ_JACOOH010000001.1, read on the forward strand.
GGAACGGGTAACCCGTATTTCACAACCGACACGGCGAGCAGCCTGCGTGCCATCGAGATAGAGGCGGATGCCATGTTCAAAGGTACCCGCGTGGACGGTATTTATACTGCCGACCCGGAGAAAGACCCCACAGCAACCAAATTCGACAAAATTACCTATGACGAGATATACAACCGGGGACTAAAGGTGATGGACCTGACGGCAACGACCATGTGTAAAGAAAATCATTTACCGATTATCGTTTTCAACATGGACCAACCGGGTAACTTGAAAAAAGTCATTTCAGGGGAAAATATCGGAACAATCGTGTATTAATAATTGAAAATTGAAAATTGAAAAATTGGAAATGAAGGGAGAAAACCTTCAGACTTTTTTCAATGGTTAATTATGAACGAAGAAAAAAGAATATTAGATACGATAAACTCTCCCGATGATTTGAAGAAGGTGCCGGAAGACGACCTGATTCAATTGTGTCGGGAATTACGCGAGAAAATCATTGACGAGTGTTCGGAACACCCCGGACATTTCGGGGCCGGATTGGGGGTTGTCGAGCTTACCGTGGCATTGCACTACGTGTTCGATACCCCGTACGATAATATCGTGTGGGACGTGGGACATCAGGCTTACCCCCACAAGATTCTTACCGGGAGAAGGGACAACTTCTGCACGAATCGGCAGTACAAGGGACTCAGCGGGTTTCCCAAAAGAAGCGAAAGCGAATATGACGCTTTCGGGACGGGACACTCCTCGACCTCGATTTCCGCCGCACTGGGAATGGCCGTGGCGGCAAAAATGAACGGGGAGGAAGACCGCCTATCGGTGGCAATTATCGGGGACGGGGCGATGACCGGGGGACTGGCTTTCGAGGGATTGAATAACGCGGGTATTAATAATGCCAACCTGCTGGTTATTCTCAACGACAACAACATGGCAATTGACCCCAACGTGGGCGGAATGAATGAATACCTTCTCGATATCACGACTTCCAAAACATATAACAAACTGAAAGAAGATATCTGGAATATTCTCGGGCGCATCAATAAAATCAGCCCGGGAGCCCGAAACTTCATCCAGAAAATAGATAATAGTGTCAAATCATTGATGCTACGCCAGAGCAACTTGTTCGAGGCTCTGGGATTCCGGTATTTCGGCCCCGTGGACGGGCATGATGTCAACCACTTGGTCAAGGTTCTCCGTGACCTGAAACAAATCAAAGGCCCTAAACTTCTCCACTGTATCACAGTCAAGGGGAAAGGGTTCAAACAAGCCGAGATAGACCAAACGACTTGGCACGCACCGGGGAAATTCAATAAAGAAACCGGGGAAATCATCAAAGAATGCAAGGAAAATACTCCGCCTAAATTTCAGGATGTTTTCGGTCATACCATACTGGAATTGGCTCATACCAATCCCAAAATCGTGGGAATTACTCCCGCCATGCCATCGGGTTGCTCGTTAAATATCATGATGAAAGAGATGCCCGATCGCTGTTTTGATGTCGGCATCGCCGAACAACATGCCGTTACGTTCTCTGCAGGATTGGCGGCACAGGGGTACGTGCCTTTCTGTAATATCTATTCTTCTTTCATGCAACGAGCATACGATCAAGTAATACACGACGTGGCATTGCAAAAACTCAACGTCGTTTTCTGTCTTGACCGGGGAGGATTGGTCGGGGCTGACGGGGCTACACACCACGGCGTTTTTGACCTTGCCAGCTTCCGTTGCATCCCGAACCTGACAATAGCCTCTCCCCTCAACGAGGAAGAATTACGCGATATGATGTACACGGCTCAATTGCCGGACAAAGGACCTTTCTCCATTCGCTACCCGCGAGGTAACGGGACAATGATCAAGTGGCGTACTCCGTTCAAGGAATTGCCTATCGGGCAAGGACGTTGTATTATTGAAGGCGAGGATGTTGCCATCGTATCCATCGGAGCTATCGGGAACGAGGCTCTCAAAGCTATTGAAAAGGGAACGGGGCGTTCGGTTGCCTTCTATGATATGCGATTCCTCAAACCTCTGGATGAAAAATTACTCCATTCAATATTTCATAAATTCAAAAAAATCATTACCTTAGAGGACGGAACAATCGTGGGCGGACTGGGTAGTGCCGTGCTTGAATTTATGTCTGATCTCGGGTATTCCGCCAAGGTTGTGCGCTTGGGTGTTCCGGATCAGTTCGTGGAACACGGTACACAACAACAGTTATACCGTGAATGTGGTTATGATTGCGAATCTATATTCCGGGCAATTTGTTCGATATAAAAGGAAAGCATGAAAGAAGAGGCTCCAATACCAAAATTATCGGAATGTATTAGCAAATTCAAGCTAACATTCAAAGGTGTGCCTGACGAGTACCTCGAAACATTATTCACGGATGACACGGTAAAATTCTATAAAAAAGGCGAATACATCTATAAAGAAGGTTCTCGCATTAAAGGATGTTATTTTCTTTTTTCAGGTGTCGTGAAAATCTTCCAAACCGGAATTACCGGAAAAGAGCAAATTATTCGTTTCGGGAAAGAGAGCGAAATGTTCGGATTTCGTTCTGTCATCCGTAATGAATTAGCTTGTACCTCGGTGGAAACTTTATCCGACTGTATATTGTGTTATATCTCTTATACATCGTTGACACACATGATGAAACACAGTTCGGATTTCGCTTATGAAATGATGCAAATCGCCTGCAAGGAACTGGAAGAAGCCAATCGTCATATCCGTGATATCGCTCAGAAATCGGTAAAAGCCCGGCTGGCAGAAATACTCTTGCTTATCGCTTCCGATTTCGGTGTTGAAGAAGACGGGACTTTACGACTGAATATCACTCGCGAAGACTTGAGTAATTTCGTGGGAACCGCTACCGAAACACTGATCCGACTGCTCTCCGATTTGAAGAACGAGGGACTGGTAGAAGCCAAAGGAAGGAAAATAAAATTATTAGATCATGATAAATTAAAAAGATTGGCTGATTGATTTAAAATCATTCAATATGTCTATCTTTGTGCAAGATAAATTTAAACTCGAATAACTTATGCCACAGATTTCAGAAAAAGGGATGGCGATGCCTTCTTCGCCGATTCGCAAATTGGTTCCGTTCGCGGATAAAGCAAAAGAAAGAGGGATTAAAGTGTACCACTTGAATATCGGTCAACCGGATATTCAAACCCCGGAGGTCGCTTTAGAAGCTTTAAAACACTGTAACGAGAAGGTGATTGAATATACCCATTCTGCCGGAAATCTTTCCTACAGAAAAAAATTAGCCAAATATTACCAGAATATCGGTATCAATATCGACGAAACGAATATCATGATAACTACCGGAGGTTCCGAGGCTATCACGATCGCTTTCATGTCCACGTTGAACCCGGGTGATGAGGTGATTATCCCCGAACCGTTCTACGCCAATTATAACGCTTTTGCTCTTATGTGCGGCGTAAAGGTAAAAACGGTTACCTCTTCTATCGAAACAAACTTCGCTTTGCCCCCGATTGCAGAGATCGAGAAAGTAATTACTCCCCGCACGAAAGGTATCGTGATCGTGAACCCGAATAACCCGACGGGATACTTGTATTCCAAGGAAGAACTGGAACAACTCGCTACCATCGTGAAGAAACATGATCTTTACCTGTACGCTGACGAGGTGTATCGTGAATTCTGCTATGACGGATACAAACATTTCTCCACGATGCAATTGCAAGGCATCGAACAGAACGTGATCCTGTTGGATTCTGTTTCCAAGAGATACAGCGAGTGCGGTCTTCGCGTGGGTGCATTGGTTACCCGCAACAAAGACGTTATGACGGCTGCCTTGAAATTCGGTATGGCTCGTTTGTGCGCCCCGGCAATCGGTCAGATCATTGCCGAAGCATCACTTGATACCCCCGCCGAATATTTTGAAAGCGTGTATAACGAATACATCGAAAGACGTGATTTCATGGTTGAAGCCCTCAATAAAATGCCGGGAGTTATTTGCCCGAAACCGAGAGGAGCTTTCTATGCCGTGGTAAAATTACCCGTTGACGATGCAGACAAATTCGCACAATGGTTGCTCGAGGATTTCGAGTACAACAAGCAAACCGTTATGGTAGCTCCCGCGAGCGGATTCTACTCTACCCCGGGACTCGGTAAAGACGAGGTAAGAATTGCTTACGTGTTGAAGATTGAAGACCTCAAGGGTGCCATGGAAACATTGGCAAAGGCTCTTGAAGTTTATCCCGGTAGAAAATAAGCAAGGCGTGCTTTGGCACACCTTCTAGTTCATAAGGTCTGTAAAGTCTATAAAGTCAAAGGTCCTTAGACCCTTGTTCTGTGACCTTACAGACCTTATAGACTTTATGGACCTTACAGACTTCATAAACTGCATCCGGCAAAACGACTTTAAAGACTCATTTTTCGACCATAACTTTACAGAAAATAAGGCGTTTCACTCATTTAGACCGAATATAAGCTTATCAGACACACTTTTATAAAACATTTTATCTATATTTGCCACGTGATTTCTAATTTTAAAATTACGACATGACATCGGATTCCCAATTTAATAGTATCAGACCCTACATGGGGGAAGAGATTCCAGCCGCCGTGGAGCGACTGAGCCAAGCAGAAGAGTTTTTGGCACTTTTTTCCCAAATGACAAGGATTGATAAGACTAAAATACAAGAGCAACTGAAAGGTATCACTACCAGAAAAGAGTTTCAGGAACGTTTTTTCGGTCCCACGATGAAGCGTTTGATAGCAGGAACGACCGACGGGGTGACAGCAACGGGGTTAGAATATATCGAACCGGGTAAAAGTTATCTCTTCGTTTCAAATCATCGGGATATTATCCTCGACTCGGCAATACTCAACGTATTGCTATCAGAGCGGGGCTGCCACTATTGCGAAGCGGCTATCGGCAGCAACTTGTTAATCAACAAATGGGTGACCGATCTCGTGAAGCTGGATGCCTGCTTTATCATAGAGCGGGGACTTCCCGTGCGTGACATGATTACCAGCGCGAATATGCGTTCTCATTATTTGCGTGACGTCATTCACGAGAATGAGGATTCCGTGTGGATTGCTCAAAAAGAAGGAAGAACCAAAAACGGGGATGACCGCACGCAACACAGTTTGCTGAAAATGTTCCGCATGAGTGGTCCGAAAGGTTTCGTGGAGAATTTCAGTGAATTACGGGTTGTGCCTGTATCCATCTCCTACGAGTGGGAACCTTGTGACGATCTGAAAACCGACGAATTATATCAAAAGACTGTCGGTGAATATATCAAGACTCCCGCCGCAGATATGAGAAGTATGCAACAAGGTCTGTCCGGATACAAGGGACGGGTGCATTTTGCCATCACCCCCCCGATTGACCATGAACTGGAAGAAATTGACGCCAAGGACAATAACGGCGACCGTATCGCTGAACTGGCAACGCTTATTGATTCCAGAATACAAGGTAACTTCAAATTGTGGGAGAATAATTACGTCGCTTACGACTTACTTCACGGCACGAACAAGTTCACCTCCAAATACAGCGAGAAGGAAAAAGATAATTTCATCCGCGTGATGACTGAAAAGTTGGATAAACTCGAGGGAAACCGTTCCGTGCTGAACAACATTTTCCTTGAAATCTACGCTAACCCGGTTAAAAACGCTTTAGAAAGACATATATGCGAATAGCCAGATATTTGCTGATACTAGCAGCATTCCTTATTATGATATCCAGTACGATTAGTCTTTTTGCCCCGCAAAATAGTCGTACTGCCGTGTATGTGAACGTGGGCGCCATGGCAGCACTCGCTGTTGCCGTCGGAGTCATCAATTTCAAGAATACCCCGAGAAATAACATGTAATGTACAAGTTCAAACGCAATATACATCTCAAAGACCGCTCGGTGGAAATGTGGTTCGGGTTGACCAGTAAAAGCCGCAATCAACATAGTAATTTTACTCTTTACGTTCTCACGGAAGGTCCTGATAAGCCTTTTAGCTATGCAGAGCCTATCAAGAGCGGCATCCCATCCAAAAAGGAAGCCGAACGTTACGCGATTACCTATGCCAAAAACCTTCTGACACAACTCATCGAACGGGAAAAAGAAGAAAAAAAAGCACAAGAAGGAGAAAACGAGCTATTATAATATTAAAGATATGATTTCCGATAGAAAAGTCAGAGTAAGATTTGCTCCCAGCCCCACCGGAGCCCTTCACTTGGGTGGTGTAAGAACAGCCCTCTTTAATTACCTTTTTGCCCGCCATAACGGGGGTGATTTCCTGTTAAGAATCGAGGATACTGACCAAACCCGCTACGTACCGGGAGCCGAAGAATACATCATCGAATCATTGAAATGGTGCGGATTGACCGTGGACGAGGGTGTAGGTGCAGGGGGAGAATATGGACCTTATCGCCAAAGCGAGCGTAAACCGCTTTACAAACAATATGCCCTCCAACTCGTGGAGTCGGGCAACGCGTACTATTCGTTCGACAGTGCCGACGAGTTGAACGCGCAACGTGCAGCACATGAGGCAAAAGGGGAAACATTCATGTATAATGCCGCCACCCGCAAGCACATGAAGAATTCACTCAACATGAGCGCGGACGAAGTAAAAGCCCTTTTGGATAGCGGTGCAAATTACGTGATTCGCTTCAAGATGCCGGAAAACGAAGATTTGCTATTACACGATATTATCCGGGGAGAAGTACATTTCAATACCTCTCTTCTGGACGACAAAGTACTGTTTAAAGCAGACGGAATGCCCACATACCATTTGGCAAACATCGTGGACGATCATCTGATGAAGATTTCGCACGTGATCCGCGGTGAAGAATGGTTACCCTCCCTCCCGCTACACGTACTCCTGTACCGGGCTTTCGGTTGGGAAGATACCATGCCGGAGTTCGCACATCTACCGTTGATCCTGAAACCCGTCGGCAACGGGAAACTCAGCAAACGTGACGGTAACAAAATGGGCTTCCCCGTGTTCCCCATGGAATTTACCGATCCGGAAACCGGTGAAAAATGGCACGGCTACAAGGAAGACGGTTATCTGCCCGATGCCTTTATCAATATGCTTGCCCTATTGGGCTGGAATCCCGGCACGGAGCAAGAGATATTTTCTCTGTCCGAATTGTGCGAGCAGTTCACGCTGGAACGCGTAAATAAATCAGGCGCCCGCTTCAACCCGGATAAGGCAAAATGGTTTAATCACAAGTACCTCGTGGAAAAGAGCGATGCCGATTTGGCTGTCATGTTAAATGAATTACTTGCAAAGGACGGTATTTCTTACGATATGAAGAAACTGGAGAAGATTTGCCATTTACTGAAAGAAAGAGCAAACTTCGTGGCAGATATTTACAATTCGTCACAGTATTTCTACAAAGCCCCGCAAAGTTATGACGAAAAAGGGGTGAAAAAATTCTGGAAAGAAGGAACACCCGCGCTGATGCAAGAGCTAGTCGGAGTACTGGAAAACGTACAAGACTTTACCTCCCCCAACACGGAAGAAGCCGTGAGGGAATGGGTTACGGCAAAAGAAATGGGTTTCGGTAAGGTTATGAGTCCGTTCCGATTGGCTATTATCGGTGCCGCCGATGGTCCTCATTTATTTGACATTATTGAAATTTTAGGGAAAGAAGAAACTTTAACACGACTTCACCGTATTATAGATATATTGCGATAACTCTATTAAACAAAAACCAAAAACTAAAAGTTGGAAAAGATCACACTGACCCTTTCTAACTTTTAGTTTTTAATACCGAAACGCATGGATATCTCTTGGAATAACGTGTTGCTGGCTTTCACGCTAACTTTATTTGCCGGACTATCGACCGGAATTGGTAGTGCCATTGCTTTTCTGACGAAGAAAACGAACAAGAAATTCCTGTCCCTCTCGCTGGGATTCAGCGCAGGAGTGATGATATACGTCTCTTTCGTGGAGTTGTTTCCTACCGCTAAAGAATCCATCGAGGAAGTGTACGACGGCAAGATTGCCGATATTATCACGGCTATCGCTTTCTTTTGCGGCATGGGACTTATTGCCGTTATCGACAAATTGATTCCTTCCTACGAGAACCCGCACGAGGTAAAATCCGTCGAGAGCATGGCGCAACAACCTCATGACAAGAAATTAATGCGCATGGGGATATTCTCGGCTCTCGCCATCGGTATCCACAACTTCCCGGAAGGTCTGGCTACTTTTATTGCCGGACTGTCTAACCCGGAAATAGCATACCCGATCGCATTCGCTATCGCCATTCACAATATCCCGGAAGGGATTGCCGTATCGGTTCCCATATTCTTTGCCACGGGCAACCGAAAAAAAGCATTCAAACTGTCTTTTCTTTCCGGCTTGTCCGAGCCCCTCGGAGCTATTATCGGCTTCGTTCTAATCTATTTCTTCATCGGGATTAATGCCGTTGTCCTTGGCGTTCTGTTTGCCCTTGTAGCAGGCATCATGGTATTCATCTCTCTTGACGAACTTCTCCCTACCGCCAAAGAATACGGCGCACATCATTTGTCTATTTACGGACTCGTTACCGGAATGGGGCTTATGGCTTTTAGCCTGTTACTGTTCTAAAGATAAAGGCTCGATTTAACCGAGCCTTTATCTTTAGAATTTATTCCGATGAATTTTACTTTCATCGTATTTATCTTTCGCTTTTTGCGGACCATCGGGATAACCGACAGGAATGATACAAAGCGGCACAAATTGTTCGGGCATAGCCGTGTATTTCCGGACAACCCCGATGCGATCCTCGTAAGGATAAGCCGCCGTCCATACGGCTCCCAACCCGAGAGCCTCAGCAGCCAAGAGAATATTCTGCGTTACTGCCGAACAGTCCACGTACCAATAAGAAGAACGGGTAGAATCACCACAAACGACAATAGCCATCGGTGCTTGTGCCAACATTTTGGCATAAGGCAGGCTTGCAGCCATCGAATCAAGCGCAGCCCGATCCGTCACCACGACAAATTCCCACGGACGTCTGTCCATTCCCGAAGGTGCAGCCATCCCCGCCTTCAACATAGCGGTAACCTTCTCTTCCTCTACTTCTTTCTTCAAATACTTGCGTACACTCTTGCGTGCCGCGATATTTTCCAAAACAGCCTTGGTCTTCAAAGCCGGATCATCTTGTTGTTTCGCGTCTCCCATACATGATGTTTTTAAAAATACAATCACCAATACTACGGCAAGCAGAACGTAAAAGGTATTAAATTTCTTCATTTTTTTCTTCATTTATTTTTTCAATAACGCTTCTATCCGCTGACGATAAGCCTTTGCACCTTCTTTCACGTTCTCGGCTCCGGCAGGTGTCGCCACGCCATAGACCACGTGAGGCGTTTGCCAGACCATACCCGAATGATTAGCCGTCAACTGATAAGGACGCAATAACTCGTCCATCGTAAAATGATTCCTACCTCCGGAACGATACGCCTCGTATTCCGAACCCGTTGTCGTGGCCACCATTAACGGTTTCCCTTTCACCACCTCGGTTTGTGCCAAGGGCGTGAAAATCTCATCCAACCACTTTTTCAACTGTGAAGGCGCACTCGCCCAATAAAACGGGAATTGAAACACAACCGCTTTCGCCTCCGATAAAATTTTCTTGTGCGCCTCGGCGTCAAAAGGCTTGGCGTACAAATCCAGAATTACCACTCCCGGAATATCTTTCACGGCATCAATCAATGCCTTATTCGCCTGTGACTCCTTGAAATTCGGGTGAGCCAACAAGATCACTACATTTCCTGAATTCTTTGCTTTTTCCATTTTCTCTGCATTTAAAGCACCCGCGGAAAAAATAACCGCAAGTATTAATACAATTGTTTTCATAAGCTTAATTTACAGTTTGCAACTTCGAATATACGAAAAAAACGGTTTCCCCCCTTAAACTTCTTACAAAATAAAAGATACTTGCAAATCCATATTTAAATTCAATATCGGGAATGTTTCCGGTTAAACGACTATTCATTTTTATAAATGTAACCGAATTTTAAAAATTACGTAAGAAATATAGCATTTATTGTCACAACAAATGAAAAACATATAATATTACATTATCATGAAGACAGCGAAATACGTACTTGCACTAGACCAAGGGACAACCTCCTCCCGCGCCGTGCTTTTCAACCATGACGGAAATATTGTTGCCATGTCACAGAAACCAATCGAACAACACTTCCCTCACCCGGGTTGGGTGGAACACGATCCTAGCGAAATCTGGTACACGCAATCCTCCGTGGCCGCCGAAGTTATCGCCAAAGCAGACCTCACGGGACTGGACGTGGCTTGTATAGGTATCACAAACCAACGTGAAACCACGATCATTTGGGACAGGGAAACCTCTATGCCCGTCTATCGCGCCATCATATGGCAAGACAGGCGTACTGCCGATATCTGCCGGGAATTGCAAGAAAACGGATATACTGAAATGATCCGGGAGAAAACGGGATTACTGATTGATGCTTATTTCTCCGCCACAAAAATCAAATGGATTCTCGATAATGTCGAAGGTGTACGTGAACGGGCTGAAAAAGGAAAGTTGTGTTTCGGTACGGTAGACAGTTGGCTCGTGTGGAAGTTCACGCACGGACGGGTACACGTGACGGATGTCAGCAATGCTTCCCGCACGATGCTGTTCAATATTCACACGTTGCAATGGGATAAAGAGTTACTGGAACTTTTCGACATTCCCGAAGCTATACTTCCGGAAGTAAAAAGCAGCAGCGAAGTCTATTCGGAAACCAGTACAACTTTGTTCTCGACGAAAATCCCGATCTCCGGAATAGCCGGCGACCAACAGTCCGCCCTCTTCGGGCAACTCTGCCTTGAACCGGGAATGACGAAAACGACATACGGTACCGGATGTTTTATGGTCATGAATACCGGAAGCGAAGTCGTAAAATCGGAAAACAACCTGTTAAGCACCATCGCGTGGAAAATCGGTGACTCCGTTACTTACGCCTTGGAAGGAAGTGTATTCGTGGGGGGAGCAGCCATCCAATGGCTACGGGACGGGATGCAACTGCTCAGGACTGCCTCGGAAAGCGAGGCTCTCGCGACATCCGTTCAAGATAACGGGGGAGTTTATTTTGTTCCCGCTCTCACGGGAATGGGTGCCCCTTACTGGGATCAATACGCCAGAGGTGCCATTCTCGGAATCACACGAGGAACAACTCCCGCACATATTGCCCGGGCAACACTGGAAGGAATTGCATTCCAAGTGTACGATATTTTAAAAGCCATGGAGCATGACACTCACCGCCAATCTCTCGAATTACGGGTAGACGGAGGTGCTGTTGCCAACAATTTCCTGATGCAATTCCAAAGTGACATCAACAGAACACACGTGGTTCGCCCCCAGATTCTGGAAACAACAGCTCTCGGTGCGGCTTATCTCGCCGGATTGGCAATCGGTTTCTGGCGTGACACGGAAGAACTGCGCAAACAATGGAACATCAACAAGGAGTTCTCCCCTGTTGCGACAGAAGAAGAGGTCGACAAACTCCTTCACATGTGGCATAAAGCTATCGAAAGAGCCCGTAACTGGGAAGAACTGTAAAACGATAATCATGAATCTAAAATCATAAATTCTCCATGTCACCATTTATAGCAGAGCTACTCGGAACAATGACGATGATCCTCTTGGGTGACGGCGTAGTAGCCAACGTCGTGCTAAAAAAGACCAAAGGATTTCAAGGTGGTTGGATTACCATCACCACGGCATGGGCACTTGCTGTTTTTGCAGGAGTCGTCATCGCCGGTCCATATAGCGGGGCCCACTTGAATCCCGCCATTACAATAGGTTTCGCCATCGCGGAAAAATTCCCGTGGGCAAGTGTACCTTCTTACGTGATCGCTCAAATGCTGGGTGCCGCCATGGGTGCGTTCCTCGTGTGGATTGTCTACCATGACCACTTTAAGGTCACGGACGACCCCGGGGCAAAACTCGGTGTATTCTGCACGGCTCCCGAAATCCGACATAACGTGGTAAACTTCGGGGGTGAGCTTATCGCCACCTTCGTATTGATGTTCTCGATATTCTATATTACCGGGGCTGAACTGATAGCCGATGTCGATACAACCACCCCTATCGGATTGGGTTCAGTCGGTGCAATTCCCGTATCCTTTATCGTATGGGTAATCGGACTTTCTTTAGGCGGAGTCACCGGATATGCCATCAATCCCGCCCGAGATTTCGCACCCCGTGTAATGCATGCCATCCTCCCGCTTCCGGGAAAAGGAAGCAGTCAATGGGATTACGCGTGGATTCCTATCTTAGGGCCATTAGCCGGCTCACTTGTGGCAGCAGTAATTTATATGATTGTATAGAGGGGTTTTATAGCCCCTCTCCCTTGTATCGCTCCTCAATCTTATCAAACACTTCCCACAACGTTTCTATGGTCGGGGCTTGCAGCATTTGAATCCGCAAATCACGGAAATGGGGCAATCCTTTGAACATACAAGCCATGTGCCGACGCATGTGGAATAATCCCCGCACTTCATCCAACCATTCTTGGGATAACAGTATTTGTTCCTTGATAATCTCTATTTGTTCGTGCAGGGGCAATTCGGGTAGAATCTCCCCCGTTTTCATATAATGTTTGATCTGTTGAAATATCCACGGCTTACCGATCGTGGCACGCCCGATCATTACCCCGTCCACACCGTAACGCTCGAAAGCTTCTTTTACCTTTTCCGGGGTGTCGATATCACCGTTTCCGATGATCGGGATCTTTATCCGGGGATTTCGCTTCACTCCGGCGATAGGCTCCCAATCTGCCTCACCCTTGTACATCTGGGAACGGGTGCGCCCGTGAATAGCCAAAGCACTAATCCCGACATCCTGCAATCGTTCTGCCACATCGTCAATGATAATATTCTCGCAATCCCAACCCAAACGAGTCTTTGCCGTAACGGGGATCTTCACGGCCTGCACGATCTGCTTTGCCATTTCCACCATTAAAGGTACATCCCGAAGCATTCCTGCTCCCGCCCCTTTCGCGGCAACCCTTTTCACGGGACACCCAAAATTTATATCTATAAAATCAGGCTGCACTTCTTCAACAATCTTTGCCGCCTCGACCATCGAATCAATAAAGCGACCGTATATCTGAATGGTTACCGGACGTTCGGACTCCTCTATCGTCAACTTCTTCACGGTCTTGTTTATGGAACGCACCAACGCATCCGCCGATACAAATTCCGAGTAGAGCCAATCCGCCCCGTATCGCTTACAGAATTTCCGGAAAGGGGGATTTGTAACCTCTTCCATCGGCGCCAAAATCAACGGCCGCTCACCTACGTCTTTTCCTCCGACTATCATCTTCAATCAAATAAGTTTTGCCACAAAAATAATAATTTCTATCTTTAACACACGAAATAAACAGCACGGATATGGCTATAATAAAATTTATTCTTATCGGATTACTTGCAACTTTCGCCCCACAGAAAGAGGAATGGGTAAAAATAAGAGGCGACTACCAAATCACGTTCCTTTTCCCTAGCCGGGGCGAACGTCTGAAAAAAGACGTGAATGACATCCGTTCATGGATATACCAAACGAAAAACGTAACCTGTGTTTTCGGGGTTGTATGCACGCAATTGACGAAAGAAAAAGGCATCCTCGATGCTTACACGGTCAACCAGCTATATCTCGCCATGAAGAAAGAATCAGTTTCAATGCCGACCGCTAAACTCACCAGCGAAAAGCGTATACCATCAAAAAATGTCGAGATATGGGAGATTACCTACACGATAATGAAAGAGCTTGAAGAGATGACGTACTATAAAAGATTTATTTTCAGAGATAATTGTATGTATCAAGTATCTATAGGTGCGAATACGAAAGACTTGGAAGAACTCATCCCGCAGAAAAATAAATTCTTCAATTCTATTACTTTTTTGGACAACTCCAATAAATAAGAAACACAACCAACAAAAAATAAATCACCATGAAAAGTATTATCATTCCCTTGGCATTATTGCTGTCGATTCCCGTTATGGCGCGGGACAACGGGACAGGCACGAGCGACACTCTAAGACGTGACGTCAAAGAAATACACTTGCAGGATAGAGAAACAAGCAGACAAGTCAAGAAATCGGAAATATTAAGCGCTCCCATCCACCGACACATATACCAACGGAGCCAAAATCCACGGTTCCGGGGACACTGGAGCGGATTTAATCTTGGATTTGCCGATTTCGGGGATTATGATATTGTTCCGGGCGGCTCTCCATTCATGGACTTGCAACGCAAGAATTCACTGGTAATGCAATTCAACATGTTCCAATACAGTATGCGTCTGAATAAATTGAATAATTTCGGGCTTGTTACCGGACTGGGATTAGAATACCAACGCTTCCGTTTCGAGCACAAAAACAGTATTCAACGGGGAGAAAACGGGAAAATATATCCGTTGGAAATAGATCATGTAAAGAAGAGTTCATTGAAAAACCTTTATCTCACCGTTCCCTTGATCTGTGAATGGCAATTCCCCGCGAAAAATCACCGCCGGGCATACGTGGGAGCCGGAATCATGGGCGGGTTAAGATTACACACGAAAACCAAAGTCGTGTACAAAAACGAGAACGGGGACAAACGTCGCTACAAAAAAGCGGGAAATTACAGCATGAACCCGGTAAAAGCAGACATTGTTGCCCGTGTAGGATACGACAAACTGGCACTGTGGGGCAGCTATACCCTCAACCGTATGATGAAATCAGGCAAAGCTCCTGATTTACACCCGTATGTTATCGGGTTCGGGGTAAACTTCTAAGAACGTTTAAAGTTAAAATTTAGAGTTATCATTAAATCACAGAATTAATAATCTTTATTGAGTTGTTTTTCACCTTTTTAAATCACTGTGTCACAACATTTCATACGTTGTGACGTAAAAACTATTACTTCCGGGATACTCCAAAAAGTACCCTCCATTCGACCAACGGTTCGCCCGTTCTAAAGATCGGAACTTATACGTTATATAAATATACATAAAGAGATGAAAACAATACTATTAGCGCTGTTTATATGCCTTTTCGGCATAAACGGCTTGAAGGCTCAGGATGCCAACTCGTCCACATCGGCATCCAACGTCCGTCAAGACAGTGTCTTCAAAAATGAGAAAGAAGAGAAAGTCCGTTTCAACGGACACGTGGCAGGGATTTACGGTGGATTCATCACCTTTGGTAAAAGCGATTATTCCGCTTACAAGAACAAAGATTTCATGAAACTAAAGCTACAAACCTCCTACACCGTGGCTCTCAACATCATTGAAATCAACATCGGGCTACAAAAACAAAAAAACACTGTTGGTATCGTGGCAGGCATCGGGGCCGAATTCCAAAACATGGAGTTCGACAACAAAATCGCTATCCATAAAAATAAAAAAGGCATCATAGAACCTTTCACCTATGACGAGGGCTCCATCTCTTCCAGCAGATTGAGAGTACTCTCTGCAAACATCCCGTTAATGCTCGAATTTCAATCCCCGTCCAATAAAACAAGCCGTTTCCATTTCAACATGGGAGTCGTGGGTTCATACAATTTCATCACACAAACCAAGGTAAAAATTACAGAGAATAAATTTCCTCACAAAAGCAAAACGATCAGTAACCGGGGAAACCTGAATATGCCCCGTTTCAATTTTGACCTCATGGCACAAATGGGTGGTAATCACTTTGCCGTATGGGCCCGCTACGGAATAACCCCTCTATTCGAGAAAAATAAAGGTCCGGAATTACATCAAGTAAGTTTCGGTGCTGCCATTCTGTTTTGAAAATTCATGAGGTCAATAGATGTATCTATTGACCTCATGAATTTTTAATTTACCTTCAATCGCCCCCATCGAAATCACAGAATCATAATCTTTAATTCCAAATATTTTCAATAGTCCGCTTGTTTTTATAAATTCGTCCCTCAAATACTCAACACAAATTTTATAAAAATGAGAAAACTATTCCTATTCTTATCCTTAGGTATTTTCTTGTTCTCTTGCAAAGAGGCAAAGAAAGAAACCAAACAACCCAGTCCCTATCAGCCACTTGCTGACCAATACGCGGAGTTCACCTTGACAACTGACGTTAGCAAACTAACGGAAAACGAGAAAAAGATGATTCCCATCCTTATCGAAGTGGCGGACATCATGGAGAATATTTTCTGGCAAAACGCTTATGGCGACAAGGCTGCGTTGATGAAACCATTCGCGCAAGACTCGGCAGCCTTGAAATATCTTTCTATTAATTACGGACCGTGGGATCGTTTGAATGCCAACAAGCCTTTCATTGACGGCGTGGGAGCGAAACCGCTGGGAGCGAACTTCTACCCGACGGATATGACAAGAGAAGAATTCGACGCTTTGAAAGACCCTCGCAAGACGGATTGGTACAGTATCATCCGCCGGGATGACAAAGGGAATCTCGTCGTGATCCCTTTCCATGAAGCATACCCGCGAGAAGTTGCCAAAGCCTCCGAGTTATTGAAACAAGCCTCCGAGTTGGCAGAAGATCCCGGCTTGAAGAAATACTTGTCATTAAGAGCACAAGCCCTTCTTGATGACGATTATCTTGCCAGTGACCTCGCTTGGATGGATATGCAAGACAACACGCTGGATTTCGTGGTTGGTCCTATCGAAACTTACGAAGACCAACTTTACGGGTACAAGGCATCCCATTCCGGACAAATCCTCGTGAAAGATAAAGAATGGAGTAAACGCCTGTCAGAATACGCTCAATACTTGCCCAAGCTACAAAACAACCTTCCCGTGCCCGCCGCTTACAAGAAAGAGAAAGCGAACGCCAACCCGGACATGAACGCGTACGACGTGATTTACTATGGTGGAGATTGCAATGCCGGAAGCAAGAATATCGCCATCAACCTGCCGAACGACCCGAGAGTACACGCTGCCAAGGGAAGCCGCAAATTGCAATTGAAAAACTCCATGCAGGCAAAGTTCGAGAAAATGGTTGTTCCTATCTCTAAATTGGTTATCGCACCCGAGCAACAGAAATACGTGAATTTCGACGCCTTCTTCGAGAACGTAATGTTCCACGAAGTTGCCCACGGTCTTGGAGTGAATTACACGATTAAAGATAAAAAAGACGTGCGTTCTGCCCTACAAAACTACTACACTTCCATCGAGGAAGGGAAAGCGGATATCCTCGGGTTATTCTGCGTGACGAAATTAGCGGAATGGGGTATTCTTGAAAACAAAGACCTCATGGATAATTACGTGACCTTTATCGCCGGTATCTTCCGTTCCGTACGTTTCGGTGCTGCCAGCGCACATGGCAAAGCGAACATGATGCAATTCAACCATTTCATGGAAAGCGGAGCCATCACGAAAGACGAAACGACCGGATACTACACGATCGACTTCGAAAAGATGAAAAAAGACATCGAAGTCATCGCCGGGGAATACATCACGATCGAGGGTAACGGAGATATCGCAACTGCCACGAAACTCGTTGCAGAGAAAGGCGTTGTACCCCCGACACTGCAAAAAGACCTTGACCGCATCGCCGGAGCAGGTATCCCGAAAGATATTTTCTTCAAGCAAGGAACAAAAGTCCTCGGACTATAATAAAAAGTCCCTTACACATAAATAAAGGATGTCTAACAAAAGGCATCCTTTATTTATTGTAAATAAATCAATTAGTAATTAGCCAACACCTTTTTCCAAGCCACACGACAAATAACATATTCCATCAACACCGCCAATACCCACATGCTCGCGATAGCTATCCAAATGCCATACCACGACAAGCGCTGGGACAGGGTATGTACTCCCCCTATCACGAGCCACACGAAGATCAATGCCAGCATCCGCAATATATTTCGTCCCGAATCGGTCGTTCCCTTCTCCTTGGAAAAAGGAAAAAGCAACCCGGAAAACCAAAGATACACGTAACTCACAAGCGTATTCACGGCAAGAATCATCAGCAAATCCGGAATAATCACCCAATGCAACCTCACGACGAGAACAGCAGACAATGCGACATACACGGGAAGATAATACTTCACGTACAACGCCTTGTAACTGCCGAGGATCAACGCCCCCGGGCGGGCAAGCGGTCTTGAACGATACAACCACAGCAAATCCCCTTTCTCCATGATCGACATAGCCATCAATATCCCGATACTCACCATCGATGTCATGTAAAACGGGATATAAAACCCAATCCCCCCGGTGTCGCGTCCTTTGTAAATAAAGAATACCGCCAGAAACACCGTGTAGATAATCATCGGGAGCACTGCCTGACGGAATTTCAGATTCCCCTGCGTCAACCGCCATCCCAGCACGAAACCGGAAACCTGCACGGGACTCCACGCGAATAGCCGGGCCAGCGAGTAAAGCCAACCGTCCTTGCCTTTTTTCCGTCCCTTACCCGCGATCGCGGCATATTCATCAATTATTCCCATTTTTCTCGAAAAATAGGGTGCCAGATAAACCACTGCGATCCAACCGAACAACAACACCCCTGTTACCCCGGATAACGCCATCACCAAAACAGGAATAGTAAAGTGCTGTATAATCAACGTGAACGCCATAAAATAACAGGAAGGGGTAAAATACATCCACGTTGACGGATGAAACATATCCAGTTGTATCTCCCGAATCACCGTTCCCACCAATTGATAGCTCAACGCGACGGAGACGACCAGAATAACCTGAGCATAACTCATCACCCGTGCAAATTTATCTACCGCAATAAAACGCATCACCCCGAGATAAATCACGTTCGCCAGTAATAAAGTAAAAAGCGTATTCAAGAAAACAGATATAATAAAGAGTCCACCCGTCAACACTCCCTGCCAAAAAAAGACAACAATAGCAGGAATCAAAGACATACAACCCGATAGAAAAAACATATATGATAACATCGTCACCAGACGGGCAGTCAGGATTGTCTTGGAATTTACGGGCAAACGTTGTAGAATCTGATTATCATTCCGGTCGAAAAGCAACCGTGAGTATTCCATCATAAAACTCATCATAAACATGATCATCAAGTAGGAATGAAACAACAAAAGCGACACTTCAAACGTCCCGGACATGACCCCGAACAGGAAAAACACGGTACCGTATATCCCGAACGCGATACCTTGCCGCAATAACGTATTCGAGCTTTCCTTTTTCCGTTTAGACCTGTCGATACGATCATATTCCGTGAGTTTCACTGTCACGATAGCCACCATCCTGTCAAAGTCAACACCCATACGCGTGAACACTCCACGGAAAAGTCGCAAAATCCAAATTACAGCCTTAATCATTGTTCTTTATTTTCAAACACATCAACCATCCGTTCCGCTTGAACCACCTGCCCTGATGCCCCGATCAGACTCGTGAAAAGGCTCTCCAAAGAACCGACACCCGCTTGTTCCATCAATTCATGAACAGTTCCATTAGCTATAATTTTCCCCTCGTTGAGCAAAATCACCCGTGTCGCGATCTTCTCCACGACATCCATCAGATGAGAACAGTAAAAAATCGTCTTCCCCTCTTTCGCCAGTCGGGCAATCATCTCCTTCACGATAATAACGGCATTGGCATCCAGACCATTCAACGGCTCATCCATAAAAATAACCTCCGGGTTATGCAACAAGCCGGAAATAATATGTATCTTTTGTTTCATCCCCTTGGAAAAACTCAACATCCGTTCGTTTGCATTATCCCGCATCTCGAACAATAAAAGTAATTCTTCCACCTTCTTAACCACATCCGCCCGCTCCAACCCGTACAACGTACCTATAAATTCGAGATATTCCATCGGAGTCAAATGCTCGTACATGATCGCGTTCTCCGGAATATAACCAATCCGCTTCTTGATTTCTATATCGTTCTTCCTCAAGTCGTATCCCAATACATTAACCTCTCCGGCATATTCCTCCATCAGCCCACACATGATCTTCACCGTGGTGGATTTACCCGCCCCGTTACTCCCAAGGTAACCAATCACCTCTCCCGCGCAAATCTCCATGTCTATTCCCTTCAAGACCTGCAGTTCCTCTTTCCCCTTCCGAAAACTTTTCTTTAAACCGGATACCCGGAGCACGCTGTCGTTCATCATATATCTATCATTCATTTAACATCTTACCTACACACGTTTTCACAAAGATAACAGAATTTATATTCATTATTCTCCCCTGATAGATAAATTTCCACCCGGTGATGTCCCCTTAAAATAAGGCTGAAACAAGAGAATGATAAGCGAACACGCCTGTTTTGCTTTCAAATTATTCCTGTACTATAACCGTCCACCGATAGCTGTATCAAGTCTGTATATAGATAGCATATCGAACTTAATCCCTTACTTCCCCCTATTTCCCTGTTTATTTCACCGGATTTTGTCTAGGGTAAAGATAATACCTGTCTAAACTAAAACACCACGGAAGATACATGGAAATGTAAAAAGGTTGTCCCAAAAATTCTTTAGGACAACCTCTTCATCTTGCTCAAGTTTCAGACAATCTTCTCCATCTAAAACTTGTAAAAAGCTCTGACGCTACAATAATCCGTTTGTTCCATTAAAACCGTACTGATTCCTCCAAACCAAGAAAAATTCATTGTCCGAACATTGTCTGAGAATGACAATGTTGAAGAGAAATAACCATCAGTTTCGAAAGGATCTGTTTCAATAGCGACAGCCCCGGGGACTCCCGTTGCCAGAATCTTGCCATTTATCAATTCCGAATCCGTGTTCAACAGATTCCAGAAATTCTTCAACTCGGGTAAAGCAGGCATATACCAACCGGAAATACCATCTTTGTTCTTATCCATACACCATTTCATTGCCGGAAAATACTCCAGTGTCGGATCACATTTCAACACCTCCTCCAAATTCTCCATCGGATCATCACTATACGCCTGTGCCATTAATGACGGATCGGTACACCATTGCTCAATCGTTTCGTCAAGAGAGACTAATGTCCCGTGTTTACCGGTTTCATCCAAGGCTATCACAATTCCCTGCACACCGTTCAAGTTATAAAAGTCGTACAATTCGAACACGGGCAAATCCTCGACAGCCTCGCCCAAAACAGGATTCCCCGTTTCCGTCCAATCCTCGATCTCTCCAACCGTCACGTGACACTCACCACTCTCTATACTCACGTCCAAAGTCACTTGTTTACTGGACTGAAACGTGAAGCTTTCAGGTAATTCGTAAAAATAAGAATACCCTCCCAAGGTTTTAATTTCCAACCACGTTATCCCCTTTTCCACGGTCTGTGGCACGAGAATAACTTTCATGGCAACTTCAAACCCGCTTTTCACCACATCATCCTGTATCGCCACCACTCTACCCGGTTGCCCGACAGCAGCTACAACACCCGTGTTCAAATCAATCGATGCGCTTGTCAACATTCCGAGTATATTCACCTCACTCCCGACCATATCACCCGGAATCATTGCATCACTTTTCAGATTAATGATCACTTTGCTCATCAAATGTTGAAAAGAAAGGGCGATATGTTCTTCCTGATAATCGGCACTCTTTCTTGCCCACAGGAAGTCACTTTCATCGTATCTCGAAAGACCGTCCAGCATTGAGTCCTGACGTTCCGCGACTTGAAACAAGTAAGCTTCCGGGGTATCCTCCCCGCCTCGTGCATAAGGATAGTAAGCCGCGACATCTATCCGGGTCGCCCGTTCCCAGTAAACAAGAGGGTCGCCTACCAGACCATCCGCACTCTGCATGAATTTCCCGTTTCTGACACGGGCTCCGGTCAGATCACCGCTCTGTTCTGCTATTCTATCTGCAATATAAACACCCACACCGGCACCTCCGCGGAAACGTGTTTCGGTACTCGCGTTATCCATGCCGCTTATTTTACCGGATAAACGAATGGGGGTACCGGACAATTTTACTCCCTTGTCATCATCATCACAAGCCGTGACAAGAAGTAAAATAATTCCTATTGAAATCAATAATAATCTTTTCATAATATTCATTCTTCATGATACATTTATTCTCCCCCGCCTTTCAAGGTAAAAATAAAACGGGTACGATTCCCCTCGGTAAACTCAATCCCTTCGCTCCGGTAGATATATATTTTCCCGTTTTGTAAACAACGGAATAAAGGTGTTTCCGCCGCAATTGCCTGCGCGGGCAATAACGCTTTAAAAGTAAGAGAACCACTTTCCCCCGGTGCATCCAAACGCTGCATAACGATTGTTCCCACTTCACTCTCTCCAAGAAACGTACCTGCCCCCAGATTATAAGTACATACCGTGTTCACTCCCGTCACGTGTACTTCCAAACCTGCATCCGGAGCAACACCTCCCGTCTGTACCTGCACTTCCGCACATGACAATACATGTTGAAATTTCAGTTCGACTTCACCCTCGCTTATCCCTTCGGTGTTGCTTGCACGCATCCAATCAGATTTCTTTAAGTTCTCTTCCGTCCCTTGCTCTGTCTGCACAGCCATAGAGATCTCGTCGGGAGCAGTTGCATTCCGGTCATAAGGATAGTAAGCGTAAAAGTCCAATTCCGCCCCATCTTGCGGGTAAACGATCTTATCCTTCAAGGATGCCGGTGTCCAACCCTCTAAAGTTTTTATCCATTTGGCATTATGAGCTTGATTTCCTGTTTTGCCGGGGATACCGATCTCCCCGGATACATCCCGCTTTACAGCATATATCCCTATTGAATCCCCCACCTCAAAACCCGAAGACACCGACCGGGCAAACAGATCGTCGGATCGCGAAACGGCAAAACTCACCTCTCTAGTTTGTCCCTCTTCCGTCCCGTCATTCTCGCTCCCGGAATGACAGGCGACACAAACCGCAAGACAAACCCACGTGAAACATATATAAATTTTTGCCTTCATAATTTCTGATTTAAATACCTTCCAATGCATTCAACGTCTTTTCCGTGTCCGGATTCGAGGGACGAGTCATTTCTTTCTCGATCACTTTTCCTTCCCTGTCCAATAAAATAAAACGGGGAATACCCTTGATCATATAATCTTTCATGATCTGAGCCTTACTTCCTCCATGGAGTTGTATTCCTCCCAATTGCTCCGCCTGCACCATTTTAACCCACGCCGCTTTATTGGCATCAACAGATATGCTCACGAAATGGATATTCTTTCCCTCAAACTTCTTTTCCAATTCCTTCAAGTATGGTAATTCTGCTTTACAAGGTCCGCACCACGTCGCCCAAACATCAATGTAAACATATTTCCCCTTCAAGTCGTCCAAAGAAACCATTTTCCCGTTAATATCTTGATATTTATAGTCAGAAGACATCACTTCCGTTCCCTTGGAAAATTTCGCCCACATCTTTAGAGCCCGCTCCAATTCCTGACGACAAGCCTCACTTTTCACGTTACGATTATAATACGTTTCTATCTCTCCCAACGGTTTTCCTTCCGTGACTTCAATATATCGCAATGTCAAATCCTGAGTAATATCCTCTAGTATTATCGGTGTCTTAAAATGTTCCGTCAGATAGCTTAACTGTTCCAGTGTAGCTTTTTTCTTGTCATTACTCATAAATTCCGATTGTGCGATGATTCCGATTCCTCCCTGTAAATATCCTCGGTAAGAATAAATATTCCAAGCTTGTTCACTGTCCATAAACAATTGGGGTATAAGTGCTTTCACTTTTGGGGTTTCCTCGTATTGTTCCATCCCGGACCACTCGCCACCATTTTTCCAAAAATGTTGAACCGGATAACGTACCAACGGATCGTACACCAGATATTTTACCCGCAATAACTCTTGCTCCTCAAACTCTTTCGGGAATTTAGCCTTCTTGATTAATTTACTATTCTCCTTATCGAATTCAGCCAACTTGTTTAAAAATTCATCTTCATCCAACACGAAATCAATAGTTTCTAGAAATTTTAGTCCATTCTCATTCAAATATTTATTAATCCTCTCATTCTCCTTTTCTCCCTCGTATTCAAAAACATTCTTTTGAAAAGAAAAAGAACCGTCTTTATTCGCGATCAAGGTCAAGGTCAGATTCTTCCCCGGTTCAATATAAAGTAAATTTTTAGCGTATCCTATTTTCAACGTGGCGTACTGCCCCTCGTCGAGCGCGATTTCAAGACTTCCCGTTTTATCTTCCCCCAGCACGATCTCTTCTTTCGTGTCACCCATCATCACGTACGCCCTGTCGATAATCAAGGCATTTTTCAGATTCACCGTTAATTTCATCCCTTTTTCTCCGGCAAAAACCACACATTCGAACATTAGCAAGCAAATTGCTAGAAATAACATTTTTCTCATAATTCTTCTATTTTATTTTCATTTTACTTAACTGCATCCCAATCTTCCCGAAGTCCCGTCAACGCGTATTTCGATTTATACATCCAACGGGAAGGACATTTTTTTATATGCTCCCGGATTCTGGCAACCTGATCTACTGTGACCGAATTTTTCCGGCTATACCGATCCATAATATTATAAGAGGTAAAATACTCGGTATCTTCATCCACGGAGTCTTCTTCCTTACTCGTGTTCTTGAAAACAGACCGCCCGTCATTCCAATAATAGTACGTATCGGGACAATAATCCGTATCCCCATCAATCAAATTAGTTGTTGTTTTATCCTCGGTCGCCTGAGTTGTCAACAACCCGAAGAACTGGGCGAAAGGATTGGATATCTCGAAGAAATCCGCAGAACTCATCGGGTTAAGGAATGCCGACATGTTAATAAAAAATCCGACATCTCTTGGCTTTTTCGGGAATATTGTTAATGGCCATTCCTCAGCTGTCAATCCCGGTATACTTTCCCCTGCCAGTATCACCGTCGGTACCATGACTGAAAAATTAGCTCCTTGCGGATAATTTATCAACCATATATTCAAATAATGTCGGTAATCATATATTAAATTCAATTGATTTTTCAGGATATAAGCCTCATAATCGCCAATATCCTCAAACTCTTCCGATTCGTTAATATCCCAACGGTGAATTCCCGCAACCTTTAATTTTATCCCGGAAATGTCATATTGCGCGGCAACGAATTTAATCTTCGCGTTTCCCCCGTTAGGATCGGTCGTGACCAAACGATTGAACACGTTATTCAACCTTTCGATATTCTTGTTTACCGCTTCTGCCGTTATTTCAAACGAGGGAGTACCTACCTTCTTTGCCGGATTTAGCACGTGGAAGATAACAGGAAATACCAGTTCTTCGTACTCCTGCTCCGGTAGTTTACGAATCTGAACGCCTATTTTCTCACTTTCCAATTCTCCCGCTCCGGCATAAAAATAGATCGTCCTTTCCGTTGCATCCGTGGTGGAATAAACGGCATCGGAAACCTCTTTCCCCGAGGCGTCATATAATTTGATAACCCCGGCAGGAATAGCATCTCCCGGAATCTCGAATGTATCACAGACAACCTTGGGGTTATATACCGCCGTATCTTGATTTTCGCCCGTGTATTCCGTCGTGTAATTAGGCAATTCCTTTATCCCGAAAGCAGTAATATAAAACTGCATCTTCGCATTCCCATCCGGGAGCAATGTTTTATGATCCGCCCGGATTTTCAACAATTTAATATCGCCCAATGAAAAGGGATTCTCGTAATATTTCTCGTCTTCGTCACACGACGCGAACAAAACGAGCGATATAATAAATAATAATAGTCTATTCATAAATACTTATTTTATTCACGATAGTTATTTCAAGTTTCCCCAACCGGGATTTTGTTCCATTTTGTTTAAGTTCAGTTCTATATCTGTCGGGATAGGCAACGCGTACCGGTAATCATCTTTCTTTAGCGTATAAGTCTCGACACCCTGTCCTTCCTTGCTCGCGCCGACTCTACTGGTTTCTACGCCCAAACGCTTCATGTCCAGCCAGCGTGTTCCCGCCTCGTAACAAAATTCTCTCCGTCTCTCGTTCAAAATTTCATCCAACACGTTCGCTCCCGTGTATTCGCTCCAACCGGGTATCCGGGCTTTCTTGAACTTCTCGAGCATAACCTTTGCTTCCGGTACCCTATCCTGTCTACATTTCGCCTCGGCATTAATCAAATACATTTCAGCAGTACGGAAAAGAACGGTCACTTCATTTATTGAACTCGTGTAACCCGGTTTATTGATATAATGTATTGTTCTTCCTTCTTCATCACTTGTCTTAAACCATGCAGCCAAACGAATATCATCATCATCATACATGGTAAGCAATTCGTTTGCAACCCGTTGAGCCTTACCCTCCGCCCAAATACCTGTAAAAATATTCCCGAAATCAAATTGTCTCCGGTAAGTCATTCTTAATTGATAATTAGAAGCACCTACCTGATATTCCCGCACACTCCCGGAAAACATCCCCGCAAGCTGTTCCGACAGACTCTCCGGCTCGTATCCTTCTATCAATTCTCCTGAATATTTTTCAGCGTTCGCCCAATCATTCTTCTCCGCGGCAGCCGAACCCGCCTTAAACATGTATACTTGTGCCAAAATAGCTTTCATGATTCCGGGATGATAGAACATATTCCAATCCTCCCTCGCCGTCCGGTAGCCTAACACTTCTTCCAACTCCCGGATGATAATCTTATACACTTCTTTCTGGGACAAACGATCACCGGGAGTCACATTTTCCGAATCCAGATTCAAAGGTATTCCCAACCGGTCATTCTGATAAGGAGCGAAAAATTGAATTAGCTTAAAGATATAATAAGCGCGAATGGTCTTCGCCTCTCCCACGATAGTTTCATACTCGGCTTCCGTGTATCCACCCGCTTTTTCCAAATCGTCGATAATCACATTCATAAAACCGATAGCGCCGTAACACTTTTCCCACAAAACATTAGCTATAGAGATCCCTTTCCAGTCAATACACTCGGTATACACACCCATGCTCTTCTCGTCAATATCCGTATGATCGGAATAATAAGACATATCAATATCGTCCTCGTACAAACACAACCGGGTAGCCATATCGTTGTACAAAGGGAAACGAAATACAGATCCCCCGTAAGACGGCTGAATTAGCCCTGCCGAATAAGTTATCGCGGCAAGGTAAGTCAACATTTCTGTTTTCACATCCTCCACGTTTGCCACAATCCTCTTGTTCTTCGGTACCAGATTTAAAAAATCCTTACAACTGACACTACTTATCAATAGCAGTATCCATATTACAATCAGTCCTTTTTTCATAACATACAATCATTAAATCCCAATATTCAGAGAAATCATATACTTCCTTGAGTTCGGATAACTAAACCCGCCGAAATTCTCCGGGTCTAGTCCCGTGTAACTGGAGATCGTGAACACATCCCGAATATTCAAATTCACCCGCAACGAGGTCAATAAAACCTTATGGCATATTTTAGACGGCACTTGATATCCCAATGAAATACTCGTGCATTTCAAGAAATCCCCGCGTTCCAGTTTCAAATCATACCACTCGCTGTAAAGTGAAGAGAATGTTCCTTCAGAAGAATACCCCGGGACATCAGTTATATCCCCCGGCTTACGCCAACGGGATGCTTCTTTTTTCAATACATTTTGTTTAGCGGCAGAAACCGAACCACCCACGGATGTCGCGTAATAAGCAGCAGTAATCTTATGCCCTGCCATAAACGAGAATGTCGAACTCAACGTGAACCTCTTCCACGATAAATTGGTCTGGAATCCTCCCGCTATAGACGGATAGCTATCCCCCAACTCTTCCTTGATATTCTCTTTATCCGTATTATACAAATCATCCATATCCAAAACCCATTTACCATCCTCCCGTTGGAAACCGATAGGTTCCTCCCGCTTGCTATTGTCCACGTAGGCCAAAGTATGACCGGTCCGAGGATCCACTCCGGCAAAACGATAACCGAACCAAGCACTCGTGGAGCTTCCCTCAATAGGAGTAGTTCTATCAAATCCCTTCGGCACCTCCGAGATATCCTTGTAATAAGTGTCGATGACCTTACTTTTGTTTATTCCCATATTGAAACCAACCGACCACATGAGTTCCTTTACCCGAATAATCTGTGAATTCATGGAAAACTCCCAACCGTAATTTCTCACCGACGAACTATTATACTTTATGCTACTCACCCCTACCGAAATAGGAAGTTCCTTCGTATCCAACAAATTGCGAGTCACGTTATTATAATAATTAATCGTCGCCCGAATCCGGTTACTCAGTAACGCAATATCCATCCCAAGACTCCGGTCTTCCTTTTTCTGCCACTTCACAGACGGATTCTTCGGTTGAATATAGGTCGGAATATCATACCCGAAATATTTGGCCGTAGAACTAAAAGTCATCACACCAAAAGGTAAAGCATTCTTATCTATACTTCCGGTATACCCGTAAGAAAATCGAAAGGCCAGTTCATTTATCCATGACCGTTTTTTCATGAATTCCTCCGAATGCATATTATACTTGAAGCTAGCGTTCCATAACGGGGAAAAACGATTAGCGGTACCGATAATATTCGCACCGTCCATACGGGCACTTCCCGAAACGACATATTTATCCAAATAGCTATACGAACCCGAAACAAAAAATGAAACGCTACGACTCTTTGATTCCGACACCCCATCCAATAAATTCATAACCATTGAATTAACACTAAGCACTCCGTCCAATTCCGGTACCCCTATCAATCCTTTCTCCGGATCGTATTCCGGATACTTCACGTAATTACTATTGGACTTGTACTCGGAAACTTCATGACCGAAGTAAAGACTCACAAAATGTTTTTCCCCGAAACCATCTTTAAATTCAATGTTATTGCGCCACGTCCAACCTTGCGACCGGGAATTACTTTCTGCCAACCCGCCATTATTCAATTCATCGGGCAATTCCGTATAAACACGTGCAATCCAATTATTTACTTTAGAGGAATAAGAACCCGGCTCCCAAATAGTACGAGTTTCGTGAGAATTATTAAACACACTTCCCCTTGTCGTAAATTTCAGATTTTTCATAATCTGAAAATTCAATTCCAATGAAATATTATTATCCGTTGATTTTTGGGTAGATGTATTTCGTTTCATCTCATCCAGAATATTGAAATCATACTTGTAACCGTCTTTCAACGAACTCAACTCGGAAGTATAGGAACGATCGTATTCTAAATTTCCCTCGTCATCATAAGGTCGTTCATAAGGATTAGCGTAAGTAGCATAACGCAAGGGGGACACGGACATTTCGGAATCCTTGTCATTCCGTACGGCAGAAGACATATCGAAATTTACACCAAGAAACGGGTTGAATTGATAGCTCAATCGCAAAACCCCACTCCAATTCGAGTAAACATTCGAGGGTACAACCCCTTCTGTTCTACGGTAACTCAAAGAAGCGTAGTATTGACTCTTTTCCGAACCTCCGGAAAGAGCAACAGCATGATTTTGTGAAAAAGCGGTCCGAAAAATCTCATCGTACCAATTCGTGTTGATTTTACTTAACCGCTCGATTTCAGCCTCCGCTTCCTCCCGGGAAATCTTACCGATATCCGCGTTCCTCAATAACGTGATCACCCGTCCCCCGGAAGTGAAATTAGGAAAATCCTCGTATACACTACGTTCAAAAGCTATTTTCTCCTCCGAATTCATGAGATCCAATTTATTCTTGGGGGCTTCATCCATTGAAAAATTAGATGTAATTCGGATAGAACCACTCCCTTCCTGTCCTCTTTTCCGTTTGATCACAATCACCCCGTTGGCAGCTTGAGAGCCATAAATCGCCGTTGCCGCCGCATCCTTCAACACGGTTATGCTCTCGATATCTTCCGGCTCTATATCATTCAGACTCCCGTAGAACGGGGTTCCGTCCACGATCCACATCGGCTGCATCGAGCCGTATAAAGAATTTAATCCCCGGATACGTATTTCGGGCAGAACTCCGGGTTTACCGGAAATATTCCGTGTAGAAACCCCTGCCATCGCACCCCGAAGCACATCTCCCACGGATGCATACCCCTTATTTTCGATTTCTCTCGCGGTGATAACATCCACGGCTCCCGTCATTCTTTTCCTCTCTATCGTCTGGTATCCCGTTGTAACCGTCACCTCCTCCAACGCAGTGGCATCCTCGTGCATCACGAGTTCTTTCTTCTCCTTCGACCATTCACACTCGACAGCCTGCATTCCTATAAAGGAAAACTTCAGTACAGGAGTCACATTTTTAGGAGCCAATAATTTAAATGTACCGTTTACATCTGTCGTAACCCCGATAGTCGTACCCTTCAGAACAATCGATACTCCCGGCAAAGGTTCCCCGTTCTCGTCTTTCACCACCCCCTTCAACTCGACATAGACGACCGTTTCCTGATTCCCCTTCTCGTCCACCTTGCGAATCAACACGTACCGTCCTTGAATCGTGTACGAGTACTTCTTTGCCAGAATGACATCCAGCATCTCTTTTAGCGTACGATTTTGCAGGGACACGGACATTCGTTCACTCACGTCGACGACATCCGTCTTGTACACAAACTCAACATTCTGTTGCTGGCAAATCTTCTCGAAAATCTGCCCCAACGTCGCATTTTCCATCTCCAGCGTGTAACGCTTTTCTTGAGCATAAGCCTCATTCGCGTGAAAAACCGAGATAGAAAGCAAAATCAACAGGAACACACCATGTAGTTGTCCCCGGATTTTAATTTTCCGTTTTTTCTCCATACATTTGTTATTATTATTAATAATGCTCATAACAGAAGATGCGGCAAACATTACTGCTGTTATGAAATTATTTTCCGGAACAGGGAAGTTTAGTCTTCCCTGTTCTTGTTATTTTTAATCACTATCTTCTCTCCTTTAATATCAAATTTTACTTTAGTAATAGATTCTATCATCTTTAAAAAATACTCAAGCGGATTATATTTTTCCGCGGCCCCGCTAAAACGAAAGTCTCTCAACGCTTCGTCTTCAAATTCTACTTGAAAATTATACCAACGGTTCAATTTCTTCATGATATCCTCCAGCCTCATATCACGGAACTTAAACTCCCCGTCCACCCACGAGGTATAAATCCTCGGGTCACACGTTTCTGTTGTCACCCGTGACGTTTCCCTGTCAAATGACAATATATGTCCCGGGGTTAAATCATAATTCCACGCGGAATCATTACCGATAACAGAAATACTCCCTTCAACCAGAGTCGTCATCACGCGTGATTCATCCGAGTACGACGTCACGTTAAAAGCCGTTCCCGTCACTCTAACCGCGTAATCATGTACCCGGACGTAAAAAGGTTTCTTCGAGTCATATGCCACTTGAAAATAAGCCTCTCCCTTCAAAAAAATCTCTCGTTTTTCCCCGTTGAATCGTGTCGGGAAAATTAACTCCGACCCGGAGTTTACCCGTACCATTGTCCCGTCGGCCAGAATCAACTGGTACTCCCCGCCACACGGCACCTTTAGCGTGTTAAAACCCGTTTCTCGTTGATTTTCCCGTATATTCCGGTAAGATAACTCCCCTTCCTTATTATTCAGCACGACGGAACTATCAGCCTCTACCATGCACATTTGTTTGTCCAGCAAGACCTCTTGCCCGTTATTCAATATCAATGATGCCCGGGGACCTCCCGGTTTTATACCCGATGTTAAGGTCACTTGTTGCTTTTCGAACCGGCTATTCAGTCCCCATACAAACGTCCCTAAAGAAAATAGAATAACCGCGGCAGCCACGTAACGCACGATAAACAACTTCTGCCGACGTTCTCGTTGCCCCCTCCATTTCACAAATTCGTCCCACGTGTAACGTTGCTCTATTTCTTTTTTCTTAGCCATCTTCTCCAAGTAAAACCCGGGCTCTTTCAATTCTTTAAAGATTCTTTCATTCCTTGAAGATTGATTCATCCATTCTTCCACCCCCTCATCCGTACGCTCTTCTGAAGAAGCCAAAACCTGCTTTCCGATTTTTCGAGCCAGCCGAATCCATGTTTGTACCTTCGATTTCATTCCTATTATCTTGTGTTTTCATATATAAAACACTTCTCAAGAAAATAAGAATGACAGTAACAATTATTTTTTTTGAAAAAATATCAGATAAACAAGAAAAACAACAGAGCTCGCAAATGTCCTAAATTTCGGCGAAGTATTATGTAGCTTCTTGCTTTATGGGTTTTTACCGTGTTGATAGACACACTCAATTCATTGGCTATCTCTTCGTTAGAATAACCTTCTAATGACCGTAACAGAATATCCCGACTTGTTTCCGAAAGATTATTTATCTCTTTAAGGACAATACTCGCAACTTCCTCCTTTAGCACATTTTCCATGAAATAATCCTCGGACTCCCAATCTTCCGGCAAAGATTCAAAATATTTCTCCCGAATACTTTTGTGCCGCAACTGATTTAAACAACCATGATGAATACTCTTGTACAAATAAGCTTTTAAGGCAACCTCATCGTTAAAACTGTTCTCCTGCTTCCAGTAATTAATAAATGCCTCCTGAACAATATCTTTACATACATCTTCGTCCGCAATATATTTTAAAGCAAATTGCAGATATAAAGAAAAATATTCTTCGAAAAGTTCCTTTTCCTTAAACGTTTTACGTGAATATAATGACGCCTCCTTCATGAAGGCAAAAATAGTAACAATACTTCAAATAAAAAAGCCTCATGACTTTATCGTCACAAGGCTTTGTTCCATTTTGTTGCCCCACTAGGATTCGAACCCAGACAGACAGAACCAGAATCTGTAGTGCTACCATTACACAATAGGGCAATTGTTTTATTGCGGTGCAAAGATAGTAGTTTTTTGGGATTTCAAAAAACTACTATCTATTTTTTCATTTCACTTCAATATTTTTTGATACTCGTCGTCATTAGCCAACACTTCCAACGCCTTGGCGATATGTTTGTCTTTACGGATATGATATTCCAGCACTCCTTCCTGCATATAATAACGCTCCATAAGTTGATCGGCCAATATATCGGAAATCTCATTCTTAAACGAATCCAGATCCCGATCTATAGAATGCCCGAGGTCATTTCTCAACGCTTCAATCTGACCGGATATCTGATCGTAATATTTCTCATCCCGTGCGGTCTTTACCAGTTTATCCAACATGGCTTGAGTGGCTGTTTCATACTCGAATTTCTTCGTTTTCAAGTATTCCTTGAACTCGTTGAACAATTCATCGGTCAATTCAAATTCCGAGGGAGCAGGCAATGTAGGATGTTTTGCCGCGTATTCGTTCACGAAATCAAACACCATATCCTGCATCACCAATTCCTGTGAAACCCGGGCGTATTTCTCCGGCTCGATCTTGATATCCGGCGTGATACCCCCACCGTCATACACGGTGCGTCCGGCTTTTGTCTTAAACGGTTTTATCAAAGAATCGGGAATCACGCCCACGCTTCCGTCCGGGTTACGATGCGCGTAATCCACCGCTTGAATACAACGTCCGCTAGGGATGTAATATTTTGCCGTGGTGACTTTCAATTTCGTGTTGTACACGAGGTCACGAGTGGTCTGAACCAAGCCTTTCCCGAAAGAACGCTCTCCCAGAACGACAGCCCGGTCATAATCCTGCAAAGAGCCGGATAATATCTCGGCAGCCGAAGCTGAAGCCCGGTCTATCAACACGGCAAGCTTCATGTCGGGCAATAACGGGTTCTTGCTCGTGGTATATTCTTTATCCCACTGCTTCATCTTGCCCTTGGTGCTCACGATCAGAGAACCTCTCGGCAAAAAGAAATTGGCGATCTCTACCGCTTGATCAAGCAATCCGCCCCCGTTACCCCGGAGATCAAGTACCAAAGACTGTGCCCCTTTATTTTTCAACTCCATGATCGCTTTCCGTACATCATCGGCAGCCTTATCCGTGAAACTGGTGAAATAGATATACCCGGTCTGATCATTCAACATCCCGTAGTAAGGCACACTCGGCATTTGCACGATTTCGCGCAACACCCTCTTTTCCATGGGTTTGTCTTCACCCACCCGCTGAACTTTCAAAACGACCTCTTTACCCGGTTGCCCTTTCAAGCGGGAACTCACGTATTCAACGGTTTTTCCTTTCATGTTTTCCCCGTCGATGGATAAAATCAAATCACCCGGTAGCAAGCCTGCCTTATGGGAAGGTGAATTCCGATAAGGTTCACGGATAACCACGTAATCTCCTTTTATCCCGATAATAGAACCGATTCCGGCATATTCTCCGGTAGTCATCATCTTAAATTCATCTATTCTGGACTCCGGGTAAAACTCGGTATAAGGGTCTAATTTCTTCAACATAGCGTCAATACCGTCCTTCACCATTTTCTCCGGCTGAACATCATCCACGTAAAAAAGATTCACATCCCTGAAAAGCGTGGCAAAAATATCCAATCCCTTGCTAATCTGGAATCTTTTGTTATCCTCCTTCAATCCCAACATCCCGAAAGCCAATAACAACACTCCCGAGATGATAATAATAACGCGTGTATTTTTTCTCATAACCTTATTTTAATATCAAAATCTAGCGAAATTAGTATATATCCGACAAAATAGCAAATTTTAAGGCACCGGATCGTAACCGGAACCACCCCAAGGGTGACAGGAACATATCCGTTTTATTGCCAGATACAATCCTTTTATTGGTCCGTGCTTGCGTAACGCCTCCACTGCATATTGCGAACAAGTCGGGGTATAACGACAGCTCGGGGGCGTCCATGGTGAGATACAAAGCTGATAGAACTTAATCGGAATCAGCAATATTCCTACCATTATCTTTTTCAATATAGACCAGAATTTTTTTAATAGCACCGGTGATTGCTTTTTCTATTTTATGAAATTCAAAGATATCATCCTGCAAATATATAAACAAGATGTCGATTGTTTTACCTTCCGGGATAGCGGAATACAATGTTTGTTTGTTCAATCTATACCCCTCACGCACCAAACGTTTTACCCGATTACGTTTTACCGCCCGTTTGAAACGTTTCTTCGAAACACTGATTGCCACGCGTGCCGGGGCATCTTTCTCATCCCTCGCGTAGAAACGGTATACAACGCGCAAAGGATAACTCACGAAACTTTGTCCCGAGGCTAACAATGCCTCGAAACCTGCCTTGTGACACAAGCGTTCCTCTTTGCTAAACGTGTATTTGATCGTTTCTTCCATGTGATAAGGGGTGTAAAACACCCCGGTTTATAAGGTTCATAAAGTTTATAAAGTCGGTGGATATGATTATGAAATAATAGACGTGATTTGACCTTATGACCTTACGGACGTTATGGACCTTATAGACGAGAGGGTATGTTTGACACACCCTCCTATTTTGATTTATTTTCTTTGTTGTAAGCCTTAATAAACTGTTCCAAAGCCATCGTCATCGAGGGAGCTTTCTCCGTCGGGGCTTTTATATCCAGCCTTAACCCGGATTCAGTGGCAGCCTCGGCTGTCGCCTCTCCAAAGGCCGCGATAATCGTTTGACCCTGTTCAAAATCAGGATAATTCTGGAATAAAGACTTGATTCCGGCAGGCGTGTAGAAAGCGATAATATCAAACTCCTTCAAGTCCGGGATATCATTTGCCACTTCATTAGCTACCGTCCTGTAAAACACGACTTTCGTGTATTTCAGCTTTAACTCGTCCATTAAAGCGGGAATATTCTCCTTGTGAACATCAGAAACCGGAACAAGGAAATTCTCGGTTTTATGCTTTAACAAGATTTTCGTCATATCCTCCACTTTCTTATCCCCGTAGAAAATCTTCCGTTTACGGTACACGATATACTTCTGCAAATAAAACGCTATCGCCTCTGAAATACAGAAATATTTCATTGTATCGGGAACAGTTACCCGCATTTCCGTACAAATTCTGAAGAAGTGGTCAATAGCAGTACGACTCGTGAAAACGATTCCGGTAAAATCCAATATATTAATTCTTTCTTGTCGGAATTCCTTTGCTGTTACGCCTTCAACCTTTATAAATGACTTGAATTCTAATTTCAAACCGAGTTCTTCAGCCAGATCAAAATACGGAGACTTGTCAGTTGTCGGCTTGGGCTGCGAAACTAATATCTTCTTAATTTTCAAGACTTTCTGTTTTTAAATTTAACCAAACTTTCTCGATTACACCAACAGCTTGTATAACACAAGCATCGGCACAATTTCGAGCCCACAAAGGTACAAAATCATATACAAAATTGAAACTTTGTAACCATATAATATTTTAATCAATCTTATAAATCTAAAAATCAAGAGGATGACAAACAAGGCGAATATCACGTGAAACAGGGTTGTTACAGCAGAAGATTTCACGAAAAACAAAGCCAAGACCAAAGGTGAAACAGACAATCCCAACACGATACCGCTAACTCGCAAATTCAGTATAATATCCGAAGCACAATGCCGACTGTTAAACGTCCAGCCCAGAAGACGCACCGTTCCCAGCAACACGATATAATACCCGAATATGATCAGAAAATAAAACAACGCATTCGAAAAAACGAAAGGCTCACTCGTCATAAAAGCAATCAACATTGCCAAAGACGAGAAAGACAGGCAAATAGATAAAAGTACAAAGGAATAATTCTGACGGGTACCCTCTGATATCAACGCCACATCCCTTTTCCTGCTGAAGAAATAGAAATATACCGCCAACAAAAATCCTCGTCCCTGTAAACGAAGTAAAGCGACAAGAACAAGAAAAACTACCATGTATGTTAAAATCCCAGTGGTAAGATGAAAATCCCATCCTTCCAGCGGGGTTGCATCCACCAACCCGATGTAATTCGTCAAGGTATCCATCGGTGGTGCCGGCATCCGGGAAACCGATTCTTCCAATAAAAAAGCCGGAAACACGCTCGAATCCCGCACCACACTATCCGCGACTTGTTCTAACATATTCAACCATCATTTAGTGTGCCTCGTACCAACTTTTCCCGTACCCGGTGCCCACGGTCAAGGGAACCGCCAGACTCACCACGTGCTCCATGCAATCTATAACCAATTGCTTCAACTCCTCGATCTCCTCGTGGTGGCATTTAAAATTCAACTCGTCATGTACCTGCAATATCATCTTGGAACGCAACCCCCGCTCTTTGATTTTCTGATGAATACAAATCATAGCTTTCTTGATAATATCAGCCGCGGACCCCTGTATCGGGGCATTCACGGCATTCCTCTCCGCTACTCCGCGTACCACGGCATTTCTGGAATTAATATCCCTCAAGTAACGGCGACGCCCCATGATCGTTTCCACGTACCCTTGCTTGCGGGCTTTTTCCACGGATTCCTCCATGTAACGTTTCACCCCCGGGTACAAATTAAAATACCCGTCAATCAATTCTTTTCCCTCTTTTCGGGAGATTTTCAACCGTTCTGCCAATCCCCATGCCGAGATACCGTAAATAATCCCGAAGTTCGCCGTTTTAGCCCTCCGTCTCATCTCGGGAGTCACCTCGTTCAAGGGTACATGATATATTTTAGACGCCGTTTCCGCGTGAATATCCTCCCCGTTCAGGAAAGCATCAATCAACCCGGGAGCCCCGCTCAAGTGAGCCATTAACCTTAATTCAACCTGCGAATAATCGGCAGAGAAAAAGCCATAATCGGGATCACCCGTGATGAACGCTTTCCGGATATTCCGTCCCTCTTCCGTCCGGATCGGGATATTCTGCAAATTCGGGTTCAAGCTGCTCAATCGTCCCGTGGCAGCCTCTGCCTGATTAAAATGCGTGTGGATTTTTCCGGTTCCCGGGTCTATGTATGTAGGCAGAGCCTCGGCATAAGTCGTCAGTAACTTTTTCAATCCCCTGTAATTCAAAATATGCCCCACGATAGGATGAGCCTCTTCCAATTTCGAGAGCACTTGCTCGGAAGTACTGTACTGCCCCGTTTTTGTCTTTTTATTCCCGGGGTCTATATTCATCCGGTCAAACAATACCTCCCCGAGTTGTTTGGGTGAACTGATATTAAATTCCTCCCCCGCTATCTCGTATATAATCTTTTCAGACTCCGCGATTTTCTCTTTCAATTCTTCCGACAATTCTTTTAATGCACCTTTGTCGATAGACACACCCTCGTACTCCATATCCGCCAACACCCCGACAAGCGGCATCTCCAACTCTTCAAACAATTTGTAGAGCCCGACATCCTTCAAAGCCTCCTCCAACTTACTCTTCAAGCGGAAAAGAATATCCGTTCTCTCCGCGTAATCCTTGTCTTTTTTGCTTCCTTCTTCCGGGAATAAAGACAATTGCGGGTTCTCGGTATTATCACCTTTAATCAAACGATAATTCAATAACTCCAAAGCCACCCGCTCCAACTCGTGCGAACTGTCCGGCTGCAACACGTAATGCGCTATCTTGATATCGAAAATCCGGTTCTTCACCTCGATCCCTACCCTTCTCAACCAAATAATATCGTCTTTCACGTCATTGGAAATCAAAATCTTCCCTTCATCTTCAAAAACCGGGGAGAGCGACCGTATCACCCATTCCGCCTCCGCTTTCCCGGACGGAAGCCGGAAATAACAGGCACTATTCGATGCCGTGGAAAAACACAGGTAATCCGGGTAAGAATTATAAATTGTCCCGTCCCCGAAGATCGCGTTCAACACAAATTCCGGGGCTTCTTTCAATGTCTGCAATAACTCTTCCCGTTCCTCTTTCGTCGTCAATTCCCGGTATTCCACCTCCTCGGGATGTATCGTATCGACTAATTTCTCCTCATGCTCTATCGCGAAAACTCGCTTCGCCAGAGAGAATAATTCCAATTCATTGAAAATCGGTTTTAAAACATCGTCTTTTATCTCGCCCAAGAATAAATCTGCAACATTCACGTCTGTCGGCACTTCCGTGTTGATCGTCACCAGTTCTTTCGACAGAAACACGGTATTTTGACAACACAACAGACTCTCTTTCTGTTTTCCTTTCAATTCCTCGATATGCCGGTACACCCCCTCGATACTCCCGTATTTATAAATCAAGGTCGCCGCGCTCTTCGGTCCTATACCGGCACATCCCGGCACGTTATCGGCAGTATCTCCCATCAAACCAAGGATATCTATCACCTGTTCCACCCGCTCTATCCCGAAATGGTCAAGCACCTCCGGGATACCCCACACTTCCGATTTATTCCCCGATCTTCCCGGTTTATACATGAAAACTTTCTCGCTCACCAACTGCGCATAATCCTTATCCGGCGTGATCATATACACTTGAAAACCCTCCTTTTCCCCTCGTTTTGCCAAAGTTCCCACCACGTCATCCGCCTCGAATCCGTCCACGGTGACACAAGCTATCCCCAACCCCTCGATAATTTTTTTGATATAAGGAATAGACTTTTTCAGGTCCTCCGGCATGGGCGGACGCTGTGCCTTATACTGCGGGAACATCTCGTGACGGAATGTCGGTCCCTCCGGATCAAAAACAACAGCCAGATGTGTCGGCTTCTCCAACTCCAGAATTTCCAGCAAAAAATTAAAAAAACCGAAAGTAGCCGATGTATTTATTCCCGTGGTAGTAATCCGGGGATTGTTTATAAACGCGTAATACGAACGGTAAATCAGTGCAAAAGCATCCAGCAAGTATAATTTTTTCTCCTCGTTAGTCATCATCTTTCCTTTTCAAATTATTTCTTACAAAGTTAGCCTTTTTCTTTTACACGGATAGCTACTTTGAAAAAAAGACATCAAAATTACGCGTTTCGCGTAACGCGAAACGCGTAATATCAAAGTCTACAGCCCTCCCTACAAACGCACACTCCATGATAGTTCCGACTGTCGTGGAGTCTTTCATCCAAAATCCATGACAATCGTGTCAAAATATTTTTTGCTGTTATCCTCCCTTTCTCGAGATGAGGTTTCGGTATATTCAGTTATTTTACTATAACAAATAATGAATATACCATGTACTTTTATATTATCAAATTTTATTCAATTTCAATTAAAATACTATTATTTTACCTTTGAAATAGGAGTTGAATAGGAGATGAATGGGAGATGAATAGGAGTTGATATAAATCAAGTATAAAGTAGATACCTTATATTTATATATTATTTAACTTATCTTATCCTAAATTCAAGAGAAAAAAGGAGGTAATTTTTCCTTCAATTCTATTTTGATGTGGTTGCCATGTCTAAAATCCGAAATCACGTTCCTCTTTTAAAAGAAAAGAATATCTTTGAACTCGCAAACAAAGAAAGAAAAGATTAAATGACCTATCAATTGGATATACAACCTTGTCCGGAATGGAATTTGTTCACGCGATTACAGCGTCCGCTAGTCATTGCCGGACCTTGTAGTGCGGAAAGTGAAGAACAACTTTTTGAAACAGCAACCCTATTGAAAAACAACGGGATAGAAGTCCTGCGTGCCGGCATATGGAAACCGCGTACCCGCCCGAATTGTTTCGAGGGAATCGGAATGAAAGGATTACCTTGGTTACAGCATATCCAAAAAACTTTAGGGTTGAAGATATCCACCGAAGTTGCCAACGCCCACCATGTCGAGGCCGCTTTGAAACACGACATAGATATGCTTTGGATAGGGGCACGCTCGACCGCTAATCCATTTGCCGTTCAAGAGATTGCCGAAGCTCTTCGAGGTGTGGATATTCCCGTTTTCGTCAAAAATCCCGTCAACCCGGATATAGAACTTTGGATTGGGGCTTTTGAACGCCTTTATTTGCGCGGGATCAAAAAAATGGGAGCCATACACCGCGGCTTTTCTTCCTACAATAGCGCTCGCTATCGCAATACACCACAGTGGCAAATCCCTATCGAGTTAAAGCGACGCGTTAAACAATTGCCCCTCTTTTGTGATCCCAGTCACATCGGCGGGCACCGGGAATACATTCAAGAGATATCTCAAAAAGCCATGGATCTCGGTTTCGATGGTCTGATCGTGGAATCGCACGTTCATCCGGATTGCGCACTAAGTGATGCAGCACAACAAATTACCCCGGTGCAATTAAAGGAAATTCTAGAGCATCTGGTTATCCGGGAAGCACACCCGAACAACTCTGCCAATCATTTAATCATCGAGGAACTCCGGGAAAAAATAGATACCCTTGACTCTTCCATCATGGAAGCCCTCACGAATCGCATGAAAATTATCGAGGAAATCGGTCTTTACAAAAAGGAAAACAACATCACCATTCTCCAACCCGACCGCTGGGAAAGCATTCTCTCCCGCGTCACGGAAGAAGCACGTGAAAATAATCTCCCCGTGGAACTCGTGGAACGGGTGTTCAAAGCCATTCACCAAGCTTCTATCGACCGACAAACGGATATCATGAATAAAAAAGAGCTAGGTGCCTAAACACCTAACTCTCGTTCACATAACAAATTGATCAGAAGAAGCCTTTCTGAGATTATCTGAATTTTTCAAAGTATGGTTCAAGTCTTTTTTTCATGCTCTCGGAAGAAGCGAA
Organism: Butyricimonas hominis; assembly: GCF_014287455.1. Taxonomy (NCBI): domain Bacteria; kingdom Pseudomonadati; phylum Bacteroidota; class Bacteroidia; order Bacteroidales; family Odoribacteraceae; genus Butyricimonas; species Butyricimonas hominis. The sequence goes on from NZ_JACOOH010000001.1 coordinate 799,983, forward strand.
ATACCCGTTAATCCTCGTTTCCAAAGCCAATACCTTCGCGTTATCCACTTTCTCCCCACTCACGTTAACGAAATCCAAGGCAGACAAAATCACCCACAAATCGAAGTTCCATTTCGTGTTTTCCTGCTTATTCAAGCCGGAGTCCATACAAGAAATAATGCGCTTTGAATCTTGAGCGGCACAAGCCTCCAATAATTTCAATTTATTCTGCAATCTCTTGTCCGGAGTCCAACTGCAAGAAGCCCATTCTTTAGAAATTTGACTGAATAATTTCTTCATGCCATTCTCATCCTTTACCGTTTTCTTTTGAATGGCCTCATTTATAGTCTTATTGTAATTTTCTGCCAAATATTTGTCCAATTTTTCCAATCCCACACTCTCTTTCAATTTGGAGAAGTTGTTCAAAATAAAATTAAAATCGGCAGAGCCATAGGACGTCCCTTCTATCAAAAACCAATAGTCGGCTTTCAACTTGTCGCTATCGACAACTTGCTTTTTCAATTCTTCCAGAATCTTGTTCGCTTTTGCCTGTTCCCCGGCACAAATAAGTACCCAATAGTAAGTCAATAACTGATCTTTCGTGATCGCACCCTTGTCGTACTGCTTATTCAAGTAATCAAAAGAGGTTTCTTCGTTCAAACCTCTTTCTACCCAAGCGATAAAAGATTTCAACGAGCCTGCCCCGCCGATCTTGTGTTGAATACTACCGTCGGGACGGAATATAAAAAATGTCGGGAAACTCTTCACGCTAAATTGTTTTGCCAATTCAATCCCTTCCCCTTTTTCCATATCATATTTCACGCTCACGAACCGGGGATTAAAAAAATCTCCCGCTTCCTTCGTCACAAAAACCGTGTTCAACATTCTCTTGCATGGAGCACACCACGAGGTGTAGCAATCCATAAACACGAGTTTATTCTCCGCTTTTGCCTTAGCCAACGCTTCTTTAAACGTTAGTTCCTCAAACTTAACCCCTTCTTGGGCATTTGCCGTGATGCCCAACGACATCACGACAAATAACAACATTATGATCCTTTTCATATTATACTAGATTTTTATACCTTCTGTCATTTGCATCAACATAAATAACATGGCTTGATAGTGCTGCTTGGAAGCCTGATCCGGGGCATCCATCGCTCTGCTCATTAATAAGGTTCTCAATTTCAAACCGATTCCACAACAGTTGGCTACAGTTTCATCGATAAGAGAGGTGTTCACCGGACGTTGCCAACCGTAGCCGTATCCTAAACCGAAGCTGTTCAGTATTTCACAATCTTCCTCATCGTAAGCGGATTCTTGTTCCGATTCCACTACCATCATTTCATCCAACCCGTACAATTTCATTTCGTCTAAGGAAGGAGTTCCCGCCTCACTCGTGATCCCTCCTAAAAGTCCTGCCAGACCGGGTGACGGTTTCAACAATTGTTTCATGAAGGCCAACATGCCATTTTGCATAATCTTATCGGCTTGAGTCACTTCCCGGTTAGAAATTGCACTCTCCCATACCCCGTTGTACAAATCATCGAAATAGGCTTGCAACGTGTACGGGTTTTTAGAGATATGCGATGACAACACGACATTCCGGCTCGCATTGAACAACGCCATAACTGCCATATTTTGAAGGCGTGCAGAAGTTGCCACATCCAAGCCGAATTTTTCCGTCACCTCTTTGTTATCCAACCAATCGCAATCATTCAATTGCTTCAATACCCATTTCAAAGAAGCCTGTTGTTTCTCGCGGCTAACCGGCTCTACCCGTTTCCCGGAAGTTCCGTCTTTCACGTCCGTCAAATAAATGCCACCGACATTATAAACCACATTCATCAAGTAACGGGCATACTGGTTGGCAATATTCTGGTACAACGCTCTCCGGTGAGTAGCCTCCGGGTCATCCTTGATCCATTCGTTCAAATGGTTCATAATATATTTCAGATTCTTAATCCCGTATTCACCCGCTTTCATCGGATCGTCACCCAAATCTTCCTCCAATGCCGAAGGATCGATGCGTAAAGCCACCTGTTGTTTGCGGAAACGGTAAATCGGATCCCCGACTTTCTCGTCTACCCAACCTTCCAGTATTTTAAATTCTTCCTTCGAATTTTTTGCCCCGGGGAAATAGGTGTACAACCATTTGATGGCAAATTCGTCGTACGGGCCTAAATCCGGCGGAGTCAATTTCACCCCTTTGTCCCCGGGCTGAGCCACGTAATTAAACCGGGCGTAATCCATGATAGAAGGCGTAGTTCCATATTTTCGAGTGAAACTTGCCGAGCGCAAAGAATCCACCGGGTAAGTACTGGAAGCACCCATGTTGTGCATCAATCCCAGCGTGTGTCCGATTTCGTGAGCCACCACGTAAGTAATTGACTCGTCCATCACGTCCTTCGGCATCTTTTTAGCCCGCACGCGAGGATCCACTTGTGCCGTTTGAACAAAACGCCAATGATTAATCAACTTAACTATATCGTTGTAAATAATCACCGAAGCGGTCATAATTTCACCCGTCACCGGATCAACCCAAGAGGGTCCCATGGCATTCTGCGTGTTCGAGGGAATATACCGTATGCAAGAATATTTCAAGTTGTCGGGATCAAAATTCGGGTCATTTTTCGGGAAATCATGTACTTGCATTACATTTTTAAAGCCAATTTTCTCGAAGGCCTGATTCCAGCGCAAAACGGCTTTCTTGATCGGTTCTTTCCACGACTCGGGAAAAGCATCGTCAACGTACCACACGATCGGTTTCACGGGTTCTACCAATTTACCTTTTTTGTAAGCCTCCGGGTCCTTGGGTTCTAATCTCCAACGATTCACGAGAGAATAATTGAGTAATTGGTCCTCGGCTTCCGTGATACAATGTTTTCCTGTTTGGAAAATACCTAACCTGAAATCCGGGTATCTCGGACGCATTCTCTTTTCCGGTAACAATAACAACGAGCGGGTAGCTTTTACCGACAACGGAGCATTACTTACCAAAGTGGAACGCCCTCTCTTTACCGTCACGTTATAAGCATACCACGTGGAGACCATAACGTTATCCTCGAATGCTTTTATCTCATCCAATTTTGTTCCCTCCTTTAAAGGCGACGCGCTAATCGTAATTTGTCCCCCGCCTTCATTTACCGGCGATAAATCCGACTCGTTGCCCGTGAACAAGGAAGTCACGTTGATCACCACGGCGGAACGGTCTTTATTGAATGCCTCCACCTTGTAGGCTTTCAGCATCGGGTCTATAAAATTCCTTTGCTTCAACAATTCCCCGCGCTCCTTATCTACCTGTAAATCCAACGCCGCGTTGACACTGCGCATGTACACGGTTGTATCTTTTTCAAAGGTAAATTTAATATGCCGGGGTGTGTTGGTCTTGAAACCGTTCGTGCAGAACATCGGGTTACTGGATTCCGATGCCGTGGACCCTAACAACATCTCGCGCCCCATGTATTTCAACGGAATCTCCATGTACAATTTATCGTCCACTTTATGCAAGGTCATGAAACCTCCCTTCGTGGCAACATGCCCCTTGGTTTTGAACAATTTATCATACTTGCTTACCGGCTTTGCCTTAGGCTTGTCCGGCGTTTTTTTTGTCGATACCGCTTCAACCTTGCCCTTTTTTTTCTCCTTCTCATTTTTCGATTGTCCGGCACCCGACGTCACTTCACAAAAAGAGAACAAAAGCAAAGACACCAATAAAAATACAATACTCTTTTTCATACATACAATATTTAAACATTACAAATATCTATCTGGCTTTCCGGAAGTTCCAAATCGCCCAACCATTAAACACGACAATAAAAACGCACAAAGCGCCAATCTGGGGTAATACATGCCTTAACTCGCTGCCGTAGGCGAAAAACAGACGCATGACCTCGATGTAATAGCGCAACGGGTTAATATCCGCTATCACCCTAGCCCATCCCGGCATACTGTCAATCGGCGTCCACATCCCGCACAACAAACAGATAATCAACAAAAAGAAGAAACAAAGCAACATTGCCTGCTGTTGATTCCGACAAGCCGTGGAGATCAACACGCCAAACCCGACCATCGACACGAGAAAAAGGAACGAAACCAAGTAAATGCTCCAGTAACTACTCTGGGGCACAATCCCGTACAACGCCCACACGATAATCAATCCAAGCGTAAGAATCGCCATCCCGATTACCCACGAGGGAATAATCTTCGAGAAGATAAAGGCACTCCGTTTCACCGGGCTCACGTTCATCTGCTCTATGGTGCCGTTCTCCTTTTCCGTCACGATATTCAATGCCGACAACACCGCCCCGATGATACACACCAGAATAGCTAAAAGTGAAGGTATCTGGTATAGACTGGACTCCCCGTCCGGATTATAACGGTGATTCACGACCATATTGATCTGTTCGAATCCCGGTTCCGTCGGTTTCTCGATAAGCGGAATATTCACATCCGCACCTCCCGCGTCAATCATCAATCCGGGTACCGTGATTTCTTCTCCTTTCTCCCATTCATTCATCTTTGCCGTCACGCGGGCTTCCGGGGATTGGTTCGCTCGCGGCATTTCAACCCCTTCCTGCAAACGGGTTTCCGCTTCCGCCCGTGCCAGCATCATTTGTCGCGCTTGTGCCAATCGAGCCTGTGACGCGACTTCCGCTTTAGCCCGTTTCGTCATTTCGGCTTGCGCTTCCGCTTCCACCCGAGCCATGATCTCTTCCTGTGACTCCATCCGAAAACCCGGCTGAAAACCGAACCCGTCCACGTACTCCCATATATACCGCTCCAGTATCTGCAAAAAATAAAATGAAGAAAGCCCTGCCGTCACGCCGTTCACGGCATCTATTTCCAGCATAATCGGGGCTTTTGTACGCTCCATGACATTTTTCTCGAAACCTTTCGGTATCTCCAGTATTCCTGAGGTCTTATTCTTCTCCAGCACTTTCAATCCCTCCTCGTAGGTGTCCGCATAAGCCCCTATCCGAAATTGGTTCGAACTCGTCAACTTCCGCAAAAAATTGGCAGAGGTACTCGTGCGATCATGATCCACCACGCTCAAAGAGATCGTGGATGTCCTTACCTTCGCTGCCGGGGGAAGAATAAACAACAGTATCGACGTGATCAGAAACAGAATCAGCAATATCGTTTTATCCCTGAATATCTGGATAAACTCCTTCTGTAACAAAAATCCCAGCATCCTCATGACAACCGATTTTTAAAACATTTGATACTAATAACAATCAAAACCACCGTGATCGCCACCAACCCGAACAATTCCGGGTAAACGGCATCCATCCCCAATCCTTTGATCATAATATTTCTCGCTGCCGAGATAAACAAGGTCACCGGCATCATGTGCACTATCGCTTTCATCCCCAAAGACAATGAATCCAACGGGAAGATAAACCCGGATAACGTGATAGCCGGAAGCATCAATCCCGCGATAGAAATGATAATGGCACTCCGCTGTGTCTTTGTCAACACCGACACCATAATCCCCAATGCCAACGAAGACAGGGTAAAAATAGTCCCGACAAAAAACAGTAAGAAGATATTTCCCGTTATCGGGACTTTCAATATAGTGACCGAAATCAACAGGATCACCACGATGTTAATCATCCCGACCAACAAGTACGGTACCAGCTTTGCCAGAATAATCACGGGCGGGCGCACCGGCGACACCAGCAACACCTCCATCGTACCCGATTCTTTCTCCTTCACGATAGCGAGAGAAGCCATCATCGAGCATACCAGCATCAACACGATTCCGATCACTCCCGGCACGAAATGAAAAGCACTGTCCAACCGGGGATTGTACCGCATCTTTACTTCCGGAATAATCTGTATCGGCAATTCCCTTCCGGCATTGATTTTCTGTTGATAGCTCAATAATGTTGCCAATATATAGGATTCCAACGTGGATGCATTGATCTGTAAACTCGCGTCCATAATTACCTGCATATTTCCCACTCCCGTCCGCTTGATCTCTTTCTCGAAACCGGGCATAAAGACGAACACTTGGGATAAGCGTCCCCCCTTGAACAGTTCATCCACCTCATCCATTGAACGCACATGTTCTACCACTTTAAACGTGGAACTCGCGTCAATCTCCGCCACGATCTGCCTGCTCATCGCGTCATTCGACATATCCAGCACAGCCGTGGGCATTTCTGTCAAACTGCTATTCAACGCGAAACCGAAAATCAATAACTGCGAGATCGGCAAAACCACCAATACCAATAGAGTCTTCCGATCCCGAAGAATATGATAAAACTCCTTCCGCGTGAAAGCGAAAAACTGATCTATAAATGTCTTTATCTTCATCTCATCCGTCCTTTCTTTGAGCCCTCCGTGCCAACAAATAAAAAACCTCCTGCATCCCCGGAACACCATGTTGTTGCTTCAACACAGCAGGAGTACCCAATGCCTCGATACGCCCGTCCACCATGATCGACACCCGGTCACAATACTCCGCCTCGTCCATGTAGTGGGTGGTAACAAACACGGTAATCCCGTCCGCTGCCGCCTGATAGATTAATTCCCAGAACATCCGGCGCACGGCGGGGTCCACCCCACCGGTGGGTTCGTCCAAAAACACGATCTGGGGCTCGTGGAATGCCGCCACCGAAAACGCCAGACGTTGCTTTACCCCTTGCGGCAACAAACGTACCGGCGTGTTCCGTTCCTTCAAAAGACCGAGATTCCCCAGCACCTTATCCATTTTATCCCGAATCTCCGAACGTTGCATCCCGTAAATTCCCCCGTACAAGCGTATATTCTCCCGCACCGTCAAACTCTCGTATAACGAGAATTTCTGGCTCATGTAACCGATTCTGCTCTTTATCTTTTCCGACTCCCGGGCAATATCGAATCCCACCACCCGTCCCGTCCCGAAAGTCGGTTTGCTCAACCCGCATAACATCCGCATGGCAGTGGTCTTGCCCGCGCCGTTCGCCCCGAGGAACCCGAATATCTCTCCACGCTCTACGTGAAAACTGATATGGTCCACCGCTGTGAAACTCCCGAATTTCTTCGCCAGCCGCTCTACTTCAATAACCCGTTCCATCGCTAGTATCATTTGTTAACATCATGAAATAATCTTCTATACCCGCCTCGATCTCGTTCCATTCCACCCCGGTATGCCCCGCGCCTCTCAAGGAAGCCGCGAACCGTTCCACGGGATAATCGTTCTCCTTGAACGTGGTGTGAAGCGAATCCCCGAACGTGAAACAGGAATAAACCCCCGGTTCTTCCCGGATGTCCCGCAATAAGCGGTACATATCCCGTGCCCGGAAGGCGACCAGCTTTTTATCGTGTTTCCGGCTCAACCGATCCGGCGTATCCACCGCCAACATACCCCCGTGGAAAATCAAACCGATACGGTCACACAACCGGGCTTCATCCATGTAAGGCGTCGATACCAGTACAGATATCCCGTCCCCGCTCAACCGCTTCAACACGTCCCAGAATTCTTTCCGGGATATCGGGTCGACTCCCGTCGTCGGCTCGTCCAAAAACAACACCTTCGGTTTATGGATCAAGGCACAGCATAGCCCCAATTTTTGCTTCATCCCTCCGGACAAAGCTCCCGCTTTCCGGTTCTTAAAAGGAGCGAGTTGCTCGTATATATCTTTTATCTGGTCATAATTTGCCTGTAACGTCGTGTCGAACACGCTGGCAAAAAAACGCAGGTTCTCCTCCACCGACAGGTCTTGGTACAGAGAAAACTTTCCCGGCATATATCCCACGATATTCCGCACCTCCCGGTACTGGTCGATCACGTCGAATCCCCCCACGGAAGCCCGCCCCCCGGTAGGCAAAAGAAGCGTCGTCAATATCCGGAACAGCGTACTCTTGCCTGCCCCGTCAGGTCCGATCAAGCCGAACACTTCTCCCTTCTTCACCTCCAGTGAAATCTCCTTCAGGGCGACGATCTCTTTCAATACCTGCCGGTACTTCATACTGATATTCTCCGCTACAATCATAATTTATTTATAGCGTGTTAAACTTCACGTCGGCATACATCCCTACCCGCAGGAAACCGTCGTTCTCTACATGGATTTTCACGGCGTATACCAGATTATCCCGTTCATCCTGTGTCTGTACCGTTTTGGGAACAAACTCGGCTTCCGAGGCTATCCAAGATATTTTCCCCCGGTATTCCCGTTCTTCTCCGCCACCCAATTTGGCAAATACCCGTACCGGATCGCCGACTTTTAATCCGCCTATACGCCCGCCTTCCAAGTAAACCTGAAGCGTCATGTTTTTCAAATCCCCGATTTTATACAGAGCCTTTACCGGGGCTGCCAATTCTTTCTCTTCCGTGTACTTCGCCAATACAGTCCCCTCGATAGGGTTTACAATCATGCAACGCCGGATCTGATCGTTTACTTGATCTACTTTCAGGGCTATTGCCGCACTTTCCGCCTTTGCCCCTGCTATCATCACCTCCGCCTGATGTGTTTGTCCCGCCAAAGCCGAACGCCCCTCGTCCACCATCGCTTTCACGTCATCATACTGTTTCCGTGTAGCCGCCTTGCCTTCCAGCAAACGCTCCACCCTTTTCAACTCTTTCTCCCCTTTCTCCACCTTCAAACGATACACCTCCAATACCTTATCCAAATTCGGGATTCGTTCGTCCACCGCCTTCACCGCCTGTTGTGCCTGTACCTTCAACCAATGCAACTGCATCGTATCTATCAAACCGACCACCTTGCCCGCCTCTATGTAATCCCCTTCCATTACCTCCAATCGCTCCACTCTTCCACTCATTTCCGACGACACGATTACCTCTCTCGTTTCAAACATTCCCGATGCATCCCGCTCTTCCATTTTATCTTTGCAACCAACTCCCAGACAAGCCAAAATTACTAAACCCAATATCGTATTCTTCATCTCCAAAAACATTTAATTCTCTAATCGTAAATCCTTTAATAAAATTTGAAATCATAAATCTCAAATCCAAAATCATAAATCGTTATGAACTTTATAAACCTAACGTTATTTTCTTTGAATAGACCATCATCTTCAGCTCTACCTCCCGCAGTACCTTTTCCTGCTGTGCTATCAACGCCTGATTCACATCCGTGATCAACTCCGAGATCGTGTACACCCCATTCGCATACTTCACCTCGGATGCCTGCCGGATACTCTCTCGCAAGCGCACAGCCTCTTCGTCACTTTTTACCAACTCCTGCAATTTTCTGATTTCCGCATCCTGCATCAATACTTCCATCTTCGTGTTGAAAATAAAACTCTCTTGTTGGTTTCTCACGCTCTCTTGTTGTACCTTAATCAATTTCCGGTCATTCCCTCGTGTATTCAACTTTCCGAAATTCCAACTTACCATCACCCCGCCGATAAAATAAGGCTTAAAATCACTGTCAAACGTGTTCAATCCCGATTTACCGTATCCCCCCATCGCAAACAAACCGATTTTAGGCATGTTCTCGGCATTCTGCATCTTCAAATCGGCATTCAGCCGCTTGATCTTGCTATCCAGATATCTCAACTCCGGACGCTTCACCTCGCCATTTCCAAAACGACTCTCCACTACTGGAACTTGTAGTTTGGTTTCTTTCGACAAAGGTCGGTGAATCAAAGTCGATAACACGTTCAGACAAGCCTCCCGCTTGGCTTCCAGTTCAACCCGCAACTGTTTGTATTTTATACGCTCCACGTCTATCACATCCAAATCCGTCTCGTAAATCACCCCTTCTTTCAAAGCCACCTCGGCTCGTACCCGCAGGCTATCCAAAATCTCGTCCGCCCGATTCAACTGTTTCTCCCTCCCCTCTATCGTCAATAAACCGAAATACAACTGTTTCACCTTATCCTTGATCTCGTATAACTGGGCATCCAATCCAGCATGCATCATATCGACCTCCCGGTTTGCCATCTCTTTTCCCGCCTTCATCCTTCCCCCTGCCCACAACGCCTGCTTTAACGACAGCGACACATTATAACGATCCCGGTCACTCACGGGAATCGTCATTTGGGGAATCGACACCGGTACGTTCATCGTCGGCAAGTTAAGATTCTGCCCTTGAGCAACCTCGTTCAAATCCACGCTGATATTCACCTTATCCGGCATCTTCAAATCCAACTCCATCTTCTCCGACTGCCACGACGCCACTCCCGACAAACTAAACTCCGGCATATACACCCTCGAAATATTCGATAGCGTGTATTCCCGTGCCTGATCCAACAACCCATGTTGCCGTATCGCCGGGTAATTATCCATCGCCCACTGCTGACACTCCTCGATCGTGATCACCCGCTCCGGTTGACCACCCCTAGCCACTTCCTGCCCCCGAAGCGAAGCACTTAACATTATAATACACACAAAAGAAAACGCTCTCTTTCTCATAAACTCCAATTGTTAGCTGAACACATACTTATCTAAATTTTAAATTAAAACGAACACCTCCATAAAACAGGGTACACGCTTCCCAAAATTTATCGCAAAAAAAAGACGCCCGGAACTCTGCCCGGACGCCTCTCTCACTAAATGAACTGATCTGTCTTATTGCTCTTTGATAAATTGTGTCAAACCGCTTTTCTTCAATAAATTCAATAATGCCTCGTATCGTTTAATAATCATCGAGTATTCGCCATGCTCTGCCCGGATTTCAGTATCTGTCTTCGTGTAAATCATCTCCATAAAATCCATAAGGTCTTGCAATGTACTCGGGAAAGTAACACCATATTGGTCTACTTTAGCATATCGCAAAACACCGTATCTCCTCGGGTTTGTCCTTAACTCGCTAAGATAATCAGGAACCACCAAATCCTTGTACTGTGTATTATACTGTGCTCCTAACTCAAAAAGATCCTTCTTATCCCACTTTTCATAAAAATCCGGTGTTTCTTTCGGGATATTAAAATAAGCCTGCAACTCCTCCTTGTACGTCACTTCAAAGAAATACTTCAACTCGTACATGGCCAATCGCCAACCATACCCCTTTTTCTCCTCCTCGGTCATCTGCTCCACGGGAATAAAGTTTTTCACTTTCCCCCTCGACATTGTGAACCGGGAACTCAATGCCAGCACACCCAAATCCCGATACAAAGAATCCGCTACCTTACCCTTCATCAAGGTATCCAACACCAAGAATGCGTGCGGCCCGTATTTCCCTTTAAAATTAGACCCGTACTCCTTGTTCATGTAAGGTTCTATCACATAATCCCGCAGCAATTCCACCATCATCTGAATCTTACTCTCGTCCCGCTGAATCGTAAACACGATTGAACCAAGGGAACCCGTAAAGCTATACCCGGGCTTAAATATTTCATAATGCGTGTAAGAATTACCCCCGTGGTCGTAACGGGTGCTCCACCCGATCGTGTCCGAGTAGAAAATGGGGAAACCCGTGTTCGCATACACGTCATATATCAACTGATCCAGTTCCCCCGCATTCGGATCGTACTCAATCTTATACCAATTCTCATCCAAGTGCGATGCAGAACCCGCCTCGTTATCGCCGCAGGAATATCCTAATACTCCTAACAGCAATCCACAAACTAACGTTTTTATCTTCATCATAACTTTCCATTTTAATTATACAAGAGACAATCTTCACGGCTGTTTTGCTCAAGGCTACCCTCGCTTTGTTCCACTTCCACGGCAGGTATCGGCAATACCCATCCCCCGTCCGGGTAGGTCGGGAGCAGATAGTACCCCTCCAATATACCGGGCGTACCGTTACCGCCATACGAGTTCCCGTACACGTTGTGCTTGATGCTCTTCGTTTCCAAATATTTCGGACTAACCGCATAACGGCGCAAATCGAACCAACGCTGTCCTTCAAAGCAAAGCTCCAAGCGACGCTCGTCGCGAATATACTTGATCAAATCCTCGCCCGTGGCTGTGATCGGCTGCAAATCCTTCACGCGGTATTTCAACAAACTTTTCAACGCTTCGCGGGCAGGCTCCTCCTGATCCGTCATCGCCAATGCCTCTGCCAGATTCAAGTACACCTCCGACAGGCGCAACGTGAAGTTATCCGAAACAAACAAACTCTTTTCATTGACAGGAGCAGCCCCTACCTTACGGGGAATATAGAAACCCGAGAATCCTTCATTGGCAGGCACCTCTTCCCGGAAAAGAGTGAATTTTTTCCGGCAGTCGTTCGCTTCGCCATCCTTCACGCCGTGTTTGTCGAACAAGGACACCAGTTCCTCCGACACGCGGAAAGCGGCTGAATTCGTCTTTCCTTTCACGAGCGGGAATACCCGGTTGATACTATTGCTCCCTTGCGTGAAAATAATCTCGGGCGAATTGGCATCAAGCCAAGAAGTATCCTTCACTCCTGCCCCGGGCAGGTTCTTCAAGCTATACTTGTTCCCGTTAATCACCGCATTACACAACTCCGGCACCAGCTCCCATTTCCCCATGTAGCAATACACGCGGCTCAAGAAAGTGCGAGCGGCATCCAACCCGACACGCCGAACGGTAGTCGGTTCGTAATCTTTCAAATAATCGATGGCTGCATTCAAATCACTCACGATTTGCTGATACACGTTATCCACGGTTGAACGTTCGTATTCAATATCCTCCACGTAGTGCGTCAACTTGATGGGCACCCCCGGGTCCCGCTCTGCCGTCACGGGATCGTACGGCTTGGCATACAGGTTCACTAACAGGTAGTAGAACGAGGCACGCAAGAAATGGCACTGCCCCTTCACCGCATTGCGATCCGCCTCCGATTCCTTGGTAAACTCCTCTGCCTTGTTCAGGATGACGTTCACCACGGCGATATGCTCGTACAAGCGTCCCCAAGTGGGATCGTTATACAATACACCGGAAGTATTACACGGATCTTTCTCCCACGCATAAAAACCACGCAACATAGTGGAGGGATCGGTATCGTTGTAATCCCCCTTCACAAACTCCTCTGCGTCGTCATCCATCACATTCAACCAAGGGAAATAGACCCCCGTTTTATTACTGGGTTTTAGTGCGTTAGTACCACTAATCACCTCGTTTTTCATGTAACCGCTCCCCACCAGCAACTCGTTCAAATCCTTGCAAGTCGTGGCGTAAGCGTATTCATTCGACTGCTCCTCCAAAAAATCGGAGCAACCGGTCAATCCCAAAAGCAATACCCAAATTCCAATAAAATATCTTTTCATAACTCACCTGTTTTAAAATGACACGTTCACGCTCAGCGAGTAGGTCGGCTGTACCGCCACGTTTATCTTGTCTGCCGAACCAGATTGCGAGGAGGGATCCTGTCCTTTCAGCTCCTTCGCAGCCCAGGTAAAGAGGTTCGTTCCGGACAGTGACACGTACATCGACTTGCAACGCAACTTCTTGCAAACCTCATCCGAGAAAACGTAACGCAAATTCAACCGCTGCAATTTCAAGTAGTTACCACTGATCACCCGCACGTCGGCATAGTTATACATCTCCCAGATATTCTTGGCAAATGCGTAAGGCTCTCCTCTCCACCAAACCTGATTGAGTGTATTTTCATACGCTTTCTTAGGTAATATCCCCGGGATATTCGTGTACTTCTCGTCCCCGGGCACTTGCCAGCGGTCCACCATCTCCTTGCGCAAGTTCTGTATGGGCGACACCGCCAACGACTTGGCATCCGGGTTAAACAACTTCAACAACCTAACCTTGGAACCCAGGCTGTACGTCAGGTTGAAGTCCAGCACGAACCCTTTCCACGAGAAAGTGTTGGAGATACCTCCCTGCAACACAGGCACGCGGCAACCGGAATAGCGCATCACCTTGGTGAAGACATCCGCCTTCGGCATATCGACATACTCGGCAAAATACTCCTCTCCCACGCGGGCAAACGTCGGGCGACCGTCATCGGCACTCAACCCCGTGAATTCATACGAGTAGAAGGAGTTCAACGGTTTTCCCGACACGTGTGCATTCCCGTTCAAGAAATCCATGTAGGTGTACTCGTCGTGCAACGGATCCTCGGCATTCGACTGCAGCGCCCGGTTGATTAACTTGTTGACAATACCTCCCAGCTGCGGGTCGATACGCCACATAAAGCCATCCCGGTTTCCTCCCCCCATGGTGGTGTTGATCGGGTTGATATTCAAACTCACCTCCACACCCTGGTTCGTCACGGTTCCCTCGTTCACCGAGTAAGAGGATACCCCGTTCACCTGCATCACCTTCTTGTTCAAGAAAGCATCCGTCGTCTTCTTGTAGAAATAAGAAAGCGTTCCACTGAGTTTATGGTTGAACAACGAGAAGTGCAACGTACTGTTCAACGACATCGTCTTTTCCCAACTCAAATCCGGGTTCGGGAAAGATTTGATGGTTGAACCGAATTCATTGAACGCCGGATCCAACTCCCCTTTCACCATAATCAAATCCGGAATCTGCGATGCTTGCGTTGTTCCCTGGTACCCGAAAGAAGCGGTCAAGGCAAGGTCGTTCACCCAATACACGTTTTTCAATAAATCCTCGTGCATATTCCAACGACCGGAAACCGACCAAATCGGCAAAAACTTGTCTCTCGCCCGGTCACCGAACTGGTTGGAATAATCCACCGACATATTAGCGTTAAAGATATAGCGATTCTGATAACTATAATTCAACACTCCCATAAAACGAAGTTTATTCGATTCCGTGTCCTTAAATTTACCCAAGGCATTAGCATCCGTGGTCAACCATTTCGTGTATTCACCATATTCTTTGAAATCCACATTGCCCACTTGCAATCCCCGCTCCGGCACGTAGCACCGGAATGTTTTGGATAATCCCGTGTAGCGGGAAGAAGTCAATTCAAATCCCGCCATGGCGGACAACATGTGATCTTGCTCCTCATCCAAATAGATATGATACTGCAACCGACTCTGCAAGTTGTAGTTTTCGTTCTTAGTCGAATTCGTTTTTAATTCACCCCCGTACGGCAAATTAGTATGTTGTCGGAAACTACCCTTATCGTACTCCCCGTTTTTTCCACGATCCGTAAAATCATCTAATGAATACCCCTTTTTAGCGAGCGACTTGGCATAATGCGTTGTGGCACCGTGATACACGTCATCATCCGTGTTGGAAATAGAGTAGGCAAACACACCCGTCAATTTCAAGTTTTCCAAAATGTTATAATTGGCATTCACCGAGAACGACAACTGATTCTTGTCGATGTTCTCGTAAGAATTATCCCGTTCGTTCAAGATATTGAACCACGCTTCTCCTGCATTATCTCCCCCCATAACCATTTTTTTGGGATAGAAATAGAGCGACCCATCCTCGTTATACACCGGTATGGCGCGGCTCGTATTGTAAGCAAAATCCATCAACCCCACATCCGACGGCGTGTGCTCCTGCTTCTGCACGTTCCCTTTCAAATCAAAAGTCGCATTAAAACGATCATAATTCAACGTCACTTTCATTGAGGCCGTGTAGCGATCCCCGAATTCTTTCTGTAGCACCCCGTTCTGGCGGTTGTATCCCACCGAAGCGTAATACTTGGCGGTCTTCGAGCCCCCGGAGAAAGAGAGAGAATGAGTATGCGAAAAAGCATCCCGGCAAAGCACGTCGAACCAATCCGTGTCCAATGTCTCGTAATATTCTGTTTGCTGTTGGAACTGCTCGAAGGTCATCAAACCGTTACGGTAATCCTCGAAAGCCTTCTCGTAACCGATCCACGTGTTCTTGTCACTATATTCCATCTTCTTCTCCAAAATTTCTCGGGAGTAAGCCACCCGCTCGGCCGAATTCATCACGTTCACGTTGCGGTCCGAGTAACGCGGTTTGCGAGAAAGCGTTCCGCTGAAACTGTAACGCACGGTAGGAGGCCCCTCCTTACCCTGTTTCGTGGTAATCACGATAACACCGTTGGCCGCCCGCGTACCGTACAACGCCGTGGCGGAAGCGTCTTTCAACACGTCGATCTGCTGGATATCCTCCGGGTTCAACCCCGAGATGGCATTACCCAACAAGTTCACAAAGTCCAAGTCATTCAACTGGGCGGGATCCACGTTCACCGGATCCTCCTGGATGATACCGTCCACCACCCACAACGGCTCTTGGGAACCCAACACGGTGGACGTACCGCGGATACGCAACCGCGGGGAGGCACCCACCTGTCCTGAGTTCTGCATAAATACCATACCCGGCACGCGCCCTTCCAGCATCTGATCCAGCGTGGTCATACCCGGGGTCATGATGTCGTCCATCTTCAGCGTCGTCACTGCGCTGGTCAATTTCCGCTTGTCAATTTGCTGGTACCCGGCATTGATCACTACCTCTTCCAACTCCTGCGCATCATCCTCCATCTTCACGGTCAGGAACTCCTGTCCCTTGTAGTGCACCTCTGCCATCTTTTTCCCGATAAACGTGAAACGCAACACCACGTCGTCCCCGTCCGGGATCACGATGGAGAACTTCCCGTGCACGTCGGTGGTCACCCCCGTGGTAGTACCCTTCACCATCACCGTCACCCCGGGCAACGTGTCATTCGGTGCGGTACCCACCACGACTCCCCTCACCGTCCGCTTGGCAGCGGGTCGTACCGGAACTTTCCGTTTCAAGATAATCACCTTGTCGTCAATCGTGTACACGAAATTCGTCTTCGCCAACACTGCATCCAATACCTTGCGAATCGTCTTGTTCTTCAAGTCGAAGGTCAACCCCTTCACCCGCTCCGCATCCGCAGCAGAATAAACAAAAGAGAACCCCGTCTTTTGCTTCAGTATATCAATTACCTCGATCAATGATTTTTGCTTCACTTGCAAAACCAACCTCACCTCCTGCGCATTGGCAAACAACACGCTACCCACCGAAAACAGCAGAAGCAACACGACTAATCTCATCGTTTTTATCGCTCTCATAAATATATATTTAGCTTTATTAAACATCTGTTTTTTTCATATCACTCCATCCCTTCAACAATTTCACCCCACGTGCCACCATAGAAATCCTTCTCGGCAATATCATGCTTTTGATAGTAAGGAACTTCCACAGGTTTCGTCTGTGCCCTCACTCCCGTCACTTTATACTTGTATCGCATTTCTTTCACGCCCTTTATCGACCGAGGTGCATGTGGGTAAGCCATCCCGTTTTTCCCGATAAACCGAAGACGTAACTCGTGAGTTTCAGTACTAACCGATGTCTCAGTTAACAACATATTTAGATGATTCACCATCGGGTAAACAAACTCCACCACGTGACAATCACCCTCTTTCGTGAACGACACGGCATCCATGTACATTCCGTAAGCGTCAAAACCGGTATCTTCCATTTCATCTTCATCCATTTTGCTATCTCTTTTCCCTGTTACATCATACGTCAACCACGGGTCGTCAAACAAAGTAACTCCTGCCAATTCAACATCTGCCGGCTCCGTGCGGAATTTACACGTAATCCTTAACGTATCCTGCGGAACAACAAAGTTCACCTCCGCCCTGGCTGTATCATTCTCCACAACAAAATTTGCTCCAGCCCATGATTTCACTTTAAAATCCTCTATAACAACCTCAAACGGCTCGTAAGAATACTTTTCATTAAACAACTGGGTGCCGGACAAGTAACGCACATCCCATATCGGCACCCGAATTTTACCCGGAGTACCGGCAATAAAAGAACTCGAACTACCTCCCGTCCCTGCATAATGTTTATAATTATATATAGGTTGAGATTTTGCTGTCGATCTTTCACGCTTATTCGCTCCCATTATACTCATAAAATCAGCATCCGACCCAACATTCCCATTCACGGCAAAACAAGAATGCGCAAACGTCTTTAACACGAGTCCCAAATCGGTCAAAAACGCCGCCATGGCACGGGATGATTTCAGGTAATTCGGATTCCATCTCGTGTAATCTACCCCGCAAAAAGCAAATCCTTCTTTATCACTCGGGTAGAAATGTTTGATAAAAGCTCCCTCGTACTTCGGCATCCACACCAGATAGTGGTCACTCTGTTTGGCCTCCGGGTTTTGCTTGAAATAATCCAACACCTCTTGTGCCATCTCCGATGCATTCTTCTCCTGCATCTCGGCTTGCCTCCTGTTACTCTTGATGTAGTGAATTCTAATAAACTCTGGGTTAGCCTCGTTCACCTCCAACCCGAACTTTTTGTTCACCCGATACCGCATAAAATTCTCGTGGAAATAATTCTGTATATGCAGCGTCATCCCTGACAAACGATAATGCCAATTCTCTATTTCCAAAATATCGGACGGTACATAATACACTACATTCAAATTGTGCATCTGTTCAGGCGTATAGGTCTCTCCGGGAGGAACAATCTCTTCCTCCTTTTCCGCATCAGCTTCCCTATACGTTTTTGTACAAGATGTAATAAAAATGGATAAAAGTATCCATAATAAAAATCCTACATTTTTTTTCATCATGCTATTGATTTTAGATTACCACATTATTTCATTTTTCTTAAAAACGAATAACTAGTAAAAATCGGGTACAACAATTTCATTTTTTAAAACTCACACGATTGTTTTTTTACCACACAAAACTCATCTTGCTAAAGATAGGCATTTTATATATATCTTATAATCTAACTCTTTCTTTTTAACACATTCTTTATCACTTTTCCAAACAACGAATGAATTTAACTATATACCCCTTCTCTATCTTACAAATTATACAGCAATAAAATTTATTAATATGAAGGAATATACTAAAACCAAGTTTTCACCCCAATTACCTTGAGGCTTATATCGCAATCTATCAGTATCTATTTTATTTATCCATAATAAAAGCGTCCGGGAAATCCCGAACGCTTTTAAAAATACACAGATACTATTTAAACAAAACTAATTACTTCCTAAACGCATGTATTCGTCGATCTCTGTAAATTGATCCGTGGAATAATCGCCTAATAGATGCTTCGCGAAATGGAACCATATTTTTCGTTTGAAAAAATCCAAAGACACTCCCCGATAACCGTGATTTTGACCGGGTAAAATTAGCATATCGAAATTCTTACCGGCCTTGATTAACGCATCCGCCATTCGGAAAGTGTTGGCAGGATGCACATTATTGTCAGCATCCCCGGCCACGAGCAATAAATGCCCTTTCAGGTTCTTTGCCAACTCGATATTGGTCGGGATATTGGGTTTCTCGAATTTTACATTTTCAATCGTACTCTTCGTGGAATCTTTTACATCCTCCGGGGCTTTTGCTTTTTTCTTGGTCACAGGCTTGGTAGCTTTTGCCTCTTTTATCCCGTGGTGTGTTTCTCCCCACCAGATGTTATAGATATTATTATCATGATTCCCGGCAGAAGATACAGCCGCCGTGTAAAAATCCGGATAGGTGCAGATTGCCGCCGTGGACATAAAGCCTCCCCCAGAATGACCGAATATTCCTACCCTTGACTTATCAATAAACGGGTAACGATCTGCCAGTTGTTCTATCCCGTACTTGTCATCAGCCAACGGGTAATCCCGCAGGTTGCCGTATCCGTAGGTGTGGTACCATCTGTCACGCAAAGGGCTTCCTCCCCGGTGTCCGAACGTGACCACGATAAAACCCACTTGTGCCAAAGCCGCATTATTAAATCCCGTTGAAACACTAAATTCCAAAGGAACTCCTTCAGTTTGCGGTCCCGGATACACGTAAGATATGATAGGGTACGTCTTCGTGGAATCGAAATCCGCCGGTTTCCACATGTAACCGAATAGGTCCGTTGAACCGTCTGCCGCTTTCACGGAGAAAGGTTCAGGCATACGCCAACCCGTTTCGTAAAGCCGGGACAAATCGGGAGATGCCAATTCTACAACAACTTTCCCGTCCGTGTTTCTTATCACGCTCCGAGGTTCCAAATCAGCACGGGAATAATTGTCCACGAAATATTTCCCGCCAAACAAAAAGTTCGTTTTGTGCGTTGCCTGTTCCGGTGTCAATATTTTCACCCCTCCTTTCCCGTCAAAACGAACTTTATTCAAGCGAGCATAATAAGGACTCACACCCTCTTTGTCTTGCCCGTAAGCCTCGAAATAAATGGTTTGTCCCGTGGTATCTATCCGAACAATTTTCCCGGATGTCCAACCACCGGAAGTAACAACATTCTTCAGGTTTCCCTCTCCGTCATACCGATACCAATGCCCGTGCCCCGTGCGTTCCGACCACCAAAGAATTTCTTCCCCGTCTTTCAATACGTGGAATTTAAATAGCTGATCATTAAAATAAGGTTCACATACTTCATTAATCAACACTTTCACTTCTCCCGTTTCCGGGATTACCCGACACAACTCCATCTCATCACAAGTCCTTTTCTTGCGCGTGAAATAAAGCCTTTTAGCGGGGCGTCCGACACTGTACACGGATAATTTTTGATCTTTCCATTTTTCTACATCTAATTTCACCTCTTTTTTAATGGAAATATCAAACACGTGTAATTCATTCTGTTGCACGTGTTCATCCCCCGGCATGGCAAATTTGTATTTCTGCAATGTCGGACGCCCCGTGCCTAAAGTATTTACCAAGTAAAGCTCCTCCATTTTTCTTTTGTCCTCACGCTCCGCGTAAAAGAATCTTGAATCACCGAACCAAGTAATATCCGGAATCACCTTTTTCGTGGAATCCGCCGTCTTGGGTGCGTAAGAATAACCTGTACGCCCGTCCGTTGTCAATTGTGTTTCCACGGAATCTTTCAGCGAAAATAAATACAGATTATGATTCTTGGCATATACCGTGTAATTGCTATCCGGGGAAAGTTTACCGTCGTATTTTATCGTCTTAGCCGGCTTCACCGGTGTTTTCGGATTTTTCTTTGTCGTGTCGGAAATCACTCGTTCCAAAGCGTTCGTCCGAAGATCGTATTTAAATCTTACTCCCTCTGAAGTAAATTGCAAAACCTTCCCTTTCTCTTCCAAAGAAAAACCCGATAATTTAATATCCTTGTAATTAACAGGTTTGTGCGTCACCCGGCTAATCTCACCCGCTAACTCTTTGCGGTTGAACAATTCACGATTCAACCCGGCTTTAGGGTCCACGAAATAATAACGTATCCCGTCTTTCGTTTCATATTTATACCAGAATTTATCCGTCCCCTTCAAAACATTAGGTAACACACTTGTAGAACCGACCAGAGATTCTAAATTCAAAAAACGCTCCGCTTGTTTATAATTCGCCTTTTGCCCTACCCCGGAAAGGGCGAATAAACAAGGTAATATCCATAAAAAATACCTTACCATTATCTTTATTTCTTCTTGTACTCCTTGATTATTTCTTCAATTATTTCCGCCGTCAATTCATGTCCTTTCAGAAGAGGGTAGCCTTCCCAACGTACGATGCCTTCCGGATCAACCAGAATAGCATGAGGGACAGCCGTTATCCCCAAGGCTTTATGCAATACTTTCTTGGTATCGATAGCACTGTAATACTCGATCACAGGCTCTTTCATCGCTCTCACTTGTTCTTCTTTCTGACCGCACATCCCAATGACCACCAAATCTTTTTTAAATTTCTTACTGAACTCATTTAAATCCGGAATCCCTTTCCGACAAGGAGCACAAGAAGGTCCCCAAAAATCAATCAACAAGAATTTACCTTTCATTTTCGGCTCTTTGGTCAACCATTTTTCAACCACTAATTCGGGAGCTTTTTGATTCAAGAAAGATTTTGCCCACATCTTTTTTTCTACCTTATCCTCATTCCCGTATTTCTTCATAATGTCTTCAATCACCTCCGCCGTCAACTTAACCCCTCCCAACGGATAACCTTCCCAACGTACTATACCTTGAGGATCTATCAGTATCACGTGCGGAATCCCTGTAATTTCCAATTCTTTACTCATTCTCTTTTCCGTATCCACCGCACTATAATAATCAATAACAGGTTCTTTCATGGCTTTCACTTTCTCCGCTTTCTCGTAAGAAATCCCGATCACCACCAACTTATCTTTAAACCGCTCACTGAACTCGTTCAAATGAGATATCGCTTTTTTACACGGGCCACACGTCGTTGCCCAAAAATCAATCAAAACAAATTTTCCTTTTGTATCCGGTCGATCCGTAATCCATTCTTCGACAACTAATTCCGGAGCCTTTTGATTGATAATCGATTTGGCATACAACCAAACTTTGTCTTGTTTTTGTTGTGAAAAAACAGGAAAAACAGACCACACGGCTATAAATAATAATACAACTCTTTTCATATATTCTTTTTTAATTCTTTAATTCATTTTCCAATACTTCCCGCATCTTTTCACGTCCCATAAAACCTCTGAAAGAATGTTTTATATTCCCTTCTCTATCCACGATTAAATAATGGGGCAACCCTCCCATCTTAAACTGCTCATCTATCAAATAGCGGTAAGTTTCATTCGTCACCCGGTAATGGTCGCCACTCATGTCCGGTATCATTTTCAACCAACGCTCTTCCGGTGAAGCCTTCGCCCCGGTAATAAACAAAAACTTAACCCCTTTTTTCTCAAATTCTTGTTTCACTTCCTCCATTTCATTCATCGCTTTCAAACAAGATTTACAGTACACGTACCAGAAATCAACAAATACCACTTCTCCCCGGTAGCCCGTCATGATACTGTCAAACACCTGTTCTTTCGGTACGTCCGGAACCTTTCCAATCTTATATCCCGGTTTTGCCAGATGTTCTGCCCATGCCTTATTTCCTTTCTCGTAAATATCGGTAAATAACTCTTTCACGTAGGGTGAAGCCGTTTGCATCAATGTCAGATGTTCCTTTTTTAAAGGCAGATCATTATTTACACGCAAATGGCAAACATGAGCTTTTTGTAAATCCAGTAAATAACCTCCTTTATTTTCCAAAAAAGCCTGCAACTGTTCTTCCTTTCTAAAGTACGATAACATCTTGTTAATCGAATGCTCGGGCAGAAGCATCAAATCATAACCGGCTTCCAGAAAAATTGGCTGCAATATATTAAAGCAGGGATATTTTGTATAAGGCAGCTCTCTCGAATCTTTTGCTCCTTGATACGCCTTCTCAAAATTCGGATTCATCGAATAAATATCTTCCGCACAATCCAACAACGCTTCCAATTGAGCATAGCGGAACCAACCTTCACCTTGTTTTTTCTTTTGCTTCGATGACTCTTTTAATCGACTATCATACAATTCTTTACAATAAAGAATGTATTCATTTTCCGTCATTCCTTTGATTTTTTCCAAATCTACCGGATAACTACGGTTACGCTCACCACGACAAAGCAAATATTGATTCAATTCCGAATAATCCCCTTCAAATTCTCCCCTTGTTTCTTTTGTATTCACGTAAAGCCTTGCATTCTCCCCTGGATTCAGGACAATCTCTAATTCCCGATCCATACACGCTAAAGAAAGATTCAACAACAAAGAACCGTGTTGCTCGAATTCTATCAGAGTTTTCCCGTTTTCATCCAGTGCAAATTCTTGTTTACCGGGCAGAAATCCACCCCATGACAAATATCCTTCTTTCTTCATTCCGGGTTCATAACCCTGCACTTGAACTTCTAAACAAGTCCGGGCACTTTTCAATACCGGGGATTGCCATTCCCGAACTTTCATTTTTTCAGTCTTCTGCGCGTATCCGCTTCCCAAAAGACACAATATCGCTACAACGACAAGAATAACTTTACGTTTCATTTTCATGCGATTAAAAAAAGGTTGTCCAAAAATTATCTCGGACAACCTCCAAAAAACAGCTACTTGTACTTACTAATAATTTCTTTGATTTTTGCAGTTGTCAAATCTATGCAAAGACCTTCCCAACGGACAATCCCTTTCGGATCAATCAATTGGACGTATGACAACACGTGCAAATCCATAGTCTTCCATATTTCCCCTTGCGGGTCACTTGCCAAATTGTACTCGATTTTAGGCTCGATTTCCAGTAATCGCTTTACGCCATCTTTGGCACAACCAATCACCACTAAATCATCGGCAAATTCCTTACTCCATTTGTTTAACTTCGGGATTGCTTTCCGGCAGGGGCCACAGTGGAAACTGAAGAAATCCCGCAAAACAAACTTGCCTTTCGTTTTCGGTTCTTTCGGGTACCATTCCTTTATATTCCAATCCGGTACTTTTTCTCCTAAAAACGGTTTTGCCATATTCCGGTCAACCCCTCCATTCTCGTAATCATATTTTTTTAACAACCCTTCAATTACCTCGGCTGTTAATTCATATCCTGATAATACCGGATTACCTTCCCAACGAACGATTCCCCGAGTATCCAAAAGCACTGCATGCGGGTAACCTTTCACTTCATATTTACCGATATATTCCTTTTTCGTATCGATAGCACTATAATACTCGATGACAGGCTCTTTCATCCCCCGTACAGATTCTTCCTTGTTTGGAGCCACACCAATCACCACTAATTTATCTTTAAACTGCTTACTGAATTTATTCAAATCAGGAATACTCTTCCGACAAGGTCCGCAAGAAGGCCCCCAGAAATCAATCAACACAAATTTACCTTCCGTGTTCGGTACATCCGTCAACCATTTCTCAACTTTCAATTCCGGTGCTTGACGATTCAAATAAGATTTTGCATGCAAAGTTTTATCACCATTACTCTCCATTAATCGTCCCTGAACTTGATTCAAGGTCGTTACTGTCCCCTTTTTTTGTTGAGCATCGGCTGATTTATTAGTTACCTGCACGTTTCCATTACCCAACATCTTGAATAAATTCTGCAAATCCTCCGCACTCTTGACCTCCATTTTAATAGTCTTGCGAACGGTACCGTCACTCGTGACACTATCCTTCACTTCCGTTTTTGTTTCCTGTGCCTGACCGTTATAAAACATACCTGATAACGCGAACACTGCTAGAAAAATCTTCGTTCTTTTCATACATCCCTTTTTTAAAATTTACCCGAACTTACAAGTAAAAACCCTTATTCTTATTCATTCGTTCCGGCATTAAAATTACTGTTTAACGCAAAACGAACAAACTTTCAAAACAGGGTACAAAGAAGATACATTTTAACAAATTCTTAATAAAAGAGGTGTGTTTTGACACACCTCCAGTCTATAATGTCCATAAAGTCCACGATTCAATAACACAATGACATACAATATCATAAATCAAATCTCTCTATACATTTGACCTTACGACATTATGGACCTTCAGACCTTATGGACGAGAGGGTGTGTTTTGACACACCCTCTACTCTATACAGTCAATACCATTTTGATTCTTATTTCATGGTCGAAACATTAATCACGTTTCCTTTGATTTCGAATTTAACTTGTTCTGTCTTTTCGAACTTATCCAACAATTCATTCATATCACTATACCGGTCAATATTCGCATAGAAGCGTAAGTTTTTGGCGTCTTCACTCGTGTAGAAGACATAAACATCATACCATTTGCTCAATCGGGTCAGAATATCTTCCAAACGTTGGTTCCGGATATTCAATTTTCCGTTTTTCCAATCCACGAATTCATCCACGTTTACCTCTCTCTGTACTATCGTGTTATTTTTCTTATCCAACACAGCTTGGTGACTCGGTTCCAGAATACAGGATTCATTGCCTGCCGATACTTTCACTTTACCTTTGACGAGAGTGGTTTCAACAAACTCTTCATCCTCGTAATCCCTAACGTTGAATGATGTTCCCAATACTTCTATTTTCTGGTTTTTCATTTCCACGACAAACGGATGTTCCGGATCATGAGCCACGTCAAAATAGATTTCACCGGATGCCTTCACCACTCGTTTATCTCCGGAGAATGTCACCGGGTATTCAATCTCCGAGAGAGCTCCCAAATACACCTTTGTCCCGTCCGAAAGTGTTATCCCGTATTCTCCCCCTCTCGGAGTCGTTACTTTGTTGAAAACTTCCTCTTGGATCAAAGTATCCTGTTTTTTCTCGTAACTCAATACAGAGCCTGTATTAACGATTTTAGCCGAAGCATCTTCCATCTCGTTGGAAAGATTTTCCAGCTCAACACATATTCCATTGGATAACTGCAAAATAGCTTTATTTCCTCCCGCCGGAATGGTTGCCATTTGGGTAGGGGCAACAGTTTTCTCGTCACGCCCTAAAGTAAATACCAGAACGCCGATCAACAAACAAGCCGCCACACCTGAAACAGACCAATAAAAAAGATTGCGCCTTTTTCCCGGTTTCTTTTTCTCCAGACGATTGGAAAACTTCTTCCAAGAAACATTCGCATCCTTATCGGTAATCTCCTTAACGAACCCGTTTTTCTGATAAAACCTTTCTATCTTGTGAAAATAATCTTTATTCTCCCTGTTTGCCGTGTACCATTCTCCGAAACGACTTTCTTCTTCCGGAGAAAGTCCCCCTTCTAATTTGCGTTCTATGATATCCCACTCTATCTGTTTCATAATTCACCTCTTCTTAAATCTACATAAATTCAATTTTACATAGTTCTTCTGATACTGAAAACGAACTCATGTTTATTTCGGGGTACAGCAAAATGATTTTTTTTTCCATAAAATGACTATTTGAATATCATATACAAAAATAACAGCAAAAATGCCAAGTGAGTCTTGATATATTTATATGCTCTTTTTATATGCGTGTGTACGGTTCCCTCCGCTATATTCAAACGTTCCGCCACTTCTTTGTACTTCAACCCTTCGACGACACTCAATTCCAACACTTGCCGTTGCATATCGGGTAACTCCGCCAAAAGTTTTTTCACCTTTCTTTCCCGCTCCGATTCTTCTTCCCCGTACGGAAAATATACCATGGCTTCGGATTCAACAAGATGCTTTTGATATTTATCTATAATATTCAATTTACGATGATGATCCACGCATAAATTTCTCACCGAGGTAAACAGGTAACGTTCCAGTGGAATATTTTCCGGCATACTTTTCCCTTTATT
This sequence comes from Butyricimonas hominis, assembly GCF_014287455.1. Classification (NCBI taxonomy): domain Bacteria; kingdom Pseudomonadati; phylum Bacteroidota; class Bacteroidia; order Bacteroidales; family Odoribacteraceae; genus Butyricimonas; species Butyricimonas hominis. The sequence continues at coordinate 826,727 of NZ_JACOOH010000001.1, forward strand.
CCACAATCCCATGAAAACTTCCTGAACAACATCATCGGCAAGCGCTTCATCCATTAAAAAATTTCGGGCAAAAAGATACAGACGTTTATACATAAACTTGTATAAACCTTCAAAATGCTCGGAATAATCCTCATTCAGCCATTCTACTGTATACAATTCGTCACTCATAGATAAAATCACACACTCGTATAATAAACATGCATAGTTTATTGAATATTTTCCGTTCGATGTAACAGACAAATATAGAGATTATATTTTACTTCCAAAATAATCGTTTAAAAAACCTATTCTATTTGTACTCGAATCCAATATCTTTATTCATCGGATTTATGGAAATAATCATACACGATTTTTGCTTTAGCTGCCCCGATAACAGTTGCCAGTTCTTTCTGTGAAGCGGATTGAATCGCATTTACCGTTTTAAAATTCTGTAATAAAGATATTTCCGTCTTTTCTCCTATACCTTTTATTTCACTCAAGACACTAACCGTTTGTTTCTTTTCGCGCAATTTACGATGGAATGTGATACCGAAGCGATGGGCTTCATCCCGAATATGCATCAAAGTCTTTAAAGAAATAGATGTTTTCGCCAATAAATAAGGATCTTTATCGCCCGGGTAATAGATTTCCTCCATTTGCTTTGCCAAACCGATTATCGGTACTCGTTCCACCAAATCCAGTTTTCGTAAAGTGGCAACAGCAGAGCTTAATTGTCCTTTTCCACCATCCACGACTATCAAATCGGGAAGTTCTCCCCCCTCTTCCAAAACCCGATGATAGCGACGATACAATATTTCCTCCATGGAAGCAAAGTCATTTGCCCCGATAACAGTTTTCACGTGGAAATGTCTATATTCCCGTTTCGCCGGTTTCCCGTCTATGAAGACAACACAGGAAGCTACCGGAGTGGTTCCCTGTATATTCGAGTTATCGAAACATTCCATGCGATGCGGTAAACGAGGCAATTTCAACTCGTTTTTTATCGTGTTCAACAAGTCCAATTTGGTATCTTGACGACGTAATCCTCTCTGCCGCTCACGATCCATTTTAAAGAATTTCACGTTCCGTTCCGATAAGTCCAGCAATTGTTTTTTCTCTCCTCGCTGGGGAATAGCGTAATTCAGCCCTTGCATAAGCAAATCAGGATAAAAGGGAACCAGAATTTCTTTGGAACGACTATTCACGAGCTGGCGGATTTCAAAAATTCCAAATGATAGAAGTGATTCTTTCGATTCATCTAGTTTTTTCTCTAATTCTATTGTATGTACTTGGTTTACAGCTCCATGAACAATACGCAAATAATTCACGTACGCGTATTTTTCGTCTTCCAGATAAGAGAAAACGTCTATGTCATTCATGGAAGCACTAACAATAGTGGATTTAGTCTGGTGTGATTTCAGTGCTTCTATGGCTTCCTTCATTTCTTGAGCTTTCTCGAATTGAAGCGAAATGGTATATTCCTTCATCTTTTGCATCATGAAGTCAATGACAGAAGAGATATTACCTTTCAATATATTTCGAATTTGGGTAATATTTTCCATGTATTCCTCTTCCGTCACGTACCCCACGCATGGACCCAAACAATTTCCTATATGATATTCAAGACAAACTTTATATTTTCCGCTATATATCACTGATTTATTGAGATTTAAATTGCATGTACGCAATTTATAAAGACTTTTTATCAAGGAAATCAGTGTACTGGCGTATCTGGCAGATGTAAAAGGACCAAAATACTCCGAACCGTTCCGGATAAACTTACGTGTGGTAAATACACGGGGAAAAGCCTCTTTCGTGATACATATCCAAGGGTAAGTTTTATCGTCTTTCAGTAGGATGTTATATCGAGGCTTATATTTCTTGATTAAGTTATTTTCCAGTAACAAAGCATCTTCTTCCGTATTAACGACAATATACTTTAAGTCACGTATCTTTCTGACCAGAACCATGGTCTTCGAAGATTGATTATTCTTTACAAAATAGGATGAAACTCTATTCTTTAGATTTTTAGCCTTACCTATATAAATAATAACTCCATTTGCATCAAAAAATTGATACACCCCGGGAGTGGTAGGTAATTTACTAACTTTCTCTTTCAATCCTAATTCATCAGTCATATCAATAAACTCCTATATGAAATCAAATTTATCGAAGTCAAATATTCCCTTTTCGCCTATTTTCAGAGTAGGTATTACAATCAATGCCATAAACGAGAGCGTCATAAAAGGAGAATTCAAGGGTGTTCCCATTTTAGAAAGTAATTTATTCAATTCCATGTACTGTTCGGCAACTTCCTGACCGGAACGATCACTCATAATTCCCCCTACCGGTAACGGTAACGCATGCAATTTCTCGCTATCATTCACGACCAGTCCGCCCTTGAGTTTTATCACTTCATTCACGGCAGTTACAATATCCGTATCCGTGCAGCCTACCGCGATAATATTATGGGAATCGTGAGAAATTGAAGAAGCGAAAGCCCCATGTTTTATACCTATACCGGATATAAATCCGACTTGGGGTTTCGTGTTATAATAGCGATTCAAGTACACTATTTTCAAAATATCGGAATCCACATCCGATTGATAATTTTCTATTCTTCGGTCGAAATGGAGCATCATTCTCTCGGTAATGATACTATCCGGAACTACTTTTATACAGTGAATATCTCCTTCCACATCCGTGCGGATATCAATATCTTTTATAATATCGTGATTAAATAAATTCAAACAAGGAATTTTTGAATCCGAAATTTCTATTTTTCCCCCTTTTCGATAGACTTCTACCCCATTAATATAAGTAGCATGAATATCCAAAGATTCGAGATCTTCCAAAATGATAAAGTCAGCTTTATCCCCGACATGCAATGTCCCTACATCCAAATGATAAAAATGTACCGGATTAATACATGCCACCTGAAGAATATCAAATATCCCGAAACCGTCAGACACGGCTTTTTTCACTAAATAATTGATATGTCCTTTTATTAAAAGATCGTCGGCATGGGAATCATCCGTACAAAACATCACGTTATCGGTACGTGTGGCAATTAAAGATTTTAAAGCATCATAATTCTTTGCCGCACTCCCTTCTCGAATCATGATCTGCATTCCTTTTGAAATTTTCTCCTCTGCTTCTTCCAATTCAGATGACTCGTGATCGGTTTCTATACCATGAGCAATATAAGCGCTTAACGTATCACCCCTCAATTCCGGCGCGTGACCGTCTATTCTTAAAGCGTATTTTTTAGCTATATCCAGTTTTGCTATAACTTCCGGCTCACCGTTAAGAACACCCGGAATATTCATCACCTCCGCGAGCATGGTAAATTGTCCGGTTTTTGCCAATATCTCCGTGTCTTCTGCGGTAATAATATTACCCGGTTTATCTAATGGAGTCGCCGGAACGCAAGAAGGTATTCCCCAGAAAATTTTTAAAGGTGTTTCCTCCCCGTTTTTTATCATCATTTTCACTCCTTCAACACCCAAAACATTCGCTATTTCATGCGGATCAGATACTACCCCCACTGTCCCGTTAGGAATAACCAATTTTGAAAATTCCGAAGGCATCAACATAGAACTCTCGATATGTACATGAGCGTCTATAAATCCCGGGCATATATAATGATTGTAAGAATTTGAATTTCTCTCTATCGAAAGAATTTTTCCGTCAGAAACAGTTATTGTACACGGATAAAATTCTCTATTGTCAATATCAACTAAATTTCCTTCTATCACTTTCATAAAATAACTGTTTATATGATGTTTATTTCTACTTTTTCTATCTCTCCCCAAGTTTTCATGTATCTATATTACAAGGTACCCTTCGCACCATTTTGAAATGTTCCACGTGAAACATTTCAGTTATCTTCCCATTAAAATCAATAAAACATTAATGTCCGAAGGCGATACTCCGGTTATACGTGACGCTTGTCCTATTGTTTTTGGTTTGATTTTAGTCAACTTTTGACGAGCTTCATATGATAGAGAATTTATCGCCATGTAATCAAATTTATTCTCGATGACTAAATTTTCCAATCGATTCAATTTATCGGCAATTAATTTTTCACGTTCTATATACCCCGAATATTTAATCAAAACTTCAGCCGCCTCAATAATTTCTTCTCGAATAGAATTATCAAAAATAAATTCTTTCAATGAAGGAATATAATCCACTATTTTAGGAATCGTTACTTGAGGACGAGAAATGATATCAATCAATTTCAATTTTTGACGAATAGGTGAAGAACCGAATAATTCCAACACGGAATTTATTTCATCCGGAGAAATACTGAAATTGGAAATAAAGTCTATTAACCTGTCCCGCTTTAAAATTTTGTCTTCAAAAATAGAGTAACGATCTTCCTTCACCAAACCTATAGAATATCCCAAGGGAGTCAATCTGACATCGGCATCGTCTTGTCGCAATAAAATACGATATTCGGCACGAGAGGTAAACATACGATAAGGTTCATCCACTCCTTTCGTCACCAAATCATCAATTAATACACCTATATAAGCTTGATCCCGATTTAATACAAAATCTCTATTCTCATGTAAAGAAAGATGCGCGTTAATCCCAGCCATCAAACCTTGAGCGGCGGCTTCTTCATATCCGGTAGTCCCGTTAATTTGCCCCGCAAAATAAAGTCCCTTAATCAACTTCGTTTCCAAAGTCGGGTACAATTGTGTCGGTTGAAAAAAATCATACTCAATCGCGTACCCCGGACGATATATTTTTACATTTTCAAAACCTTCAACTTTTCGAAGTGCCCTTAATTGTATATCCCAAGGTAAAGAAGAAGAAAACCCGTTCAAATAATATTCCGTAGTCCTCTCCCCTTCCGGTTCCAAAAATAAATGATGACTATCCCTATCGGAAAAAGTATCTAACTTAGTTTCGATACTCGGGCAATAACGAGGGCCTATACTCTTGATAGTCCCGTTAAAAAGGGGGCTATCGTCAAAACCTTCACGCAATATATCATGAACCTCTTTATTCGTGTAAGCGATATAGCAAGGTCGTTTCTCTAGTGAATTTGTATACGCGAAACTCAGAAAAGAGAATTTATGAAAATCATTATCCCCATCCTGTCTGGTCAATTTAGAGAAATCGATACTTCTACCATCAATACGAACAGGTGTTCCCGTTTTCATGCGCCCCACGGTAAAACCATGATCAAACAATTGCTCGGACAATCCATGAGAAGCAGGTTCAGAAATACGACCACCGGGAAAAGTTACCCGACCGATATGCATCAGACCATTTAAAAATGTTCCATTCGTGAGCACTACACGAGGAGCTGAAAAGGAAACACCCAATTGAGTCTTCACCCCTGCCACTTTCCCATCATCCAAAATCAATTCAATAACATCATCCTGCCAAAGATCGAGATTATCGGTATGTTCTACAATATCCCTCCACTCGGAAGAAAATACCATACGATCACATTGAGATCGCGGACTCCACATAGCAGGTCCTTTGGAAAGGTTCAACATTCTGAATTGAATTGTACTTCTATCCGTTACGATACCTGAATATCCACCCAACGCATCTATTTCTCTGACAATCTGACCTTTAGCAATACCACCCATTGCCGGATTACAAGACATTTGCGCTATCTTGTTCATATCCAAAGTGATAAGTAAAGTTTTTGATCCGAGATTAGCTGCCGCACAAGCTGCCTCACAACCGGCATGACCAGCTCCCACTACAATAACATCATATTCAGGTAACAACTGCGACATATCAAAGTGTTTTAAGCAATTCTAAGCAATGATTTTCATTTTGACGCATCTCTTGCGCGTCATTATCCGATTTATCTTTAAAACCTATTAAATGAAGCACAGAATGAACTATCACTCTATGCAATTCTTCTTCATAGGTAGTACCGAATTCCAAAGCATTGGATTGAACCGTGTCCAGACTTATAAATACATCACCGGAAAGTACTTTCCCTTCCCTGTAATCAAACGTGATTACATCAGTATAGTAATCATGATTCAAATACTTTCTATTCACGTCCAGTATATAATCATCATTACAAAAAATAAAAGAGATAGTACCCAATTTCAATGAATAATCTTCAGCAACAAGTTGAAGCCATTGAGTCACCCTCTCTTTTGAGAAAAAAGCAGGAAATTCACATTCCTCGTTGAAAAAAAAAATCTCACTCATCTAATCCATTCATAAATTGAAAACCATGATCACTTTGGATCCTCCGTCTTCAAATATCAAATCGTCAGAAAGCGTTTTCATCAGGTAAAGTCCTCTCCCGGCATCTTTTTCAATATTATCGGGCAAAGTAGGATCAGGTATATATGAATAATCAAAACCTTCGCCTTCATCCTTTACAGCAACGAACAAACGCTTATCTTCCTCATGAACTATGAATTTCACATGCTTCATAGGATCCAATTTATTACCGTAAAGAATAGCGTTATTTACGGCTTCAATGACGCATAAACTTATTTTGCCAAACACGTCCGGTTCAACATTATAAACGTCCGAAAAATAATCGATAAAATTCTCAACTTTAACGATATTGCCAATTTCCGAGGCAATTGAAAATTCCAGTTTGTCCATGCTTTCTACAGTTAATATCTAAAATCTTAGACAAAATCATAAACTAAATAACTCCTATTAATTATTAAACCAAACATACGTAAACGTATCCAAAATACCCCACTAACTACAGTTTAGCGAATGTAAGCAAAATATTTCTAATTATCAACTCCGATAAATATAAAAATTTTATATCCATAATTTACCACGGCGTTAACCACAATTGTGGGTCCATATTATCCTTATCTTTCCATACCTGAAAATTTAGTGTACTGTTTTCCCCGCTACTTGCCAACTTACCAATTTTCTGTTTCACGTTCACGGTGTCGCCCTTCTTTATAAAGATCTCCACCAAATTTGAATATACCGTCAGATAATTTCCATGGCGCACAATAACAACATTATTATCCCCCGGAATAAACATTATTTCAGTTACCACACCTTTGAATACCGCTCTCACATCAGCATTACGCGATGTAGTAATTGTAATTCCCGCGTTATTTAACTTCACCTGTTTGAACACCGGATGTATATTCACCCCGAATTTTTCGGAAACAAACCCTTGTTCAACAGGCCAAGGTAACTTTCCTTTGTTTTTAGCGAAATCGTCAGAAATAAGTTTCTCTTCCGGTGTTAATTTATAGTTAGAATTTTTACTCCCGGACTTTTTCGCTTGAGCAGCAATAAGTTTCTCCAATTCTTTTTTAAACCGTTCCCGGTTTTTAATCTCGATATTCAGTTTTCGTAGAATCTCTTTCTCTTTTTTCTTGAGTTCCCCGACGTATTTATTAGCTTGATTCTGTTCCTTGATTAACTCGTTGTTCTGGGCAGATATTTTAGATTGCGTCGCATTCTTCAACGCCATCAATTCAGTAAGTTGATTATTGATCGAAGTCAACGAATCATTCGTTTGTTTTATTCTCTCTAACTGACGTTTGGAATAATCCTGTACCTGCTCGAAATATTTATATCGTGCATAGGCTTGAGTAAAACTGGAAGAAGAGAATATATATACCAACTTATCGGATGTATTTCTTTTTTTCCAAGTTTCGTAAACCATTTTAGCATAGAAATCCAACATTTGTTGCTTACTCGCTTCCAGATCAGATTTAACGTACTCGTTGCTCGATATTTGTTTCTCTATATATTTAACTTCATTCGTGAGGGATTGGATCATTTCCTTTCCCTTTACAATTTTCTGGTTAATAATCGTGATTTTCTGAATAGTAGCCGATTGATCATTACGAGCGTTATCCAATAATTTGTTCAGGTAAGCAATTTCTTTTTCGGTCTTCGCATTTTTCTTTTTAATCGCCTCTATAGATTGCGTGTAAGCAACCGTAAAGGTGAAGAAAAAGATTAAAATCAATATGACGCGAAAAACATTCATGTTAATACATCCGTTTATATTTGCTCGATATTTTAAAGTTAGATGATACTTCAACATCAAATTCCACACGGCTGAAATCCAGTTGGACTTCCCAGTTGTCATCATCGGTAAAGATATTAAAAACTATCCGTTCAGGAAAAACTTTCCCTTCAAAATCTTTAATATTCTTGTACTTAACACTCATCCCTACTCTTTCTTCCATATCCTCAATAGACACCAGACAAGGTCTGAAACAATCAGGATTTATATGTATTTTCTGCAAGATCAAGGAAAATTCTTTGTTTTTCCTCTTTTTCTTGTATAATTTCTTCAACTTTCTACCGATTGCTTTCTCCTCCAAAGTGTACAAAACATAGTCATTACCGGACTTATCAAATTTGAATCGCTTATTTCTATCCATTTCGGTAGTACAGGATTCAAAATCAAAGAAACGGTTTGTCAACATTCGCTGAAAACAGTCGTAAGTAAAACCGACATCGAAACGCTCTATAAAATAGTTATAGTCCGATACAAAATACTTTTTATCTCTCGGACTGATAAACTTCACGCTATCGGGAGTCAATAAAATTCGTGCAACCTCGATCCCCATCGGGGCAGTCACCGATACCCAGATAAAACTATCCCTTTGAATACGCATCATAGCTTTCAAACTATGGGATTTCTTTTTCTCCTTTAACGTCAAATCTATTTTCTTGGCATATATAGTATTATAGTCCAATTCGTTGAAATAAACATTTCTAAGTAATCTTCCTTCAGTTATATTCGGTAATTCTCGTTTAACTTCAACTACTTTTTTAACAGACTTACACGACACTAATAAGATCAAAACCAAAATAAAAATAAAACTATTCCTCATGCTCTACCGATAAACCATTCACTATTTTATTTTTCAAATTATCACTAATATCATCACCCAATTCCAATGCTTTTTTCCACATTTTCAATGCTTCCTCCTTATCGCCATTCATGTAAAGAATATCACCGTAATGCTCGTACAATACTCCGCTAGGCTCTTCCGTGTTTTCTATGGCAGAACGCATATAAAAACGTGCCAAAGAATAATTTTTAAGTTTGAAAAGTACCCAAGCATAAGTATCCAAGAAAGTAGCGTTATTAGGATCAGCACTCAACGCCGTTGAAATCATTTTTTCAGCCTGATTCAAACGCTCATTTCTTAAAGAAAGATAATAACTGTAGTTATTCAAAGTCATTATATCATTCGGATTGATAGCTATCGCACTATCAAACATGGAAAAAGCGATTTCTATACTATCTTGCTTGTAATAACATTCACCCAAATAAGCGTACAATTGAGATTTTATAAAAGATTTATCCGGGGCCAATTCAAGCCCTTTCTGAAGATATCCCGTTGCTTTCGCGTAATTTCCTTCAATCAACATAGGTAAACTTATCATCATATAAGGGAGCGGCTCGTTCGGGAAATAATTCAAACACTCCAACCCTTCACTTTTCATAGCTGCCGTATCACCCAATTGGTTAGATAAAAGCATTAATTCCTCCCAAACCAGATAATTATTCTTCTCTTTAGAGATAATAAATTCGAGTTCTTTCTTACATTCCTCCAATTTATTTTCTCTCTTTAAAAAATCAGCATTCAAAGTTCTTACACTGAGATCACCCGGATATTTCTCCAATAATAATTGAACATACCTGTAAATATGATCGGTCGATAAACTTAAATCCGCTTGATTAACAAGTAATTTCAATAAATATTGAACTTTCAAGTTGTTGTCTATATTATCATTTGCCAACGCAAGACGAATATACTTTTCCGTGTTCAGAGAATCTTTTTTGGTTCGATAATAATCAGCCAGATAAAATTGAACGAAACCGTTATCGGGATAATCTTTCACAATCCTATTCAAGAGTTGTAATCCTTTTTTCTCCTGATTGTGTGACAAATACAACTCCGCCAATAATCCCAAATAATCAGTATTCTCCGGGTATTTTTTAATCAATTTCATGATCTCGGAAGAAGCTCTCTTCACGTTATCCATTTTAGAATACAATTTGGCTTTTTCTATTATCGCGGGTTCATTTACTCCGAATTGTTTCTCGTATCTATTCAAAACCTCTATCGCTTTCTCCCATTTTTCAGTCGAGGTATAAAGATCAACTTGAATAATATAAAAATCTTCTCTTTCAGGATGTTTAGCGATTAGTTCATCATATACCTTACAGGCTTCTTCAATCATTGATTTTTTCTGCAAGATATTCGCCAACAAAAGATTGTACCAAATATTATCGGATTCGAGCTGAACCGCTTCACGCATCAACTGAAGAGGAAGGTTTAAATCTTCACCCAAAGAAAGTATACTGGATATTTCGTAACGCACCGCAGCACTCCGGTTATAAATTTTCATGCATTGGTCGAAATAAGTCAAAGACGACTTCAAATCACCCAATATTTTAAACCGGACTCCTTCCATGAAAGCATAGTCAAACTGCACTTTAGCTTCGCCTTCTAAAGTTGGTTCAACTGCTTTCTTTTTATCTGCAAATACTTGAATGGCACATAAAAGAAACAGAATAACAAATAACGATTTAACTAATTTGTTCATTCTAAATTGTTTATTTTTTACCCGTGTGACCGAAGCCTCCCTCTCCTCTTTCCGTGTCGTTCAAAGTCTCCACTTCAATCAATTCAGCCTGTTCGACTTTATTAATCACCATTTGGCAAATCCGTTCACCGTCATTGATTTGTGTAACTTCGTGTGATAAATTAACCAAAATAACACCAATCTCCCCCCTGTAATCGGCATCTATCGTTCCCGGTGTATTCAACAAAGTAATTCCTTCATTTAAAGCCAACCCACTTCTCGGACGCATTTGAGCCTCGTAGCCCTCGGGCAATTCAATAAATAACCCGGTAGGAATCAATTTTCTTTCCAACGATTTCAACATAACCGGAGCATCCAAATTTGCCCGAATATCCATTCCCGCCGATGATTTTGTCTTGTATTCCGGAAGCGCATGCTTCGACTTATTCACGATCTTTATTTTCATTTCTCTCTATTACTTTGATAGTTAGTTATACAACACCTTATTTGTATAAATCGTGCTAAGATAGCTATTTTTTATGAATTAACTTGTACATAAAATCTTTTGTCAATAAAAAACTCATCTCTCTTTTCACGAAGATATAAACGAAGAGTATAAATAACGGCAAACGAACTAAACAAGTTACCAAATCCCCGTCAAATTTAATCATTCGCCCTGCAAAATAAAACGCCAGACAAATAACGAAATAGAAAAGAATTTTCGGTATATCATAATTAATCTTGTAAAAATGTCTTCCCAGAATAAACGAAAGTATAGTCATTACCAAAAAACAAGTAAACACGGAATAAGCGGAAGCCATAAAACCGATTTTAGGCAAGAAAATAACATTACCGGCAATGGTTATCACGCATCCCGCGATAGCCATGTACGCACCGTATATCGTTTTATCAGTCAATTTATACCACAAGGAAAGCGAATAATACATCCCTTGGAAGAGATTTGCCATGAGAACCCACGGCACGATAGCCAATCCCTCGAAATAAGTCGATTTAACGAAATATTTCAAAAGGTCGAGATTAAACATGACACCCAAGAATATCATCAAACCAAACCCGGTAAAATAGAGTAAAACATCCTCGTACACTTTTTTTGAGTCAGAGTTTCTGGAATAATTAAAAAAGAAAGGTTCAAAAGCGAAACGGAATCCTTGGGTAAATATATACATGATTAAGGCAAGCTTATAGTTTGCCCCGTAGATCCCGGTCATCGCCATGCTGGTAGCTTCATCTTCCAAAAGCTTTGGCATCAATATTTTATCACCTTGCAAATTAATAATTCCCGCTAAACTCACGATTAGAATCGGGTAAGAATACTTCAATATATCTTTCAATAAAGAGAAAGAAAAAACAAACTTAAACTTCAATATATAAGGAAGCAACATAAGCAGCGTTACAACCGAAGCCAACAGGTAAGAGATGAAAACGTAGATAACCCCTCCCTCCGGGTTATAAAAGGGAACATGTATTCCTTGCTTTTCGAGATAAGGACACAATAACAAGAAAAACAAATTCGAACCTACATTGATTCCTATATTCACTAACTTAATGATTCCGAAACGAATAGGACGGCTATCCAAACGGAGCAAAGCGAAAGGCAAAGTAGTAATCACGTCGATAGCCAATGTCACGGCTAATAGAGAGATGTAAATCGGATAATCTTCAACTTCCAATAAAACAGAAAGTTGAGGAAGAAAAGAAAAACAAAGAACAAGAAAAAGTATGGAAGTAAAGCTCAAAGAAGTCAATAGAGTGGAGAAAACTCTATCCTTACCGTCTTTCGTGGCGAACCTGAAAAAACCGGTTTCCGTACCATACGTCAACAGCACCATTAAAATAGAAGTGTACGCCATTAGATTGACTACTATCCCGTACTCGTCTGCAATAAATACTCTCGTGTACAAAGGCACCAGCAACCAATTTATAAATCGTCCGATAATTGTCGTGAAACCGTATATCACGGTTTCTCCCATTAGTTTTTTCAGTGGGTTCATATTTTTTCTACTTTTGCTTCAAGTTCATTGAAGTGACAAAAGTAAGAAGTTCTCAACAACAATATCATATATATATTATCTTTTATTTTTTTTAAAAAGAATATGAAGATGATTATAGGCTGTGAGTAATTGTGATAAAATAAATGGATTTCTCTTGTTTTTGTAGTTATTATTTGTTGGTTTGAAGGTTACTCACAATGTATGTATTGATTATGTACTGATAATCAAAATTGTTTTTGAGTTATCCACAATTGTTAGTAATAATGATTCGGAAAAAGTATTTTGTGAAATGATAGAAAACTGATGTTAGTAATTTGTAGAAACAAGCAGGGTTAATTTAAAAAACTATTCTTGGATTTTTGATTTCAATTATTACTTGCTTCTCTTTTCGTGAAATGCAAATGAAGTTATTCTTTTTAGTTCTTTTTTTATTCACAGTTACTAACGGGGATACTAACAAATAAATGTCTATATATTCATATATCGGTTTATAGAATGAACATGTAGGATTTATAGCTGAATATAGTATTATTTCGGTATCACTTCCACATCACTTCCGTGTAAAACGCTATTAGTTCCCTATTAAAGCGCTATTAAAACCCTATATTACAATAGCGTTTTAATAGGATTACAATAGAGTATAAAAAACTTTATATGTACTACTGAACCGGAAGTGATGCCTTATTGCAGACGGATTCACTTGCGTTTTGGGTATAAATACTCCATTTTATACATATCAAATCCTTTAGCCCAATAATCTTTTTTGATTTCTTTTAGTTCAAATCCTTGTTTTTCATAGAATTGATAAGCTACTTGCGAAGTTCTGACGGTTATTTTTTGAACGCTTTTGATGGATTCAAGTTTTTCGATTCTATATTCAAGTAATCGGGTTCCCAGCGATTTTCCTTGGTATTCCGGGTGTAAAATATCCCAACTGATTTTTCCTATCGTTTTATTCTCGGCAAAATTAATTCCACCGCATCCTACAATTTTTTCATTAAAGAGTAGAACGTAATAGAGTTCTCTTTCATTATCCAAGTAGTTGCTAAAATCATTCTCTTCCTCCGGCGCGAAGTATTTAGGCGTGTTTAACTTGATTAGATTTATCACGGTACTTTTGTCTATTGATTTGTATTCCCGGATTGTAATCGAATTATTCATTGTGTTTTAAGGTTTAATTGATAAAAAAAGGATGTGTCTCGAGATACATCCTCCTGTAAGGAATAGTTGATAACGAGCAACTATTTTATTTCATTTTCTCTATCAGGGAAGTGGTGGAGTAACCTTCCACGAAATCTATGGTAACTACTTCTCCCCCTTTGGCTTTCACTATGTCGTACCCGACGATGTCTTCCGGGCGGTAGTCCCCTCCTTTTACCAGTACGTCCGGTTGTACCGTTTTTATTAAATCGTAAGGGGTGTCGGTATCGAAGAAGATGACTTGGTCAACGAAAATCAATGAAGCTAACGCTAAAGCCCGGGCATTTTCATCGTTCACGGGACGGGAATCGCCTTTCAATCTTTTTACTGAACTATCGGTATTTAAACCGATAATAAGTTTAGTTCCTAAAGAAGCGGCTTTTGCCAAGTATTCGATGTGTCCTTTATGCAGGATGTCGAAGCAACCGTTGGTGAAGACGATTTTGTCGTTTCTGTACCTCCACATGCTGATGGTTTTGGAGGCTTCTTCTGGCGTGTGAGCTATTTTTTTCTCTATGTAAGGTAAAAAGTCCATTGGCGTGTCAGATTAGTTTGTTTGTAGCCGTGTCGGGGAATACGAGAACGGGTTTGTGTGATTTGGCTTCTTCGAAATCCATGGAGGCGTAAGAGATGATGATTATCACGTCGCCCACGGCGCATTTGCGTGCAGCCGGTCCGTTCAAGCAGATAATACCCGAGTTTCTTTCACCTTTGATGATATAGGTATCTAATCTCTCGCCGTTGTTGACGTTCACGATTTGAACTTTTTCGTTCTCTATCATGTTGGCGGCTTCCAGAAGAGCCTCGTCAATAGTGATACTACCCACGTACTGGAGGTTGGCTTCAGTAACGGTAACTTTGTGAAGTTTAGATTTTACTACTTCTATAAACATCTTCGTGTCAGTTTGATATACGTTTAAAATACAATATTATCAATTAGTCGGATTTTACCGGCGTATACTGCCACGCAACCGACTTTCACGTTGTTCTCTTTCCAATCCCGGATGGTTTTTAATTCGGTGTCATCCACGATTTCGAAATATTCGACTTCAAGGTAGGGGTTTTTGTTGATTTCTTTCGTTACCCATTGTTTTAATTCATCGACGCTCATTTCGGAAGTCAGTTTCGTGGCTTCTTGAAGAACGGCATGGATGTGAGGCGCGTTTTTCCGGTATTCCGGTTCCAGCAGGGTGTTGCGGGAACTCATGGCAAGCCCGTCTGCCTCGCGGATGATGGGGCAAGGCACGATTTCTAAATTATAGTGCAGTTGTTTTACCATGTTTTTGATGACTGCCACTTGCTGGAAGTCTTTCATCCCGAAATAAGCCCGGTGGGGTTGAACGGCATCGAATAATTTGCTGACGATTTGTCCCACGCCGTTGAAGTGTCCCGGGCGTTTGGCTCCTTCCATGACGCTCTCGACGTACCCGAAATTGAATACCCGGGTATCTTCCTCGGGATACATTTCCTCGACGCTGGGAGCGAACACGTAGTCGCACCCGTTTTTCTCGAGTAAGGCGACATCTTTGTCCAAGGTGCGCGGGTAGCGTTTGAGGTCTTCTTTATCGTTGAATTGCGTGGGATTGACAAACACGCTGACAACAGCCACGTCGTTTCCTTCTTTACATGTTTTTACGAGAGAGATGTGTCCCTCGTGAAGTGCACCCATTGTAGGCACGAGTCCCACCGTTTTCCCTTCTTGTTTCAGCTTCTCTATCGTGGTGGTTAATTCCGCTTTCTTTGTAATAATATTCATGATTATAATCTTGAAAATACGGGGTGCAAGTTTACAAACTATTTTCGAGATAATACCATATTGAAAGTTGAAAATTCAAAATGATTACTTAAATAGCGAGTGAATATTAGGGTGTATGGAGGAAAGGGCGTCCAATAATTCCTTGTGGGTAACGCCTTCCCGCATCACGATTAAAACGGTGTCATCGCCCCCGATGGTGCCTAAAACTTCAAAATAGTTCTCGTTGTCGATTAAGACGGTAACGGCTTTGGCATAACCGGGAAGGGTTTTCATGACGGCGATGTTGCCGGAAAAATCGATACTTGAAATGGAATCCGTGACGATAGCCGATGCTTTTTCGTCAGCCTGTTCGTTCTGGATGCTTTCCGGTATGATGTAAATGTAACCTTTGTCCTTGTGAGGTATTTTTGCCACTCTCATGAATTTCAAGTCACGCGACAGGGTGCTTTGAGTTGCTTCCACGCCCAGTTCTTTCAGTCTGAACAGTAGTTCTTCCTGTGAACATATTTGCTCGTTCTCGATGAGCTTTCTAATAGATAACAAGCGCTTTGTTTTATTTCTCATAGGTGTTAATATTACGCCCTACAAAACTAATCAAAAATGTTTGATTTTCAATGGATGAATATATTTATGCATAATTATTTATCGAAACACATAAATATTCTTTGTAGTGTCGATTATTAGTTCTATTTTCGCGTATAATTACATATAATCTTTAGTTGATAGAATAAATATGCAGAAATTAAAGAAAGCTCGTCTGGTTCTGGAAGACGGGACGGTTTATGAAGGAACTTCCTTTGGTTACGAGAAATCGGTGTCCGGGGAAGTTGTTTTTTATACGGCAATGACGGGGTATCCCGAGAGTTTGACGGACCCTTCCTACAAGGGGCAAATACTGGTTCCCACTTACCCGATGATAGGGAATTACGGGGTCCCGGTGGATGATGAACGGGACGGGATATCGAAGTTTTTCGAGTCGGACAGGATTCATTGCAAGGCGTTGGTGATTTCCGATTATTCTTCCCGGTACAGTCATTGGAATTCACAAAAAAGCCTCGGAGATTGGTTGAAAGAACAACAGATTCCGGGGCTTTTTGGTATAGATACCCGGGCTTTGACGCGGAAGTTGAGGGATAACGGTGCGATGGTGGGGAAAATTTTGTTTGATGATGAGGACGTGCCTTTCTACGACCCGAATAAGGATAATATCGTGGCTGAGGTTTCTACCAAAAAGATTATGGAGTACGGGAACGGGAAGTATAAAGTGATGTTGGTGGATTGCGGGGTGAAGAATAATATTCTGCGATGTTTATTGAAACGTGACGTGACGGTGAAGCGGGTACCGTGGAATTACGATTTCACGAGGGAGAAGTATGACGGGCTTTTCCTTTCCAACGGACCCGGTGACCCGGCGATGTGCGTCGAAACTATCGAACATATACGGAAGGCCTTGAAAGGGAATATCCCGATTATGGGAATTTGCCTTGGAAATCAATTGATGGCGAGAGCGGCAGGAGCTTCGACCTATAAATTGAAGTACGGGCATCGAAGCCATAATCAACCGGTGATGAAACCCGGGGGAACGCGTTGTTATATAACTTCACAGAATCACGGGTTTGCCATTGACGAGAAGACTCTTCCGGCAGATTGGGAACCGTTTTTCGTGAATGTGAATGACGGTACGAACGAGGGAATACGGCACAAGAAAAAGCCGTTCTTTTCCGCGCAATTTCACCCGGAAGCGTCGAGTGGTCCGGTGGACACGGAGTTTTTATTCGATGATTTCATCGCCTCGATGAAACAATTGAAAATGGAAAGTTGAAAATGATGAAATTTTTCAATCTAAAATCTAAAATTTAAAATCAATAAATATGAAGAAGGTTTTGCTTCTAGGTTCGGGAGCGTTAAAGATAGGGGAAGCCGGGGAATTTGATTATTCAGGTTCGCAGGCATTGAAGGCACTGCGGGAAGAGGGTATTTATAGCGTGTTGATTAACCCGAATATTGCCACGGTGCAGACTTCCGAGGGAGTGGCGGATAAGATATATTATTTGCCGGTTACTCCCGAATTCGTGGAAGAGGTGATTAAGAAGGAACGTCCGGAAGGGATACTGCTTTCTTTCGGCGGGCAGACGGCATTGAATTGTGGGGTGGAGTTGTACAAATCCGAGGTATTGGAAAAATATAATGTACAGGTGTTGGGGACACCCGTGCAGGCGATTATAGACACGGAAGACAGGGAAATATTCGCCGGGAAACTGGCTGAGATTGACGTGAGAACACCGAGAAGTATTGCCGCCAATAGCATGGAGGAGGCTTTCGCGGCGGTGGATAGGTTGGGATTCCCCGTGATTATCCGGGCTGCCTACACGTTGGGCGGTTTGGGTTCCGGTTTCTGCTCGAACAAAGAGGAGTTGGAACGTCTGGCTTCCAGCGCGTTTTCCTATTCGCCGCAGATTCTCGTGGAAGAGTCTTTGAAAGGCTGGAAAGAGGTGGAATACGAGGTTGTTCGGGATAAGTATGACAATTGCATCACGGTGTGTAATATGGAGAATTTCGACCCTCTTGGAATACACACGGGCGAGAGTATCGTGGTAGCTCCCTCGCAGACGTTGAGTAACAGTGAATACCATAAACTGAGGTCAATCGCTATCAAGATTATCCGTCATATAGGGATAGTGGGAGAGTGTAACGTGCAATATGCCTTGGACCCCAATTCGGAGGATTACAGGGTGATAGAGGTGAACGCGCGTCTTTCCCGTTCCAGCGCTTTGGCTTCAAAGGCAACGGGATACCCGTTGGCATTCGTGGCGGCGAAATTAGGTATGGGCTACGGGTTGCACGAGATTAAAAATTCTGTAACGAAGGTGACCACGGCTTGTTTTGAACCGGCGTTGGATTACGTGGTGTGTAAGATTCCCCGCTGGGATTTGAATAAATTCGAGGGGGTTTCCAAGGTGATAGGTTCCTCGATGAAGAGTGTCGGGGAGATTATGGCTATCGGTAGGACTTTTGAGGAGGCTATCCAGAAAGGGATTCGGATGATTGGGCAAGGGATGCACGGGTTCGTGGGTAATGTGCTTAAATCGAGAGATATAGATGAGGAGTTGGCGAACCCGACGGATGCCAGAATATTCGCCATAGCCGGGGCTTTCGATAAAGGGTACAGCGTGCAGAAGATTCACGATTTGACAAAGATAGACCATTGGTTTTTGCAACGTTTGGAGAATATTCACTTGTTGAAAGAAGAGTTGTCAAAATTGAATGGCGAGGAGGAAATTAGCGCGGATTTATTGCGCGCGGCAAAGCAATACGGGTTTTCCGATTTTCAGATAGGTCGGTTGACGATTAAAAATACATCTCTTTCGCATCACGAGAAGATGTTGAAAGTGAGAGAATACCGTAAAAAACTGGGTATTTTGCCCGTCGTGAAGCAAATAGACACGCTGGCGGGGGAGTATCCTGCCATGACGAACTATCTTTATATCACGTACAATGGCTCTGAAAATGACGTGGCGTACGAGCGTGACGGTCGTTCGGTTATCGTGTTGGGGTCGGGAGCGTATCGTATCGGCAGTAGCGTGGAATTTGACTGGTGCGGGGTGAGTGCCTTGAACACGATTCGGAAAATGGGGTATCGCTCGGTCATGATTAATTACAATCCTGAAACGGTAAGCACGGATTACGATACCTGCGACCGCTTGTATTTCGATGAACTTTCCTTCGAGCGGGTAATGGATATTGTCGAATTGGAGGTGCCGAAGGGAGTGATTGTTTCCACGGGGGGACAGATACCGAATAATTTGGCGATGCGTTTGCACGGGCAGCACGTGAATATACTGGGTACTTCGCCCGAATCCATTGACAGGGCGGAAGACCGCCGGAAATTTTCATCCATGTGTGATGAACTGGGAATAGACCAGCCCCGGTGGAGCGAATTGACGAGCATAGAGGATATATACGCTTTCGTGGATAAGGTAGGCTTCCCCGTGTTGATTCGTCCTTCTTACGTGCTCTCGGGGGCTGCCATGAACGTGGTGTCGAATAAAGACGAGTTATTGCATTTCCTTGAGTTGGCGGCGGAAGTATCGAAAGAGCATCCCGTGGTTGTGTCCGAGTTTATCGAGCAGGCGAAAGAGGTCGAGATTGACGCCGTGGCACAGGAAGGGGAGGTGAAAGCTTACGCTATCAGTGAACACGTGGAGTTTGCCGGTGTACATTCCGGTGACGCTACAATCGTGTTTCCCGCCCAGAAATTGTACGTGGAAACGATTCGCCGGATTAAAAAGATTGCCCGGTCGATAGCGAGGGAATTGAATATATCCGGCCCTTTCAATATGCAGTTTCTGGCGAAAGACAATGATATAAAAGTAATCGAGTGTAACTTGCGGGCTTCGAGGAGTTTCCCGTTCGTGTCGAAAGTCTTGAAATACAACTTTATTGACATGGCAACCCGGATTATGCTGGGGGAGAAAGTGGAGGCGTTGAACAAATCGGTTTTCGATTTGGATTACGTGGGAGTGAAG
Source organism: Butyricimonas hominis (assembly GCF_014287455.1). Classification (NCBI taxonomy): domain Bacteria; kingdom Pseudomonadati; phylum Bacteroidota; class Bacteroidia; order Bacteroidales; family Odoribacteraceae; genus Butyricimonas; species Butyricimonas hominis. The sequence continues at coordinate 846,736 of NZ_JACOOH010000001.1, forward strand.
GCCTCTCAATTCTCGTTTGCCCGCCTGTTGAAAGCGGACCCCGTGTTGGGAGTGGATATGGCATCGACCGGGGAAGTCGGGTGCATCGGAGAGAATTATTACGAGGCAATATTGAAGAGTATGCTTTCCGTGGGACATCGTATCCCGAAGAAGAATATCCTGATTTCCTCGGGTCCCACGCGTTCCAAAGTGGAGTTGTTGAATTCTACCCGGATGCTGATAGAGAAAGGATTCACGATATATTCCACGGAAGGAACGGCTAAATTCTTCGAGGAAAATAATATCGACGTGAATATTCTTTACTGGCCGGATGAGGATAAGGAACCGAATATCATGGAATATTTGCATGACCGGAAGATAGACCTAGTGATTAATATTCCGAAGAATCACACGAAACGGGAGTTGGATAACGGGTATAAAATCCGTCGTGCCGCGGTGGATTATAATATCCCGCTAATCACGAATGCCCGTTTGGCAAGTGCGTTTATCTATGCAATCTGCAAAGTCAATCCTGACGAAATCGCTATCAAGAGTTGGGACGAATACGGGGAAAGCTGAGAGATAAAAACTAAAAGTTGAGTAAATTGCCGATTTAAAGTAGCGTTTTTTGAACAAATTGCTGTTTTGAATCGGCAATTTTGTATTTTTGTAATCACCATTACAAAAAATAGGTGCTTATGAAGAATAAGAAATTGAAAGGGATACTTTATTTATGTGCTATTCTGGTGTTGTTTGCGCTAGGGTTGTTTATCTGGATGAAGACGTCCAAAATAGTGGAGGAAAAGACGTTCACGATAAAAGGGCAACAGGAAGCGATTTTCGAGTATAACACGAAGATAGAGTTACCTAAAGCGATACGTGTACATTTTGACGGGAAATTAGATTGTGATGCTATATTGATTATCAAGGAAAACGGGGAAGGAAATGCCATTCGTTTCCGTCGTTCTTTCCCGCTGAAAGCCGGAGAACTCAAAGATTACGATTTCCAGACAACTTGGACACACCCGGGGATGATTATCGAGTTACGTTCTAAAGATTGCGAAGTGAACGATGTGGAAATCCATATCGAAGTCGAAGGGTAAGTAAAAATTATTTGTTCGGTTTACATTTTTGATTAAAAATCGTATATTTGTAAACTCAAATAAAAGTTACTATGGAACAAATATTTTCTCAAAGATTAAAGAATGCGAGGATCATGCAAGGACTCTCTATGGATGAATTGTGTGAAGTAATGGGTAATATTGTTTCTAAACAAGCTATTTCGAAATATGAGAATGGAAAGATGTTACCCAATAGTACTGTGTTGATACAATTGGCAAATGTACTTCACACGAGTATTGATTATTTTTTCAAACCGTTTCAGGTTAAATTAGAAGGAATTGAATTTCGAAAAAAAGCAAAATTATTATCCAAAGAGAAAGCTAAAATTGAAGAACAAGTTTTGGATATGGTGGAAAGATACTTGGAAATAGAAAGTATTCTTAACATTGATTCTACGTTTAGTACTGAATTGGATTATATAGTAGTACGGGATGCCAAAGATATAAGACCTTTAGTTGATCGGCTCCGAGAGGTATGGAAAATAGGTGAAGATCCTATCAATAATATTATAGAATTATTGGAAGAGAATAAGATTAAAGTAATAGAAATTGATGCAGATAATTCCTTTGATGGGCTTAGTGGCTTTATTGGGGGAAAATGTCCGTTTATTATTTTGAATAAGAATTTTTTACCGGAAAGAAAAAGATTCACGGCGGCACATGAATTAGGGCATTTATTATTGAATATAGATCCTGTTTTATCAAGTAAGAAGAAAGAATATTTATGTAATCGATTTGCTAATGAGATTTTGATCTCTGAATCTGTGTTTATTAATCTTATTGGCAACAGTCGGAAAGATATTTCTTTAAAAGAGTTGATAGATATTCAATGTCAATTCGGTGTATCGATAGATGCGTTGATGTATAAGGCGAAAGAATTGAATATCATAACGGAATCAAGATTAAAAACGTATTATATAAAAAAGAATAGAATATCTGATTTTAAAGAAATTGTAGAAAAAAGTCGTTTTCCTGAAGAATGTTCTTCTCGTTTCGAACGACTCGTGTATCGGGCTCTAGCAAGTGAAATAGTTTCATTCTCAAAGGCTTCTGTGTTGGTTAAAAAGCCAGTACACCAACTAAAAGAAAGTTTAAATCTCGTGTAAATGGAAACTGTTGTTGTTAATGATACCAATGTATTTATAGATCTCTGTGATATAGATTTATTGGATGATTTTTTTAGACTTTCTCAGAAAATTCATACAACTGATTTTGTTATGAATGAATTGGTAAAGGAAGAACAACGGGTAAAAGTTGAGCAATTTTTTAATGATGGCTTGTTAGCGGTTAAGACACATTCTGTTGATGAATTATTAGAAATAATTGATTATCAGCAGAAACAAGATAATAATGTGTCTATTACTGATTGTTCCGTTTGGTTATACGCTCAAAAGAATCATTATAGATTACTCACGGGAGATAACAAGTTGCGTAGATCGGCTGTTAAATCGGGAACTATTGTTTCTGGAATTCTTTATATTTTTGATCAGTTGGTAGAACAACATATAATAACTCCTCAAATTGCGTATGATAAACTAAATTTGTTGAGGACGATTAATCAACGTTTACCTGATAAGGATATTTCGGAACGTTTGAAAAGATGGACTGAAATGGTGTCGTGATGTTTGCGGCTAGAATGAGTGAAAAAAAAGGTAAAATAACAGGCAATGAATTGATTTATCCGGATTTTTACCGATATAAGTCCGGATTTTCGTGTATGCTTTTTTGATGTTTTTATGAACTTGGGAATGTGTTACGTTCAGCTCATTCGATATTTCGTCGTAGTTTTTGCCCGCTAATTTCATTTCTACGATTCGCTTTTGCAAGTCGGAAAGGTTATCCATTGCCAGATTCAGTTTTGTGAACAAGTCGTCATACGTGGTGTCATATTCGGAAGTGGTACTGAAAACGAGCGATTCGAAATACTTCAGGTTATTGCGGTCTATCACGTTCTTGTGACGGAGAAAGCTGATACAACGATTTTTAGACATCGCCAGCAGGTATTGTTTCGTGTTTATCTCTTCCGGTATAGTTTGATATTTCTCGAAAAAACAGATAAACACGTCTTGAACCAAATCTTCGGTATCATCTCTATTCATTATATAGTGATAAATGAAGTTATATATATCACTATAATAGCTTTTGAAGATATGTTCAAATTTCTCCTCGGGCATATTCGGGATTTAAAATTTCTGTTTTTTTCCAAAACCACATCACAAATATATGCGATAAAATTTTTATTTGGACTTGTTGGGGTAAAAATATATTGTTGGAAATAATAAAAAAATATTGGAATAAGGGGGGCCCATTTTTTCACTTAAGCGTTTTATTATAAAAATCAAGTGGTTTTATGCAGATAGATTGGAGCAAATTATTTTCATATATCAACGGTTTTGCGGACCGGAAGACTATCGAGGAAGTGGAAAGTTGGCGTGAAAAGGATTCCCGGAATGAAGAGTTTTACCGGCGTACCCGGGATTATTACGCGAATAGTCCAACCCGGAACGAATCTTTTTCGGAAGGACAATTGGATATTCTTTACAAGAAGATGTTGAAGAGTAAACGAGGCAGGAAACGGCGTGCGTTGTGGCAAAGGACAACGGTGGCAGCGTCTGTTATTTTGTTGCTTTCAGCAGGTGTTTGGTGGTATTATACCGGGAATATGCACGACGAGAGTAAAGCACATGTTCCCGTTCATGCGGCGGAGGTAATCATTATTACCGAGAGCGGCGATAAGTTTACAGCCAAGCAATTGGATTCCGGTATCGCGAGACAAGTTGCCGATAATAAATTGGAATATTCCGCGCGTGAGAACACGAGTGAAGAGGATGCTGCCCGTGTGGAAAAACAGGTGCCGAGGCACACGATAATCGTGCCGCGGGGTAAGACTTTCGAGTTGGTTTTGGCTGATGGGACTTTCGTGTTACTCGGACCTTCCAGCGAGTTGACTTATCCCGTGCAATTTGATTCTTGTTCCACGAGAGAAGTTACTCTTCGGGGAGAGGCTTATTTCGAGGTGACTAAATCATCCAACCGTTTTGCCGTGAACACGGAGCGAATGAAATTGCAGGTGTACGGGACCACGTTTAATGTTTTTGCCCGGGAAAAGATGCCGGTTGAAGCCGTGTTGGTCGAGGGGCGGGTGGGAATCACTCCCGAAAATGGTACCGAAGAAACGATACTCCATCCCGGGGATATGTATTCTATTGACGAAGCGGGAGATATTAAAGTGATGCAGGTGGATTTGGCAGAATACAAGGCAAAACGGAATGGTTATGTCCTTTTCAACGGTAAAACGATAGAACAAATAGTGCGAAGTCTTGAATTATATTATGATGTTGATTTTGTGCACGAGGGAGTAGTTCCGGATACGCGGGAATACGTGTTCTCGGTGAAACGTACTTCCTCTCTTCGGGAGGTTTTGGACGTGATAGTGTCTGTTGCTGATGTTAAATTCGTAATCGACGGGAAGGAGGTGGAGATTACCCGGAAATAGCATCATGTATAAAGAAAAACAGGATACCCGTTTGCCGACGTGCATCCTGTAGAATAAATTAATGGTTCAGTGTGTATCTCGAAAATCACGAACCGGTTAATTAACTCGATAAATATTTAAAAACAAAGTTATGAAAAAAAGTTTACTATTTCGCAATAGGGGCGGTTCTTTTTGTAAGATATGCTTGTGGGTTTGCCTGCTATTGGGAGTTACGAGCGTGAATGCTCAAGACGTTTTATCTAAAAAAATTACACTTGAATTGAAAGATGCCCCCATTATTGAGGTGTTGTTGGAAATTCAAAAACAAACGGATGTGAATTTTGCTTACGGGAAGACGCAATTGGAACAACTGAAACCCGTTACGCTTAGCGTGAAGCAAATGCCGTTGGAGGAGGTTTTGAAAATCGTGTTGAAAGATACCGGTTTTGAGTATGTTATTCAACAGAATACGGTAGTAATCAAGCGGAAAGGTGCTAAAACGCCTGAAGTAGCAAAAATCACAATCACGGGTAAAGTAACAGATAAGGATAATATTCCTTTGCCGGGAGTTACGATTTTGCTGAAAGGAACAACTTTAGGTATCACGACGGATATGGACGGAAAATACTCGCTCACGATTCCCGGCGTGGAGAATCCGGTTTTAGTTTTTTCATTCATTGGTATGAAAAAAGAGGAAATTGCTGTTGACGGGCGAAAAGTTATTGATGTTGTGCTGCAAGAAGAAAAAACAGAGGTAGAAGAAGTTGTTGTGACCGGTATCTATAATCGTAAGAAAGAAAGTTTTACCGGCTCTTCGCAAACTTATAAAGCGGAAGAATTGAAAGTAGTCGGTAATCAAAACTTATTGCAAAGTTTAAAAACACTGGATCCCGCTTTTGCTATTCTTGAAAACAATCAATACGGTTCCGACCCTAATCGCTTGCCCGACGTGGAAATCCGGGGAAAGAGTAGTATCGTCGGTTTCAAGGAGGAGTTCGGGGAAGATCCTAATCAGCCGTTATTTATTCTGGATGGTTTCGAGAGTTCTTTGCGCACGATTATGGACTTGAGTATGGATAGGATAGCTTCCGTCACTATATTGAAAGATGCGGCTTCCACTGCCATATACGGTGCAAAGGCTGCCAACGGGGTTATTGTCGTGGAAACAAAAGTTCCGGAAGCCGGTAAAATAAGATTAACGTATAACGGGAGTTTTGATGTGTCGTTTGCCGATTTGAGCGCTTATAACCTAATGAACGCGGCGGAAAAGTTGGAGTTTGAACGTTTGGCAGGAAATTTTTCTTCAAATGTTGTAACTCATGAAGAAGAGTTACAAATGCGTTATAATCGTTTGCTGGCGAACGTGAAGAAAGGTGTTGACACGTATTGGATGTCCGAGCCTTTGCGAATAGGTTTGAACCAACGTCATAATTTATACGTGCAAGGAGGTGACCAGCAGATTCGTTTCGGGTTGGGGCTGAATTACACGAATATAGAAGGTGTGATGAAAGAGTCGCGTCGTCAGTTGGTAAGTGGAAACTTGGATTTGTTGTACCGGGTTGGTAAATTGAATTTCCAAAATAAATTAACTCTTGATTTCACGAAGACCACGGACCCGATAGTTCCTTTCTCGGAGTATTCAAGAGCAAACCCGTATTACCCTAAATACAACGAGTTCGGGGGAATAGATAAATGGCTGGAAACACCGGGTGCAGGTGATACTCAAGCTTCAGACGGGGGAATCTACGTGCCGAATCCACTTTGGAATGCTTCATTGAACAGTTATAACGAGGGGGATACTTATGATATGCGCAATAATCTGGATATAGAATATCGTCCTTGGGATTTTTTGTATGTTCGCGGACGTATCGGGGTATCGAAATCGGTATCGACAACAGAAGTTTTTCGTTCACCGGAAGACACGCAATTCGATGAAACAGAGTCATTGAAAAAAGGTTCTTATTCTGATAGCCATTCCGAATCATTCGGGTATGACGGCTCCTTGACAGTAACTTACGGACAACTATTGGCAGATGCGCATCAAATCAATGCTGTTCTCGGGCTTTCTTTTTCGGAAAGCACCAGTGATTCTAAATCTTTTTCCGCGATAGGTTTCCCACGCGGAGATTATACTACACCCGGTTTTGCCAATTCGTACACGGAAAACAGTAAACCCGGTTATAGCGATGCCAAAAAGAGAGCGGTTAATTTTTATTTTAACGGTGGATATTCTTACATGAATCGCTATTTGCTGGATGTCAATTTAAGAGCTGACGGTTCATCTGTATTTGGGTCTAACAAGCGTTTCACCACGACGTGGGCTATCGGGTTGGCATGGAATCTTCATAACGAGGATTTTATAAAGAATAACACGAATTTGTTTTCCATGTTGAAAATCAGAGCTTCTATCGGTAACCCGGGTAACCAAAATTTCGGTTCATTCAAAACGATTAATACTTACAAGTTTAACAACTGGATGCAGAATAATTTTGGCACGGGTATTTTGGTAGACGCCTTTGGAGATCCGGATTTGGATTGGCAGAAGACATTGGATAAAAATATTGGCGCGGATGTGAGTATGTTCAATAATCGATTCCATGTTACTTTTGATTATTACCACAAATTGACGGATCCTTTATTAGCCTCCATCGGGGTTGCCATGTCCGTGGGAGTCACTTCCCGTTTGGCAAATATCGGAAAGCAAGTTGACAAAGGATTTAACGGAACGATAAAATACTCTTTCATTTATAAGCCTAAAGAGCGTGTAAATCTGACAACGAGTTTGACTTTCCGGAGAAGCAAGGCGTATTATGATGGCATCGAAACGAAATTGGGAAAATACAACAACGAGAATATCGGGAAAAATTTGTCCCGTTATTTTGACGGCGATAGCCCGACAGCTTTATGGACCGTTCGTTCGGAGGGAATTGACCCTGCCACGGGAAAAGAAATTTTCTTGACAAAAGACGGACGTAGAACATTTACTTACGATTATGAAAATGAAGTACTTGTAGGTGATACTCGTCCGGATTTGGAGGGGGTATTCGGCAATGTTTTGTATTTTAAAGGTCTTTCGGCTAGTATTTATTTCAGGTATAGTTTTGGGGCTGATGCGTTCAACTCTACTTTGTACAACAAGGTGGAAAATATTTCGAGAGAAGGTTTACAAAAGAATCAAGACAAACGCGCGCTGTATGACCGTTGGAAAGAACCGGGGGACAAGGCCAGATTCAAAGGAATTGCCTTGACGGATGTTACCCAAATGTCATCTCGTTTCGTGCAGAAAAATAATTATATCGTGCTGGAGTCCGTTCGATTGGGATACGAATTGCCGTACAATTGGATAAAGAAGACGGGTTTTTCAGGAATGTCGTTAAGTGCCTACATGAATGATATTTGCCGGATTGCTTCTTTGAAAGACGAACGCGGTATTGATTATCCGTTCGCGAGAAGTGTTACGTTTGCTATCTCGGTTAATTTTTAATTTTTGACAATTATGAAAACGAAATTTATATCTGTTTTTCTCCTATTAGCTGGAATATGTAGTGGATGTTCCGATTGGTTGGATGTGAAACCCAGTGACAGAATATCGGAAAAAACAGCTTTTTCAACTATTGCCGGTTTTGAAGAAGCGTTAAATGGTATTTACGTTGAATTGAACAACGATAACTTGTACGGTCGGGCACTAACATGTGAATTCGTGGAAATCTTGGCACAGCGTTACGCTATCCCGGAAGAGAATAAGAGTCTCTATTCTTTAGCGAATTACGAGTATGATGGAGCTTATTCCAAGAGTAAAATTGAATCTATTTGGCAAAAGGCTTATAGCTTGATTGCCAATACTAATCTGTTGATAAAGAATTGTGAGGTAAACCGTGCTGTTCTCTCGGACGATTACTATCATTTGTGCCGGGGTGAAGCATTGGCTTTACGCGGAATGTTGCATTTTGATTTATTCCGTTTATTCGGACCGGTTTACGGGGCTTCCTCGGAAACACTTCCTTATTACGAAGAGTTCGTGTTAGATGTAAACCCTTCTTTGCCGAGCGATAAGTTTATGGGTAAGGTGATAGAAGATTTACTGAACGCGGAGAAAGAGTTGGAGATTGATCCTATTATTACGCATGGAGTCCAAGGCGATTCAAGAAATGTCTTTTTCCAATATCGTAATTTACGTCTTAATTATTATGCAGTACAGGCTTTGTTAGCCCGGGTTTACATGTATATCGGAAATACGGAGAAAGCGAAAGAATATGCGCTGAAAATTATTGAAATATCGGAAAAGTTATTCCCGTGGGTGGATCCGATGACGATGGGAACTGATGGGACTATTCCCGATAGGATGTTTTCGACCGAGGTATTATTCGCATTGCAAAATTTGAATCGTAATTCAATATTTACCTCTCTGTTTGACGCGCAAAATCTGAAATTGCAATCATCATTACTGATTCCCCGTTTCGATGTTGTAAGACAAGTTTTTCAAAAAGCAGGAGGCTCGGGAGCTGATTACCGGTATAAATATTTTTTGTCTTCCGCTACATTTGACTTTGATGGAGAGAGTTATGCACTTTATGACCGTTATCAAGGGCAAGATTCATTGTACCAGCAAATGATACCTATGTTAAGAACAAGCGAGATGTATATGATTGCCACGGAGGTGACAGAAGATCCCGAGGAAGCAACCGACTATCTTAATACCTTGCGGGTAAACCGGGGATTGCGTGAGATCTCTTCGACACAAGTAGAACAGTCTTTGGAAGCGGAATGGCTTAGGGAGTTATATGGAGAGGGGCAATTGTTTTTCTATTACAAACGGAAAATGAAAACAGAGATTCAATCGGCATATGATCCGTACGGAACGAAAACAATCAATCTGTTGAGATATGTATTACCCATTCCAGACGGGGAAACAAAATATAATTAAAGTTTAAGTTATGAAACGAATTATTTATATGCTTATCCTGTTCATGATCTTTTTTGGAGCATGCGAGGAAAAAATAGATGTATACGAGGGTGCAAGTGGGATTTATTTTGACCCGACGGAAGCTGTGTTAGACACAATTGTAGTGCCATGGGGATTGAAGAATTTAGACATAAAGACGCAAAATATGAATCTGCGAGTGTGCTTGTTGGGAGATGTGGCTGATTATGACCGAAAATTCACGATTCAGGTAATCGCAGATGAACAAGATACTTTGAGTGCCGTGGAGGGCGAAGATTTCCGTCTTCTGCAAAAAGAATACGCGATTCTCGCGGGAAAAGCGGATGCGTTGGTGGAAATCGAGTTGTTGCGGGCTGATGATCTTATCGAACGTCCCCGGCGTTTTACGTTACGACTGGAAGAAACTCCGGAATTGGGATTCCTGTATTCTCGTATGCAAACATTAATTGATACTGCTCAAGTAACTTCACTGCGAGCGATAGATTATCAACGTGTCATACACATGGATGAACGTTTTCAAACCCCCGTGTGGTGGTCGCTTTATGGCGAAAACTTCTTTGGTAAATTCTCAACGAAAAAGGCTATATTTATTTGTGACCAAATGGGGTACGATCGTGAGGATTTTGTTGCTTCTTTCGTGGAAAGCGGTTTGAATGAAGGTAAGTTGAGATTTGCCGCGAGATACTTGCATGAATACCTTCAGGAGCATCCCGAATTGGATGAGGATGGAGAACCGATGACAATGGGACCTGATGCGCAGAAATAATTTTAAATATAGCTAAATAAGAGCGTTATGAAAAGATATTTGTTTTATATATTATTGGGGTGGTGGGCATTTTCCTCCTGTTTCGATGACAAGGGAAATTACGATTATCGCGAGATTAACGAGTTGTCCATTGCCGGAATCGGCAGGGATACGACTTACACGCTGATGGCTTTCGCGGATGTACTTCGTCTGCAACCGGAAATAGCTTCTACTTTAGAAAAGGATGAATCCGAGTACGAGTATGAATGGAAATTGATTCCCAGTGGAATAGATATTAATGAAGTGAAAGACGGGGAAGATTTTGTTATCGGTCGAGATAAAAACTTGGAATGGTTAGCCGAGGCGAATGCCGGCACTTACGCCGGGTTTTATATCGTGACGGACAAATCAACGGGAGTAGCCTATCGGGAGCGTTTTTCCGTACGTTTGACAACAATGATGAGTGAAGGATGGTTGGTGCTTTGTGACATGGGGGGAGAAGCTCGTCTTGATATGGTAGTCAATAGGGATGAAACAATGGATATTATTGCCAAGAATATTTGGGCAAACCAAGATTTTTCAGTGGGGAAACCCTTGAAGTTACTTCCTTGCTGGTTCCGTAATAAACATTCTCGTATGTTACTTGTTTCGGAGAAAGGTACTTACGAGATTGATAAATCGGATATGCACGTGGGTGAAGATACCGATTTCAAATGGTTTTTTGGAATTGTTCCGGAAGTGGTAAATCTTCAGATGGCTAAGTTCTCGCAACGTTGTACCCAAGGAGAAGACCGTTGGACACTTGTTACAGAAAGCGGGGATGTCTATTCCGAGCTTGCCGCTAACGGGGTCGGTTTTTTCGGGTATCCGGTGAATTTTATCAAGGGGGAACGGTTCGAGGCGGCTCCTTTCGTCGGGGTGATGAATCGCTGGATTTATATCGCCGGTGCTTCGGACCCGGTTCCGGTGATGCTATATGATGCCACGAATCGTCAGTTTGTGAATATTAAGCAAAAAGAGACTTATCCCTCCGTGATGGAATTTTCCGGGGATAAAAAGTTTGATGCACGAACCGGGCGGGATTTTGTAGCAGGGGCGAGTACGTATAGTTCGTTGGGCGAAGGGCTCAATTGGGTTGTTTTGAAAGACCCGAACACGAGGAGGCATTACGCTTATGGGATTCTCATGGGATACGACGAGAAAAACGAACAAAGGTTCTACGAGGAGATTAAAGGTCCCGGCTTGGAAAATGCGACTCAATTTGCCTTTAGTAATAACTATAATCATATTTATTATCTCAGTAACAACACGATTTATGCTTTTGACGTTGCTTATCCCGACGAAGAAGCGATACCGGTATTGACATTCCCGGGAGAAAAGATAAAAGTGATAAAATTTGAACCTTTGGTGTCTAATAATTCTTGGGGTGCTACTGATTCATGGCAAAGAAAACGCGCTTGGCGCCTAATCGTGGGGTCCACGGTGGATGGTATGGATGAATCGGAATGTGGTGTCATGCGGACCTACGATACTCCTCAAGATTTGCGGAAAGGTAAGTTTGAACTACATAAAAAACACGATAAACTGGGAAATATTGTGGATATCACGTATAAAGAACCTGATAAAAATTAAATATTGATGAAAATGAATTGGATAGTCTGGTTAGGCAGTATGATTTTGGCTGCCTGCCAACCCTCTCCTCGTTACGTGGTAGAGGGACAGATAACCGGTTACGAGGGGCGAATATTGTTGGTTACCCCGAGAGTGACGGGAACGTGGGATACCTTGGGAAATGTATTATCGGCAGATGGCACGTTTCTCTTTGAAGGAAGTGTAAAAGAACCGGTTATGGCGGAAATCGTGGCTCCGGACACGAGATTACGAGTGCCTATACTTGTTGAAAATAGCGAGTTTAAAGTGGAAGCGAATATACCGGATGTTTCAACTTATGTCATAAATGGAGGGGGAGTCCTGCAACAGCAACGGAATGAATTGCGGAAAAAAGAGTTGGAGATAAAGATGCAAAAAGATTCGATGCGATTAGAATACGAGAAAATTTACGGCAATGATTACTTCGGTAAACTGCAAATACGTGGTTTATTGTCTAAAATGGATGAGCGTTATAGTGAAGTTGAGAGTGATTTTGTTCGTCAACACGATAATCTTGTCGGTGCTGCCGTCGTGTACGGGCGTATGCAAACTTTTTACAGGGCAAAACGTCTACACGAGAGATATGCTTTGCTGGGTGAAAACGCTCGTAAAACAGTGCCGGGGCTTTTAATGAAGCCGTATGTTGATAAAGAGTCACGAATCATCGTCGGGGGAACCGCTCCCGATTTCAAAATGGTAACTCCCGAAGGAGATTCGCTTTCTTTGTATGATATAAAAGCAAAAGTAAAAATACTGGATTTTTGGGCTTCTTGGTGTGGACCTTGTCGTGCGGAAAATCCTAATGTCCGGAAAATTTATCGCAAGTATAAAGACGCGGGATTGGAAATCGTAAGTGTATCTTTTGATACCAAAAAAGAGGCATGGATACGAGCGATTCAAGAGGATAAATTAAACTGGATTCATTTGTCTGATTTAAAAGGATGGAGTAGCATAGCTTCCAACCTGTATGAAGTTCACGGCATTCCTTACGTTTTCGTGTTGGATGAAAACAATCGAATTATAGCTGAAAGCCTAAGGGGAGAAGCATTGGAAGAATGTATTGTTGCAGCTTTGAAAGGAACGGAATAGGCTTGTTTCTTTAATAACTATTTGAAAATGTGGAGGGTGTGTTTCGACACACCCTCTCGTCCATAAGGCCTGAAAGTCTGACAATATCAAGATACGGAAAGGTCAAGCACGGGAAAGGGAAAAGATGTTCTCACGTCGGGTTATCGGAGTTCAGTCGTTTCGAAACGGCTGGACAATGACGGAATAACGGTTGAAGAACGAGAGAAGGGGCTGATTGAGGTCTTAACGTGAATTGTAATATCTTTATTGTCTTGCTTAATAATGTTCTAAATCTCGTTGATTTTGCCTAACTTTGTGGTTTAAATGCAAGAGAAATGAGCAACGGGTTATATCCTATCGGTATTCAGAATTTTGAGAGCCTGCGGAAAGACGGGTATCTTTACGTGGACAAAACAAGGTTGATTTATAGGCTGGTAAAATCAGGGCGTTACTATTTTTTGAGTCGTCCGCGTCGGTTCGGGAAAAGTTTGCTTATCTCGACGATTGAGGCTTATTTTCAAGGAAAACGTGAGGTGTTTCATGGTCTTGCCATGGAGGAGTTGGAAAAAGAGTGGCTGCAACATCCTATTCTGCATCTTGATTTGAATATCGAGAAGTATGATTCCGTCGAGAGCTTGGGCAATATTCTCAATGACAACTTGACCCGGTGGGAGAACCTTTACGGGCGGGAAGCGTCGGAGGTGTCGTTCTCGTTACGATTCGCCGGGGTTATTCGTCGGGCTCACGAGCGGACGGGGCAACGGGTGGTAATTCTTGTTGACGAGTACGATAAGCCGATGTTGCAGGCCATCAATAACGAAGGGTTGCAACGGGAATTTCGCAATACGTTGAAACCGTTTTACGGGGTTTTGAAAACCATGGACGGGGATATCAAGTTCGCTTTATTGACAGGTGTTACCAAGTTCGGGAAAGTCAGCGTGTTCAGTGACCTCAATAATCTGAATGATATATCCATGGATAACCAGTATGTCGCTATATGCGGGATGACGGGGGAAGAGATTCATCGTTATTTCGAGGCTGATTTGCACGAATTGGCTTCTGCCCAGAACATGACGTACGAGGAGGTATGCGCCCGGTTGAAAGAGTCTTATGACGGGTATCATTTCGTGGAAAATTCCGAGGGAATTTACAATCCCTTTAGCGTGTTGAACACCTTTTACAAGATGAAATTCGGTAGTTACTGGTTTGAAACGGGAACCCCGACTTATCTGGTGGAATTGTTACAGAAGAACCATTATAATTTGGAACAAATGTCCCGGGAGGAAACGAGCGCAGAGGTGTTGAACAGTATCTACGCGGACGAGAGCCCGATTCCCGTGATTTATCAAAGCGGGTATCTCACGATTAAGGATTATGACCCCCGCTTTGAGAATTATGTTCTTGGATTCCCGAATCGTGAAGTGGAGGAGGGATTTGTCAAGTTTTTGATGCCGTTTTACACGAGAGTGAACAAGGTGGAAACACCTTTCGAGATACAACAGTTTACACGAGAGATTGAAACCGGTAAGCCGGATGCTTTCTTGTGTAGGCTTCAGAGTTTTTTTGCCGATACGCCTTACGAGATTATCCGGAATTTGGAAGTGCATTACCAGAATGTACTTTTCATTGTTTTTCGTTTGGTGGGCTTTTACGTGAAAGTCGAGTATCACACGTCGGAGGGAAGGGTTGATTTGGTGTTGCAGACAGACCGTTATATTTACGTGATGGAGTTCAAGTTGGATGGAACGGCGGCGGAGGCTCTGCGTCAGATAGAGGAGAAGCATTACGCTCGCCCGTTCGAGGCTGATTCCCGGCAGTTGTTCCGGATAGGAATTAATTTTGACAATAAAACTCGAAATATCGGGGAGTGGATAGTGGAATGAAAATAGGTAATAAATATTTAACAGAATGCAGATATTAAAGAAATATTGGAAAGACTTTGTCATTTTTTGGGGATTGTTCGTGATATTCGTGGGAGGAATATTTTTCTTTTTTTACTTGGTTTCCGACGGGAAATTAGGTTTTATGCCCACGTTCGAGGAGTTGGAAAATCCGAATAATAGTTTTGCGACAGAGGTGTATTCTGCTGACGGGAAAATCATCGGGAAATATTTCGAGGGTAGCGAGAACCGTCGTTACATGGAATATAAAGATATTCCCCAGAGCGTGATTGACGCATTGATAGCCACGGAGGACGTACGTTTTTATGAACATAGCGGTATTGACGTGCGTGGTCTGTTCCGTGTGGCAAAAGGAATGGCGACAGGTAATTCGGCTGCCGGGGGAGGTAGCACGATTACCCAACAGCTGGCAAAGATGTTATTCCCCAGAGAGGCAAACCAGAACTTCATGGAATTGGCGATGCGTAAGTTCCGGGAATGGGTGATTGCCGTGAAGTTGGAAAAGAGCTACACGAAAGAGGAAATCATCACCATGTATCTCAATAAATTTGACTTTTTGAATTTGGCGGTTGGTATTAACTCCGCGGCAAATATTTATTTCTCTACTTCTCCCGATTCATTACGGGTAGAGCAATCGGCCATGTTGGTGGGTATGGCGAAAAATCCTTCACTTTTCAATCCCGTGCGCCGACCGGATAAAACGTTGGGACGCCGGAACGTGGTGTTGAGCCAGATGTTGAAATATGACAAGATTTCTGAAACGGAATACGATTCTTTGAAGAATTTGCCGTTGGGACTGGATTTTCATAAAGAAGACCATAAAGAGGGTATCGCTACTTATTTCCGGGAATATATGCGTTTGTACCTGACAGCTAATAAACCGGAAAAGAAGAATTACAAATGGAATAAAGATCAATATGCCGTTGATTCGCTGGCATGGGAGAGGGACCCGCTTTACGGGTGGTGTAACAAGAATCTGAAATCCGACGGTTCCCGTTATAATATTTATACTGATGGGTTGAAGATTTACACGACTCTGGATTCCCGGATGCAAAAGTACGCGGAGGAGGCGGTGACCGAGCATTTAGGGGGAACGTTGCAACCGACTTTTATGGCGGAAAGAAAGCATAAAGCGAATCCGCCTTTCTCCAATGACCTGACAAAGGAAGCGATTAATGAAATTTTGAATACTTCTATCCGGCGCACGGAGCGCTATCGCTCCATGAACAAGGCTGGCAAGAGTTTTGCCGAAATCAAGAAAGAGTTCGCTAAACCGATAGCCATGTCTGTTTTCACGTGGAATGGAGTGCGTGACACGACAATGAGTCCGTTGGATTCTCTGAAACATTATAAATCGTTCTTCCGTGCCGGATTTATGGCAATGGAACCCGCTACCGGACATATCAAGGCGTACGTGGGAGGTCCTAATTATCATTATTTCCAGTATGATATGGTGAGCACGGGTAAACGGCAGATCGGATCTACTATTAAGCCGATTCTTTACACCTTGGCGATGCAGGAGGGATTGGAGCCCTGTCAGAAAGTGTTGAACGTGCAGCAAACTTTCGTGTTGCCGGACGGGACTACATGGACGCCCCGCAATTCGACAAATAAGCGTGAGGGTGAGATGGTTACTTTGAAATGGGGGTTGGCGAACTCGGTAAATAATATTTCCGGTTGGGTATTGAAGCAATTTACCCCGGAGGCAGTGGTACAGATGGCTCATAGAATGGGTATTAACAGTTTTATAGATCCGGTGCCTGCTATATTCTTGGGTTCTTCGGAAGTTTCCGTGAAAGAGATGGTTTCCGCTTTTTCCGTGTACGCGAATAAAGGAGTGTACAATTCGCCGATAATGGTGACCAAGATAGAGGATAAGTACGGTAATTTATTGGCGACGTTCCAGCCCGAATCCCGAGAGGTAATCACGGAGAATACGGCTTATTTGATGGCAAATCTTTTGAAAGGTGTTATTGATGAAGGAACCGGTATCCGGTTGCGCTATCGTTATAAATTTACCAATCCGATCGGTGGGAAGACCGGAACGACACAGAATCACTCCGACGGTTGGTTTATCGGAATCACTCCCGATCTTGCCGGGGGAGTGTGGGTTGGAGCTGAAGACCGTTCCATCCATTTCCAGAACTTGGCGAATGGTCAAGGAGCCAGTATGGCTCTCCCGATTTGGGCATTATTTATGCAAAAAGTATATGCCGATAAATCGCTTGCCGTTCCGCAACGAGATTTCGAAAAACCGAATGGCGTGAATAAAGTCCTTGATTGTGATGATGAGGGTGACGAGGTGGTCACTGAATCCGATTTCGTGGATGAAATTTTTGACTGATACAATTGAAAATTGAAAGTTGAAAATTGAAAATGAAAGAGGAAAATATTGTTGCGGGGAAGTCTTTCCGATTTGCGGTACGGATAGTTAATTTGTACAAGTTTTTATGTGCAGAGCGTAAGGAGTTTGTGTTGTCGAAACAGTTGCTTAGGAGTGGGACGTCGATTGGAGCGTTGATTAGAGAGAGTGAACACGCGCAGTCTAAAGCAGATTTCATTAATAAAGTGAATATAGCTTTAAAAGAGGCCAATGAAACGGAATATTGGCTTCTATTGCTGAAAGAAACAGATTATTTAACCGAGTCAGAGTTTGATTCTATCATAGGGGAGAGCCGTGAATTAATCCGGCTTACAGCAAGTATAGTAAAAACAACAAAATTGAACGTTGAAAACTAATCATTTTCAATTTTCAATTTTCAATTTTCAATTGTTATGGTGAAATCTAAGACCGTTTACGTTTGCCAGAATTGCGGGGCGAAAGAATCCAAGTGGGTAGGGAAATGTGCCACTTGTGGAGAGTGGAATAGTTTTGTGGAGGAAGTGGAAGTTGCCGTGAAGGGGAAACGGGCGGCTTCTATTATCGGGAACAGTTCTTCCCGCCCGTTGAGGTTATCGGAGGTGAAAACCAATGCCGACGAACGGATGGATACGGGCGACGGGGAATTGAACCGGGTGTTGGGAGGCGGAATTGTACCGGGATCTATGATTTTGTTGGGCGGAGAGCCGGGCATCGGGAAATCCACTCTTATCTTGCAATTTGCCTTGCATAATCATAACGGGAAGGTGCTTTACGTGTCGGGGGAGGAAAGTGTATCCCAGATCAAGATGCGGGCACAACGTTTGGGTGCGGAGAATGACGATTGTTTGTTTCTTTCCGGTAATTCACTGGAAGCGGTGCTGGAACATTCCCGTGCACTGGAACCGAAACTGTTGATTATCGATTCCATTCAGACATTGTCTACCGAAACGGTGGATGCTATCCCGGGAAGTCTTTCACAAATACGGGAATGCACGAATGTATTGTTGCGTTTCTCCAAAGAAAATACAATTACCACGATATTGATCGGACATATCACGAAAGACGGTCAGCTGGCCGGTCCCAAGATTTTGGAACATATGGTGGATACCGTGTTACAGTTCGAGGGTGACCAACAACACATGTATCGCATCCTGCGTTCCATGAAGAACCGTTTCGGTTCGACGTCCGAGATCGGGATATACGAGATGCTGCAATCCGGTTTACGTCAGGTAGCAAATCCTTCCGAGTTGCTCCTTTCCAATCATGACCAGAATTTAAGCGGGGTGGCGGTTGCCGCCACGATGGAAGGCGTCAGAACGATTTTGTTGGAAGTGCAGGCATTGGTAAGCACGGCTGCTTACGGGACGCCCCAGAGGTCTGCAACGGGCTTTGACACTCGTCGTTTGAATATGTTGTTGGCGGTGCTTGAAAAACGGGTAGGATTCCGTTTGGCGGCAAAGGATGTTTTTCTGAATATTGCGGGAGGTATTCGGGTGAGTGACCCTGCCTTGGATCTCGGCGTGGTTATGGCTGTACTTTCCTCGAATATTGACGCCCCGATACCGTCGGACACGGTATTTGCCGGGGAAGTCGGGCTTTCGGGTGAAATACGTGCCGTTAGTCGTATCGAGCAACGGGTATTGGAAGCCGAGAAATTGGGGTTCCAACAGATATTCGTGCCGTCGGGGAATAAAAAGGCGCTTGTCAAAACTCCGGCACATATAAACGTGAAATTCGTGTCCCGAATAGGAGATATTTGCAGGGATTTGTTCGGTTCATAGATTGTTATCCACCATGTGTTTTCGTAGGATGATGACCGCTTCCCGCCGTTTATTATAGACGGTTTGGAGAGCGATACCCAGTTTTGATGCAATCTCTTCCGGTTTCCAACCTTCGAGATACATACGAATCACTGTGGCGTAATCTTCGGGCAGGATTTGAAGGGAATCGTACAGGGTTTTGTACAGTTCCACACGTTCCATATCGTCCGAGAATTCATATTCTACTTTACACTCCAATTCGAAACGTTGCTGATGTCCCAAATGTTTTAATTTATTCTTGTATGCGTTTTTCAGGGCGATAAAACAGAATGTCTTAATGTATGCCAGCGTGGGAAATTGAACAGAACTTCGCTTCCATATATCGGCCATGACATCTTGGATAATATCTTCGGACGGGATGTTGAGAGATTCAAACAAACTAGTAGCGTATAGATATAGTTCCCTGTATATCATACGATAAACAATCCCGAACACACGTGCATCCCGTTGATTAAATAATTTTAAAAGTTGATCATCCGAATAGTCTGAATGAAACGTCATATACCTTCTATTTTTGCAAATGTAATTTTTTTTTCAAAAAGAATAGTTTTTCACGGTAGTTTTTCATGTTTCGATTTATATATACGTAAAAGCATAAGCTATGAAAACTGAAAAAGATATAGAAAAAATCATAGATACGATAAAAATCCCCTCAGACAAAGAAGTGGAGGCTGCCGGACTTCGCTTTGACAGACGTCTCCGCCGGATGAAGTTGCGTCGTCGCTTGATTTGGGGTACGAGTTCTGCAGCAGCAGTGATTCTGTTTGGGATAATTTTTACTTTGTTGTGGATAAATGAGCCGGAACATAAGTTGGTTGAAGCTGTGAAGGTGACCAAGGTCGTGAAGGTTGAAAATAAAGTTGCTGTTCCCACGTTGATTCTTTCCGGCGGTAATAGTGTGAACTTGCAGAAAGAAAATGTAGGGGAAACAATTAATGGGTCGAATATTCGGGTGGAAGAGAATCATATCGCTTATGACTCGATGGTGAATAATACCCGGGGGGTGGAGTACAACGCACTTGTGATTCCTGCCGGATATATGTACAATGTTACGCTTGCCGACGGAACTCGGGTAATGTTGAATGCAGGAAGTCGTTTGAAATATCCGGTCGAGTTTATCGGGGAACGGCGTGAAGTGGAGCTTTCCGGAGAAGCATTTTTTGATGTTACGAAGTCGGAAAAACCGTTCGAGGTAAATGTATCCGGTTCGAAAATTCGGGTTTATGGAACACGATTCAATGTTAAAACAACTCGATTGAATACGCTCGAAGCGGTGTTGGTTGAAGGTAATATAGGGTTCCAATCACCTAACAGAAATGAGATCCGAATTACGCCGGGTGAACAAGTTTCTTATGATTCCGGCTCCGGTCATGTTGAAGTGCGGCAAGTGGATACCCGATACGCTACGGCATGGATGGACGGGGTATTTAAATATCAAGATAAAAAATTGAATTTAGTATTGGAAGATATCTCTGCGTGGTATGGAGTTGAATTTGAACCACAGGTCGATATTACAATAATTGAAGTAACCATGAATCTGAACAAGAAAACTCCGATCAATGAAGTGATTTCGTTTATCGAGTTGATGACAAATTGTAAATTCGTAAAAGAAAGGGGGCATTACATTATAAAGAGATAACAGAAAATCCAAAAAGATATCCCGCAAGGCGGGATAATCTTAGAGCAAATTGCGATTACATAAAATTGGACCTTTAGCGATCGCAATGTGTTACTAAATGATATTTACTTTTTAATCAAATAGTATTACAAATTTATGCAAAAAAAATCAAGAGCGGTATGCTTATCGCCTAAAAAATACGTATTGTGCATTTTTTTTATGCTTGCTACGTTTAGTTCCATACCATTGAGTATGTGCGGGGCTACGAATCATATATTTGACAATATCCAGAAAAAAGTGACCATTTCTATGAAAAATGCCACTTTAGAGAAAATTCTTGCTGAGATTAATCGGCAGACGGGAATAGATTATGGTTTCCAAAGTAATGACAAAATAGATAAAAATCGTCCTTTCTCTTTAGAGGTGAAAGATGAAACGGTAGAAAATGCTTTGGATATTTTGTTAGGTAATAGTCCTTACGATTATATCATTGAAAGTAATCGTATTGTGATTATTTTGAGGCAAAAACCTGTTGTGAATCTGATTAAAGTCAGTGGTAAAATCGTGGATGAAAAAGGAAATCCGATCGCGGGTGCAACAGTGCTTATTCAAGGAACCACTCAAGGAGTATCCTCGGATGCCGATGGACGTTATTCTATTTCGGCAAGAGCAACAGATGTATTGCGGGTTTCTTTTATCGGTTATAAAACAGGAGTCGTAGAAATAAAGGGGAAAGATAAAGTCAACATTCGATTAATTCCCACGGAAGAGAATCTCGAGGAAGTAACCGTCGTGGCTTTCGGCGAGCAGAAAAAAGAAAGTGTGGTCTCTGCAATTACTACTGTTGATGCAAGAAACTTAAAATCTTCAAGTAGTGATTTGACATCTCAATTTGCTGGAAAAATCGCCGGAATGATCGGGTGGCAGACGGGAGGACTTCCCGGGGCTCTGACGGAAGAAGAGATGAATACCAAATTCTACATTCGGGGTATTACTTCATTCCAAACGAGTGCTAACATTGATCCTCTTATATTAATCGATGGAGTGGAATCTTCAAAATTGGATCTTTCTCGTATGGTTCCGGAGGATATAGAAAGTTTCAGCGTGATGAAAGATGCCTCTGCCACGGCGATGTACGGTGCTCGAGGAGCTAACGGGGTTATCCTTGTGACGACTAAAAGAGGGCAGGAAGGTAGTGTCTATACCTCTTTCCGTTACGAAGCTGTTGTAAGTATGCCAACGAGGAAAATTGAGGTGGTGGATCCCACTACTTATATGAAAATGTACAATCGGGCATTACTGTCTCGTGATCCTGAAGCAACCCCCCAGTATAGTGTGGAGCGCATCGAACGTACAGGTTCTCCTCTTTATCCTTCTTGGGTATATCCCGCCAATGATTGGTATGATATCATGTTTCACGACTATTCCATTAATCATCGGGCAGGCCTAAATCTTCGGGGTGGTTCTCGTCAGGTTCAATACTATGCTTCTGTTAATTACGTCCGGGATGAGGGGATGTTGAAAACCGACCGTTTGAACCAGTTTAAATGTAATATCGAAAATAGTACATTCTCTTTCCGCGCGAACCTGAATATAGACTTAAGTGCTGGGATTCGCCTGAACATTAACTCCTCAGCCAATCTGGATAAATATCACGGTCCTTATGCAGATGTAACACAGGCTTACGGTATGGCTTTCAACGCTTCGCCTGTGGATTTTGCTCCGACTTACCCGGGAGATGCTACATTTGCCTGGCCGCATCTTCGTTTCGGAGCCGTAGACCAGAATACGGCTAATCCCTATATGGAACTTCATAAGGGATACAAAGATCGCCGTCGTTACTCGGCGGTAGCTCGGGCGGAGTATATTCATAATCTTTCACCCATTCTCAAAGGATTGGAATTACGGGCTTCCGTTTCGCTGAATCAGGAGGGATACTATGTCAACGCTTATGTTACCGATCCTTATAGGTATGCTTTAGCCAGTTATGATTTTGAAACCGGTGTGCATAAGCTAAACGCGATAAACTCGCTTAATGCATCAAGAACATTGGAGAAAGACGGACAACAAAGTGGTGGTTCTCAATCCACGCAGATGACTTACGAGATACAGGGGTTGCACGTGGCAGCTTGGGGAGAACACCAGACCAGTTTGACAGCGGTATTAAATGCGCAAGAGAATTCAACCTCTCAGACACAGACCGTACTGGACGGTATTCCTCGTCGGAATTTGGGATTATCCATGCGTGGTACCTACGGGTTTAAAAGTAAATATTTCCTAGAAGCCAGTTTCGGTTATAACGGTTCCGAGCGTTTTGCCAAGAATCATCGATTCGGCTTCTTCCCCTCGGTCGGCGGAGCTTGGATCGCATCAAAAGAGAGCTTGTTGGCGAACCATACAGCCCATTGGCTTTCTTTCTTGAAATTCCGTCTTTCGTGGGGTAAGGTCGGAAATGATGGGGTTATTAATGATCCGCATTTCACCCATTTACCTTTAATAAAAACGGAAAACGTTATGGATCCTTCTCCGGGTGGACAACAGATGAAAAAATATAAAATCACGGCTTATCCTAACGATAAAATCACGTGGGAAATTGCCGAGCAAATCAACTTCGGTATAGAAGCTAAGTTTTTCGGCGGGATCGTGGATATTAACGCAGATATCTATCAGGAGGTACGCCACAATATTCTTGACTACCGTTACACGATGCCTTCGTCTACCGGTTTGGAGATGATGCAAATCGGGAACGTGGGTAAATCCCGTTCCCGGGGAATAGACCTTGCGGGTAAGGTGCAACATATGTTTTCCCAAGACTTCTGGATGATACTGAACGGTACGTTCACTTACAATAAGGCTGTATTTAAAGAAATTGAAGAGGCTACCGACAAACCGGCATGGCAACGGAAAAAAGGTCATGAATTATCCCAAAAGGTGGGTTACATAGCCGAAGGTCTTTTCCGTGACGAGGCAGAAATTGCAAATTCTCCCCGGCAGGGTGGAGATGTGATGCCGGGAGATATTCGCTATCGTGATTTGAATGGCGATGGCGTGATAGACGTGAATGATGCCACTTACATTGGTTTTCCCAGTACACCTCGTGTTATTTACGGGTTTGGCGGGCTTTTTGTTTTCAAAAACATCGAGTTCAACTTCTCTTTTCAAGGCTCAGGAAAACGGGCTTTCTTCGTGGACCCGCAGAAAATCAGCCCGTTCGTGAAGAATCGGGCGATGTTGAAAGCTATTTATGACGATCACTGGAGTACAAATAATATGCAAGAACGTCCTTTCTGGCCGCGTCTTTCCACGCAATCCATCGAGGTACATAATCCTCAGGAAGACTGGAAAAGTGGTGCTGAAGAGCGGAAATCGACTTATTTTATGCAAGAATGTAGCTTCCTGCGTTGTACTTCTATCGATTTGGCCTATAATTTCCCACAGAAGGTGATGCAAAAATTGAAAATGCAAAGCGTGAAAATCTATGCTCGTGTTAATAATCCTTTCTTGATCACGAATTTCAAGATTTGGGACGTGGAATTGGGAGACAGCGGTTTTAACTACCCGATTCAACGCACTTGGTCGGTTGGCTTGAACGTAAGTTTCTAATTTAAATAAATGTAACAATGAAAAAATATTTATTATCTATATTTTGTGCTGTTCTCCTCCTCCCCGGATGTGACTATCTCGATATGGTACCGGAAAAGGACATCGAAACGGTGGAGTCGATTTTCGAGCAACGGACAAAAGCAGAGGCATGGTGGAAAGGGATTTACAGTGATTTGAATACCGTAATGACGGATATTCGTTCAAATATTTCCTATATGGGTGCCGACGAGTACGTGACCTGCTTGGCTTTATATAATTCGGATATGTATGGTCTTGACGGATTGAAAGTGGCTGACGGGCTGCAAATGTCACAAAAACCTTATGGTTCCCTGTGGTATAGAATGTATATTATTATTCGGAACTGCAATACTTTTCTCGAGAATATAGATCATACTTATAATATTGATGAAGACGATCGCAACTGGTGGAAAGCAGACGTGAAAGCGGTGAAGGCGTTTGTCTATTTTGAATTGGTACGTCGTTACGGTCCTATTTGTCTGATTCCCCAAAATATGCCGGTAGATTTAGATGTATCGAAGTATCAACTGCCGCGTCAACCCGTGGATACTTGTTTCAAGGAAATCGTCAATTTACTGGAGGAGGCGATGAAATATATGCCTATGCATTACCAGCGATTATCCAACAACGGACACACGTTCTGTCTAGAAGCATTATATGCGCTGAAAGCCAAAGTGCTGCTTTATGCCGCATCTCCTCTTTTTAACGGGAACGTGTTCTATTCCGATTTTAAGAACAAGAACGGAGAACTGCTTTTTAACAAAACTTATGATCGGAACAAATGGTTGTTGGCTGCCGAAGCTGCAGACAAAGCAATCGAGATATGTTTGCAGGGAGATCGAAAATTATCTTCCGGGTATAGTGCAAAAAAAACAAAGTTGTTAAACACTATGTATGACATCGAGAATACCACATTCTCTCGTTTTGACAATCAAGAATATCTGTTAGAATGGAAATATGTTTCTGGATTTCATACATTTACTTTACCGAGGTTGGTCGGCGATAATAAAAACTTCGAAGGTAGTGCACTCGGCTGTCTCTCTCCCTCGATGAAGATGGTGGAGATGTATTACACGGAACACGGGTTACCGATTGATGCCGACAATGACTGGGCTTATGGAAATCGCTACAAATTGGGTTCCGAGAGTAGTCAGCTTTACGAAAATGTGATCCCGTTGAATACGTCAGTAGTAAATCTTCACTTGAAACGGGAAGCTCGTTTTTATGCCAGTATTGCTGGCGACCGGATGTACTGGCAACGGGGAAATAACACGCTGCAAGATGATTATAACTTACTCGTGCAAGCACATAAAAATGAAGAGCCTTGGGGTACGCAAGCAGATATTATCGTTAGTAATACTTGGCAGAACATCAATGGTTACTGGTTGAAAAAACACCTTTTCTCGTGGTTTCCCACCCAAGGTTATGCGAATAACTTACAGGGAATAGAAACAGCCGCGATCATTCGTCTTGCCGAGGTTTACCTTATGCAGGCTGAAGCTTGGAACGAGTATCTGGAGACACCGGATGATCGGGTGTACAATCCGCTTGATGAAGTACGCAAACGGGCAGGAATCCTACCGGTACGGGAGGCTTGGAGGAGTTACTCCAACAACCCCACGAAAGTGGAATCACAAGTCGGTATGCGTGATATCATTCGTCAGGAATGTAATATTGAATTTGCGTTCGAGGGACACCGTTATTGGAATATTCGCCGTTGGCTGATCGCACCTCAGGAGATGAATCAGAAACAATACGGCTGGAATATCCTCGGAACAACATATCAATCATTCTATAACAATGAGAACGGACCGGTTGTCGTATGGAGCAAAAATAAATTCGTGGCACCCCGGGACTACTTCGAACCGATTGATGCCGAAGAGATTTTAATCTCCGGAATGGTACAGAATCCGGGGTGGTAAAAGAACAGTCACAATACATTTTAAAATATCAGACGATGAAAAAACATAAATGGATATTATTCTTCCTGTTACTGGGTTTTGTTTCCTGTAATGATGATAATGTCATTTTCGAGACATCAACGGAAGGCTTGGAACTTAAGTTTATGCCTGTGGCGGGCGGAGCGATGATGCACTATACTCTACCGAATAATAGAGATATCTTTGCCATGAACATTCGGTATTTGGATGCACAGGGGAATAAGGTATTGAAAGCCTGTGGTTACAGTGGCGATTCACTCCTGCTGGATGGTTTTACCAGAGCACAAGAGGCAAGTGCCAGCATCACTTTTGTCAACCAGAACAATGTAGAATCCGAGCCCTTAGAATATAAGTTCAACACGCTGGATAGCGCACCTTGGGCATTTTTTAACGATATTGAAGTATATTCTTCATGGAACGGTTTCCGGGTAATCTATAAAAGTCCCTCGGTTGTAACCGGAATGGCTCATGTTTTTTATTTGGGAACCAATCCCGTAACAAATCAGCAAGACACGATTTTAATAAAGAGTTTCCCGATTGTTCGGGCAGGAGACACGTTGAATTTTGTCGTGCAGCAGGAAAGAGCGAAGAACACGGTGGTTATCCGTACGGAGGATTTTCAGGGCTATCGGGTAAGACAGGAAATCTATCCGGATATAGATGCTTATCAGACTGAAAAATGGCCGATGACGGCAGATGATTTCAAGGGACCTTCCGTGGAAAATGAAAAAGCGAAAACAGGAGTGAAATATTTGTTCGACGGGGAGTTAAAAGGAGAAGAGCGTTTGATCGCCTCGGCTTCCCAAAATCCGATAAGTCAACCGTGTACGGAAGTATATGCAACCTATCTGGCAGGTCCTCAGGCTTATGGAAAGCCTATCATACTTGATATGAGAGAACAGAAAATACCGGCTTGGATCCGGATGTACTGCCTCTACCCGCTACGAGCAATTAATGCCACTCCGGGGTTCGCGTTGGGAGAAGTATGGTTAGGTTCTTACGAAGACAAAGTGCCTTGTAAGGTGGTGGTGTATGGTAATAATGAATCTCCGGATCCGAATTCCGGCAAGTGGGAGTACTTGGGTAAATTGCATCAGGATTCTTTGGCTACAGGTAAAAACAAATGGTCGAATCTCACATCGCAACTGGAATTTGCCCCGCAAGACGTAAATGAACTTGCCCAGAAAGATCCGGTCTATGTGGATGTTGTATTCCCTGCACGCGCCCAAACTTATCGCTATCTGAAAATTATAGTAAATGATACGTTCAAGGGGAGGAATCCGGAAATAGATCGAAATAAGGAAAAGTATTTCACGTTGCACGAACTAGAAGTTTATGTAAAAAAGAACTAAACCATGAGAAAGAGAAAACACATAATAAACTTATTTGCGGCGGCGGCATTGCTGATCGGTTGCAGCGAAAGCTTGGAGGATACGTATAGTGACTTTTCCGGAGACGGAAAGATCCATTACGTGGCAATGTGCACGGAAGTCCATGCTACTCCCAGATGGGAAGGTTTGGTCGTGGATTGGATAAATGGTACAGATGCCACGATCGATAAAATAAAAGTAATATGGTCATTCGAAGACCTTAAAGATTCGGTATTACTTCCGAAAACATCCGATTCTTTCGAGTTAAAGAATTTGGCGGACGGGACATATCGGTTCGATGTTTGCGCTATGGATAAGGCAGGGAACGAGTCGTTAAGAGAAACAACCTACGGACGTCCTTACACGAGGCAGCACGAGATTATGCTTGCCTTCACGAGGGGTGTCGTGAAATCTTATTTCTTGAAAAATAAAATGATTTTCTTTTCCGACCATTGGAACGAGAATATCGAGGAGTTGAAATTGAAATACAAGGATACAAACGGAGAAACTCAGTACTATACGTTCCGTGAAGCAACAAGTAATACTCTTATCACGATTGATGACGTGAGTATGAATCCTGCCGATACGGTCTATGTACTCCGCAAAGGGAAAGTGGCGGACTGTCCAGATGTGATCGACTTCGACCCGTTTGCGGTAAGTCGAAAGAAGATTTACAGTGCGGGATTCGTTAGTGCGATAGAACAGCGTTATGGCTACTCAACGACTACAAAAGAAAAGGAAGAGAAGTTTGAGGAGTTTATCAATAATGTGACAGAACTGGAGTTCGATTACGATATCGAAACTTTTGAAGATGTACTTTATTGCCCGAAGCTGCAAAGAATCATATTCGGCAAAAATCGTTACTTACAGCGCTTTCCCAATACACCGTATGACATGAGTAAATTACTGGGGCCTCTGAAAAAAAGTATGCTGGTATTGAACAAGGCAAACGAAATATTGGGTATGAGGATCGATTCTTACGGTCCTGGTTATAATGCACATTATTTGGGTAGCCAATATATAGATTATATGGATATCAAAGGGTATCCTGTGTTACCTCGATTAAACACCGTAAAAAAGGAAGAGTTAAGGATGTTTAACGATGGAAACAGAATTTTATGCACACCCGTTGATCCTTATGCGGACTTGGATTATTTGTTAGATGACAACTTCTCTACCGTGTGGGAAACAACTTCTTTTACATCTGTACGCACCTATGAAATGATGATGGAATTCATGACGGAAACAGAGATCAAAGGGATAAAAGTAGCACAGCCGAATTATAACCCGCAAGCGGACAAGGAAGCAGCATATGTAATTCCTTCTGCGATCACCATGCAGACTTCTACCGATGGCGTCATTTGGAAAAATGTCACATTTTTAGAGACCAATATTTTGGGACGTGGTTCGGGAGAGGTGACTCTATTACCGATTTCCGATGCCGGGGGTAGCCGATTGGTAAAATATATCAAATTTACCTTGCGTGACGGAGTGAATGCAGGAGGTACGACCAAGTGTAAGTTAGGAGATGTTGTTATCTATAAATAATCATATATACACGGTTGCGAGAGCGACCGTGTATCAAATACGACTAAAAAAGTATGTTTAAAATCAATTACTTAATCAGGCTCTTTTTTAGTGGGGTACTGTTATTGGTTTTCTCCGGGGTATTCGGTCAAGAGCAGGAGGATCGCCTCCTGCAATTGATGAAGCAGGAGTTGAAGTACAACATGGAGGAGTTAAAAAAGCAAGAGAACGCACCCTACTATATGAATATGAGGGCGATGGACGACTACACCATTACAGTTGTAAGTTCGTTCGGGGCTGTGGTATCGGCAAATGAAAACCGTATGCGGACACTGGTGCCGCAAATTCGCTTGGGAAGCCCGGAACTGGATAACTTCAAGTATAACATGCAGGGCGGTGTTTCCGGGGCTAACGCACAAGGCGCACAAGGAGTAATTCTACCTTTGAACGACGATGCGGATGCCATTCGGGAAGCGATCTGGCGGGAGACGTTGAAACGTTACGAGTTTGCCCGGAGTATGTATGACCAAACAAAGATGAAAGCCGCGGTAAGCGTGGCGGACGAGGATAAAGCACCGTGTTTTTCCAAGACTCCGGTGGAACATTATTACGAGGCTCCCGTGGCTGCCGGAAAACAAAAGATGGATATCAAACGGGCTTGGGAACAGCGAATGGATGAGGTTTCCGCCGTGTTCAAGACTTGTCCCGAGTTGCGCCAAGGATCTGCTAGTTTTAATTTTCAAGTTTTACGTACCTATTTCGTGAACAGCGAGGGAAGCGTAGTGGTGCAGAACCGGGTAGCTACTCGGGTGATGTTGATGGCATCACTGAAAGCTGATGATGGAATGGAGTTGCCGCTGAACATGGATTATTTCGCGTACACGCCTGACGAATTGCCGGATAATGATCGGATGATTGTTGACGCACAGGATATGATCAAACGATTACTGGCTTTGCGTGACGCACCGGTAGCTGACCCGTACACGGGTCCTGCAATCCTATCGGGACCTGCAAGCGGCGTATTCTTTCACGAGATTTTCGGTCATCGTTTGGAAGGTCACCGTTTGAAATCGGGTGGGCAGACGTTCAAGAAAATGGTAGGTGAACAAGTCTTACCCGCTGAATTTCAAGTTTACAGCGATCCGTTACTCAAATCTTATGTCGATACGGATCTTTACGGTCACTACGTGTACGATGACGAGGGCGTGAAAGGGCGCCGGGTGGACAACGTGGTGAATGGTGTGTTGAAAGAATTTTTGATGAGTCGGGTTCCGCTGGATGGTTTTCCCGAGAGCAATGGTCACGGACGTACTTCCGGGGGAGGTGATCCCGTGTCTCGACAATCCAATCTGATCATCGAAACGACACGCCCCTACACGGAAGACGAATTGCGTGCCATGCTAACGGCTGAAGCTAAAAAACAAGGAAAGGAATACGGTTATTATTTCCGTACCGTGACAAGCGGTTTCACGTACACGGGCGAGGGTGGAAGTTTGAACTCGTTCAACGTGACTCCCTTGGAAGTGTACCGGGTGTTCGTGGATGGTCGTCCGGATCAACTGGTGCGGGGTGTGGACATGATCGGAACACCCTTGTCAATGTTTTCTAATATCACGGCGGCCGGTAACAATCCAAAAGTCTTCACGGGCGTTTGTGGTGCGGAATCAGGTTGGGTACCCGTGACGGCAATATCACCCACGATATTCGTGAGCCAGATAGAAACACAACGTCGTGCACAAGCACGTGATATAGCCCCGGTTTTACCTTCACCGAAACCGGAAAATAAAGTTATCGGTAACACGGACGAAACGATTTTCGCGGCCATGCGTTCCGAACTGGATCGTAATAACGCTGCCCTTGTGTTGCCGGGTGGTTCGAAACCCTATTACATCTCATACACGGTAGCTCGTTACCGTCATTTTCAAGCGGTAGGCTCATTGGGAGGGTTATTGCATTTGAGTGTTTCACCATGGAAAATGAATGGTGGCACACAGTTAATGCTTGGGGATTACCAGAACAACAGTGACGTGCAGTACTCGGAACAAATTGCCCCGGCACAATTACCGTCGGAAGTGGATTATGACGTGATACGACGAGGTTTTTGGGAGTCGTCGGATATGATGTACAAATATTCGCTGGGCATGATGGCACAGAAAGCGAATTACCTGCAACAAAATCCCCTTTCACCAGAAGAAGCGGCTTTGGCGGATATGCAACCATTACCGGCTGTGACCCGCTTGCAGGAACGTCGAATGAAATATGACATTGACCAAGCTGTTTTGAAACAACTCGTGGTTGAAGCATCGGCAGTATTTAACGAGTACAAGGATATTTACAATTCCAGTGTGGTAATCAACGGAACGGAGATAGATATGTACCGGCTAACTACTGAAGGGGTACAGTTGAAGGAACCCGGGGGATACGTGAACGTGACAGTTTCTGCCGAAACACGAGGAGATGATGGCTCGAATCTAGGTGATTCATTCTCTCTTTCACTATTGACTCCGGCGGAAATTCCTTCCGTCGAGAAGTTGAAAGAACGGGTGAGAGAGTTTGCCGAAGGATTACTTCAATTGAAAGCGGCACCGCCGGTGGCAGAGTACTACAATGGTCCGATCATGTTCGAGGGAGGAGCCGTGGCAACTATTCTGGCAAACAACCTCCTGTATCGTGGCGGATTAGTCGCCGCCCGTTCGCTTTCCCCGACGAGAGGTGGGTTGGCAGATCAATTCGGGCAAAAAATCATGGACAATCGTCTGACTGTAAAAAATTACACGACCATGAAAGAGTATAACGGCGTGCCGTTATATGGCTATTACGAGATTGATGGTGACGGTGTGACTCCGGAAGCAGAAATGGTACTTGTCGAGAAAGGTGTGTTCAAAAAGATGCTGAACGGTCGTATCCCGACATTGAAAGCCCCGGAAACAACCGGTAGTTCCCGTTTCATGATGTCACCGCAAAGCCCTACGCTAGCGACCGGAACGGGTACTATTCACGTGCAGGCGGAAAAAACAATGACTCATGAGAGAATGAAAAAATTGTTGCTTAAGACAGCTAAAGAAGCCGGACAATCGTGCGCTTACATCGTGAGAGGGATTTCTGGGTCGGCACTCGTGGTTTACCGCGTTGATCTCAAAGATGGAAAAGAGACACGGGTTCGTACAACGGGCTTCCGTATGCCGGATTTGACCAAGTTATTGAAACTAGTTGCGATATC
Source organism: Butyricimonas hominis (assembly GCF_014287455.1). NCBI lineage: Bacteria > Pseudomonadati > Bacteroidota > Bacteroidia > Bacteroidales > Odoribacteraceae > Butyricimonas > Butyricimonas hominis. The sequence goes on from NZ_JACOOH010000001.1 coordinate 879,095, forward strand.
CTCAAAGGAGGAGGTAATGAACTACTTGCCTAACTCATCTCCCGCCTCAATGATCTATCCCGCCGGGATGATCGTGGACGGTTTGGTAATCGATAAGGCAAACCCGAAAACGGAAAAAGAACCTGTACTAAAACTCCCGAGACAACGGGAACAGAAATAATTAAATCATTAACATAGAGGTTGTCTGAAAAGTCCCCGCTTGTCATCCTGAATAAAATACGGACTTTTCGGTCACCTCTTTTAAATCTAAATGAGAAAATGAAAAAGATTTTATTTACTGTATGCTTGTTATTAAGTTGTGTTATCGTGAGTATGGCACAAGGTGATAGCTACAAGATCGAGGGACGGTTGGACAACTCCGTCAACGGAAAATTACTACTGGTTGCCAGCACGGAAAATGGGATGGTCGACATAGGCGAGGCCACGGTTGCGAACGGGGTTTTTGAGTTTACAGGCAGAATGCCGGAGGTGACATTAGCATACTTGATGCCAACTAAAAAAAATGCAATATTAGCAGCTTTGATGCTGGAGAATGCGAACTATACGATTGCTGTGGGCTCCAATGAGCTGATCGTTGAGGGTGGCGGTGAAGCGCAGAAAATATGGAAAGAATTCAACGATTTGGACAAATATCTGGCGCAAAGCGGACAGCAATTGCAAGCACAAGCACGGGCAAATCCGGCACAAGCGCAGAAACTAGAACAAGAGTTCAAGAAAATTGCCGCACGAATGGAAGCTGAAGAATTGGCTCTATTAAAAAAATACAATGACACGTATGTCGCTGCTTACGTGATAGCTGCCAAGTTGCCGCAAACCCTTGATGAGACGAAACTGGCAGAGCGTTACGAGATACTGGGAGAGAAGGCTAAGGCTACACCTTTCGGCAAACAAATCGCTACCGAACTGGAAAAAATACAGAAGATAGCGATAGGAGCCATAGCCCCTAATTTCAGTGCGGCGTTGTCCGATGGTGGCGTACTTTCTTTGCACGAGACAAATGCGAAAGTGAAAGTCATTGATTTCTGGGCATCTTGGTGCGGTCCTTGTCGACGAGAAAATGTGAATCTGATAAAAATTTACAAACGCTTCCGCCCGAAAGGTTTGGAAATCATCAGTGTTTCAATTGATGACAACAAACAGGCTTGGTTGGCTGCTATCGGTCAAGACGGCTGTAACTGGAAAAACGTGTCCGACTTGAAAGGACAACGTTCCGAAATCGCCGCCGAATACTGCGTGAAAGGCATCCCCTGCACCTTTATCCTCGATGAGGAAAACCGTATCGTGGCTAAAAACCTTCGCGGCAGAGACCTCGAAAAAAAGATTGACGAGATGCTGAAAAAGAAGAAAGAATAGGTTCAAAGAAGAGTGGTTTAAACTCGAAGCCGTCTCAGTTCTCATCCTTGAGGCGGCTTTTTATTTTAACTTCTTAAAATAGCGATTATGAAAAAAACTTACTCCTGTTTTTGGTAATAAGTACGTTAATCTGCTTATCGTCATGTGCCTCGTTACATGAAAACTTGTCGAAAAAGGAGATTGAAGAAGCTCTCCGTGCAAAAATAGATAGTCGGGAATACAGAATTGATTTAACACCTCAGGCTTTTGCTGGAGAAGAGGGTGCAAACCTGTATATCCCGGAATATTTTCAAGTGTGCGGAGATTCTATAATCTCTTGCATGATATATGATAATCCTTTTCCGGGTTCGTTCCCACCTAAAAATTATATACAACATGTGCGAAGTGTTAAATATGAAATTTTGAACTATCAGCAAACGGAAACCCGACGAGGCCGTATAATTGTCAGCTTTTAGTATAAAATAAAATACGACGAGTATGCCCCTTATCTGTTGGCAAAATATAAAGATTGGCTTGTACCCGCGGGTTACAAATTAGAATTATTAATTAAAAATCTATGAATTATGAAAAAAGTAATTCAAACACTATTGAGCAGTCTCTTATGTGCCACGTTGGCTGAAGCTCAGGTTGATAAAAATCCTGTCATTGTAGATACTTTGCCGTCAAGAGTGATTAACGGTTTAGAAGTTGTACCTATAAAAGCAAGTTCTTATATAACAGGGAAAATATATTATTGGAGATTACAACTTCCCGATTTTGAAAAGAAATTTCAAAATTTCGAGAGTAAATCTCCGGGTAGAATCAATACTCGTTTTATATCCAACGAAACAAGAGAGTCTATTTTCAATTGGCAGGACAGTGTCTGGTACAATGTTGTACCGACCGAGATAAAAACATCAATAAAGAAGTGTTTATCCTCGGCAAATTTTGCTATTCTACTTTATATCAATCAAGAAGGATGTGTTTTCACTGTTGGGTTCGAAATGACGGACAATATATTTCAAATGTTAGATTCTCTCCCGAAAAACATGATGAAAGACCTCTGCAATAACTTGCAAAAGCAAACCTGTGAAACAATAAAACTAGTTGAATTTCAGTCTTCAGACGATCGATTTGACGGATTAGGGAAAGAGTACATTATCAAGAATATGAATTGGTATGTTTACGACACGTACGGAACATGCGACCAACTGAAAATACTAAAAACGCTGGAGTGAAAATATGAATCGTTTTAGCGAAATGGATGTGATAATTACCAATACAGTGAGAAATATAATTTTAATATTTGAAATTGTATTGTATATTTGTTGCGAAATGTTTCAAATATGCTTCTGGATCGGGAAAAGAATAGAGATAAAATATGTACACGGGTCTTCGAAAAGTATTATCGGGAATTGGCGTTTTTTGCGTCCCGTGTGCTGAAGGACATGGAAGCGGCAGAGGATGTAGTGCAGGATGTATTTGTCATGTTGTTCGAGAAAGGGATTCCCGTTGAGGATGAAGAAGAGTTGAGTTCATATCTTTATGTTATCGTGCGTAATCGTTGTCTGGATTACATCAAGCATTTGAAAATCGTAGAGAAACATCAACAAGAGAATGTGGGGACAGAGGTATCGCAAGAATCGATACTGGCATCGATCATTGAAACGGAAACTTTATCTATTTTAAAACGGGAAATAGAATTATTACCCGCCGAATGTGCAAAAGTGATGCGCCTCTCGCTTTTCGGTTATAATAGCACGGAAATAGCCCGGCAGTTAGGTATTGAGCCCAGTACCGTGCGGGCTCAGAAGCAACGGGGTATCTCGTTATTAAAAAACACGCTTCCTTCACGAATCTTTTTATTGGTTGTCTTTAGACTGCTTTAATGAGTTCCCTTGGAACATTATAGGTAAACCTACCCAAGTCAGTAACGTAACGGGTATATACTTGGTGGCTTGCCGAGTGTTGATTGGGAGATACTTCTATCATACTTCTATTCTACCCCCATGAAACACCTATCAGGATAAAAAAATGTGGTGGAGTAATTGTTTTTTGGTATAGGTTTGTATATATGAAATGCCCTTGAAATGGATTTAAATATTCCGATAAAGATAGTTCTTCCATATTATCCGGTATTGAATGGTGTTTTACTCCGGTGATGTTATTCAAACCGTGGTTCATGCGTATTGGATTGTAGAGAATAACCGCACGGGAAAGATTTAAAAATGTTAAAATCAGAGTCTGTTTAGTCACTTCGGATTCGTTAGTCGTTATGGATATAAATGAATGACGAATGAAAGATTTACGAAGATATATCAATTTAGCCCATAAGGTGGCTCGTGAACTCTGGTCCGGTTCGGAAGAATGGGAGAAATATATAGAAGAAAAGGACGTGCGGGAAGAGTTGAGGGGGCGATTGGACGGCAGTGAACTTGAAAAACGATGGAGTGAATTCGAGGGTATCGATATCAAACAAGCGTTGGAAAAGGTAAATTCCAAGAGAAAGGTGCGCCGGGTAAGACGTATCCGGAGGATCGGATGGAGTGGGGCCGCGGCTGTTGCTGCCGGGTTAATTATTGTTTCGTGGGTGAATCGGTCGGAACCTGTTGTGATGCAGGAAATGGTGGCAATTGGCGGCGAACATACGGGGGCTTATCTTGTCGTGGGAGATACGGGACGGGTTGATTTAGCGACGGCAGTTACTTTTGAAAATCAAGGGGTGATCGTGAGCAACACGAAAAAGGAGGAGTTAAGCTATCGGGAAAATGTCCGGGAAGTAGAGGCTCCTTTAATCCACAAGTTGGTAATCCCCAAGGGATGCGAGTATAAATTGGTGCTTGCCGACGGGACTCGGGTATGGATGAACGCGGAGAGCGAATTGTCCTATCCCGTGGCGTTTTCCGGGGACAGCCGTGTGGTCAGCTTGAAAGGACAGGCTTATTTCGAGGTGGCCAAATCGGGCGTGCCTTTTATCGTGAGAACGGAGCAGGTGGATGTACGTGTGCTGGGAACCTCGTTCGACGTGATGTCTTATTCCGACGAACCGACGGTACAGGTAACTCTGGAAGAGGGAAAAGTGCAGGTTCACACGGGAGTGCGGGACGAATTGCTCGTTCCGGGACAGCAAGCCGTGTTTGCCCTTGGGGATTCGACCTTATCCGTGCGGGAGGTATGTACCGAAGTGTATACCGGGTGGCGGAAAGGAGAATTTATTTTTGACGGAGAATCCTTTGCCGGTATCGGTCGAAAATTGTCCCGGTGGTACGATATCGAGGTCGTGATAGACGAAAAACTGCAAAACGAAAGTTTGTTCGGTTCGCTAAGACGGTACGAATCGATACAGGAATTTTTGAATATACTGCAATTGACGAATGAGATTAAAGTGGTCTATTATGACGATAAAATAGAAATATTATCCAAGGAAAAAGAGGAACTGTAAAAATTCGGGAAACCTGACCGTTTCCCGAATCATATAGGTTATCCAGAGTATAATTTAGTGTTTAACCCAATTTGACAAATCTATGAAAAAAAATCGACTTTCCCCAGCGAGGGGAAAAATGAAAAGATTTTTGTCTTCGCGAAAGATGATTATGCTTCTTTTTTGCGCGATTCTATCGTTAAGTGCTACCGTGGCTTCCGCCCAAAAGGTGACAATTAACGTGAAAAATGCTTCTTTGGTGTCCGTTTTGGACGAAATCAAGCGACAGACAGGCTACCGCTATCTTTTTGTAGGCAATCAAGCCCGGGAAGTGAGTGGAATTACCTTATCGATGAACGAGCAACCGCTCACGACCGTTTTGGATAGTTGTTTGCGTAAAACCGTGTGGACTTATTCCATATCGGACAAGACTATTGTACTTTCCTTGAAAGCGGGAGTTGCCGCGGATAAATCCGAACAACCGGTAAAAAAGGAAGTGAGAGGTATTGTGGTTGATCAAAAGGGAGAAATATTACCCGGTGTGACCGTCCGATTGGCTAATACATCGGTAGGTACGGCGACGAATCAGAACGGGAAATTTGTCTTGCTTTTGCCAATCAAGAGCGGGAAGCTGGAATTTTCTTTCGTGGGGTACAAATCCCGAAGCTTCGAATTCACGGAAAAAACGGATTCTATTCGGATTGTTTTACAGGAGGAAGTTACCGGCTTGAATGAAGTGCAGGTGGTTGCTTATGGCTCCCAGAAAAAACGGACTGTGATCAGTGCAATTTCTTCCGTGAAAGCGGAAGATATCAAGGAATTGCCCACGCATAGCTTGGAAAGCCTGTTACAGGGACACATGGCGGGAGTCGAAGTGAATAATATGTCCGGTGCTCCCGGTGGCGGAGGGGCTATCGTGGCTATCCGGGGGTATAACTCTTTTTTTACCAAAGGAGGAACGGCAGAAGAGAGTGCTGACCGGAGCTACGGGACGCCGCTTTACGTGGTGGACGGGGTGCCGATGCAGGCATTTACTTCCCCGATTACCGGCTCGAACACGCTTTCCGACTTGGACCCGTCCATGATCGAATCCATAGAGGTGTTAAAAGATGCCGCCTCTGCCGCTATTTACGGTTCTCGTGCCGGTAACGGGGTTATTCTGATAACCACGAAAAAAGGACGTGCCGGTAAAGCGCAATTCACGGCGAATGCTTCCTATTCTGCCTCTTGGTTACCCAAGACACCCGTGCAGACGGGCGGAAATATGACACGTCGCTATGCCATGCAGGCATTGAAGAACACGATAAAACCTTACCAGAAAGCTGATCAAACTTGGGTGATCCCAACTTCCTATGAAGAGGTTTATAACTATACCAAGGATAACAATTATCCGGTATACGACTGGTTTTTCGGGACTCCCGACAAGGGGTATAAAGCTGCTATGATACAAGATAGTTTGAATAAATTTTACAATAATTCGACAGACTGGTGGAAGTATGCTTTTCGGACGGCAAAGGTGTTAAATGCCAACTTGCAGGCCATGGGAGGAAGTGAAACGATGCGTTATATGATCGGTGCCGGGTATTACAAGGAAGAGGGTATTGTATTAGGGACTGATTTTGAACGGGTGAACGTGATCACGAACCTGACAGCGTATCCTTCCAAACGTATCCAATTGGATAACCAGTTGTCATTGACCTATAGCCAGAGAAGCCGGGGTGGAGGTGGCGAGGGACAGAAAGTGGAAGGGATTAGTGTCAACGTGGCGACGGAATCGTCTTTGAAGCCGGGCAATGATTACGTGAGTAAATACATACTTGATGAATTGAACGCGGATATAGAAAAAAACCAAAGTTATTCATTGCGTTATAATTTGGTATTGGATTATGAGATTATTCGTAACCTGCATTTGCGGGTTTCCGGTGGCGTGGATTACAATCAGCAGAATCAGAACAACTTTTCTCCGAGTACAGCTGACAAGGATTTCCACAGGTCTGTTACAAACGGTACTATCGGACGTAATTTGTCATTAATTAACGAGAACTTATTATCGTACAATTTCACGGTAAAGAACGATCATAATTTTGATTTTTTGTTGGGACTTTCTTTCCAGAAAGATCAAACATACAATAATAAGGGATCGGCGCAGGGCGGACCTAATGATTTCGTTCATTACGCTAAAGGAGAATGGGGAGAGGGTAACGGATTGATAAACAATAATAAAGAATCCGACAGGGAAACAAATCCCGAGTGGGGATCTGCATTTGAATACGAGTCGAGTTTGGAAGAAGAGCGGATGAATAGTTATTTCGGACGTTTGCGGTATAATTACAAGGAGAAATATATGTTCGAGACCACGCTTCGCCGGGATGGATCGTCGGTATTCGGTGAGGACGTGCGGTGGGCTACATTTCCTTCCGTGGCTGTCGGCTGGGTTTTCTCGGATGAATCTTTCCTGAAAAATCTCTACTGGTTGAGTTTCGGGAAACTCCGCGTAAGTTGGGGACGTTCGGGGCAAAAGTTTTCACAACGTTATCTCGCGCACGGATTAATGGGGAATACCGGTGGGTCTTTTTTTGGACAGGCCGGCATGGGACCTGATATGGATGGCGGATTATTGAATCGTAAATTGAGTTGGGAGAAAACGGATCAATATGATTTCGGGTTGGATATCAGTCTGTTCGATTACCGGGTGAAATTGACCTGTGATTATTACTATCGTTACACGAAGGGACAATTGCAACGGATGGATTTAGGCGGTGATTTGAATTATCAGTATTTTCAGTGGCAAAATGCCCTTGGGGTGTCGAATGAAGGAATCGAGATGGAGTTGACCGTGGATATTCTGAGGGAATCCGCCGTGTCGTGGAGGGCTAAACTGAACGCTTCCCGGAACTGGAACCGTTTTGAGAAAAGCAATGACGGTTACGATTTTGATAATAATATTATCGGGAAGTCTTTATACAATATCAGAACTTATAAAACGGACGGATTTTATAACAGTATGGACGAGGTGCCTTATTATTATCAGTCTAATTCGAGACCCCAGCCTCTCAGCGGTTCAAGGATAGAAGATATATTCTTCCCCGGGACCCGACGATTGGTTGATTTGAACGGGGACGGGAGGATTACAGAGAGCGATAAGTATTATGCTGCCAGTCCCTTGCCTCTCGCTCATGGCGGATTTGCCAACGAGCTCAGGTGGAAACGATTTGATTTGAATATTTTCTTTGTATATTCTCTCGGGAGGCATATATTGAAATTATATGATGATCGTTCCCTGAATGTTGATCCGGGCGAGATGCGACCTATGTTTGTCGATGTGAATAGGATTAATGCGTGGACGGGACCGAATAGTAAAAATCCGGATTATCCTCGGTTGATCTCGTATGATCTGAATGATCAATTTACCGGGAATTATGATTGTGATATCGAGAATGTCAATATGCTTCGTTTGAAACAGTTGACCTTGGGGTACAACCTGCACGAACGTTTTGCCAAGAAAATAGGGTTATCCGGTGCGCGTGTTTTTTTAACTGCCGAAAACTTGTTCCTGCTTACGAATTATAGCGGTCCGGAACCTGAGATTGTCAATATAACGGAGGGAGTGGATTTATTATCGGGATACCCGTTGCCTCGTAAGTTTACCATTGGATTAACCATAAACTTTTAAGGAGAAGAATCATGAAAAAAATATTGTTTCTCATATTGTTCCTGCCGCTTTTCTCGTGTGATGACTGGCTGGATGTGGAGTCGGAGGTGTCTGTTACCTACCGGAATTATTTCAAGAATGAAAAAGATCTGGAGAGAATTTTGATCTCGATATTTCAGAGTGAAAAATTGGTGTGTGCCATTCCCCGTGTTTCCGCGTTCGGGTATGCCGGTTTGCAGATAGACAGACCGAATACTACCGCGGCGGGATTTCAGGAATTGAACCCGGCATCTTTTTTGGATAAATCTGAGATAAATTGGAAAGCTCATTACAGGGCGATCAGTCTGGCAAATATGTTAAGAGAAAACCGTTCCCGTTTTGAAAACATTTCGAAAGAACGGGCTGATTTCTGGATTGCCCAAGCCGATTTTGTGAAAGCGTTGATGTATTTCCGTTTAGCTCAAGACTGGGGGGAAGCTCCAATTGCTCCCGGTTCGGAAGATCCGACCGTTCAACCCAAAAGTCCGGTAGATTCGGTTCTGGCGGAGGCTATTCGTTGGGCGGAGGCTGCAAAGCGGGTTTTGCCGACGTACGAGCATTTGACGGATGCCAACGGACGGGCGATAACTTCCCGGCAGTATGCCAGTCTGGGAACAGTACATACCTTGTTGGCGAATATTTACGCGTGGATGGGGGGGCTTTACGGGAAAGAGGAGTACTGGAGAAAAGCGGAAGCGGAAGCTTCACTCGTGATCGACGGGAAAGTGGGAACTTACGGCTTGGAAGATGATATAGCCTCGCTTGTCAAGAATACTTTTGGCAAGGGACGGGGTACGAAGGAAGTTATTCTCGCAATAGAAGTGAATGACGTGGATGATAATTGGTATAATAGTAGTTCTCTGGAGATGCGTTATCCCGGGTTGTGTTTGGTACATTATCCTTATGGCGTGACCGATCCGAGTACAATAGCATCGGCTAGAAGTATGCCAAGGATTACGGTTCGTGCCGTGGAGGCGATGTACGAGGCCGCGGACGACCGAAGAAAGGAGTTTTGGTATAAGTTGGGAGAAACCTTGCTTATCGAGAAGGAGGATCCGGAAACCGGTGAAAAGTATGAAGTGGAGTACGTTTCCAGCTATGCTTTTATCAATAAATGGCGGGATGAAACTTATTCTAAAAACCCCAATGTGACTCAAGGTGGGTCTAAGTTGATCGCTATGGACGGGAATCGTGTCGTCTGGCGTTTGGCAGATTTGATTCTGTTGCGGGCAGAGTGCCGGGCTCAGTTGGGAATGGCGGAGGCTGTCGGGGATTTGAACCGGGTACGCGATCGTGCCGGATTGAGAGGGTATAACGGTTCCACGGAGAAAAAACGCTTATTGAAGGAGATATTCCATGAACGGGAGCGGGAGCTTTTCGGGGAAGGACAACGCTATTACGATATTGTGCGGAACGGTTATTTCCGGGATGAATTGAAAGGGAACTACAAGACATTGACCGACGAGGAGGTAAAGAACGGGGCTCTTTATTTGCCGGTTTATATGCATAGTGCAGATAAGAAAAATCCATTCATGAAACAAAATACTTATTGGTTATGGCAGCAAAAATAAATAAACTATTGAGAGGGGTGATGCTCTTGGGGATGATCGGGATATGTTCATGCACCAAATATAATTATATAGATAGCGGTTTGGCAAACGGCGTTCATGACTGCTCTATGTGGGAGTACTTTAAAACGGATCGGTATAACTGGGATTCGACGATGATTATGATCGATCACGCCGGGTTGAAACCGCTGTTCGAGGGCACGGGAGAGTACAAACAGATTACTTTTTTCGGTATCACGAATAATACAATCGTGCGCTATATGCTCGATTACAACCGGAAATTGGATGAAGATAAGCTCGCGGGAGAAGAGGTGGACGATAGCGAGTACTGGCATCGGGTAACGGATATTCCGGCGTCCGTGTGTGTGCCTCTATTGAAAAGCCTGATTGTGACGAAGCGATTGATGCTGGATGATGTCCCCGATGGTAATCGTAAGTTGATTGATGGTAAGAGTAAGAAAGAATACGAGGAGATCGACGGGATTGTGGTGCCTACTATGTTGTCGGAACTTTTCCTGTGGGTAGTGAGAGGAGATTACGGGGGAGTACAACATGCCGGCTATGCCTCGCTTAATATGGCTAAACGGTTGTCCACGGCGGAGAATTGGATTGTAGGATCAACAGATATACAGACAAATAACGGCGTGGTGCAGGCGATGGGATATGAATTTTTGTTAAGGGATTTTTAAAACAGAACGATGATGAAGACAATAATAATATTATTACTGTTGGGGTGTTCCGGTTTGTTTTTTGCTTGCCAAGATATCACGGTCGGATACTTGTACACGGATATTGCCGGATATACTCCCGATACTTTGCCTATAATCAATGTAAAAAAAGAAATCGTAAGATTACAAGGGATTTTGGATGCCTTTAAGGAGCAGACGGTGGAGCAACACGAAAAATTGGTGGAGCTGGAGAAGCAACTTGATGTACTGAGAGAGTCAATGAAAGCACCTCAAAAAGAATATGATGCTCTGCTTGACGAGTTGTATGATTATGAGAATCCTCCCACTCCGGATAGAGAAGAGGAAATTAATGCCAAACTAGAGGAATTGGATATATTCTTTGATGAGGTATGGGAGCAGGTATATCCGATACAGGATGAACAGGATGAGATTAACGAAGAATTGAAAGAAATAGCGGAAGGATTGGGAATGGAAGATCCGGCTATTATGGCGAAGAAAATTTCCGATTATCAGGATCGTATCGAATTTAAACTTCCATGGACCTCGTCACGCATACAGGGGGTGAAGGGAACCGAACCTTTGCAGTATTCGATTGTCGGGGTGAAGAGTGCTAACATGGAGAATGCCGCCAAGTTTATGACTTATGCGGGTGTTATGGGAGGCGGTCGGATTTATGTCGGTATAGACGTGGATGTGCCTGTCGGTGCGTATACGATAACGCTGGAAATCAAGAATGAGGGAAGAACAAAAGTGTTGGAAGATGTTTTTACCTTTCTGGTTATGGATGAAATTGATGAAGGGGGAGATGTAGAGTAATCAGCTTCGGTCTATGCCTTCGCATAGACCGAAAGTAATAAAGCATAATAGTATGAGAAAGATATTTATTTTAATGGTGTTCCTGATAGGGGGAGCATCAGGGGAGGTTGCTGCCCAAATGGAATTGTTTAAAGGTACTTTTCAAGAGGCTTTGGAGAAGGCAAAAAAAGAGAATAAAGATTTGTTTGTCGATTTTTATGCGGACTGGTGTGCCCCCTGCAAGCAAATGGCGGCGGAAGTCTTTACGCTCCCGGAAGTAGGAGATTATTTTAACTCCCGTTTCGTGTGCGTGCAGGTAGATGCGGATGCGAAAGAGAATAAAGAGATTGCCAAAAAATACGATGTGACGGCTTTGCCTACTCTCGTGTTTGTCAGAGCCAAAGATGAAAAAGAGATCCGGCGGGTACGGGGGGCTGTCGCTCCCGATATGTTGATACGAGAAGCTAAAATAGCCGCAGGAGAGGAATTGAGTTTTGAACAATTGTACGAGAAATACAAGAAGAATAAAAAGGACATTGACGTGCAACAACAGTTGTTGTTGAATGTCCCTGTTTTCATGATGACTCGGAACGGCTACGAACGGCAGAAATGGGCTACCCGTGTCGAGAGCCTTTTCCCGGAATATTTAAAGAATAAGAAGCTGGAAAACATGATTAACGAGACGGATTTCGCGTTGTTGACCATGTTTCACCCGCAGACGGATAAAGAAGATCCTATTTTTGACTTTGTGGTGGCGAACTACCCGAAATTTGTTACTGTTGTCGGTAAGGATGCCGTTGCTTCCTATATTATCGGCATGAATAACGGATATATTATCCGCCTGTGCCGGAGAGGAAATCTGGCATACAAGGAGCGGTTGAGCCGTGTGAACGGGGATTTGAAAGAGGTATATTCCGGTTTTTCGTTCGGTACGTTGTCCGTGTTGGATGCGATGACCTTGTTGGCGGATGCCACGTATAATCTGTACCGTCACAACGAGATGGCATTTTTTGAGAATATGGACAAGTATTTCACGGGTAAAGGAGAGCAGGTAACCTTGGTGGATTACACGCAGGCTTTGGAGGATTTAGCTATTGTGTACAAGGGAGAAATGTCACAAAATGCCTACACGAAATGTATCCCGTGGATTACAAAGGCATTGGAGATGGATATGGAAGCCATGTTTCGTGCCCGGCTACTGGTTATGTTAGGTCAGTGTTTTCAGAAGACCGATAATCCGGAGAAAGCGAAACAATGTTTCAATCAAGCTTACTTGGTCAGTGCTGAAATAGAAGACCAAATGCAGATGCAACAAATGCAAGAGATTATCAAACAGAGTTTGCAAGGGTTATGATGATTGTGGGGGAGAACGTATGAACGTTAGTGAAAAACATAATATGGTGCGTGATTTTCATGATGGCGTCTGAATGAGGAAGCTGGTAGTGTGTAAAGGGTGTGGCAAGGTATAAAATATCTATGCTACACCCTTCGGTGTATAAATATGTTATCATGTTATGTCTATGAAATCAATGTAACGAATATTGTCATTTAGGAGGATAAAATCACGACTGTAATTTCTACAGCCGTGATTTTTTGCTTATACTTGCAATATAAATTATGGCAGTGAATTGGGAAGAGCAGATATTGATTGATTTCCGGAAAGGGAAGTTGGATTTGTTGTACCGGGAGGTATATCCCGGGCTGATTCTCTATGCCGTGAAATATTTGGGAGGGGAGAGTGAATTTCTGGCGGAGGATTGCGTGCAGAATGCCATTTTCAGCGCTTGGCAGCGACGGACAAAATTTGACTCCGTGTACACGTTCAAGTCATTTTTATATACTTCGATAAAGAACGAGATTATTAGTATTCACCGTAAAAATTCTGCAAAGGAGCGTTATGTATCGCAATTGGAGAATGAAGCGTTTTTCCAAAATTCGGTAATCGATCAGGAGGCGCAGACGATTTTGTACAACGCGATAGAAGAGTTGCCGGAGAAAGCGAGAATGGTGTTCGAGATGAGTTTTATCGAGGGGTTGAAAAACGTGGAGATTGCCGAGAAGTTGGGATTATCTGATAGTTCGGTCAAGAAATACAAAGCGAGTGCCCTTGATTTTCTGAGAGAAAAACTAGAATCTACGTTATTTTCTTTCTTATTTCTTTCCTTGTAATTAGAGGTTTATAATTTTTTTTGAAAAAAGATGCTTTTTCTATTACCCCATTCGGGGGAGGTTGCGTTATAGGGGTAAATTTAAAGAATCGATGATGATGCGTGATAATAAAATCGAATACCGGATAGCGAAATTGTTGGCTCGCCAGCGTGCCGGACAAATCACGGACGAGGAGATGCGGGAGTTGGAGGTGTGGAAGGAGAACTCTCCCGAGAACGAGGAGTTGTTTCTTCGTTGGCAGAGAGGTGATTTCTTTTCGGGAGAATACGCTAAATACAAAAAGATAAATGGTATTCGGGCAAAGAATGCCATGCAGAAAAGAATCGACCGGGAACGCCGTGCCGGATTGCGTTTAAGGATATTGCGCTTTGGTGTGGCTGCCGCCGTAGTGTTATTGGTCGTTGGCAGTTTCTACTTGTTCAAGGGTGAACGGGAAGAGAAACGTGACGCTATGCCCTCTATAGCCTTGATTTCCGCCCAGCGCCCGACGCTGAAGTTGAATGACGGTTCGGTCGTGCTGTTGGATAGTGTTGCCGCCGGGTTTAAGGAAGAAGGGGTGACCGTGGCAAGAACGGGTGGTTCGACGTTGGCTTATCTGGCAGAAGATGCCATTAGTAAGCAGGCATTGGCCTTCAACACGTTGAATGTACCGAAGGGGGCGGAGTTCGATTTGATACTGGCTGACGGTACTCAAGTGTGGTTGAACGCAGAGTCGAAATTGAAATACCCGGTTGCTTTCGGGGGCAAGGAACGAGTGGTAGAGTTGGAGGGCGAGGGATTCTTCAAGGTATCGAAAGATGCTGCACGCCCGTTTCGGGTGAAAACAAAGAGTCAAGTAGTGGAGGTGCTGGGAACAGAGTTTAACGTGGATGCTTATCCCGACGGAGAATACGTTTACACGACGTTGGTGGAGGGAAAAGTAAAAGTAGATACCGATGGAAAGAGTCTGGAATTAACCCCCGGTATGCAGTCCGTAGTCGGGAAACAGAATGTATATACTCGAAAGGTGAACACGGGGGATATCGTGAGTTGGCGGAACGGGATGTTCGTGTTGGAGGATAAGACGCTGGAAGAGATTATGTCCAAGTTGACTCGTTGGTATGATTTCAGCGTCTTCTACCAGAATCAAGCCGCCAAGGATATTACTTTTAAGGGAAAGATTCCACGGTATGCTTCCTTCGAGTCAATTCTGGATATTCTGGAACGAACGGGTGAAGTGAAATTCAAGGTATCGGGACAAACGGTGACTGTATACCAGTGATATAAATAAAAAAGGGGAATTTGGTCGATTCCCCTATTACAAAACATCTGTTGGTCGCAGATGCATGTTTAACTGTAATGCTTTACAAATGTATGAAAAAAAAGAGTACAACGTGTAGTCTTCCGGAAGGAAGATTGCGAAAAATTCTGTTAGTTATGACATTGAAGTTTTTTGTTCTGCTATTGACGTTCGGGACAGCGAGTGCCATGGGGTACGCGCAGGAGCAGAAATTGAACGTGGTGTTTCATGATGAAATGCTGGAAAACGTGTTGGAATATCTCAAGGAGAACACGGATTACGAGTTCGTGTACCGGAAGGAGATTCTAGGGAATACAAAAGTGAAAAATGTAGAGTTGAAGGACGTAACCTTGCGGGAAGTGCTGGATCAGGTGTTACGGCAGAACGGTTTTGATTACGAGATCGTAGATCAAGTAATAGTGATCCGTAAACTTCCGACGGTGCAACAAAAGAAGGAAATTAAGATTGCCGGGCAGGTGACCGACGAGCAAAAGAATCCCATGCCGGGAGTAACCGTCATGGTGAAGGGGTTGACGATAGGGACGGCGACAGACCGGAACGGAAAATACGTGTTGAGATTGCCGGAGGTGAAAGATCTGACATTGATATTCTCTTTCATCGGGATGGAATCTAAAGAGGTGAAATACACGGGGCAGGACACGATCAACGTGGTGTTGAGGGAAACCGTGAACGAGATGGACGAGGTAACCGTGGTCAGTACCGGTTACCAGAACGTGAACCGGAGAGATATGGTGGGTTCCTATACCACGGTGAAAGCGGAAGATATCATGATGCCTGCTTATGCCACTATCGACCAGATGTTGCAGGGACAGGTGCCGGGTATGATGGTATTGAGTTCCAGTACCCGTGCGGGTGCTACTCCTAAAATTCAGATACGCGGTACTTCCACGTTATTGGGAAACCAAGATCCCATTTGGGTGGTGGACGGGATTATTCAGGACGACCCGATTTCCCTTAATGCCAGTTCCAACATGACTTTGGATATGAAGGAAATAATTGGGAATCAGGTGTCTTGGTTGAATCCGAATGATATTGAAACCATTACGGTGTTGAAAGATGCTTCTGCCACGGCTATTTACGGTTCCCGGGCTTCCAATGGTGTGATTGTGATCACGACGAAGAAAGGAAAGACGGGACGTATGTCTATCAATTACGCCGGTAATTTCTCGATAGCCCCTCGTCCGAGATACAAGAATTTCAATTTGATGAATTCGCAGGAACGAGTGCAATTCAGCGAGGATGCTTTTGCCGCCGGATTGAGGTATAAATTTGAGCCGATAAAACAAATTAATACTTACGAGGGAGCCTTGAAGATGTTCCAGAACGGGGAAATGACGTCGGATGAATTTATTAAAACACGTAATTACTTGGAAACGGTGAACACGGATTGGTTGGATTTGTTAACCCGGACTTCTTTCGGGCACAATCATAACGTGAGTGTTACCGGGGCGTCGGATAAGGTGAATTACGCTCTTTCCGTGGGTTATAATTCAAATGACGGGCAGGAGAAAGGAAATAGTTCCGAGCGTTTGACTGCACGGGCAGCCGTGACCTTGAATATGAGTGATAATATTCGTGTGAACTTGACATTGAATGGTACAACCGGAACAAACAAAGGGTTCAACGGGGTAGACCCCTTGAATTATGCTTTGACGACAAGCCGTTCCATCGCGGCATTCGAGGAAGACGGAAGTTATTCCTATTACCGGAAAAGACTGGAATACAAGTACAATAAAGAAATAGAATCTATCGGTTACAACGTGCTCAATGAATTGGAAAACACGGGTTCGGAAGTCAACACGGGTAGTTTGAAGTTGAGTTTTGATTTTCAATGGAAATTATTGAGTTGGCTGACCTATCAGTTTACCGGTGGGTACTCGTACAACACGACGAACAGCCAATCATGGGCGTTGGAGCGTTCTACGGCAATCGCCTCGGCGTATCGGGGTTATGATTATGGTTCCGTGAGCGCCGAACACCCGTGGTTTAGTGCGGCTCTTTTGCCTTTCGGGGGAACGCTGTTCAGTTCTGCTGCCACGGTAACCTCGTATAACGTCCAGAATAAATTGATGTTCTCGAAATCGTTTAACGAGAATCACCGCTTGAATGCCATGGTGGCGATAGAAGCCCGTTCCACGAAAAACAAAAACGATCAAAACACACGCTACGGGTATGTACCCGACCGGGGCAATTTGACGGTACGTCCTACTCTGCCGGAAGATTTTGTTCCCGTGGGGGGAGGTGCCTCTTTGACGGGTTACGGGATATTGGAAGATTTATACAACGGTAGAAGTACTTTGAGCGAAAAGACGGATAATTTCTTCTCTGTTTTCGCGACCTTGGCTTATTCGTTGAAAAACAGGTATGTTTTTAATTTCAACGTGCGTAATGACGCCTCCAATCGTTTTGGGCAGAACACGAATAAACGATTCGACCCGACTTATTCTTTTGGCTTATCATGGAGGATGACTGAGGAGGAATTTATGCGGAACCAACGGGTATTGACAAACGTGAATTTGAAAGCGACTTGGGGGATTCAGGGAAATGCTTTGACGAATCTCAGTCCGGATTTAATATTGAACCAGAATGGGGTATTGGGGATATTCAACGAGTATTATTCGTCCATCAATTCTATTCCTAACCCGAACCTCTCTTGGGAACGCACACATTCGTGGAATTTCGGGTTGGATTTGCAGTTCTTCGGTAAAGTGAATGCCAATATCGATTACTACATCCGGCGTTCCAACGCGATTATCTCCAAGGACATTCCTTTCGAGAACGGTAGAGATGCCATGTCTGTCAATGGTGGGATAATCTACAACGAAGGTATCGAGTTTACGGTTTCTTTCGTTCCGGTGAATACGAAGAATTTCGGTATTAACATGAGCGTGAACTCTTCCAAGAACTGGAACTCCGGGGGGAAAGTCGATAAAGAAGTTGCCGATTTGGGTCAATTTTTGAACGGAACTACTGAAAGAATTTTGAAAAAGGGTTATCCGTTAGGAAGTATGTGGTCGTTTGACTTTGCCGGGTTGAATCCTGAAAACGGTCGCGCGATGTTCAATCGCATTATGTCGAAAGAGGAGTACAACGGGGACATGACCAGTTTCTTGAAATACTCCGGTCAGAAAGACCCTTATTTCACGGGAGGGGTAAATTTGAATATTCGTTATCGTTCTTTCACGTTGGCAACTTCATTTTCGTTGTTGTTAGGGGGTGTTGCCCGTTTGAGTTCTCCCTATCGTGATTTGGATTCGGGGATTTATATGCCGGACGCGGAAAATAATCTTAACCGGGACTTGCTGAAACGCTGGAAACAACCGGGTGACGAGGCGCACACGAGTATCCCGGGATTCGTGATTGGAGGTAAAAATTACACGATGGAAATACCGGTAAATTCCAGGTATAATTTGTTTACCGCTTATGCTAATTCGGATGCGTTGACGGTACCGCGGTCATTCTTGCGTTGCCGGGGATTAAACTTGAGTTGGAGATTGAACAACGAGATGGCACAACGGATCGGGTTAAATAGTTTGACGGTGACGGCTTCCGTGAATAACTTGTTTGTCATTGCTTCCAAGCGCTACAACGGTTTTGACCCGGAGATGCCCAATCGAGTGATGCCCAAGACCTATTCGGTCGGAATTAATGTTGGTTTTTAAATGATTTGATATATGAAAAAGATATTATTCAATATAATTTTGCTCACGAGTTTATGTGCTTGTTCGAGCTTTTTGGAACCGGATTCTCCCAGTGAATACGTGCCCAAAAACGTCAATGCTTTGAACGAGATGCTGTTGGGAGATGCTTACCCGTTAGCAACTTCCGAGGGGTTGTTCAATCTTCACCATGCTTTTGACGATGATATCGAGATGAGTGAAGACTGTATTTTGCAGACCTCTACTCAGGGGATTGTCGGTTTGCAATACATCTATTCATGGAATCCTCATATGTTTGAGTTATACCCTTCGCAAACTTCCGTTTCGGAATGGAACAAGTATTACCAGTATATTTTGGGAGCGAATGCCGCTTTGGATTATCTGGACGACGTGAAGGGCTCGACAGAGGAGAAGGCTTACGTGGCCGCGCAGGCTTATGCTTTGCGTGCGTTCTATTATTTCAATCTGGTAAACCTTTTCGGGGAACCGTACAATCACGATAAGAATGCCGACGGGGTGCCTTTGAAATTAACGAGTAATTTGTTAAGTAGTTTCGAGAGAAGGGAAACGGTTGCCAAGGTGTACGAGCAGATCGTGAAGGATTTGAATGCCGCGGAAGAGAATTTCCTGCTCTTGCCGACGGATCAACAGAATGCGGCGGGTTACCGTATAAATTTACCGGCTGTGCAATTACTCCATGCCCGCGTATGCCTGCACATGGAGGATATGGAAGGGGCTGCCCGATACGCGAAGAAAGTGATCGGGGATTGGGGGTTCGAGTTGTATGACTTGAAATCGTTCGTGAAGAAAACAACCATCACGGCAGGGGAAGATGCTTCTTATCCCAATTACGTGTCATTGGATAACCCGGAAACCATTTGGGTGTACGGGAATTCGGGGGATTTTACCGGGATCATCGGGGGTTCGGAAAGAATGGAAGATGGAACCACCTATGGCTATTACGTGAATGTTTCCCGTGATCTGATTGCTTGTTATAAAGATGAAGAGGATTTGCGGAAGACACTCTATCTCGTGGAAGAGTTACGCGGACCGATGAGTGCGAAACCGGAGCAACTGAAGCCGGTTGCCGGGCACTATCTCCCGTGGAGCAAGTGCGGGATGCAATATAATAATAAAGTAAAAGCTAAAACGGAGTTCGGTATGTCACTTCGTTTGTCGGAGGCTTATTTGATACTCGCGGAAGCCATCTATGACACGGACGAATCTTTGGCTTTGAAAATGATAAATGATTTACGTGAGAAGCGATACGCGGCGGATACGGATTACGAGGTAAATTATTCCGGCGAGGAGCTGTTGAATTTTATCCGGGAAGAACGTCGTCGGGAACTCTGTTTCGAGGGACAGCGCTGGTTTGATTTGCGTCGTTACGGGATGCCTCGTTTCGAGCGTCGCTGGGTGGAGTTGGGGGTAAATTTAGGCAAGTACGTGATGGAGGAGGGTGATGCCGCCTACACCTTGCCGATCCCTGTAAACGTGATAGAGCGTAATTCCGCCCTGACTCAGAATAAATTAACAACCGAGAAAACATTACAATAAAACGAGGAACCATGAAATACAAGTATGCCTTTAGTTTGATATTCTTGTTGGCAACGTTAGTTGCTTGTAACGATGAGGATAAATTGTATCCCCGTTCTGAGGATGCTTCGAGTATTAGTCGTTTTGAATTTCCTCAAGGGAATAACGCTTGGGATCAAGATTTGTTGGAAATCGCGAATACCTTCGGAACGATTCCCATTTACACGGCTTTCGATACCTTGGATTTGAATCAAGCTTGGTCCGGGACGTTCACGATAAAATATTACGGGGAACCCTTGAGTGACGAGTACGCGATATTTTATACCGATTTTTTCAAGAATCATGTATTTGGTTTCTTGAAACCGGAATTGTGTAAAGGTGTGTTACCCAATTATATCTATTTGGTCGATGATCTTCGTCAAGCAGGAGGTTTTACAGGCGGATACGCTCCTTTGCTCTGTTTTTGGGGCGGATTGGATTATTGGGCGTTTTCTTTCCGTGCGAAGGAGGAAAATTTGGCTTACTATGATTACGGGAGTATAATCATTAGACCGTATAAGCCTTACGATTTGCCGAAAACCCCGTGGGAGTATAAGATACGGCGTACCGTTATCCTGCAAAACATTTTGACCAAGATGGTGGATAAAGGTACGATCGCGATTCCGGCAGATTTTCAAACGGGAGGAGTTTTCGATTATTCGATAAAATTCAGCACTTCGGTGAATGCCGAGAATTATTATATGAAACTCGGTTATCCCGGGAGTATGCTCGTGACGGCTTACGATTTCACACCTCTCCAGACAACGCTGACCATGGATGCCAAAACCAATTTCTCTAATTATTTGAAATTGGGAATGCGCTACACCCGTGATTCGGTATTGATCAAGTACCCGGAAGACAAGTACCCGTTGATCATCCGGTACTATGATTTCACGGTGAAATACATGAAAGATAAATACGATTGGGATATTACTCGAATGGCGGCTTTGAAAGAAGATTAATATGATGAAATTATTCGTATCTACTTTATTTATGTTATTGACGTTTAGCGTTTCCGCGCAGTTTTCCCTGAAGGGGAAACTGCGGACGCTACGTCCGTTGACAATCAAGGTGACCGATTTGTCGGGGAATACGATTGTCGAGTGTTCGGTGAAGAGTGGAGAGGAATTCAAAACCAAACCGGTACGTATCAAGAAAGATTTGTATAACGTCCATTTCGGAAGTTACTCGGAAATGATGATCCTCACGGATAGTCCTATAATATTGAAAGGATTTTTGAATGAGGACCGACCGGAAGAGAGTTCCATAGAGTTCGACGGGATTGATCTGTATATGCAATATATGGATATTATGGCTAAATTCAGGGCTTCGGGTTCTAGGCGGGAGGAGATCCAGAATCCCGTGAAAAACGATTCGGCACTGGATCCCGTGGTACGAGTTTCGTTGATGTATTTGAACAAGGGATTCTTTGATCTGGATTACGAGTCTTACAGGCAGATATTGGATATGATTCCCGAGAACGAGAGGGAATCGCGGGTAGTGAAATACCTCGTGGATGAGGTGGCACGTCGCCGGAAATTTGCTTTGGGGCAGCAGGCTTACAATTTTACTTTCGTGGGTTTGGACGGGAATGACGTGAGCTTAAGTGATTTCAAGGGGAAATTGGTACTGTTGGATTTCTCTGCCTCTTGGTGCGGGGGATGTCGCACGGAAGCGAGAAAGTTGGTTAAAGAGTACGACTCTATGAAAGGGGATGATCTTGTCGTTATCACGATATCCATGGACAACCGGGAAAAAGATTGGCGTAGGATGGTCGAGGAGGATAAACTGCCTTGGGTGACCTTGTGGAACCGGGAAGGATTCACGAAAGGGAACAAGCAAAATGTAATTCAGGATGCCTACGGTTTTTATCAGATTCCTTTTATCGTTCTAATCGATAAAGAGGGTAAGATCATAGCCCGTGACTTGCGGGGCGACGAGGTGAAAAAGGCAATAGAAAAAGCGAGAAATATTTAGAGATTCAGTGATTTTGGATTAGGTGATTTTTTTGATTGGGTGATTGAGTGATTATTGGTTTTGTGATTGATTTGAGTGAATCACTGAATCGTAAATCATTAAATCACTGAATCGAATAAGGGTTCGTTTTGTATAAAAAATAAAAAACTGTAATGATGAAAAAGTATTTTACAATCTTGATGATGAGTGTATTGGTCGCTATTGGTAGTGCGGCAAAGGCTCAATTGGTGAAACAAAATTCAAAGGTGGAAGAGCAAAAACAGTCGAATAGGGACTGGTATAATTGTTCTTTTGAAAAAGACGGTGTGTACGGCGTTGGTGTAAACGAGGCGTATGAATTTTTGAAAGGAAAGAAAGCGAAAGCAAAACCTATCGTGGCGCTTATCGGTACGGGTATCGACACGGAACACGAGGCGTTGAAAGCGAATATCTGGAAGAATCCGAAAGAGAAAGCCGACGGGAAGGATAACGATAAAAACGGGTACGTGGACGACGTGAACGGCTGGAATTTCATCGGGGGCAAAGACGGGCAGGTGATGCCATTCGTGAACCGGGAGGGAGAACGCGAGTTCTTGCGCCTGAAAGACAAGTACGGGGATATCATGAAAGACGGGGGTAAATTTTACACCTTTGTCAGCGGGAAAAGAGAGGAGTGTGCTGCACCCGAGAATATGGAAGAATATAATTACTTCAATTCCGTGATTCGGGGGGAGTCCCGGTTGTTGCAGGCTTATGGAGCCATAAATTCGGTGTATAATTCCCGGTATTACATGGGGCTGTTCGACCGGGAGGTACGGGCGGTTTCCCTAAAAAAGACAGGATTCACGGTCGAAGATGTCGTGAAGATGTGCTCGCCTAAAACAGCAGAGGATCCCACAAGCCGGGGAATAATGATTGCGGCGTTGCAAATGAGGGCTCATATGATGAAAAATGACGAGTGGGAGCGTAATCGCGATGCTTTTTTGTCGGAGACTTATCTCGCGGATCAAAAAAAGAAATATGAGCAGGCGGTAGCGAGATACGGTAATGACGGGCGTCAAGCGATCGTGGGTGACAATTATCTGGATATAAATGATCGTGCGTACGGGAATAACGTGTTGTTGACCGCGGATGCCGCTATCGGGACGATGATCGCGGGGGTGATTGCCGGACAACGGGATGTGGAAGGACGCAACAATCCCATCGCTGAACAAGCGAGGATCATGACCTTGGTGGTAGAAGCCGGAGCGGGGGAACCTTACTTGAAAGACATGGCTTTAGCGATTCGTTATGCCGTGGAGCACGGGGCTTCTGTCGTGGTGTTGCCGCAACAGAACTCGTTATACCCGGAGGTGCAAAAGCAATGGATAAGCGAGGCGATTCGCTATGCAGAACAAAAAGGGGTATTGGTTATCGTCCCCGTGCACGAGATGTCCCGTGACATGAGCGAGGAAACGTTTTTCCCGAATCGTTGGATGGATGGCGGAAAAGAATTGACCAACCTGATGACGGTGGGAATGTCCGACAAAGAAGGAATGCCGTCTGCGAATTCGAATTTCGGGGCGAAGGAGTTGGATATTTACGCCCCGGGGATAAAAGTATTGTCCGCTTGCACGGGAGATATCTACCAGTACGGGAATGGTGTGCCGATGGCTTCCGCCATGGTAGCGGGTGTTGCGGCTTTGATTAAGACGTATTATCCGAAATTGACGGGTAGCCAGATTCGTGATATATTGTTACAGACGGTGACCTCCCGGAAGGGCGTGGAATTGGAAAAGAACGTCACGAGAGGAGGGAAGAATGCCGTCGACCTGTATCTTTTTGAACAATTGTGCCTTTCCGGTGGTATCGTGAATGCTTTGGAAGCCGTGAAAGCCGCTGATAAATTAAGCAAATAAGCTATGAGATACAAGATTATCATTTTATGCTTGCTTTGCGTGAGCGTTTTCCCGTCGATCGCGCAGCAATACAAGGCTGAATTGCCCTACCGGATGGTCGGGGGCAAGATGGTTGTGGAGATGAAATTGAACGGGACTCTACGTTCGTTTATTTTCGACACGGGGGCATCCCGAACTACCTTGACGGGTGAATTTTGTCGGGAGTACGGGCTGGCAGTGACGGATTCCTTGGAAGTGACCGACGCGAACGGGCGCAAGTCATTTTACCCGCTTGTGCAGATCGATAGTATGGAAACCCCCGATAACGTGTTTCGTTTCAAGAATGTGCCGGCGATGAAACTGCCGGAACCGTCGCCTTTGGCTTGTTTTCCGATCGACGGTTTGATAGGGAGCGATTTGTTGGCGCAATCAATCGTGGTGATCGACGGGCAAAAGAAGACCGTGACCATCACCACCGCCGAGAAAGAGTCTAGCGTGTCGCTTCGGAAAATGGCTCGTTTCATGCAAGCGAGAATGCCTGTTATATCACTTCAAGTGGGAAGCGGACACAACATTATTTGCCTGTTTGACACGGGTTGCCCGAGATTTCTTTCATTGAAGGAATCCGATTTCGAGGCATTGCCATCCGGCTCCGCTTATGAATTTTTGTCCGAGGGGCGTAGCGTGGGCTCTATCGGCGTGGGGGGAATAGCCGCGGAGCGTGTTTCACGGCGAGTGAACTTCCCGTTGTTATCCGTGGCGGGGACTAAATTCAAGAACGTGATAGCGGAAACTGCCACGCCTCCTTACACGTTGTTAGGCGTCAAATTACTGGATTACGGTAAGGTGACGATAGATTATCCCCGTGCCCGTTTTTATTTTGAATCCTATAAGCCGGAGAATGAGTTGGAGGAGAAACCTCATAACGTGGGATTGCAGGTGAAAGACGGTGATTTGGTGGTTGCAGCCGTGTGGGGAGATATGAAAGATGTCGTGGAGATGGGCGACAAGGTGCTTAAAATTAACGGGAAGCCTGTTGGAAAATATGATTTTTGCGAGAGCATCCTTAACGGAATCCCGGAATTGAAGGCAAAGAAAAAAACAAAATTGACGATTCAAACTCGAGAGGGGGAGAAAGTGATTATTTATTAAAATCGAAACAAGAGATGAAAAGTAAATTATTCGTGTGGCTTTTGGTGGTCTTGCTCCCCGTGGTATCGTGGGCGCAGGTTAAAAATAACGTTTCCGAGGTAAGAGATTACCGGGTGGTAGACGGGAAAATCATTATAACGTGTGTCGTGAACGGAATGGATGCCGATTTCGTGTTAGACTTGGCAGGACATCCGGCAATATTGCCGGAGTACGTGGAGAAGTTGAATATCGACCCGAGTAGCAATGGAAAACTCCCGTACAGTACGTTCCAGTTCAAAAAAGTACCGACGTCCAAGGTCGTGTCGATTCATTCGATTTCTTTCGGGAATAGCGCTTTCGCTAATGAGCTTGGGGCTTTTATACTGGAAGATGAACCATATCTGCGGGAGTTGGGTGTTGCCGGTGTCATGGGAGGGGCTCTTTTCCGGGGGGTGGTTTTAACCATTGATTCCCGTCGGGAAAAGATAACGATGTCACAGCCTTATCGTCCCGTTTACATGAAATTGGATCATCGCGCGAATGCCAAACTGCTACAAGGCGTCGGGATGGAATGTCCGGTAACGATAGACGGCATGACGTTCTCTTGTATATTGGATACTTGGAACTCGGGATTGGTGGAATTGAACGAGGCTGATTTTGCTCGTCTGAAGGGGGCGTCGGGAAATGCGGTTCCCGTGTATAACGGGTACGGCAAAACTCCGGTATCTAGTCCCGCTAAGGTGGCATCACGATGTGATTTTGTACGGGAATCTTTGCAAGAAACGGTAATCCCCGTGAATGGTTCCCTTCTACGTTCCGTGGTGGGTGCGGGTATATTGAAACGCGGGATTCTCTCGGTGGATTTCACTCGCCAGACAATTTATTTCCAACCTTTTGACCTCGTGGAAGTGAAAGATGAGGTGACGGAGAAAAAAGTCAAGCTGGAACCCGGGAAACTGAACGAGATCACGGGCATCTATTTCCGGGAGAACATTCATGATTACAAGAACGGGACGGAGTTCACGTACAAGGGCGACAAGCCAGTTGTAATTGATTTCTGGGCTTCGTGGTGCGGTCCCTGCATGAGATTATTGCCCGTGATGGAGCAATTGGCGGAAAAATATAAAGACCAAGTGATTTTCTTGAAAGTGAATGCAGACAAGGAAAAAGAGTTGTGCAATAAATTTAATATAAACGCGTTGCCGACCTTGTTCTTTTTGCCCGTGAACGGAAAGCCTATTGTTGAAATCGGGGCAGATCCCGAGAAATACGAGAAGATTATACAAGAGCGGTTGTTGAAATAAGTGCTTGTGACAGCCAGTGAGATGCTCACTTCTTTTGGAATGCTTAAAAGTCTTAGAATGGATTTTTAAGCATTCCTTTTTGGTGGTATGATAATTTCTTCTAATTTTGTCAATATGGATTTGAGATGAAAGAGTAGTTAATTATTATAAATAAAGCGAGTGAATAATTCCGGGAGAAAAAAGGATCAAGAGATATGTGTCATGTTGTCTTCCATGAACCAAAAGGGAATGGATCTGTTATTTGATGCGTACTATAAACCTTTGGTGGTTTGGGCGGATACCTTTTTGCGGGATATGAATCTGGCGGAGGACGTGGTGCAGGATTTATTTGTTTCTATTTGGAAAGATAAGGTTTATCTGAGATTCAAGCCGGAGACGTTGTCTTCTTTTCTTCACGTGTCCGTGCGTAATCGTTGTTTCAAGCGGATTGAAAAGCGGGATGTTTTTCGGAATGCCTCGGTATTGGATCACGTGGAGCTGGTTTTCGAAGAGTATAATGAACGGCATGACCAGCTCGTGTCGAGAGTGTTGGAAGAAATGGCGTTATTACCGGAACGGAGCCGGGAAATAATGAATTGTGTTTTCTTGGAAGGACTGAAGTATCGTGAAGTGGCGGAACGGTACGGGATTTCCGTTTCCACGGTGAAAACATTGCTGGGGAACTCCGTGAAGAAGTTGCGGGAGCGGTTGAATAAAGAGTTGTTCTCGGGCTTTTTGCTTTTCTATTGTCGCTGGAGATAAGGGGACTGAGCCTGTACGATAAAAAATAATTTTGAAAAAAAATCACAAGTCCATTAGACCTTTTTGAAGTTTTCCGGTATTATGTGTGAAAACAAATTGGACTATGGAAAAAGATTTATTGGGTCTGGAAAAGGAAACGTTGTTGCTGGATTATTTCAACGGGGAGTTGGATGATGCGCAGAGTGCTGTTGTAGAGCGATGGTTGGATGCTGCCCCCGAGAACAGAGAAGAGTTCGATAGGTTGGTGAAGGATTGCTTGCATATCCGGTGGGCTGGGAAGGAACAACTGGTGGATGCCGTGAAAGGGAAGAAGTTGATGTTACGCCGGATAAACGGGACGAAAGTGCGTCGGGTATGGTACGGTGCGGTTGCTTCGATAGCGATCATTGTGGCGTTGGGTGGAGTGTACTTGATGAATAAACCTTTGCCCGAAAAAAAGTCGATTGCCCGGAATGAGGTGATCTGTCATGGGTTCCCGCGAGCGAGTCTTGTACTTTCTTCCGGTGAAGTCATTGATTTGGCGGACAATAAAAACGCGATTCTGGAACAGGATGGTTCTGTTGTGAAGATGAAGGACGGTAAAGGAATCGAGTACAACACGGGACAGGCGGGAACGGCAAACCAAGTGATATATAACAAGATTATCGTGCCGAGAGGAGGAGAGTTTTTCGTGATTCTGGCAGACGGAACGGAGGTGTGGTTGAATGCCGATTCGGAGTTGGAGTACCCGGTGAAGTTTACTGCCGATAAGCGGGAAGTACGTTTGAAAGGAGAGGCTTATTTTAGCGTGAAGAAAGATACGAAAAAGCCTTTCATGGTTCGTTCCGGAGAGTACCAACTGAAAGTGTACGGCACGGAGTTTAACTTGAATACTTACAAGAATAATGAAATCCAAGCGGTACTGGTGAAAGGTTCGGTCGGTTTTAAGGCGAATCGTACCGCGGGAGAGGTACGGTTGAAACCGAACCAACTGGGAGTGGCAAACGAGGCGACCGGGAAAGCAGAAGTGAAGGAGGTCGACGTGTATCCTTATATTGCTTGGAAGAGTCAGGATGTGGTGTTCGTGAACGAGCGGTTGGAGTCGATCATGGAAAAGGCTGCACGTTGGTATGACGTGAACGTGTTCTTCCAGAACGAATCGCTTAAGGATTTGCGTTTCTTCGGGAATATGCAGCGGTATGCCGATATTCAGGAATTGTTGTTTTTCTTGGAGAATACCTCGGACGCACGTTTCAGCGTGAAAGATAGAATAGTGATAGTTAGTGCTAAATAAAAAAAACGGAGAGTTTGGCGACTCTCCGGATTGTAATAATCCGATAACAACATCTTGGGGGATGCGGTTATCATGTTTAACACAAAAATTCTTATACAAAAGTATGAAAAAAAAGAGAACATCGTGCCTCTTTTTGGGTCGAGTGCGCGAAAAAAATTGGAAAATCATGAGATTAACAGTCTTCTTTGTCATGTTTTTCGTGTTTTCTGTTGCCGCGGAAGGTTTGGGACAGGAACAGAACGTGACGTTAAAATTAACAAAGGTCAGCTTGTACGAGTTGTTCGATGCTATTCACAAGCAGACGGGATTGCGTTTTTTGTACAACGCGGAGCAGATGAACGAGATTCCCACGGTCGACGTGGATGTCGAGAACAAGAAGGTTAAAGACGTGTTGGCGGATGTGCTTGCCGGCTCTTCCCTCACGTTCAAGTATGACAAGGACGTGGTGATGCTGGTGAAAAAAACTGCCGTTGTTCAACAGAAGAGCGTGCGGGTAGTCGGTTTGGTGACAGACGTTAAGAAAGCCCCGCTACCGGGTGTTACGGTAATGGTGAAAGGCTTGTCGATAGGTACCGCCACGGATAAAGACGGGAAATATCGCCTTCAGATTCCTAATTTGGATGAATTTTCTTTGGTTTTCTCTTTTGTAGGTATGGAAACCGTGGAGATGAAGTATCAAGGGAAAGACACAATCAACGTGGTGATGAAAGAGGTGTTGAACACGATGGAAGAAATTGTCGTTACCGGCTATCAGAGTATCAACCGCCGGTATATGGTGGGGGCTTATAATTCGGTGAAAGCGGATGATATTATGATGCCGAACTATTCTTCTCTCGATCAGATGTTGCAGGGGCGTGTAGCAGGTATGATCGTGATGAACACGAGCAGTCGCGTGGGAACGAGTCCAAAGATTCAGATTCGGGGAGCTTCCACGTTATTGGGAAATACCGATCCTTTGTGGGTGGTAGACGGTATTATTCAGGCTGACCCGATTAAATTGACAGCAACAGCCGTGATGACGCAGGATTTATCCACGATTATCGGTAACCAGATTTCATGGTTGAACCCGCAGGATATCGAAACGATCACGGTGTTGAAGGATGCATCCGCCACGGCAATTTACGGGTCGAAGGCTTCCAACGGTGTTATCGTGATTACCACGAAACGAGGGAAAGCCGATCGCATGACGGTGAATTACTCGGGGAATTTTTCGTTTACGGCTCGTCCCACATACGATCGATTTAATTTAATGAATTCTCAAGAACGGGTGACGTTTGCTGACGAAACCATAGAGGAAGGTTCTTTCTATACGTATAAGCCCATAAAACAGATGGATGTTTACGAGGGGTTGTACCGGATGTTTTTAGAAAAGGATATTTCACGAACTGATTTCTTGAAACGCAAACAGGAGCTGGAAAGCGTGAACACGAATTGGTTGAAGCTGCTTACCCGCAATGCTTTTAGTCATCAGCACAGTGTCAGTGTTTCCGGGGGTTCGGAGAAATTTACTTATAACGCGTCTATGGGGTATACTAAAGAGAACGGTCAAGAGACCGGGAACGATAACGAGAGGTATACCGGAAGAATTGCTTTTAACGCGAAATTGCGGAATAATATCACCTTGGATGTTACGGCTAACGGGACATCAGTGCTCACGAATGGTTTTGGGCCTGGCGTGAATCCGATGGATTACGCTCTTTCCACTAGCCGTGCCATTCCGGCTTACGATGCACACGGGGATCTTTTGTTTTACCAGCAACGGGCAAGTTACACGTATAACGGGAACGTGGAATCGTTAGGATATAATATTATTAACGAGCGGGATAACAGTGGTTCCAAGGTACGTAATTTCACGATAGCTTCGTCTGTTGATTTCAAATGGGAGATTATTAGCGGGCTGACTTACCAATTTACTGGCGGATACAACCATTATACCAAAAATAGTGAAGTTGAGGCGTTGGAACGTACCTATTACATTGCCAAGGAATACAGGGGGTATGATTATGGTTCCAAGGGGACAGGCGATCCGGAGTTCAAAGCAGCCATGCTACCTTACGGGGGGTCTTTGTACACGAACGAGATTACGCAGGCTTCTTACAACGTGCAGAATAAATTGTTATACTCGAAAACGTTTGACACGGATCATCGTTTGAACGTGATGTTGGGGATGGAGGTGCGTTCCAATCGTAACATGACTCTTGAAAACATGGTATGGGGATATATGCCCGAGCGGGGATATAAATTGGCTCGTCCCACGGATTTTGATAAATTAGTGCCGATAAACGCTCCTTATGCAGCCCAAAAGCCCTTGGGACCGCTGGAGGATATATATTCCGTTTACGGTCGTCCCTCTTGGAATAAAAGCGATCAGACCGACAATTATTTTTCATGGTTCGGGACATTGGCATATTCTTACAAGAACCGCTACGTGTTGAATGCCAATATTCGTAATGATATGTCAAACCGGTTCGGGCAAGATGTGAAAAAGCGTTTGGACCCGACTTATTCATTTGGTTTGCTGTGGCGGGTTACCGAAGAGCCTTTTATGGCGTCGACTCTCGATTGGTTGAATAATGCGGCTTTCCGTGTTACTTATGGTATACAGGGAAATGCTCTTTCAAATAAATCGATGGACTTGATTCTGAATAGAGAAAGTATTGATAATACTTACCAGCAATATTGGTCGTCGGTTGCCGATCTGCCGAATCCTCATTTGTCTTGGGAGCGTACGACTTCGTGGAATCTGGGGCTTGATCTGGAACTTTTCAGGATGTTTAACGTGACTGCCGAGTATTATACTCGTTCGTCGAATGCTATCGTGATGCAGGATGTCGCTTATGAATACGGGAAAACTTCTTTGGAACTTAACGGGGGATTGATAGATAATAAAGGATTGGAATTTACGGTCGCTTTCACGCCTGTCCGGACAAAAGACTTTGCTGTAAGTGTCAGTTTGAATTCATCGAAAAACTGGAATAAAGCAAAATCGGCAACAAAGGCAAACCCGAAGTATTACGAGTTACTTAACGCGAAAACCACGGAGTTGGCAAAGAAAGGATACCCCGTGGGAAGTTTCTGGTCGTTTTCATTTAAGGGGTTAAGCGATGAGGACGGTCGTCCAGTGTTTAATTATATGGATGTTCCGGAGGAGGAACGGGATGCTAATATGGATCCGACCAAGTTCATGGTTTGGTCCGGGCAGAAAGATCCTTATTTCACGGGAGGTTTGAATCTGGGAATACGTTACAAGAGCTTCGTGTTGAGTTCCGATTTCGCTCTTATACTGGGTGGTAAGAAACGTCTTCCGAATCCCTATGGTTCGTTTTTGAGTGGAAAAGTTCCGGAACCTTACTCGAATTTAAGTCGTGATTTGTTGAAGCGTTGGAAAAAACCGGGTGATGAAACGAAGACGAATATACCGGCTTTGACTCGCGGAATTATAGACCCGAAAATAATGCTCCCGGATAAAACGGAATTGAATTGGTACTCGATTTGGGGAAATTCGGATGCTTTGGTGGTGGATGCTTCTTTCTTGCGTTGTCGTCAGATTAATTTGACTTGGAATATGCCGTTGGATTTATGCAAACGTGTGGGAATTAAAACGCTTGCCTTAAGTGCAACCGTGAACAACGTGTTCGTGATCGCCAATAAACGTTTTGACGGTTATGATCCGGAATTGATGACTAATGGAGTGCAAAGTGTGATTCCGCAGACTTATTCTTTGGGTATTAATGTAGGATTTTAATGAATGAACAAGATGAAAAAGAATTTATTATTAATAATCGTTATTCTCGGTTTGGCGGGTTGTGATAATTTTTTGGAACCCAAATCCGACACCTTGTATATTCCCAAGGATATCGTTTCTTTGGACGAGATGTTATTGGGTGTCGGTTACCCTCGACCGCTTGGTACGTATACCGTTCTGAGTGCCGGGCTCAACTTGCTGGATGATGATATTACTTATACGTCCCAAACGGGAACGATATCAAGTTATGATGAACCTAAAGCAAATGCTATCAAATATTTATATTCATGGCATCCCGATATGTTCGAGGAACTTAATAAGGTTTATTCGCTTTATAAAGATATATGGGAATCCCATTATAGATTTATCTTGGGGGTAAATGGGGTACTGGATTATATAGATAAAGTGAACGGTACGTATAATGAAAAAACATTGGTACAAGCTCAAGCGTATGCTTTAAGAGGGTTCTATTTTTTCAATTTGGTAAATATTTTTGGGGAGCCTTATAATTATAACCCGAAGGCACTCGGTATCCCGTTAAAATTGAATAGTGGCGTGGAACAAAGTGATATTGCCCGGAATACGGTGGAAGAAGTTTATAAACACTTGAGTTCAACTTATAAATGCAACTTTTTGGGTGCGGATAATAAGCAATAAAAACATTTATTTTTCAGAGAGGAAAGAGAGACAATGTCCCCCTTTCTCTCACTCTGAATGGATAAAG